>NZ_JBFTMN010000006.1:0-321133 GCF_056397005.1 Pseudomonas sp. 05N431
AGGCGATGCCCCCTGATGGACACCGGAGTGAGGGGACGCCGAGCCTAGGCGAGGTGCCGTACGCTTGGGGCGAAGCCTTTTGCTTACTTTTCGGCGTCTGGAAAAGTGAGTCGCCGTCAGGGCGAAACCCTAAGTGGCCGTTACCGCAGAAATGGATATGTACACCTGCAAGAGATTGGTCGGCTGTCAGGCCGCCTTCGCGAGCAAGCCCGCTCCCACATTTTTGATTGGGGTACATCTGCGGGAGATGGGTCGGCTGTTAGGCCGCCATCGCAGGCAAACCAGCTCCCACATTTTTGATTGATGTACATCTGCGGGAGATGGGTCGGCTGTCAGGCCGCCTTCGCAGGCAAGCCAGCTCCCACAATTTTGATTGGTGTACATCTGCGGGAGATGGGTCGGCTGTTAGGCCGCCATCGCGGGCAAGCCAGCTCCCACAATTTTGATTGGGGTACATCTGCGGGAGATGGGTCGGCTGTAAGGCAGTCTTCGCGAGCAAGCCCGCTCCCACAGTTTTGATTGGTGTACATCTGCGGGAGATTGGTCGGCTGTCAGGCCGCCTTCGCAGGCAAGCCAGCTCCCACATTTTGATTGGTGTACATCTGCGGGAGATTGGTCGGCTGTCAGGCCGTCTTCGCGAGCAAGCCCGCTCCCACAGTTTTGATTGGTGTACATCTGCGGGAGATGGGTCGGCTGTCAGGCCGTCTTCGCGAGCAAGCTCGCTCCCACAGTGGAACGAGTACATTCATGGAATCCCGGGCAATAAAAAACCCGCTGAAAACACTTCAGCGGGTTTCTCATTTCAACGGCGGGAAGATCAGAAATCCTCCAACCGCCATACCTCGTAAGCCGGCGTCTCATAGGGATGACTCTGCTTCAGAGCCGCCACCACAACACCAATCAACTCATCGCTGACCACAAGCTCAACCTTCCACTCCTCCACCTGCTCGACCAGCCCCGCCTGACCAATAAACGGCTGACTACCGTCCAAAGGCCGAAACTGACCCAACCCAAGCACCTGCCACGAACAGTGATCATAGGCACCGATCCGCCCACCACCGGCAGCGAACACAGCACCCTTGACCACCTCAACATGGCTCTGAGGAACAAAAAAACTGAGCTTGTACACGGCGCTTAGTTCACCCACACACGAGCATTACGGAACATACGCATCCACGGCGCGTCTTCGTTCCACTCTTCCGAGCGCCACGAGTTCTGCACGGCGCGGAACACCCGCTCCGGGTGCGGCATCATGATGGTCACGCGACCGTCACGGCTGGTCAAACCGGTGATCCCGCGCGGCGAGCCGTTCGGGTTGGCCGGGTAGCGCTCGGTAACCTTGCCGTGGTTGTCGACGAAACGCATCGCCACGCAACCCGACAGATCGGCTTGCAGCAAGGCTTCTTCGCTGGCGAACTCGGCATGACCTTCACCGTGAGCGATGGCGATCGGCATACGCGAACCGGCCATGCCCTGCAGGAAGATCGAGTTCGATTCCTGAACCTGAACCATCGCCACACGGGCTTCGAACTGCTCGGAACGGTTGCGCACGAAGTGCGGCCAGAATTCACTGCCCGGGATCAGCTCGTGCAGGTTGGACATCATCTGGCAACCGTTGCACACGCCGAGGGCGAAGCTGTCGGTACGTTCGAAGAAGCCCTGGAACGCATCGCGAGCACGGCTGTTGAACAGCGCCGATTTCGCCCAGCCTTCACCGGCACCCAGTACGTCACCGTAGGAGAAGCCACCGCACGCCACCAGACCTTTGAACTCGTTCAGGTCGACACGGCCGGCCAGAATGTCGCTCATGTGCACGTCGATCGCATTGAAACCGGCGCGGTCGAACGCTGCTGCCATTTCCACCTGACCGTTGACGCCCTGCTCACGCAGTACGGCAACCTGTGGGCGAATGCCTTTCTTGATGTAAGGCGCGGCGACGTCCTGGTTCACGTCGTAGCTCAGCTTGGCGCTCAGGCCAGGGTTGTCTTCTTCCAGCAGCACGTCGAACTCTTGCTCGGCGCAGTCGGCGTTGTCACGCAGACGCTGGATCTGGTAGCTGGTTTCAGCCCACTGACGTTGCAGCAGACCACGCTGACCTTCGAACACGGTGTCGCCGTTGAAGGTGATGCTGATCTCGCTGTTGTTCATCGGCTGGCCGATCACCGACACGCAGTCGCCCAGACCTGCGGCGCTGAACTGCGCAAGGATATCCGGCGTCGAGTCCTGACGAACCTGGATGACAGCACCCAGTTCTTCGTTGAACAGGATCGCGGCGATGTCGGCCGAGGTTTCTGCCAGACCGTCGAGGTTCAGGCTCAGACCGCAGTGGCCGGCAAAGGCCATTTCCACCACGCTGGTCAGCAGACCACCGTCGGAACGGTCGTGGTAAGCCAGCAGGTGACCGTCGGCGTTGAGGCCCTGGATCACCGCGAAGAAGGCTTTCAGGTCTTCGGCGTCATCGACGTCCGGTGCCTGCTTGCCGAGCTTGCCGTGAACCTGCGCGAGGATCGAAGCGCCCATGCGGTTCTGGCCACGGCCCAGATCGATCAGGATCAGGTCGGTGGTGCCCTTGTCCATGCGCAGTTGCGGGGTCAGGGTCTGACGGATGTCAGTCACTGGCGCGAAACCGGTCACGATCAGGGACATTGGCGAAGTCACCGTCTTGTCGACGCCTTCGTCATTCCAGCGAGTGGCCATGGACATCGAGTCCTTGCCCACCGGAATGGTGATGCCCAGTTCCGGGCACAGTTCCATGCCGACCGCTTTCACAGTGTCGTACAGACGCGCGTCTTCGCCCGGGTGTCCGGCAGCCGACATCCAGTTCGCCGACAGTTTGATGTCGGAGATCTTGCCGATGCGCGAGGCCGCGATGTTGGTCAGGGTTTCGCCGATAGCCATGCGGCCCGACGCCGGAGCGTCCAGCAGTGCCAGCGGAGTACGCTCGCCCATGGCCATGGCTTCACCGGTGTAGACGTCGAAGCTGGTGGCGGTGACGGCAACGTCAGCCACTGGAACCTGCCACGGACCGACCATCTGATCACGGGCCACAAGGCCGGTGATGGTACGGTCGCCAATGGTGATCAGGAAGCTTTTGCTGGCCACGGCCGGGTGATGCAGAACGCGTTCGACGCAATCGGCAATGGCCAGTGTCGACGGATCGAAATCGTCGCCCAGTTCGGTTTCACGAACAGCCGAACGGTGCATGCGCGGGGCTTTGCCCAGCAGCACTTCGAGCGGCATATCCACAGGGCTGTTGCCGAAGTGACTGTCGGTGACAGTCAGTTGCGGCTCGGCAGTCGCTTCGCCGACAACGGCGAACGGGCAACGCTCACGTTCGCAGATCGCCTTGAAACGTTCGAAGTCGGCCGGGCCGACCGCCAGAACGTAGCGTTCCTGGGATTCGTTACTCCAGATTTCGTGCGGGGCCATGCCCGGCTCGTCGTTTGGAATGTTGCGCAGTTCGAAGCGGCCACCACGGTCGCCATCGTTGACCAATTCCGGGAAGGCGTTGGACAGACCGCCCGCACCCACGTCGTGGATGAAGCTGATCGGGTTCTTGTCGCCCAGTTGCCAGCAACGGTCGATGACTTCCTGGCAACGGCGTTCCATTTCCGGGTTTTCGCGTTGTACCGAAGCAAAGTCCAGATCGGCCGAGCTGGTGCCGGTGGCCATGGAGGAAGCCGCGCCGCCGCCCAGACCAATCAGCATCGCCGGGCCACCGAGCACGATCAGCTTGGAGCCCACGAGGATTTCGCCTTTCTTGACGTGTTCCTCACGAATGTTGCCCATGCCGCCGGCCAACATGATTGGCTTGTGGTAACCGCGCACTTCATCGCCACGCGGGGTGGTGATGGATTGTTCGAAGGTACGGAAGTAACCGGTCAGCGCCGGACGGCCGAATTCGTTGTTGAATGCAGCGCCGCCCAATGGGCCTTCGATCATGATGTCCAGCGCGGTAACGATGCGCTCGGGTTTGCCGTACGGCACTTCCCACGGCTGTTCGAAGCCCGGGATTTGCAGGTTGGACACGGTGAAACCGGTCAGACCAGCTTTTGGCTTGGCGCCGCGACCGGTAGCGCCTTCGTCGCGGATCTCGCCACCGGAACCGGTGGATGCGCCCGGGAACGGGGCAATCGCGGTCGGGTGGTTGTGCGTCTCGACTTTCATCAGGATGTGCACCGGTTCCTGCACCGCGCCGTACTGGCGGGTCTCAGGGTCCGGGAAGAAACGGCCAGCCACGCTGCCGACGATGACCGAAGCGTTGTCCTTGTAAGCCGACAGAACGCCTTCGCTGTGCATCACGTAGGTGTTCTTGATCATGCCGAACAGGCTTTTTTCCTGGCTCTCGCCGTCGATGTCCCAACTGGCGTTGAAGATCTTGTGACGGCAGTGCTCGGAGTTCGCCTGGGCGAACATCATCAGTTCGATGTCGTGCGGGTTGCGCTTCAAGCCAATGAAGGCGTTGACCAGGTAGTCGATCTCGTCTTCGGCCAGGGCCAGGCCCAGTTCGACGTTGGCTTTTTCCAGCGCGGCGCGACCGCCGCCCAGAACGTCGATTGCCGTCAGCGGCTTCGGTTCGGCGTGACTGAACAGGCCAGCAGCCTGTTCGAGGTTTTCCAGCACGATCTGGGTCATGCGGTCGTGCAGACCGTCGGCGATCAGCTGTGCTTGTGCATCGGTGAATTCACCGGTCACGTAGAAAGCGATACCGCGCTCCAGGCGCTGGATTTTCGCCAGGCCACAGTTGCGGGCGATATCGCTGGCCTTGCTCGACCAGGGCGAGATGGTGCCGAAACGTGGCAACACCAGGAACAGACGGCCGGCCGGCTCTTGTACCGGAACGCTGGGACCGTACTTCAGAAGGCGCGCTAGCACCTGCTGTTCGTCGCCGGTCAGGACGCCGGTGACTTCGGCGAAGTGAGCGAATTCAGCATACAAGCCACTGACAGCCGGAACCTTCTGGCTCAGTTGCTCAAGGAGTTTGCTGTGGCGAAAGGCAGAAAGGGCAGGAGCGCCGCGCAGGATCAACATCTTCGGGACAGCCTCGGAAGGGGGTGTGCTTTGAGGCCGTGCATTCTAGCCTAAACCGCCCGAGACAGCACCCGAAACGCTACACCCGGTATTGTCCGAACGTCGGCCCGGGGCTCAAATCCGGCAATCCATGCTCATCAAGGTCCGTGCCGGGGGTTATTTTGGTTATCACATTCCGGCCTGAGCGCCCGTTCTTGCGGGCTTGCGCCGGGTTTTGCACGCTCTAGCAGACAAGCCCTTTGCTGTCGAGATATGGCGGCCGTGGTCCTTTGCGTATACTGCGCAGATGTTTTCCCCAACGGCTTTGCGTCCGCGATTCGCCAAATGGCTCATCGCAACCGGACTCTTCCTGATGCTCAGTGGCTGTGTTGATAAACCCAACACACTGGAGCGCGTAAAGGAGGATGGCGTGCTGCGTGTGGTTACACGCAACAGTCCCGCCACCTACTTTCAGGATCGCAACGGTGAAACCGGCTTCGAATACGAGCTGGTGAAGCGCTTCGCCGACGATCTGGGGGTGAAACTCAAGATCGAAACCGCAGACAACCTCGACGACCTGTACGGTCAGTTAGGCAAACCTGGCGGCCCGGTGCTGGCTGCCGCCGGTCTGGTCGGCAGCGAGAAACGCAAACAGCAAGTGCGGTTTTCCCACTCGTATCTGGAAGTCACCCCACAGATCATCTACCGCAATGGCCAGTCCCGGCCGACCTCGGCAGCCGATCTGGTCGGCAAGACAATCATGGTGCTCAAGGGCAGCACCCACGCCGACCAACTGGCCGCGCTGAAAAAGAAATACCCCGGCATTGAATACGAAGAATCCGACGCGGTTGAGGTCGTTGACCTGCTGCGCATGGTTGATGAAGGTCAGATCGATCTGACACTGGTCGACTCCAACGAAGTCGCGATGAACCAGGTGTACTTCACTAACGCGCGGGTCGCCTTCGACCTGGGCGACGCCAGCAACCAGAGCTGGGCGGTCGCCGCCGGTGATGACAACAGCCTGCTCAACGAGATCAACGACTTCCTCGACAAGGCCGAGAAGAATGGCACCCTGCAACGGCTGAAAGACCGCTATTACGGGCATGTCGATGTACTCGGCTACATGGGCGCCTACACCTTCGCCCAGCACTTGCAGCAACGGCTGCCCAAATACGAGAAGCACTTCAAGGCTTCGGCCAAGGAGGAGAAAGTCGACTGGCGACTGCTCGCGGCAATTGGTTATCAGGAATCGCTGTGGCAACCGGCGGTCACCTCGAAAACCGGTGTTCGCGGCCTGATGATGCTGACCCAGAACACCGCGCAGGCCATGGGCGTGTCCAATCGACTGGACGCCAAGCAAAGCATCATGGGCGGCGCGAAGTACCTGGCCTACATGAAGGATCAACTCGACGACTCGATCCAGGAGCCGGATCGCACATGGTTTGCGCTGGCGGCCTACAACGTCGGCAGCGGTCACCTGGATGACGCCCGCAAACTCGCGGCCAAGGAAGGGCTGAATCCGAACAAGTGGCTGGATGTGAAAAAGATCCTGCCGCGCCTGTCGCAGAAACAGTGGTACAGCAAAACCCGCTATGGCTACGCCCGAGGCGGTGAGCCGGTGCATTTTGTGGCGAACATCCGGCGCTACTACGACATCCTGACGTGGGTCACGCAGCCGCAGCTTGAGGGCGATCAGGTCGCCCAAGGCAACCTGCATGTTCCGGGCATCGACAAGACCAAGCCGCCTGAAGAAAACCCACCGCTTTAATCAGGACAACCCCCAATCAAATGTGGGAGCGAGCTTGCTCGCGATGGCGTCTTAACATTCAACGAAGATGTTGACTGCAAGACTGCTATCGCGAGCAAGCTCGCTCCCACATGGGTTTTGTGTTTGGTGCTTAGGCTTTTGCTGCGGCGAGGATCAGCGCTTTCATCTCCGAAACAGCCGACTTGAACCCGACGAACAGTGCATGCGCCACCAGCGCGTGGCCGATGTTCAGTTCGTTGATGCCCTTGATCGCCGCGACCGCTTCGACATTGTGGTAGTGCAGACCGTGACCGGCGTTGACGATCAGGCCTTGCGTCAGACCGAACGCCACGCCATCCGCCACACGCTTCAGTTCTTCAGCCACCGCAGTCGGTGTTTCGGCGTCCGCATAACGTCCGGTGTGCAGTTCGATGGCCGGTGCGCCAACGCGTTTCGAGGCTTCGATCTGGCGCTCGTCGGCATCGATGAACAACGACACTTCACAGCCGATTTTCGACAGGCGATCCACCGCCGCCTTGATCCGCGCTTCCTGCCCCGCCACATCCAGACCGCCTTCGGTGGTCAGTTCCTGACGGGTTTCCGGGACCAGGCAAATGTGTGCGGGACGAATGCGCTCGGCGAACGCCATCATTTCCTCGGTGACGCCCATCTCGAAGTTCATGCGGGTTTGCAGCACGTCCTTGAGCAACAGCACGTCGCGCTCTTGAATGTGCCGGCGGTCTTCACG
This sequence comes from Pseudomonas sp. 05N431, assembly GCF_056397005.1. Taxonomy (NCBI): domain Bacteria; kingdom Pseudomonadati; phylum Pseudomonadota; class Gammaproteobacteria; order Pseudomonadales; family Pseudomonadaceae; genus Pseudomonas; species Pseudomonas sp. 05N431. The sequence continues at coordinate 7,506 of NZ_JBFTMN010000006.1, forward strand.
CAAGTGCACGGTGATGCCGTCAGCGCCCGCCTCTTCCGCGTCCAGCGCTGCTTTCACAGGGTCAGGGTAACGAGTCCCCCGGGCCTGACGCAGGGTGGCAACGTGGTCGATGTTCACGCCAAGAAGAATGCGATTGCTGGTGGTCACGGAAGCGCTCCAGAAGAAGAGAAAGTTCGGTGCACAGCATACACGTCAGGCTTATGGCTTTCGAAACAACTCGCGACTCACCAGCGGGCGACCGCCCAAGTGAACGGCCAACGCCTGACGCATCAAGCGCTTGGCGGCGGACAAGGCACCCGGCGCGCTCCAGTCGGCGTCGGCCATGGCCAGCAGTTCGGTACCGTTGAACAGACCGGGCTGCAACAGGTAGACCCGCTCCAGACCTGCATCGACCTGCAAGCGGTACAGGCCGTCGGGCGCGATTGGTTCACCGTGGATATCCGCGTTCAGCGCAAAGCCGTAGCCCAGGTCATCGAGCAGCCGCCATTCGAATGAACGCAACAACGGCTCCAGCGGACGCCCTTCGGCAAGGGCCAGCAAGGTCGCGGCGTAATGATCGAATACCGCAGGATGAGGATCTTCGGACGGCAGCAGGCGAATCAGCAGTTCGTTGAGGTAGAGACCGCTGAACAGCGCTTCACCATTGAGCCAGGTCGAGACGCCGGCGCTTTCCATGCGCCCGACATTCTTCAATTCACCGCGACCACGGAACTCGACTTCCAGCGGCACGAATGGCCGCGCCAGCGTTCCGGCCTTGCCCCGCGCACTGCGCAACACCGCCCGCAGCCGACCTTGCGGCGTGAGGAAGTCCACCAACGCGCTGTTTTCGCGGTAGGCACGGCTATGGAGCACGTAGGCAGGTTGGCCGAGGGGAGCTTGAGACATGAACGTCAGGGTTCTCAATAACGATGTGCAATTCTGCAAACAACCCAAAACCACTGTGGGAGCGAGCTTGCTCGCGATAGCGGCCAGTCAGTCAACATCAATGTTGAATATAGGCCCTCATCGCGAGCAAGCTCGCTCCCACAGTTGGATCTTTGTCTATCCAAGTGAAGCGATTACAGGTCGCCGTAACCCAGCGAACGCAGGGCGCGTTCGTCGTCGGACCAGCCGCCTTTCACTTTGACCCAAAGGTTGAGCATGATCTTGGAGTCGAACAACAGCTCCATGTCCTTGCGCGCTTCGGTGCCGATGCGTTTGATCCGCTCGCCCTTGTCGCCAATGATGATTTTCTTCTGACCGTCACGCTCGACGAGGATCAACGCATGGATGTGCAGGGTTTTCCCCTGCTGCTTGAACTCTTCGATTTCCACGGTGATCTGGTATGGCAGCTCGGCGCCCATCTGGCGCATGATTTTCTCGCGTACCAGTTCGGCGGCGAGGAAACGGCTGCTGCGGTCGGTGATCTGGTCTTCCGGGAAGAAGTGATCGTTTTCCGGCAGGTGACCGGCGATCACCCGCTCCAGCGCGTCGAGGTTGTGCCCGTGCTGCGCCGAAATCGGAATGATCTGTGCGTTCGGCAGTTGTTCCTGCAACCAGCTCAGGTGTGGCATCAGTTCGGCTTTGTCTTCGATGCGATCGGTCTTGTTCAGCGCCACGATCAACGGACCGGTCACGTACTGAACGCGCTCGAGCACCATCTGGTCTTCTTCGGTCCACTTGGTGCGATCAACCACGAAAATCACCACGTCGACGTCTTTCAACGCGGCCGAAGCGGTCTTGTTCATGTAGCGGTTGAGGGCTTTCTCGCCACCTTTGTGCATGCCGGGGGTGTCGACGTAGATCGCCTGCACATCGCCTTCGGTCTTGATCCCGAGCATGTTGTGACGGGTGGTTTGCGGTTTGCGCGAGGTGATCGCCAGCTTCTGACCCAGGATATGGTTCAGCAGCGTGGATTTGCCCACGTTCGGGCGGCCGACGATGGCGACATAGCCACAGCGAGTTGCAGTTGAATCAGTCATGGCCATTCTCCACGCCCAGGGCAATCAGTGCTGCAGCGGCCGCTACCTGTTCGGCAATACGACGACTCACACCCTGACCTCGGCTTTTTTCGTTCAGTAAGGTGATTTCGCATTCGACGAAGAACGTCCGGCAATGCGGCTCACCCTGGATATCTACCACTTCGTAACGCGGCAGTTCACAGGCACGCGACTGCAAGAACTCTTGCAGGCGGGTCTTTGGATCTTTGTTGGTGTCGACCAGCGTCAGGCTGTCGAACTCGGACGTCAGCCAGGCCAGCACGCGTTCGCGCGCCATGTCCATGCCGGCATCCAGGTAGATCGCACCGATCAGCGCTTCGAGGGCATCGGCGAGGATCGATTCCCGACGGAAACCGCCACTCTTCAACTCACCGGACCCCAGGCGCAGGTACTCGCCCAGGTCGAAACCACGCGCTAACACCGCCAGCGTCTCACCTTTGACCAGGCGTGCGCGCAAACGCGACAGCTGGCCTTCGCGAGCCAGCGGAAAGCGGTCGAACAGCGCTTCACCGGCGACGAAGTTGAGAATGGCATCACCGAGGAATTCCAGGCGTTCGTTGTTGCGCCCGGCAAAGCTGCGATGCGTCAGGGCCAGAACCATCAGTTCCTGGTCCTTGAAGGTATAACCGAGCTGACGCTCGAGACGGCTTAAAGAGACGCTCACGGTTTACCCACGCTGAGTTCGTGGTCGACGTCCATCACAGCAACGCTGCAAGGCTCTTGGACAATTAACGCTGTGTTCAAAAATTACATCCTGAATATCGTTGGCTTCATGCATCTGCGGCAACCTTCTGCTGGCTCCAGAAATGCATTCGGCGCTGTGTTCAACAGCGCCGTGGGTGATTACTTGATCAGGCCAACCCGCGAGAAGTTCGGCAGGTGACTGAGTTTGGGTTCCGGCCAGCTCATCCAGACTGCGAAGGCCTTGCCGACGATATTCTTGTCGGGAACCATGCCCAGCAGATCCTTGGGAATACTTGGATCATCCCAGTAGCGACTGTCGTTGGAGTTGTCGCGGTTGTCGCCCATCATGAAGTAGTGCCCGGCAGGCACGGTCCATTGATGGTCCGGGGTTGCACGGTAGCGGCTCATTTCCTTGCGGATCAGGTGCTCGGCGGCGCCGAGTTTTTCCTTGTAGAGCTCGGCACTGCCCAACGTACCCGGCTCGGAGCCGACCAGCTGCTCTGCGATCGACTCACCGTTGACGAACAGGCGCTTGTCGGCGGTGTAACGAATCTGATCGCCCGGCAGGCCCACTACACGCTTGATGTAGTTGACGTTCGGGTCGCTCGGGTAGCGGAACACCATCACATCGCCACGCTGCGGGTCACCGACCTGGATGACTTTCGTATCGAGCACCGGCAAGCGGATCCCGTACGAAAACTTGTTCACCAGAATGAAGTCGCCAACGTCCAGGGTCGGCTTCATCGAACCAGACGGAATCTGGAACGGCTCCACCAGGAACGAACGCAAGACCAGCACGATGAACAGCACCGGAAAGAACGATTTGCCGTATTCGACCAGCATCGGTTCTTTGTTCAGTTTCTCGACCACCATCATGTCCGGCTCGCCGACGCTGCCCTGATAAGAGCTGATGGCGGCACGCCGACGCGGCGCCAGAAAGATCAGATCGAGCAACGCCAACAGACCGCAAACGAAAACGGCGATGACCAGCAACAGCGGGAAATTTAGTGACATAGGACCTAACTATCCAACCTGAGCACAGCGAGGAAGGCTTCTTGTGGAATTTCCACGTTGCCGACCTGCTTCATGCGTTTTTTACCGGCCTTCTGCTTTTCCAACAGCTTGCGCTTACGGCTAACGTCACCACCGTAGCATTTGGCCAATACGTTCTTTCTGAGTGCCTTGACGGTTGTCCGCGCCACAATCTGCCCGCCAATGGCGGCCTGGATTGCCACGTCGAACATCTGCCGCGGAATCAGTTCTTTCATCTTCTCGGTCAACGCACGACCTTTGTAGTGCGCGTTGTCACGGTGCACGATCAACGCCAGGGCGTCGACTTTCTCACTGTTGATCAATACATCCAGCTTCACCAGATTAGCTGATTGATAACGATCGAAATGGTAATCCAGCGAAGCATAGCCGCGACTGGTGGATTTCAGACGATCGAAGAAGTCCAGGACCACTTCGTTCATCGGCAAATCGTAGGTCACCTGGACCTGGCTACCGAGGAACAGCATATCGTGTTGAATGCCACGCTTCTCGATACACAGGGTAATGACGTTGCCCAGGTGCTCCTGCGGCACAAGAATATTTGCCCGAACGATTGGCTCGCGCATGTCTTCAATGGACGACAGATCCGGTAGCTTGGACGGGTTATCGACGTAAATCGTTTCACCGGTTTTCAGCAACAACTCAAAAATAACCGTCGGCGCGGTGGTGATCAGGTCCAGGTCGTACTCGCGCTCCAGGCGCTCCTGGATGATCTCCATGTGCAGCATGCCGAGGAACCCGCAACGGAAGCCGAAGCCCAGGGCATCGGAGCTTTCCGGGGTGTATTGCAGCGACGAGTCGTTCAGGGTGAGCTTTTGCAGCGCTTCGCGGAAGTCTTCGAAGTCGTCGGAGCTGACCGGGAACAGACCGGCATACACCTGCGGCTGAATGCGTTTGAAACCTGGCAGCACGTCGACGTCTGGCGTCGAGCTCAAGGTCAGGGTGTCACCTACCGGCGCGCCGTGAATGTCCTTGATGCCGGCGATGATGAAACCTACTTCACCGGCTTTCAGATCAACGGTAGCAGTGTGCTTCGGATTGAACACACCGACGCTGTCGACCAGGTGGATCTTGCCGGTGGACTTCACCAGGATCTTGTCGCCCTTTTTCACGCGGCCGTGGCGCACGCGAACCAAGGAAACAACGCCCAGGTAATTGTCGAACCAGGAGTCGATGATCAACGCTTGCAGCGGATCTTCGATGTTGCCGGTCGGCGCGGGAATGGTGTGTACCAGGCGCTCGAGCACTTCATCGACACCCAGGCCGGTCTTGGCACTGCACTCGACTGCATCGGTAGCATCGATGCCGATGATTTTTTCGATTTCTTCTTTTACGCGGTCCGGATCGGCCTGTGGCAGGTCGATCTTGTTCAGGACCGGCATCACTTCCAGGCCCTGCTCGATCGCCGTGTAGCAGTTGGCAACCGATTGCGCCTCGACACCCTGGCCGGCATCGACCACCAGCAACGCACCTTCACAGGCCGCCAGCGACCGGCTGACTTCGTAGGTGAAGTCAACGTGGCCGGGGGTGTCAATGAAGTTCAGTTGGTACTTGATACCATCACGGGCGATGTAATACAGGGTAACGCTGTGAGCCTTGATGGTGATCCCGCGTTCACGCTCAAGGTCCATGGAGTCCAGTACCTGGGCTTCCATTTCGCGCTCGGCCAGGCCGCCGCACATCTGGATGAAGCGATCGGCCAGAGTCGACTTGCCATGGTCAATGTGGGCGATGATGGAGAAATTGCGGATATGACTCAAATCACTCACGGATCAACACTCAAAAAGGCTGCAGGCATAGCCCGCCGAAAAATAGCCGGGAATTGTACCTGATACACGACGCAAGCGTCACGTTCACAGGTCAACGGTATTGGATACAAAAACGCCCCGCTCTTGCGAACGGGGCATTTGAGTGTCAGCCGGGGCAGGAAATATCTGCGATCAACCGGCTCGGCGCAGCATCCAGAGACCGGCCACCGCACAGATACTGGCCGGAACCAGCACCGCGAACAATGGCGAGAAACCGAAGACCAGGCTTGAAGGCCCGAGCAAATCCTGAGCGATACGGAAGGTAAAGCCGACCAGTACACCCGTGAATACGCGCTGCCCCAGGGTCACCGAGCGCAGCGGGCCGAAAATAAAGGAAATCGCCATTAGCACCAGGGCAACAGTGACCAGCGGCTGCAACACCTTGACCCAAAACGCCAGCCAGTAACGGCCATTGTTCAGGCCCTGGTCCGCCAGATAGTGGATGTAACCCCACAATCCGCTGATCGACAACGATTCCGGCGTCATGATCACCGTGTTCAGCAGTTGCGGGCTCAACGGTACGTCCCAGCGTTCTTGCGGGGCCGTGACCACTTCGGTACTGCCGTCATGGAACACCGTGGTGGTGACGTCATTGAGCTGCCAATGATCTGTTTCGAACTGCGCACGCTTGGAGAAGCTCGAGGTCAGCATGTGACGCTCGCGGTCAAAACGATAGCGAGTCACACCGTACAGAATGCCATCCGGCTGCACCGAGTTGATGTGAATGAACTCATCACCCTGGCGGTGCCACATACCGTGCTTGGCGCTCTGCGCATCACCAATGCCCTGAGCCAGGGAGCGATTGGCCTGGGCCACGTTTTCCGCAGCGGGCGCAACGTACTCGCCGACCAGCACGCCTGCCAGCATCAACGCCAGCATCGGCTTCATCACCGCCCAGACGATCCGGCCGATGGACACGCCAGCGGCGCGCATGATGGTCAATTCACTGCTGCTGGCCAGGCTGCCCAGGCCGATCAGGCAGCCGATCAGTGCCGCCATCGGCAGCATGTCGTAGACCCGACGTGGCGCTGTCAGCGCCACGTAGCTCAATACATCGGTGAGGGTGTAGGTATCGGTGACATCACTCATCTCGTCGATGAATGCAAACAAGGTTGCCAGGCCCAGAATGATCCCCAGTACCGCCAGGATCGCCATGAAAACACTGCCACCAATGTAGCGATCGAGCTTAACCACGGGCCACCTCCAACGCACTGCGGCGACTCGCCATTTTCAAGCGCAACGGCTCCCAGTAGAGCAGTCCCAGGCCAATGACCAGGAATATTGCGTGAACCCACCACAGGCCCAGTGCCGGGGGGATCTTGCCTTTTTCCAGAGCACCGCGTGCGGCGATCAGGATCGTCAGATAAGCCATATATAGAAGAATCGCCGGCAGCAACTTGAGGAAACGTCCCTGACGCGGATTGACCCGCGACAGCGGCACCGCCATCAACGTCACGATAAACACCAGCAACGGCAGCGACAGACGCCACTCAAGCTCGGCGCGCGCACTCATATCCGGATTGTTCAGCAGGGTACGGGTCGGCATCGCATCGCGATCCGTCACCTCGTCGCTGACATCCGGTTTAGGCAGCAGCACGCCATAGGTGTCGTACTTGATGGCCCGGTAGTCGGCCAGCCCCGGCTGACCGTCGTAACGGTAGCCATTGTCGAGAATCAGGTAGCGGTTGCCGTCTTCCTTGATTTCCTGACGGCCCTTTTCGGCCACCAGTACGGAAATGCCGCGATCCTTCTGATCGGCGGAAAGACGCTTCTCCGAGATGAAGACGCCGCCCAGATTGATCCGGTCATCGGACATCTGCTCGGTGTAAGTCACCCGCGAACCATCGCGTAACGCCTGAAAACGGCCCGGCACCAGCGTGTCGAACTCAGTCATGGCGTCCTGCTTGTTCAGCAGCAACTGGAACTGATTGGCGCCTTGCGGTGCCAGGCTCAGGCTCAGCCAGGCCACGATCACGGCAACCAGCACAGCCGGAAACAGGGTCATGCCCAGCAGACGCTGCTGGCTCATGCCGGTCGCAGAGAGCACGGTCATTTCACTTTCAAGGTACAGGCGACCGTAGGCCAGCAGGATCCCGAGAAACAGCCCCAAAGGCAGAATCAGTTGCAGGAAACCCGGCAGACGAAAGCCCATGATCAGGAACAGTGAGCCTGGGTCCAGGGCGCCCGAGGCGGCCTGGGCCAGGAACTTGATGAAGCGCCCACTCATGATGATGACCAGCAGCACAGCGCTGACGGCGCTCAAGGTCAACAGGACTTCACGGGACAGATAACGGAAGACAATCAAACCAGACACTCCAGGGTTGTCAGGCTAAGGCGGCCAAACAAGCAAACATATCGGCGGCCCACAGGGCTGAGCCGTCGAAAAAGATCGCGCATTATCCTGTGATTGAACGCGCCTGTCACTGCGCACGCTCAAGCAACCGCGCAACGGCATAAAGATCACCTGCGCGAGGCTTGTCAGGCGCACGGAGCGAGGTTCAAACTGCGGCCTTTGTCGCTGGCACGAACCAGCGTCTTTCTATAGATAGGCAAACGTGTGCGCGCACTGCGTAACACGCTGCACTTTGACCATTTATTCAGGGACCCGGACATGGAACTGGTTGTAAAAAGCGTTAGCCCAGAAACGTTGAAAACCGCCACTCTGGTGGTCGCCGTCGGTGAAGACCGCAAACTCGGCAATGTAGCCAAACAGCTCGACGAGCTCAGCGGTGGCGCGATCAGCGCAGTTCTCAAGCGCGGCGACCTGGCCGGCAAAGTGGGTCAGAGCCTGTTGCTGCACAGCCTGCCGAACCTCAAAGCCGAACGCGTGTTGCTGGTTGGCGTGGGTAAAGACGCCGAGCTGGGCGACCGTCCGTTCCGCAAAATCATCGCCGGCGTACTGAACACCCTCAAAGGCCTGGGTGGCAGCGATGCCGCACTGGCGCTGGACGAAATCGTGGTCAAAGGGCGTGACAGCTACGGCAAGACCCGCCTGCTGGCCGAGACCCTGGTCGACGGCGAATACACCTTCGAGCAGTTCAAGAGCCAGAAGTCCGATCCGCGCGCCCTGAAGAAAATCACTCTGCTGACCATCAAGGCCGCGCAGGCTGAAGTCGAGCGCGCCGTGACTCACGCCACTGCAATCGCCAACGGCATGTCCTTTACCCGCGACCTGGGCAACCTGCCGCCGAACATCTGCCACCCAAGCTTCCTCGCCGAGCAGGCGAAGAACCTGGGCAAGGAGTTCAAGGGCCTGAAAGTCGAAATCCTTGATGAGAAACAAATCAAGGAACTGGGCATGGGTTCGTTCTACGCCGTCGGCCAGGGCAGCGCCCAGCCACCGCGCCTGATCGTCATGCAATACAACGGCGGCAAGAAATCCGAGAAGCCATACGCACTGGTTGGCAAGGGCATCACCTTTGACACCGGCGGCATCAGCCTCAAGCCTGGCGCCGGCATGGACGAGATGAAGTACGACATGGGCGGCGCAGCCAGCGTGTTCGGCACCTTGCGTGCCGTGCTCGAACTGAAGTTGCCGATCAACCTGGTGTGCATCCTGGCCTGTGCCGAGAACATGCCGAGCGGCAAGGCTTCGCGCCCTGGCGATATCGTCACCACCATGAGCGGCCAGACCGTGGAAATCCTCAACACCGACGCCGAAGGCCGTCTGGTGCTGTGCGATGCCCTGACCTATTCCGAACGCTTCAAGCCACAGGCCGTGATCGACATCGCGACCCTGACCGGCGCCTGCGTCGTCGCCCTCGGCGCCCATACTTCGGGCCTGCTGGGCAACAACGACGAACTGATCGGCCAACTTCTGAGCGCAGGCCAACAGGCTGACGACCGCGCCTGGCAATTGCCGCTGTTCGATGAGTATCAGGAACAGCTGGACAGCCCGTTCGCCGACATCGCCAACATTGGTGGCCCGAAAGCCGGCACCATCACGGCAGCCTGCTTCCTGTCGCGCTTCACCAAGAACCTGAAGTGGGCGCACCTGGACATCGCCGGCACGGCCTGGACCAGCGGCGGCAAGGACAAGGGCGCCACCGGCCGTCCGGTGCCATTGCTGACCCAATACCTGCTGGACCGCGCCAAAGCCTGAAACTGAAGATCCTGAACGGCGTCATCCACGGATGACGCCGCGCAGGCATCAGGAACCGCAATGACCAAAGTCGACTTTTATATCCTGCCCAGCGCCGATCCTTCAGCGCGGCTGGATTTTGCCTGCAAGCTCACCGAAAAAGCCTGGCGCATGGGCCACCGCATCTACCTGCATTGCAGCGATGCCGCCCAGCGTGACGATCTTGATGCACGCCTGTGGGCGTTCAAAGGCGAAAGTTTCGTGCCTCACGGCCCCGCCGAAAACGAACCGGACGGTTTGGTGGTGCTCGGCCTGGGAGACGATCCAGGACAACACCAGGACTTGCTGGTCAATCTCGACCTCAAAGTCCCGTCTTTTGCCCAGCGCTTTGCCCGTGTGGCCGAAGTGGTGGTTGAAGACCCGACTATTCGTCAGGCCGCGCGGGAGAGTTTCCGTTTCTACCGCGAACAGGGCTATCCTCTGCAAGATCACCGTTTACAGCGACTCTGAGCATACGATGGACACGTCAAACCCGCTGCAAAAGTCCGCACACCTGCTGGACGACCTCGAGTCGATCCGCCAGTTGCTCGGCGACGACAACCTGCAACCACCCCTGCTGACCGACACCGTCAAGCAAGTCAGTGGTGAAGGCCAGATTCCGATGTTGTTCGATAAGGTCGGCGGCAAACCGCAGGCTGAAGTCATCGAACCACCCGTTCCAACACCGGCGCCCGCTCCCGCGCCTGTCGCAGCTCCGGCTCCGGCTCCGGCTCCGGCTCCGGCATCATGCGTCCAGCAAGGCGCCGATGTCATGCTGCACCTGAACGACGAACTGCGCGCTGCCGCGCAATTGATCATGCAAGACGTGATCGACGACTTCGCCCCGCACATCGAAACCGAAATCAAACGCCGCCTGGATGCGCGAATGGAGCGGTTGTTGAGTCAGTACGAGTAACACCGATCTCCTGTGGGAGCGAGCCTGCTCGCGATAGCATCACCTCGGTTTCCTGAAAGACCGCGTCGCCTGCATCGCGAGCAAGCTCGCTCCCGCACTGGATCAGCGCTGAACTTGATGAAGCACCCGGTCCGCCCCTGCTCGCCCTTCGCCCCATGCCCCGCTATACTTCCCGGCTTTTCCTGAATAAATGCCAATAGGGTCCCGCCGCGCATGGATAAGACCTACCAGCCGCACGCCATTGAAACTTCCTGGTACAACACCTGGGAGTCCGAGAATTATTTCGCCCCGCAAGGTGCGGGCGATTCCTACACCATCATGATTCCGCCACCGAACGTCACTGGCAGCCTGCACATGGGCCATGGCTTCAACAATGCGATCATGGACGCGCTGATCCGTTTCCGCCGCATGCAGGGTCGCAATACCCTGTGGCAGCCGGGCACCGACCACGCCGGCATCGCCACGCAAATGCTGGTGGAGCGTCAGCTCGAAGCCAAGGGCCAGAATCGCCACGATCTGGGCCGCGAAAAATTCCTCGAGAAAGTCTGGGAGTGGAAGGATGAGTCCGGCGGCAACATCAGCCGTCAAATCCGCCGCCTCGGCTCGTCCGTCGACTGGAGCCGCGAGCGCTTCACCATGGACGACGGCCTCTCGGAAGCGGTCAAGGAAGCCTTCGTACGCCTGCACGAAGACGGCCTGATCTACCGCGGCAAGCGCCTGGTCAACTGGGACACCAAGCTGCACACGGCGATTTCCGACCTCGAAGTGGAAAACCACGACGAAAAAGGTTTCCTGTGGAACCTGAAGTACCCATTGGCCGACGGCGCCAAGACCGCTGAAGGCAACGATTACCTGATCGTCGCGACCACTCGCCCGGAAACCATGCTCGGCGACGCTGCCGTGGCGGTTAACCCGAACGATGAACGCTACAAAGCCCTGATCGGCAAATTTGTCGTGCTGCCACTGGTTGGCCGCCGCATCCCGATCATCGCTGACGATTACTGCGACCCTGAATTCGGCACCGGCTGCGTGAAAATCACCCCGGCCCACGATTTCAACGACTATGAAGTCGGCAAGCGCCACAACCTGCCGTTGCTGAACATCTTCGACAAGAACGCCGAGGTGCTGGCAGCAGCCCAGGTCTTCAACCTCGATGGCAGCGTCAACGAAGAAATCGACGGCACACTGCCCGCTGAATACGCCGGCCTCAACCGTTTCCAGGCGCGCAAGGAAATTGTTGCCGCGTTCGAAGCGGCCGGCCTGCTGGTCAGCGTCGACGATCACGCCCTGAAGGTACCGAAAGGCGACCGCTCCGGCACCATCATTGAGCCGTGGCTGACCGACCAGTGGTACGTTTCCACCAAACCGCTGGCCGAGCCTGCGATTGCTGCCGTTGAAGACGGCCGTATCGCCTTCGTGCCGAAACAGTACGAAAACATGTACTTCTCGTGGATGCGCGACATCCAGGACTGGTGCATCAGCCGTCAGCTGTGGTGGGGCCACCGGATTCCGGCCTGGTACGACGAGTCGGGCAAGGTCTACGTCGGCCGCGACGAAGCCGAAGTGCGTGCCAAGCACAACTTGGGCCCGGACGTTGCGCTGCAACAGGACAACGACGTGCTCGACACCTGGTTCAGCTCGGGCCTGTGGACCTTCTCCACGCTCGGTTGGCCGCAGCAGACTGAATTCCTGAAGAAGTTCCACTCCACCGACGTGCTGGTGACCGGCTTCGACATCATTTTCTTCTGGGTTGCCCGGATGATCATGCTCACCATGCATTTGGTGAAAAATGAAGACGGCACACCGCAGGTTCCGTTCAAGACCGTGTATGTGCATGGTCTGGTGCGTGATGGCCAGGGCCAGAAGATGTCCAAGTCCAAGGGCAACGTCCTGGATCCGCTGGACATCATCGACGGTATCGAGCTCGAAGCACTGGTGGAGAAACGCACCTCGGGCATGATGCAGCCGAAACTGGCGAAGAAGATCGAGAAGCAGACCCGCGACGAGTTCGCCGACGGTATCGCCAGCTACGGCACCGATGCCCTGCGCTTCACGTTCTGCTCGCTGGCTTCGACCGGCCGCGACATCAAGTTCGACATGGGCCGCGTCGAAGGCTATCGCAACTTCTGCAACAAGATCTGGAACGCCGCGCGCTACGTCCTGGACAAGGGCGAAGACTGCGGCCAGAACGGCGAAGCCTACGAGCTGTCGCTGGCGGATCGCTGGATCATTTCACAGCTGCAACGCACCGAAGCCGAAGTGACCCGTCAACTCGATCAGTTCCGCTTCGACCTGGCGGCACAAGCCTTGTACGAGTTCATCTGGAACCAGTACTGCGACTGGTACCTGGAACTCTCCAAGCCTGTGCTGTGGGACGAAAACGCAGCCGTAGAGCGTCAACGCGGCACCCGTCGCACACTGGTTCGCGTGCTGGAAGTCGCCTTGCGCCTGGCCCACCCGTTCATGCCGTTCATCACCGAAGAAATCTGGCAGCGCATTGCGCCGCTGGCCGGTATTCAAGGCAAGACGATCATGCTGCAACCTTGGCCAGTGGCCGTTGAGGCACGCATCGACCAGGCCGCCGAAGATGACATTGAATGGCTCAAGGGTCTGATGCTCGGCACGCGTAACATTCGTGGCGAGATGAACATCGGCCCGGGCAAGCCACTGCCGCTGTTCCTGAAGAACGTCAGCGCACAAGACCAGCGTCGCCTCACCGAGAACGAAGTCCTGCTGAAGAAGCTGGCCAAGCTCGAGTCGATCACCGTATTGGCTGCAGGCGAAGAAGCACCGTTGTCTGCTACCGCACTGGTGGGCGAGATGGAAGTGCTGGTGCCGATGGCCGGCCTGATCGACAAAAACGCCGAACTGGCGCGCCTGGACAAGGAAATCCAGCGCCTGCAAGGCGAAGTGCAGCGGGTTGGCGGCAAGCTGTCCAACGCTGGTTTCGTTGACAAGGCCCCAGCCGACGTCATCGAGAAAGAACGCGCCAAACTGGCCGAAGCCGAACAGGCTCTGGGCAGATTGGCCGAGCAACATGCGCGGATTGCCAGTTTGTAACGGCAACTCCAGCGATTAAAAAGGGAGGCCCGTGTGGCCTCCCTTTTTTATGCCTGCATTCCCCCAAACACCAACAATCCCTGTGGGAGCGAGCTTGCTCGCGATAGCGGTCTTCCAATCGACATCATTGTTGGGTGCCAGTCCGTCATCGCGAGCAAGCTCGCTCCCACAGTGTATGTTGGTTGTCTTTGCAATTGGGTTCACAAGCGCCGGATGTGGGACAATGCCCGCCACTTTGAGCCAAAACCCTGAATCGACTTCCCATGACCGCCCCTAGCAAACCCAAAGCCCCGCGCCAAAAGCCAAAACCTGCGACCCCGGCCAAAGCCGTCGAGCCGCGCGAGAAGGCCAGCCTGCACCCGCGCAACCGCCACCAGGGCCGTTACGATTTCCCGGCGCTGATCAAGACCACGCCTGAGCTGGCGAAGTTCGTGATCATCAATCCCTACGGCAAAGAAAGCATCGACTTCGCCAGCCCGGATGCGGTGCGGGTGTTCAACCGAGCGCTGCTCAAGTCGTTCTACGGCATTGCCCATTGGGACATTCCGGCTGATTACCTGTGCCCACCGGTGCCGGGGCGCGCCGACTATGTGCACTTCCTTGCGGACTTGCTGGCCAGCGTCAACGATGGCGAGATCCCTCGGGGCGCACCGGTCAAGGTGCTCGATATCGGCATGGGTGCCAACTGTGTCTATCCGTTGATCGGCTACAGCGACTATCGCTGGCACTTCCTCGGCTCGGAAATCGACCCGACGGCCGTGGCCGCCGCCAAAGCTATCGTGCAGTCCAACGGGCTGAACAAAGCCATTCAGTTGCGCCAGCAAACCAATCCCAAGCACATTCTGCTGGGCCTGCTCGAACCCGGCGAACGCTTTGACCTGACCATGTGCAACCCGCCGTTCCACGCCTCGATGGACGAGGCTACCAAGGGCAGCGAGCGTAAATGGCGCGCACTGGGCCGCGCCGACCCGAAGCGCAAGCTGCCGGTGCTGAACTTTGGTGGTCAATCGGCCGAACTGTGGTGTGAAGGTGGCGAAGCACGGTTTGTGACGCAACTGATCGCCGAGAGCGCACACTTTCCACACAAAGTGCTGTGGTTCAGCACCCTGGTCTCGAAAGCCTCAAACCTGCCTGCCATCCAGACCGCCCTGAAAAAGGCCGGCGCACTGGAAAGCCAGGTCGTGGAGATGTCCCAGGGGCAAAAGCAAAGCCGTTTTGTCGCCTGGACCTTCCAGACCAAATCCGAGCAGCAGGTCTGGCGCGAACGCTGGGTTCGCAAGAGCTGAGTAACTGACCAACGCAGATCAAATGTGAGAGCGGGCTTGCTCGCGAAAGCGGTGTGTCAGTCGACTTCAATGGTGACTGACACACCGCTTTCGCGAGCAAGCCCGCTCCCACATAGATTTGCAGCGTTTGCTGAATCGCGAGCACAAAAAAACCGTGCCCGGGTTGTCCCGGCGCACGGTTTTTTTTACTGCGGTCTTACTTGTTAACAGCGTCAGTCAGGCCTTTAGCCACGACCAGCTTGATAACTTTCTTGGCAGCGATTTCGATGGCAGCGCCAGTCGAAGGGTTGCGGCCGGTACGGGCAGGACGCTCGGTCACTTTCAGCTTGCCGATACCTGGCAGAGTGATTTCGCCGCCGTTTTCCAGTTGATCAGCAACGATTTGGCCCAGTTGGTCCAGAGCGTTACGCGCGGTGGTTTTTGGCGCGTCGATAGCTTCAGCAATATCGGCGATCAGTTGGTCTTTAGTAAGAGCCATGTGGTGTTCCTTCCCTATCAAATTCATATGGATTGCAGAGTGCAGTGTCAGCCATCGAGCCCGATCTTCTGGATCTGGCACCCTCGGCTACAACACCGACGGGTCGGGGTTATAGATGCCGAAATCAGGGTTTGGTTCGACCTGACAAATGCTGAATGCACGCTTAACGCAGTGACTTCGCGTAAGACCGGGCAAAACTAGCACAGAGACGGGGAAATATCCGCCTCTACCTACCCATTTGGTCAGCTTTATTGCTCTAAATCCGGAAAAAAGCGCATAAGCCCGGTCAGACACGCCTCGAATACCCTTCAAGCACCGCCAAAACCAGCAGGTGCGGTACACTGGGCACTTTTTCGGGGAGCACGCCCTCCTCTCTTCAATCAGCCGAGAAGCCCATGCCGATCCGTCATTGCATCGTCCACCTGATCGACAAAAAACCCGACGGCACTCCTGCAGTTCTCCACGCCCGCGACTCGGAACTGGCAGAGTCCACGGCCATCGAGAACATGCTCGCCGACCTCAACGAAAGCTATAACGCCAAACAAGGCAAGGCCTGGGGTTTGTTCCATGCCGAGTCCGGCGCGCATCCGTTCAGCGGCTGGCTGAAGGAGTACCTCGACGGCGGCAAGGACTTCACGGCGTTCAGCCGCGTTGCAGTGGAACACCTGCAAAAGCTGATGGAAGAGTCCAACCTGTCGACCGGCGGCCACGTGCTGTTTGCGCACTATCAGCAAGGCATGACCGACTACCTGGCCATCGCCCTGCTGCACCACAGCGAAGGCGTGGCGGTGACCGACCAGCTGGACGTGACACCGTCCCGCCACCTGGATCTTGGCCAGTTGCACCTGGCAGCGCGGATCAACGTGTCCGAGTGGCAGAACAACAAGCAGTCCAAGCAGTACATTTCGTTCATCAAGGGCAAGAACGGCAAAAAGGTTTCCGAGTATTTCCGCGACTTCATCGGCTGCCAGGAAGGCGTCGACGGTCCAGGCGAAACCCGCACCCTGCTCAAGGCGTTCAGTGATTTCGTCGAAAGCGAGGACCTGCCGGAAGAGTCCGCCCGCGAGAAGACCAAAACCCTGGTCGACTACGCCAGCAGCCAGGCCAAGCTCGGCGAGCCGATGGGCCTTGAAGAGCTGTCGGAACTGATCGACGAAGAACGCCCGAAAGCCTTCTACGATCACATTCGTAACAAGGACTACGGCCTGTCGCCAGAGATTCCGGCCGACAAACGCACCCTGAACCAGTTCCGCCGCTTCACCGGCCGCGCCGAAGGCCTGTCTATCAGCTTCGAAGCACACCTGCTGGGCTCGAAGATCGAGTACGACGAAGAAGCCGGCACGCTGATCATCAAGGGCCTGCCGACCCAGCTGACCGATCAGCTGAAGCGCCGCAACTGATGCTTAACGGTGTACTGAAGAAATTCCTGCTGATCCTGCTGGTGGTCGTGGTCTACCAGAACTGGGGCAAGATCGAGCGGGTGTTCAATCCATCGCAAGCGGTGTCCGAGCAGACCCAGGCCAACGCCAGGGTCGTGCTCTACGCCACCGACTGGTGCGGTTACTGCAAACTGACCCGGCGCTTTCTCGACCAGAAAGGCATTCCGTACCGCGAGTTCGACATCGAAAAAAATGCCGAAGCGCGCAAGGCCTATGAAGCGCTGGGTGGACGGGGGATTCCGATGCTGGATGTGAACGGCACATTGATTCGCGGTTATGAGCCTGAAGCGATCCTCACCGCCCTGAAATAACTGTGGGAGCAGCCGGTCGACGCTCGATTGCTCGCGATGACAGACTGGCATTCAACATGGATGTCGACTGCAATGACCTCATCGCGAGCAAGCTCGCTCCCACATTAGTTTGTCAGCGTGCCTCGATGCGGAATCCAAACCGCGGGAAGTGCACATGCACCAGTCCGCCGCGCTCATCTTCGCGGCGCAGGATCAGTTCTTCGCGCCCTGCAAACAGCAACTCACCTGCGACCGGATCAACGCCATAGTCAATCGCCGCAATGACTACTTGCTGGCCGGCCTTGAAGCCGCTTGGCTCATCGAATTGCTCATCCGGCAAAGCAGCGGGCGTTGAATGACGCGCAACCTCCAGCGCCTCTTCAGAGGTCATCTCGCTGAACGCCCCGTGCCCGAAGCCCATGACCCGAGCCAACCACGCCGATACCGCCGGATAAACATCGACCAACGGCGCAGTCACCGGTGTGCCCTTGAGGAACCACAACGGGTGAGCCATGGCGAAATCGGCAATCGAAGGTTCACCAAACAGATAGTCGCCGTCCTCACGCTCTAACTGTTGCTCAAGCCGCGCCATGATCGTCGGCCATTGATGCTTGGCCTGCTCGGCTGACAACCGCGTAGCGCTGCCACCGCTGAACAGCCCGGCACGGTCAGCAACAAAAGCCTTGATCGCCTCTGGAGACAACTTGGCAAAACGCACCGCCACCGATTCTGGCTGGAACACCAGGCTCACCGCGTGCTGAAACACCACCGAATCAGCCCAGGCAGCAAAGCTTGCAGTGATCATCTCCTGACCTTCCGGGAACAATGCAGGCGAAGCCTTTTCCTGTTCCAGGCGGCGGGCGATCAACGCCGTGTCGCAGTAGATATCGGCGCCAATTTGCAACACCGGGGTCTTGCGGTAACCACCGGTCAGGGCGGTCAAATCAGGTTTTGGCATCACTGGCGGGATCTTCACGGAACGCCAGGACAAGCCTTTGAAACCGAGCAACAGCCGGGTCTTTTCAGCAAAAGGGGACGTCGGGTAATGGTGGAGAATCAACTCTGACATGCTGGAGCCCGCTGCTGGTGTTAGGAGTCAGCAGCTTAGCGCGCAATCGAATAGCGGCCTACCCATCTGCCTGATGGGCACTTATCAGTCAGATTGATAAGCCCCCAGCAGCGCTCGCCACCAGGCATTCCTTGGCGCTTTTCTTGAGTTTTTTGATCAGGCGTTCCTGACGCAGCGCTTCGCTTTTATCGCGGCAGACTTCGGTGTACACCAATGCAACAGCCGGGCTGGAGAGGAAGAAACGCGCACCTTTGCCGCTTTGATGAGTGGCAAAACGCCGGACGGGATCGTCGCTGATCCCGCAGTACAGCGAACCGTTGGCCGCACGAACCAGATAGACAAACCAGGGTTTGCTCTGTGTGGCTGGAGTTGCAGGGTCGCTGACGGAGACTTCGCTCAAGGTGTTCACGTGACGATCAAGGCTTGTAGGAAACAAGCCGCGATCTTATCAGCGACTGGCCTGGAACGCCTTCAAGCCTTTCAAGGCTTGCGCGCGTACAGCGTTGCCCACCAGCGGTGTCCAACCCAGTAACAGACCTTTGAAACCCAATGCCTGACGCGACCAGCGCCACAGATCGAAATGGTCGTGGTGCTCGCAGATCTTGCCGTCACGAAAAACAAATCGCGCCTGAATGTCGTTGACCACCGTGTTGCCGGTCTGGCTGAACAGGTAGGTCGCCACCCAATGCGCACCGCCCGTGCGCTCGTCGGCGCGGACGTTATCGAAGGTCAGGGAAAAGTCTTTGGCGCGAGTCGTGAGCATGCGCCACATGTCGCCGGCATCGCGCCCACGCAGTTCGCCGAACGCCGGATCACTGAACACCACGTCGTCGGTGTAGCAGGCGCTCATGGCCTCGGCATCCAGCCGCTGAAAAGCTTGATAGAACTGGGTGATCAATGCGCGGTTGGCATCACTCATGGGCAGGCTCCCTGCATTGGCAAAAATGGCTTCGAAAGATGCCTGCACGATAATCTGCCAACGTCGGGAAAACTACCAGCATTCGCCACAGGAATACCGGTAGTACGCAAGCTTTAGACGCGCTCGCTTTCGACCTGTACGTACAGCGAACGCCCGGCACCGAGACCGGCGATAATCGCGCCGAGGCCAATGACCCCGAAGATCCAGCCCAGCGCGGTCCAGCCGCCGGTCCAGTCATGTACCAGACCGACTGCGAACGGGCCCATTGAGGCCAACGTATAACCGAACCCCTGGGCCATGCTCGACAGGTTGGCCGCCACATGGGCATCGCGCGAACGCAGTACGATCAGGGTCAGCGCCAGGCTGAACGTACCGCCCTGCCCCAATCCGAGCAGAATCGCCCAGCCCCACAGGCCTTCGATCGGCGCATAGAGGCAGCCGAACAGACCGCCGAGGGTCAGGAGCATGACGACGACGATCGCCAGCCGTTGATCTTTGCCGCGAGTCGCCAGCCATGGCGCAGCCAGCGAACTGGCCAACTGAATGATCACCGAACCGGACAGCACCAGCCCGGCCTGGGTCGGGGTCAGCCCCCGGCCGATCAGGATCGACGGCAACCAGCCAAAGACGATGTAGGCCAGCGAGGATTGCAGGCCCATGTACAGGGTCACTTGCCAGGCCAGTGGATCACGCAGCAAACCGCGTACCCGATACGCCACGTTGTGCGCGCCGTGTTTCTGGCCAACTTGCGGCAACCAGAACAGCGCCGCGACCAGCGCCGGGATCACCCAAAAGCCCAGGCCGAGCGCCCAGCTTTCGTCGAAATGCTGGCTCAAGGGCACCGTCGCACCCGCCGCCATGGCTGCGCCCAGGCACAGGGCCATGGTGTAAACGCCGGTCATGGTGCCCGCGTGTTTGGCAAAGTCACGTTTGACGATGCCCGGCAGCAGCACACCAATCACGCCAATGCTCGCGCCGGCCAGAACGCTGCCGGCAAACAGTCCGATCTCACCGAACGAACTGCGCAGAATGATCCCGCCAGCCAGCGCCAGCAAAATTCCCAATACCACTCGCTCGGCACCAAACCGCCGCGCCAGCAGCGGCGCCAGCGGCGCGAACAGCCCAAGGCAAAGCACCGGCAAGGTGGTCAGCAAACCCGCCTGAGCTGCCGACAGCCCGAGGCTTTTCGACACATCGCTAAGCAGCGGCGCCATGCTCGACAACGCCGGACGCAAGTTCAGCGCCACCAGAATCAGCCCCAGCAGCAACAACCACGGGCGACGTAAAACCGGATGGCTTTGCTGGACCTGTTCGTCATCGGCCTCGGCATCGATCAACAGCTCTTCAAGCTCAGCCGTGCGTTTGAGTGGGGTCGTGCTGTGGGTATTCGCCTGCTGGCTGGACATGAGGTTCTCGGTTTCAAGGTTCATTGATCAACTGCCGGGAAATGGCTTTGGCCCGTTCCGGATCGCGCTGCTCGACGGCATAGAGCAGTTCGATATGCAGGTCGAACACCTCTTGACGTCTGGGAGTGATGTTGAGGGTCTGGCGCAGTTGCGCGCCGATGATGCTGGAGAAATAGCGATACAACTCGCTCAGCGTCGGGTTATGCGCGGCGTCCACCAAACGACGATGGAACACCAGATCGCAAGCAATGTAGCTGTCGAGATCGCCGTGGTAGTGGCTGCCGCTGACACCCAAGGCTTTACGCAGTGCGATGAGGTCTTCATCGGTACGCCGCAACGCCGCCAGACCGATGGCCTCGACCTCGAGGATGTGCCGGGTTTCCCGGGCCTGCTCGTGGGAGCAGCGGGACAAGGCTTTCATCGTGTCGAGCGGGTCGACGACCGCCCGCAGGTAACTGCCATCGCCCTGGCGAATCTCGATCAACCCGGAAAACGCCAACACCCGCATGGCTTCGCGCACGGTGTTGCGGCTGATACCCAGCTCGGTCGCCAGCTCAGGCTCTGTGGGCAGGCGTTGGCCGACTGACCAGGTGCCGTTGTTGATGCGCAGGCGCAACTGTTCAAGGGCCTGATCGACCAGAGAACGCTTCACCAATGGGGATGTGTCTGTCATTGAATTCGCCCTTTCATCCAATCATAGGATGAATTTTCTGACATGTTAGTCAGCTTCGTCCGAGAGGGCAACGGGCTAGGGTTACAAAGCTGGAAAAGGAGCGGGATTTTCGATTAGTCAAAATTACCCTTTAAGGGTAATTTTATGAGCGGCGTCAGGGTTTCTTATGGAAAAGAGCACACCCCATTACGACTTGGCAGTAATTAAGGCGGATGTCAGACGGCTTGGGGGCAAGGCATTCACTAGCACTGCAAAAAGCGGCGGCTGGATACTCGGCTTAAGCGTTGTAGAAATGCAAGAGGTCATCTTTGAACTCCAACGACAGATGTTGTTCAAGTCGATGACCACCTATGACGATCATCGCGTCTGGCAAGACGTCTATCACATCAACTCATACGGTCTGGAGATTTACATCAAAGTGACATATCGCCCCGGCGGTGGCGCACCAGTAATCTCCTTCAAGGAGAAATTCCAATGAAAACCCAGCAGTGTTTCAGCTGTGGAGCCCGGGAAGGAATGCGACATTTCGAAGGTCGCGGCGAAACCATGAGCGTCAAAGGGATGGAGCGCCGCGTAGATGATCTATCTGGCTGGGAATGTCAGATATGCGGCGAAGTCGAGTTCGATCCCGGTTGTTCAGAGCGTCATTCGGCTGCGGGTGACGAACTGGTCATGGCAGCAAGGCAGATGATAGGCACCGAGATGAAGCGTATCCGCCGCAAACTGCATCTATCGCAAAAAGAAGCCGTGCAATTGTTGTCCGGCGGTGGACACAACGCGTTTTCCCGTTACGAGCGTGGAGAAATACTCCCGCCAAAGCCATTGATACTGCTGATGCGCCTGCTTGATCGCTATCCGTATTTGCTCGCCGATGCGAAATCACTGGGTGAAGAAGCGGACTTGAGGGGCTTCAAACATACCGTGCACAAGGAGCTCGAAACCCTCACGGTTTCCTGATCGAAAAAACAAACCCGGCACGAGGCCGGGTTTATTTTTGCGAGTCAGCCCGGCATCAATGCAGGATCTGGCTCAGGAACAGCTTGGTGCGCTCGTTCTGCGGGTTGTCGAAGAAGTCGTTCGGCGCAGCCTGTTCGACGATTTCGCCCTTGTCCATGAAGATCACGCGGTTGGCCACAGTCCGGGCAAAGCCCATTTCGTGGGTCACGCAGAGCATGGTCATGCCGTCTTCGGCCAGGCCGATCATGGTGTCCAGAACCTCTTTCACCATCTCTGGGTCGAGTGCCGAAGTCGGTTCGTCGAACAGCATGATTTTCGGCTTCATGCACAGCGCACGGGCAATCGCCACACGCTGTTGCTGACCACCGGACAATTGCCCCGGAAACTTGTGCGCCTGCTCTGGAATGCGTACGCGCTCCAGGTAATGCATGGCAATTTCTTCCGCCTTGCGCTTAGGCATCTTGCGCACCCACATCGGTGCCAGCGTGCAGTTCTGCAGGATGGTCAGGTGCGGGAACAGGTTGAAGTGCTGGAACACCATGCCGACTTCGCGACGAATCGCTTCGATCTGTTTCAGGTCGTTAGTCAGCTCTACGCCATCGACCACGATGCGGCCCTGCTGGTGCTCTTCCAGACGGTTGAGGCAGCGAATGGTGGTCGACTTGCCCGAACCGGACGGCCCGCACAGAACGATACGCTCGCCTTGCTTGACGTTCAGATTGATGTCTTTCAATACGTGGAACTGGCCGTACCACTTGTTCACGCCCTGCATCTGAATAATGCCTTCAGGGCTCACAGGCTGTTTGATCGCTTCACTCATCACAAAACTCCTAACGCTTGTGGCCAGTGTCCAGCTTGCGTTCCAAATGCATGGAATAGCGGGACATACCAAAACAGAAAATCCAGAACACCAGGGCCGCGAACACATAGCCTTCAGTGGCCATGCCCAGCCATTTCGGGTCGGCGGCGGCTTGTTTGACGCTGTTGAGCAAGTCGAACAGGCCGATGATGATCACCAGGCTCGTGTCCTTGAACAGCGCAATGAAGGTGTTGACGATGCCCGGAATCACCAGCTTCAGGGCTTGCGGCAGAATCACCAGGCCCATGCTGCGCCAGTAACCGAGGCCCATCGCTGCTGCGGCTTCATACTGACCTTTGGGAATCGCTTGCAGACCACCGCGCACCACTTCGGCCACGTAGGCCGACTGGAACAGGATCACCCCGATCAAGGCCCGCAGCAACTTGTCGAAGTTCATGCCCTCTGGCAGGAACAACGGCAGCATCACCGAGGACATGAACAGCACCGTGATCAACGGCACGCCGCGCCAGAATTCGATGAAGGTCACGCAGACCACGCGAATCGCCGGCATGTTCGAGCGACGCCCCAGCGCCAGCATGATCCCCAGCGGCAACGCGCCGACAATACCGACCGTGGCGATCACCAGGGTCAGCATCAGGCCGCCCCATTGACTGGTCGCAACGTTGGTCAGGCCAAGGATGTCACCGTGCAGCAGGATGTAGGCAACGATTGGATAAAGCACCAGAAAGCTCAGCCCGTACACCGCTTTACGCGGGAAGCGCGAGATGAACAACGGTGCCACGCCGATGATCGCCAACCACACGGTCAGGTCGACGCGCCAGCGCAGTTCGGGCGGGTAATACCCGTACATGAACTGGCCGAAACGCTGTTGAATGAATACCCAGCAAGCGCCTTCCTTGGTGCAATCGGCGCGCGTGGTGCCCACCCAGTTGGCATCCAGAATCGCCCAGTGCAGGATCGGCGGCACTACCAGATAAATCAGGTAGAACGCGAACAGCGTGAGCAGCGTGTTGATCCAACTGGAGAACATGTGCTCGCGCATCCACGCCACGATACCGATTCGGGTACCCGGCGGTGGCATGTCAGGTTTGAAAATATGAGTCGTCATGCGCGTTTCCTCACCGCTCGATCAGCGCAATGCGCTTGTTGTACCAGTTCATCAGCAGGGAAATGCTGATACTGATCGCCAGGTACACGCTCATGGTGATGGCAATAACTTCGATCGCTTGCCCGGTCTGGTTCAACACCGTGCCGGCAAACAACGAAACCATTTCCGGATAACCGATACCGGCGGCCAGCGAGGAGTTCTTCGCCAGGTTCAGGTATTGGCTGGTCAACGGCGGAATGATCACCCGCAAGGCTTGCGGGATGATGACCTTGCGCAGGGTTGGGCCATTGCGCAGCCCCAACGAACGCGCCGCTTCGGTCTGACCGTGGCTGACCGAGTTGATCCCGGAACGCACGATCTCGGCGATGAACGCCGCGGTGTACACCGTCAGGGCCAGGGTCAGGGCCAGCAGTTCCGGAATCAGCACCCAGCCACCGACAAAGTTGAAGCCTTGCAGCTTCGGCATTTCCCAATGCAGTGGCACACCGAAGATCAGCGCGCACAAGGCTGGAATCAGCAGAAACATCGCCAGGCCGGTCCAGAACTTGTGGAACGGCACGCCGGTCGCTTCGAAACGCTTGTTGGCCCAACGGCACATCAGCACGATAGCGACGATCGCCACCACGATGCTGATCACAAACGCCCAGAATCCGTTGGCCATCTGCGCGGCCGGCATGTTCAGGCCACGGCTGCTGACAAAGAAGGTGTCGGCGAAGTTATGGCTGTTGCGCGGCCCCGGCATGGTCAGGAACACCGCGAAGTACCAGAACAGGATTTGCAGCAGCGGCGGAATGTTGCGGAAAGTCTCAACGTAAACGGTTGCCAGCTTATTGATGATCCAGTTCTTCGACAGCCGTGCCACGCCAACGATGAACCCCAGAATCGTCGCCAGGATCACGCCGATAAAGGTCACCAGCAAGGTGTTGAGCAAACCGATGACAAACACCCGGGCATAGCTGTCCGATTCGGTGTAGTCGATCAGGTGTTGCGCGATGCCGAACCCGGCGCTGCGCTCCAGAAAGCTGAAACCGGAGGTAATGCCCCGGTGTTGCAGGTTGGTTTGAGTGTTGTTGAACAGGTACCAACCCATCGAGATCACCGCGACAATCGTGATGATCTGAAACAGCCACGCACGCACTCGAGGATCGCTGAGGCTAAGCCTCTGCTTTGGTGCGCCGATTGAATTTTGCATGAAGTGCCCCAGAAATAATGGAACAGAACATCACCCGGTGGTTGGCCCACCGGGTGATAGAACCATCAGCGCACTGGTGGTGCGTATTGAATGCCGCCGTTGGTCCACAGCGCATTCAGGCCACGGTCGATTTCCAGCGGAGTGCTCTTGCCGAGGTTTTTCTCGAAGACTTCGCCGTAGTTACCGACCTGCTTGACGATTTTCACCACCCAGTCTTTCGGCAGCTTCAGATCTTTACCGTACTCACCGTCAGTGCCCAGCAGACGGGCGACGTCCGGGTTCTTGGTCGCCTTGGCTTCAGCCTCGACGTTTTTCGAAGTGATACCGGCCTCTTCGGCGTTGAGCATTGCGTAACCAACCCAACGAACGATCGCCAGCCACTCATCGTCACCGTTACGTACGACTGGACCCAGAGGCTCTTTGGAGATGGTTTCCGGCAGAACTACGTAATCTTTAGGCGAAGCCAGTTTGCTGCGCTGTGCATACAACTGGGACTTGTCGGAGGTCAGCACGTCGCAACGACCGGATTCCAGCGACTTGGCGCTTTCATCGGAGGTGTCGAAAGTAATCGGGGTGTACTTCAGGCCGTTGGCACGGAAGTAGTCGGACACGTTCAGCTCGGTGGTGGTACCGGCTTGAATACAGATGGTCGCACCATCCAGTTCCTTGGCACTTTTCACGCCCAGCTTGCTGTTGGCCAGGAAGCCTACGCCGTCGTAATAGGTAATGAAGCCAGGAAACTTCAGGCCCATGCCCGCGTCACGGGAACTGGTCATGGTGGAGTTGCGCGACAGCATGTCGATTTCGCCGGATTGAAGCGCAGTGAAACGCTCCTTGGCATTCAACTGGCTGAACTTGACCTTGGTCGCATCGCCGAATACCGCAGCAGCCACAGCACGGCAGTAGTCAGCATCGATACCGACGATCTTGCCGGTAGAGTCAGGAACCGAGAAGCCTGGCAAACCATCGCTCACGCCGCACTGCACGAAACCCTTCTTCTGCACTGCATCCAGGGTTGCACCCGCCTGAGCGAACCCGCTGACACCGAGTACTGCGGCCGCAGTCACGACTGCCAGGGTGGATTTCAACATCTTCATTCAAACCTCCAGTTTTGCTCTTGTTGTGTCGGAGCTTGAGTCCTGCCGCACCCTTATGAGGCACTGTTGACCCGTGTTGGCTTTTTATTGGGTCAAGCGGCGTAAGACCTTAGCTATGAGTCTAGTAGGAGAAAATCCACTTATGGATAACTCACTTCTCACCAATCGGCCGAACGGGCTGTAGCCCTTTCACGTTCGCGAAGCCCGTAGCGGCCACTGGCGAACATCCATCACCGGATTCTTTGCTATCCCACAGCCAGCAGTACACTGATAGTGTTACCGCCAGACGCAGGATTACTTGCACCGGTTTTTCCATAGCAAGGCCCGTACCAGACTGGTCGCCAAAGCAATTCAGCGATTGGTCAAGACAAAAACTTTCGTTATTGCGACATACTTTTAACTGATCGACCCCTCGTGCACTTTGAGGTCGCACTCAAAGAAAGCGAGCGCACAACATTGGAGCAAACATGACCCAGCCCCTTATTCTTCAGCCCGGCAAGCCTGTTGATGCCTGTGTAATCTGGCTGCACGGCCTGGGCGCCGACCGCTATGACTTCTTGCCAGTCGCCGAAGCCCTGCAGGAAAACCTGTTGACCACCCGCTTCGTCCTGCCCCAGGCACCGACCCGCGCAGTGACCATCAATGGTGGTTACGAGATGCCCAGCTGGTACGACATCAAGGCCATGAGCCCCGCCCGCAGCATCAGTCACGAAGAGCTGGAGGTGTCGGCCCAAACCGTCATAACGCTGATCGAAGAGCAGCGAGCCAGCGGAATAGACGCCTCGCGGATTTTCCTTGCGGGGTTTTCCCAGGGCGGCGCAGTGGTGCTGCACAGCGCTTTCCTGAGATGGCAGGGACCGCTGGGGGGCGTACTTGCCCTCTCCACTTATGCGCCAACGTTCAGCGATGAACTGGAGCTTTCAGCCAGCCAGCAGCGGATCCCCGTGTTGTGTCTGCATGGCCAATACGACGATGTGGTGCAGAACTCCATGGGACGCAGTGCGTACGAGCATTTGAAGACCCGTGGTGTCACCGTGACATGGCAGGAATACCCAATGGGTCACGAAGTGTTACCCGAAGAAATTCGCGATATTGGTGTCTGGCTCGCGGACCGCTTGCGCTAATACGGAAACTTCCTGTAGCTGTATGAGCAACACACTACGCCGCGCCCGTTTCTTGCATTACACTGGCCGGCGTACATTCCTTAACCAATTGATGAGATGACCGTGCTCAAAGCACTCAAGAAAATGTTCGGTAAAAGCGAGGCTGAGCAGCTCGCGCCCAGCTCCAGCGCACCTTCCCACACCTCCAGCAACCGCACCGACGGTCATCAGCCTGGCCGGACCGCAGCTGTCGCGGCACCGAAACATACGCCCGAGAACACTGCGGCCGCCGAGCCTGTTGCGGACAAACCGCGCAGCGAGACGCCAAAACCTGCACAACCGCGCCGCGAACGCGCGCCGAAACCGCCCGTAGTCGCCTGGAAACTCGAAGATTTCGTCGTCGAACCCCAGGAAGGCAAAACCCGTTTCCACGATTTCAAACTGGCCCCGGAACTGATGCACGCCATCCAGGACCTGGGTTTCCCGTACTGCACGCCGATCCAGGCGCAGGTATTGGGTTTCACCCTGGCCGGCAAAGACGCCATCGGTCGCGCCCAGACCGGCACTGGCAAAACCGCCGCGTTCCTGATCTCGATCATCACCCAGCTGCTGCAAACCCCACCGCCGAAAGAGCGCTACATGGGCGAGCCTCGGGCGCTGATCATTGCACCGACCCGTGAGCTGGTGGTGCAGATCGCCAAGGACGCGGCCAATCTGACCAAGTACACCGGCCTCAACGTGATGACGTTCGTTGGCGGTATGGACTTCGACAAGCAACTCAAACACCTCGAAGCCCGCCACTGCGACATCCTCGTCGCGACCCCGGGCCGTCTGCTGGACTTCAACCAGCGCGGCGACGTGCACCTGGACATGGTCGAAGTGATGGTGCTCGACGAAGCCGACCGGATGCTCGACATGGGTTTCATCCCACAAGTGCGTCAGATCATTCGCCAGACCCCACCGAAAAGCGAACGTCAGACCCTGCTGTTCTCCGCCACCTTCACTGAAGACGTGATGAACCTGGCCAAACAATGGACCACCGACCCGTCCATCGTTGAAATCGAATCCGAGAACGTTGCCAGCGAAAACGTCGAACAGCACATCTACGCCGTTGCCGGCGCCGATAAATACAAGCTGCTCTACAACCTGGTCACCGACAACGGCTGGGAGCGAGTGATGGTCTTCGCCAACCGCAAGGACGAAGTGCGGCGCATCGAAGAACGCCTGGTGCGTGATGGCGTCAACGCGGCCCAACTGTCGGGCGACGTGCCACAGCACAAGCGCATCAAGACTCTGGAAGGATTCCGCGAAGGCAAGATCCGCGTACTGGTGGCCACCGATGTTGCCGGTCGCGGGATTCACATCGACGGCATCAGCCACGTGATCAACTTCACCCTGCCGGAAGTGCCGGACGACTACGTCCACCGCATTGGTCGTACCGGGCGTGCTGGCGCCGATGGCGTGTCCATCAGCTTTGCCGGTGAAGATGACTCCTACCAGCTACCGTCCATCGAGGCGTTGCTGGGTCGCAAGATCAGTTGCGAAACCCCGCCGACTCATCTGCTACGCCCTGTAGAGCGCAAGCGTCCGTAATTTTCGGTCACACAGCTCTCCCCCCAAAAGAAGGCGCAGCCGGCAACGGACTGCGCTTTTTTTACGCCTGGATATTGCCAAACAGAACAATAAGTCCACAATGGACAAATTAGTTTACTTGCGAATCCACGGAGCATCCACATGCCCAGCACACCTTATGTGATCGCCAAACCCCAGGCCCGCGAACTGCTTGAGCAGGTCGACGTGCCGAAAATCCTGCGCAAGCTGTTCCGCGATCTGGCCGCGGGTCAGGCCGTGCAACCGGCCCAGCAACTGGTGGAGTTTCCGCAAGGTGCCGGTGACTTCATCAACTACCTCGGGGTGTTGGCCGAAGACGGTGTATACGGCGTGAAAACCTCGCCCTACATCGTGCGCCAGGAAGGTCCGCTGGTGACCGCCTGGACGCTGCTGATGTCGATGCAAACCGGCCAGCCGCTGTTGCTCTGCGATGCCGGCGAACTGACCACCGCGCGCACCGCCGCGACCACTGCCGTCGCCATTGATGCCCTTGCCCTGCCGCACGCCACGCGCCTGGCAATCATCGGCAGCGGCCCGGTCGCCCAGGCTCACCTGCATTACGCGAGGAACGTGCGGGATTGGCAAAGCATCAGCCTTTATTCGCCGAATCTGGCGAACCGGAATCCGCAATTGCTCGCACAACTGACGGCCATCGACTCGCGCCTGAAGGTGTTCGATAGCCGCGAAGCCGCGATCCAGGACGCCGACGTGATCATGCTGTGCACCTCGTCTGCCGGCCCCGTCATCGATCCACGGACCTTGAGCAAAGCGACACTGATTACCTCCATCAGTACCAACGCAGTGCGTGCCCATGAGGTGCCGCCTGCAACGCTGAGTGAAATGCAGGTCTATTGCGACTATCGCCTGACCACTCCAGATTCCGCCGGTGAAATGCTGATCGCCAGTGAACAACATGGCTGGGACAAGAGTGCGATCGCGGGCGACCTGGCCGAACTGCTGAGCGAACAGACGCCACGTCCGGCTTATGATCGCCATGTGTTCTTCCGTTCCATCGGTCTGGGCCTGGAAGACATCGCCTTGGCCAACGCCCTTTATCAGTTGCAATACCAGAACTGAAACCAAACGCTTTCCCTTGTGGGAGCGAGCTTGCTCGCGATTGCATCACCGCTGTTTGTCTGAACGATTGCGGCGTCTGCATCGCGAGCAAGCTCGCTCCCACAGGAGGTCTCTACAATTTCAGGATTGCGCCCCCACAGGAGACGTTCATGACCCAGGCAGACTTCATCATCATCGGCGGCGGTATCGCCGGTGCTTCCACCGGTTTTTGGCTGTCGCAACACGGTCGGGTCATCGTGCTCGAACGCGAATCCCACCCGGCCTATCACTCCACCGGACGCTCGGCCGCGTTGTACTCCGCCGCTTACGGTACGCCGCAAGTGCGCGCACTGACCCAGGCCAGCCGGGACTTTTTCGATGCACCGCCGGCCGGTTTCTGTGAACACCCGCTGCTGACCCCGCGCGGCGAGATGACAGTCGACTTCACTGGCGACCCGGACGAGCTGAACAACCAGTACCTGAGCGCCAAGGCGACCGTGCCGCAGATGCAACGGCTCAGCGCCGACGAAGCCTGCGCGCGCATCCCGATCCTGCGTCGCGAGAAGGTTCACGGGGCGATCTACGACCCTACCGCCACGGACATCGACACCGATGCCCTGCATCAAGGCTACCTGCGCGGGATTCGACGCAATCAGGGCGAAGTGCACACCGACAGCGAAGTCCTGAGCCTGACGCGTGATACCGACAATCTCTGGCAAGTGAAAACCGCCCAGCAGACCTTCAGCGCACCGATCATCATCAATGCGGCCGGTGCCTGGGCCGACCAACTCGGTGAAATGGCCGGTGCCAAGCCTCTGGGCCTGGTCCCCAAGCGTCGCGCAGCCTTTATCTTCGCCGGCCCTGAAGGGGTGGATATCCACGACTGGCCGATGCTGGTCAGCCTCGACGAATCGTTTTACATGAAGCCCGATGCCGGAATGTTCCTCGGTTCGCCGGCCAATGCCGATCCGGTCGAGCCGCATGATGTGCAGCCCGAAGAGCTCGACATCGCCATGGGTATTTACCAGATCGAAGAAGCCACCACCCTGACCATCCGCCGACCGACCCGCACCTGGGCCGGCTTGCGCAGCTTCGTCGGCGACGGCGATCTGATCAGCGGATTTGACCCGCACGTGCCAGGGCTGTTCTGGGTGGCCGCGCAGGGCGGTTACGGCATTCAAACCTCGCCCGCCATGGGTCAGGCCAGTGCCGCGCTGGTTCGTGGCGAAGCCTTGCCGGAACAACTCAGCCGCTTTGGCCTCAGCGCCGCAATGCTCTCCCCTTCCCGCCTCGGCTGAACCTGCCGCCGAGGTGACGTCTGACCCCGATTACGGCAAACTCCCAGCGCCCCTTTCTCTACGGGGCGCTGATTGCCTGGAGCAACACCCATGACCCCACCTCTTCAAGATCCCGCACTGGATAACTACCGGGCGATCGCCGACGCCATTGCCACGCTGTTTTTCCCCCACGCCGAGGTGGTGCTGCACGACCTGCGCACGCAGAAAATCGACTATATCGCCAACAACCTGTCCAAACGTGAAGTCGGTGACGATGCCGCACTGGAGGACATGCTCAGTGAAGAAGTCAGCGAGCGGAATATCGGCCCGTACGAAAAGCTCAATTGGGATGGGCAAAAGATCCGCAGTCTCAGCAGCGTGCTGCGCGACAGTGAAGGGCATCCGATTGCCGTGCTGTGCATCAACCTGAATATCTCGCTATTTGAAAACGCCAAGGCGGCGCTGGATCTGTTTCTCTCACCGAGCAAGTTGATCCCGCAACCCGACGCGCTGTTTCGCGACGACTGGCAGGAGCGCATCAACACCTTCCTGCATAACTGGCTGCGAGAGCGGCAACTGGGTCTGAATATGCTGACCCGCGAGCACAAACGCGAGCTGGTGTTGGCGTTACACGCCGAAGGGGCCTTCAAGGGTAAAAGCGCCTCCAATTATGTGGCCAATGTGCTGAACATGGGGCGGGCGACGGTGTACAAGCACTTGAAAGAGTTGAAAGGCTGAAACCTGACCTGAGAGGTGTGTTGGCTGATAGGGCCTCATCGCGAGCAGGCTCGCTCCCACACTAGTTCTGTATCGATCACAAAATCTGTGTCTTGTAGAGATCAAATGTGGGAGCGGGCTTGCTCGCGAAGAGGCCATAACATTCAACATTGGTGTTGACTGTCAGACCGCCTTCGCGAGCAAGCCCGCACACACTAGATCTGTGAAGACTGATCAGTCGCCGTAGATATCCGACTTGAAGTACTTGGCTTCAATCTTCTGGTATTCGCCATTGGCGCGAATCCCGTCGATGGCATTGTTCAATTGGCTAACCAATTCGGTGTTGCCCTTGCGCACGGCAATCCCGGCGCCTTCACCCACGTATTTCGGGTCCTTGAGCTCCGGCCCGACAAAGGCGTAGCCCTTGCCGCGTGGCATCGACAGGAAGTCGCTCAGCGGAATGGTATCGGCGAAAACGCCGTCCAGACGCCCGGCGGCCAGGTCCATGTAGATTTCTTCATTGTTGCCGTAACGGGCCACCTTGATGCCCTTGGGCTCGAAAACTTCCGTGGCGTAACGGTCGGTGGTGGTTGCCCGTTGCACACCAATGGTCTTGCCCTTGAGGCTTGCGTACTGGTCATCAACCACCGCACCGTCCTTCATCACCAGCCGCGATGAGGTGAAGTAGTACTTGTGAGTGAAGTCCACCGACTTTTTACGGTCTTCGTTAATAGTCATGGATGACAGCGCTGCGTCGATTTTCTTCACCTTGAGCGAAGGAATCAAACCGTCGAACTCGCCCTCGACCCACTCGCACTTGACCTTCATCTGCGCACACAACGCGTTGCCGATGTCGTAGTCGAAACCGGTGATTTTTCCATCCGAGGTCTTGGAGGCGAACGGCGGATACGCCGCTTCGATACCGATGCGCAGGGTTTTCTCGGCGGCAAACAGACTGCTGCACGCCAACAGGCTCAGGGCCAGACCACCGATCAGGGGGAGCTTCTTCATGTTCGTTTTCTCGCGGGTTGTTGTTGGTTTGGCAAGACAGAAGAAAGAGAAACGGGAAACAGCTTTTTTGTACTTATAATTCCATACTGGACTTTTATGTATTTCCCGTCAATCAGGCGTGCGCAGTTCTTTGCGCCTCTGGTCGGTGAGGTGAATCTGGAGGAAATTCGGTGTTGTTGATGGCCCTATCGCGAGCAAGCTCGCTCCCACAGTGAATCTTCGTCGCACACAAAATTTGTGTCTGATGGGGATCAACTGTGGGAGCGAGCTTGCTCGCGATGGCGGATAGACAGCCAACAAAGAAACAGCAGGTTACTGGCTACTTCCAGCGATCAGCCGCCGCATGATCACTGTCGCGCCCTTCCACCCAACGCGGGCCGTCGCTGGTGTTTTCCTTCTTCCAGAACGGTGCACGGGTTTTCAGGTAATCCATGACAAAGGCGCAGGCGTCGAATGCCGCCTGGCGATGGGCACTCGCCGCGCCGACGAAGACGATCGGTTCGCCCGGCTCCAATGCGCCGATGCGATGCAGCACTTCCAGCTTGAGCAGCGGCCAGCGTTGCTCGGCCTCGACGGCAATCTTGCCGAGGGCCTTTTCGGTCATGCCCGGGTAGTGTTCAAGAAACATCCCCGCCACATCGAGCCCGTCGTTGAAATCGCGGACATAACCGACAAAACTCACCACCGCACCGACACCGACATTCGCCGCGTGCATCGCATTGACTTCAGCGCCGGGGTCGAACGCCGTGGACTGCACGCGAATCGCCATGGGTCAGCCTCCGGTAACAGTGGGAAAAAACGCCACTTCATCGCCATCGACGAGCGGTTCGTCGAGCTGGCACAAGTCTTCATTACGCGCGCACATCAGGTTCTGCTCGCTCAGCACCTCGGCGCCCTCGCGTTGCGCCAACAGCAAACGCACATCGTCGACCGAAGCGAAATCACCTTCGACGCTCAACGAATCAACGCCCAGCGCCTCGCGGTAACGGGCGAAAAACCTCACCGTCAGCTTCATTGATCGGCCACCTGGTAATGCCCGCTCTTGCCGCCGAGCTTCTCCAGCAGGCGCACGGTTTCGATGACCATGCCACGGTCCACGGCCTTGCACATGTCGTAGATGGTCAACGCGGCAACGCTGGCGGCGGTCAGCGCTTCCATCTCCACCCCGGTCTGTCCGGACAGTTTGCAACGGGCGACGATGCGTACTGCATCGAGGCCTTCGGCACTCAGTTCGACCTTGACGCTGGTGAGCATCAACGGATGGCACAGCGGGATCAAATCGGAGGTTTTCTTTGCCGCCTGAATGCCGGCAATGCGAGCCACGGCAAACACGTCACCTTTGGGGTGACCACCGCTGACAATCATTTGCAGGGTTTCAGGAAGCATACGCACAAGCGCTTCGGCCGTGGCTTCACGGAACGTCACGGCTTTTTCGGTGACGTCGACCATATTGGCGCGACCTTGGGAATCGAGATGAGTCAGCACAGCCTTACTCCTGATCAGGAGCACCGATTGTAAACCCGCGGGTCAAATTTTCGCGAGTTTGATTGCAAGACCACCACAAACCAATGTGGGAGCGAGCTTGCTCGCGATAGCCGTCTGAGATTCAGCAATGATGTTGACCGAGACGCCGCCATCGCGAGCAAGCTCGCTCCCACAGGGGTTATGTTTCGGGCATAAAAAAAACGGGTGCCCTGGAGGGCACCCGGTTCTGGTGAGACGTTTACAGATGAGATTCGGCGTATTCGGCCAGAATCGAACGTGGCACCCCTTGCAGGGTGATGTGCACCCCGTTGGGGAAGTCCTTGAAGCGTTCAGTCAGGTAAGTCAGTCCGGAGCTGGTCGCGGACAGGTAAGGGGTGTCGATCTGCGCCAGGTTGCCCAGACACACCACTTTGGAACCGGCGCCGGCACGGGTGATGATGGTTTTCATCTGGTGCGGGGTGAGGTTCTGGCATTCGTCGATCAGGATCAGGCTTTGCTGGAAGCTGCGGCCCCGGATGTAGTTGAGGGATTTGAACTGCAACGGCACTTTGCTGAGGATGTAGTCGACGCTGCCATGGGTGCTTTCGTCATCCATGTGCAAGGCTTCGAGGTTGTCAGTGATTGCTCCCAGCCAAGGCTCCATTTTTTCCGCTTCGGTGCCCGGCAGGAAACCGATCTCCTGGTCCAGGCCCTGTACGCTACGAGTGGCGATGATGCGCCGGTAGCGCTTGCTGACCATGGTCTGCTCGATTGCCGCAGCCAGCGCCAGGATGGTTTTACCCGAACCCGCAGCACCCGACAGGTTGACCAGGTGAATGTCCGGGTCGAGCAAGGCGTACAGCGCCAGGCTCTGATAGATGTCGCGTGGTTTCAGGCCCCAGGCTTCCTGGTGCAACAGGGGCTCCTGATGCAGGTCGAGGATCAGCAGCTTATCGACCTGGATTTCCTTGATCCAGCCGACAAAGCCCTGTTCGTCGATGATGAACTCGTTGATATGCACGGCCGGCAAGTTGTCGATCAACTGTACCTGGTGCCAGGTACGGCCATGGTCCTGACGGGTTTCGACCTTGCTCACACGGTCCCAGAACGAGCCCGTCATGTTGTGATAGCCGTTAGGCAGCAACGACACGTCGTCAACCAACTGGTCAGTGCTGTAGTCCTCGGCCGCGATCCCGCAAGCCCGGGCCTTGAGGCGCATGTTGATGTCTTTGGTCACCAGTACCACACGCAGTTCCTTGTCACGCGCGTGCAGGTCGATCAACTGGTTGATGATGATGTTGTCGTTCAGGTGTTCGGGCAGAACGATGTTCGGCTCGGTACGTTTGCTCATCAGAATCGACAGCAAACCCTTGGGCCCGCTTTTTCCGCGCTGAATCGGCACACCCTGTTCAACGTCTTCGGGAGAAGCGTCGCCCAGCGTATTGTCGATCAGGCGAATGGCCTGACGACATTCGGCCGCAACGCTGTGATGGCCGCTCTTGAGCTTGTCCAGCTCTTCAAGAACGGTCATCGGGATGGCAACGTGGTGTTCTTCGAAGTTCAGGAGCGCGTTTGGATCGTGGATCAATACGTTGGTATCGAGTACATAAAGGATTGGCAGGTTGGAGGGGCTACGTCCGTGATCATCCATACTCGGTCACCTTTGTGGGAGCCAGTCGACGCAATACCATGACAGTGCTGCGCCTCGAAGTGGCCACCGAATTCACCTGCCGTACTGAAATGAACTGCACGACTGAAGTGAACTGCACACGCGGGGGGTCTTGGAAGACGCCACCTGTGTTGCAGGTTTCGGCGGTCTGTCTTCGTAATACTCCAAAACCCATGACAGAAAAAAGCACTTTGACGCTTTTTTGAAGTTTATTTTTCAGAGTGACGAAAAGCCCTTGGCGCGCCGCGCCGGCACCGTTAAAGTCGGAAGTCCGTCTGTATCGAAATCCCTCCCAAAATTCCCCCTGCCCCACTGTTTCCCGGCATTTTTTTGGGGCAGGGCGCGTTTCAGCGAAAAGCGTCCTGACAATCTTCCCAACCGATCCCGCTTTGCGCAGTGTGCGTCAACAGCCAGGGCAGCGCCGTTTTCACCACGTCCTGTTTGACGTTGAAATTGATCACCCCGTGGCGCCACAACAGCATCAATGTCAGCACCCGCTGCGCGCTCTGCTCAGCCGTAAGCTGACGACTGCCGTCCGCCGGATCGATATCCCACAGCGCAACCTGCACCCCCTGAGCCTTGAAGAAACCCTGCGCATCGGCACGACGCTGGCCATTGGGCGGGCGGAACAACGGCACGAAGTTCTCTGGCAGTTTGCTCTTCACCAGTTCGACGCTGCGAGTCACTGAATACTGCCAATCCTGCCAATGGCTGTGGGAGCGGAATTCCCAGCCCTGCACGCCGATGCATTGCTTTGAGTACAACGCTTGCAGCTCGGCCACCGAATGTTGTGCCAGACGGTTCTGGATATCGCTGCCCAAAACAAAGAACGTCCCGCTCAGGTTCGCCTTGCGCAGGTACTCGGCCAGCCACGCGGTGTTGTCCGGCGCGAGGTTGGCGGCGCTGTCGAAACTCAGCACAAACAAGCGGTCGTTGAGCTCATCGCCGTTACGCTCGTAGTCACCGAACAGTTCGACTTCGCTGCTGGTCTGCGGAAACAGCGCGGCCTTGCGCAATTGTTCGTCCAGATAGCGCTCGTGAAAATGCCGGCTCGGCTCGGCCCATCGGGCGTAATAGGAGTCTTCGCCGAGTTCGAACTTGGCGGCCTGCTCGCGCAGGGTGTCCATGTCTTCGACCAGAAAACAGAAGGACGCATCCTGATCGCAGCTCTGCTGGGCAAAGTTATAG
This sequence comes from Pseudomonas sp. 05N431, assembly GCF_056397005.1. Classification (NCBI taxonomy): domain Bacteria; kingdom Pseudomonadati; phylum Pseudomonadota; class Gammaproteobacteria; order Pseudomonadales; family Pseudomonadaceae; genus Pseudomonas; species Pseudomonas sp. 05N431. The sequence continues at coordinate 44,953 of NZ_JBFTMN010000006.1, forward strand.
TTGGCAAGCAAACGCTTCCACAGGCGCGCGCGCAGTGCGTTGATCGACTCGAGGTTGATCATGCGCAACCCCAGGCGCTGCTTTAAAGCAGCTTCATCCAGCGACTCACTGGCGAGCAAGGCCCGGGCGAAGGTGAGGATTTCCGCGCGTGAAGCGACATCGAACAGGGTCGGGTTGCCGAGCTGCTCCGGCCACGTGCTGCGGTCCAGCGTGGCGGGGTCGTTGGGCGCGGCATAGGCACTTATGCTGAACAAACAGGCACAAAACAGTAAAGCGATACGCAAAGGGATGTCTCCATAACAAAACCCGCGCGGCACTATAGCTGATCCAAACCAGATTCCCGCAGCGGCACCGATCTACTGTGGGAGCGAGCTTGCTCGCGATGGCATCACCTCGGTTTTGTCGATAAACCGAGTTGCCTGCATCGCGAGCAAGCTCGCTCCCACAAAAAGCCCACACACAGGTTTTGCAGATAGCCACCGATCACCTATGGCCTTGATAGCTGGAGTCAACCGGGACAACCCCCTAGAATCCCCGCACGATTAAAGGAGACAACTTCATGCTGATGGTGATTTCCCCCGCCAAGACCCTCGATTACGAAACACCGCCGGCCACCCAGCGCTTCACTCAACCGCAATACCTGGACCATTCCCAGGAGCTGATCCTGCAATTGCGCGAGCTGAGCCCGGCACAGATCAGCGAGTTGATGCACGTTTCCGACAAGATCGGCGGCCTCAACGCCGCGCGCTTCGGCAGCTGGACCCCGGCGTTCACACCAGCCAACGCCAAGCAGGCACTGCTGGCGTTCAAGGGTGACGTGTACACCGGCATGAATGCCCAGACCTTCAGCGAAGCCGATTTCGACTACGCCCAGCAACACTTGCGCATGCTCTCGGGCCTCTACGGCCTGCTGCGCCCGCTGGACCTGATGCAACCGTATCGGCTGGAGATGGGCACCAAACTGGCCAATGCCCGCGGCAAGGATCTGTACGCCTTCTGGGGCACGCAAATCAGCGAATGGCTGAACGAAGCCCTGGCCGAGCAAGGCGATGACGTGCTGCTCAACCTGGCCTCCAACGAGTACTTCTCGGCGGTCAAACGCAGCGCCTTGAACGCCCGGATCATCAACACCGAGTTCAAGGACCTGAAGAACGGCCAGTACAAGATCATCAGCTTCTACGCAAAGAAAGCCCGCGGGATGATGAGCCGTTTCGTGATCCAGGAACGCATCAATGACCCGGCTGCGCTCAAGCAATTTGACGTGCAGGGTTACCGCTACAGCGCCGAACAGTCGAAACCCGACAACCTGGTTTTCCTGCGCGACCACGCCCCGGAATAACGCATAACGAAGGCGCACGACATTGATCAATGTGCGTGCGCCGAAACGTGGTTTCCCCTCTACATCTCCCCGCCCAACTCGTCATTATTTTGACGCCAAAAACACATCATTTCCATTTATGAAATTTCTTTCACTCGACAAGCGTGATTTTTTTCAGTAGTGGCACGCATTTTTTTCAAGCGTAGTGGCAAAAAACTATTCACGCTAGTTAACTCCCCATTAATAAAGGCCGAAACGGTAAGTGCTATCAATATGAGAGCAGTGCCATCTTTTGCAATATTTCAGGAAATTTCAAAAATCGGGATAAGCCGCCATGAACTATCTGAAAATACACCGCTCATACCACCGGTAACGATTATCTCTGAGCGTGTACGAGATAACTTACGCAGAGTGCCGTCCCTATCGCCAAGTTGTCATATTCAACTTTGCTTTCAGGCCACTTATTTGGAGTAACAGGAGATAACGCACCATTACTATCCCCTACAAGGCCAAGGCTGCCCCCCCTGTAAACGTGCTCACCTGAGCACCTGAGTGCTTGATATTGCTGGCTTTATGCCAACTTTCAAGTACCACCAGCCTTTTGCACCACGGTATTCACAAGAAATGCCGGCTGCAGTTCAGGGCACGCCTTCACTATCAGGCCAAGTTTCGCACACCTTGAGTGCATTTATTTAGACACTCGGAATTGAGTATGCCTGCACACGGTATTGTGGTGCCTGCCATCCACACTTCCGAGTGCACTTCGACCGCTGAACACTATTAACTTCGCGCCTTTAATGGCGTGATAAATACAGAGGTAATTGCGATGCGCATCAGCATATTTGGTTTGGGTTACGTCGGCGCAGTCTGTGCCGGTTGCCTGTCTGCACGAGGCCACGAAGTGGTTGGCGTGGACATTTCCAAAGACAAGATCGACCTGATCAATGCCGGTAAATCTCCGATCGTTGAACCGGGTCTGGGCGAACTGCTGACCCAGGGCATCCAGACCGGTCGTCTGCGCGGCACTACCAACTTCGCAGAAGCCATCCGTGACACCGACCTGTCGATGATCTGCGTTGGTACGCCGAGCAAGAAGAACGGCGATCTGGAACTCAACTACATCGAATCGGTGTGCCGCGAGATCGGTTTTGTCCTGCGTGACAAAACCACCCGCCACACCATCGTGGTCCGCAGCACCGTGTTGCCGGGCACCGTGAAAAACGTGGTGATCCCGATCCTCGAAGACTGCTCGGGCAAAAAGGCCGGCGTCGACTTCGGCGTTGCCGTGAACCCCGAGTTCCTGCGTGAAAGCACCGCGATCAAGGACTACGACCTGCCGCCGATGACGGTCATCGGCGAGTTCGACAAGGCCAGCGGTGACGTTCTGCAATCGCTGTACGAAGAACTCGACGCGCCGATCATCCGCAAGGACATCGAAGTCGCCGAGATGATCAAGTACACCTGCAACGTCTGGCACGCCACCAAAGTGACCTTCGCCAACGAGATCGGCAACATCGCCAAAGCGGTCGGTGTCGATGGTCGCGAAGTGATGGAAGTGGTCTGCCAGGACAAGACCCTCAACCTGTCCCAGTACTACATGCGCCCGGGTTTCGCGTTCGGCGGCTCGTGCCTGCCAAAGGACGTGCGCGCCCTGACCTACCGCGCAAGCTCTCTGGACATCGAAGCGCCGCTGCTCAACTCGCTGATGCGCAGTAACGAATCCCAGGTGCAGAACGCCTTCGACATCGTTTCCAGTCACGACAAACGCAAAGTCGCCCTGCTCGGCCTGAGCTTCAAGGCCGGCACCGATGACCTGCGCGAAAGCCCGTTGGTGGAGCTGGCGGAAATGCTGATCGGCAAGGGTTACGACCTGAGCATCTACGACAGCAACGTCGAATACGCCCGCGTCCACGGTGCGAACAAGGATTACATCGAGTCGAAGATTCCTCACGTCTCGTCCTTGCTCAACGCGGACTTCGACTCGGTGATCAACAACTCCGACGTGATCATCCTCGGTAACCGCGACGAGAAGTTCCGCGCCCTGGCCGAGACCGCACCGCACGGCAAGCAAGTGGTCGACCTGGTCGGGTTCATGACCAAAGCCACCAGCGTCAGTGGCCGCACCGAAGGGATCTGCTGGTAACCGCCGTTCCCCGTAGGCGCTGGTTCTGCCAGCGCCTACGACTGCTCATCGCCGAAACACAATGGATGCAGATTATGCACAGGCTAAAGCATCGCCTACTTCAGGCTGCCGGTTGGCTGTTTTACCTCAGTTTGCTGATGGGCATCGCCATGGCGCTGCCGGTGAGCACCTTCGACTCGCAGTCCAAGGACTTCATTTTCCTGATTGGCGCCGTCGGTATCTGGCGCTATTCGATGGGTGCCACGCACTTTGTGCGCGGCATGCTGTTTCTCTACGTGGTCTACCCGCACCTGCGGCGCAAAGTGCGCAAGCTCGGCAAGGCGGCAGACCCGTCCCACGTCTTTTTGATGGTCACCAGTTTTCGTATCGACGCGCTGACCACCGCGCAGGTCTACAGCTCGGTGATTCGCGAGGCCATCGAGTGCGAACTCCCGACCACAGTGGTCTGCTCGATCGTGGAAATGTCCGATGAACTGCTGGTGAAAAGCCTCTGGGCCAAAATGAACCCGCCAGACCGGGTCAAGCTCGACTTCGTGCGCATCCCCGGCACCGGCAAACGCGATGGCCTGGCCTTCGGTTTTCGCGCCATCTCGCGCCACCTGCCGGACGACCGCGCGGTCGTGGCGGTGATCGATGGCGACACCGTGCTCGCCGAAGGCGTAGTGCGTAAAACCGTGCCGTGGTTCCAGCTGTTCGGCAATGTCGGCGGCCTGACCACCAACGAATTTTGCGAAGTGCGCGGCGGCTACATCATGAGCGAATGGCACAAGCTGCGCTTCGCCCAGCGCCACATCAACATGTGCTCGATGGCCCTGTCCAAGCGCGTGCTGACCATGACCGGGCGCATGTCGGTGTTTCGCGCCAGCGTGGTCACCGACCCGGACTTCATTGCCGACGTCGAAAGCGACTCACTGCAACACTGGCGCCTGGGTCGCTTCAAGTTTCTCACCGGCGACGACAAGTCCAGCTGGTTCAGCCTGATGCGCCTGGGTTACGACACCTTCTACGTGCCAGACGCGGCGATCAACACCGTTGAACACCCGCCGGAAAAGAGCTTCATCAAGGCCAGTCGCAAACTGATGTTCCGCTGGTACGGCAACAACCTGCGGCAGAACTCCCGGGCACTGGGCCTGGGGATGAAACGCCTGGGCCTGTTCACCTCGGTGGTGCTGTTCGATCAACGCGTGTCGATGTGGACCTCGCTGTTGGGCCTGACCGTGGCGCTGATCGCCAGCTTCAAATACGGCACTGCGTTCATCCTCGTGTACCTGCTGTGGATCGGCATCACCCGCCTGATCCTGACCCTGTTGCTCTCCTGCTCGGGACACAAGATCGGCCCGGCCTACCCGGCGATTCTTTATTACAACCAGATCGTTGGCGCGCTGGTGAAGATCTACGTGTTCTTCCGCCTCGACCAACAGTCCTGGACCCGTCAGGACACCAAATTGACCCGTGATCTGGCCAGCTTTCAACGTTGGTTCAACACCTGGTCGTCTCGGACCATGACCTTCTCCGCCGGCAGCATCTTCGTCGCCGTGCTGCTGTTGATGGTCTGACCTGCCTTGCCTGAATTAACGAGGAAATACCCCCTATGAATACCGCCGCGAACATCAACGTAGTGCATGAATCCGAAGCCCAACGCCAACACGCCCGCGTGAAAATCCCGGCCAAGTTGCGCTTCGTCGGACCCGACCGTACACCTGTGGACGCACGCCTCATCGACTTGTCCGCCGGCGGCCTGAGCTTCAATGCCGGGCAGATACCGCTCAAGGTCGGGGATGTGCACAAGGGTCGCCTGCAATTCCTGATCGACAACCTCGGCCTGGCCATGGACGTCGAGATACAGATTCGCTCGTTCGACCGCCAGACCGGCCGCACCGGTTGCCAGTTCCAGAACCTCGAACCGCAAGACATCTCGACCCTGCGCCACCTGATCACGTCGCACCTGTCCGGTGACATCGTGACCATGGGCGACGTGCTGGCGACCCTGCAACGCGACAACTTCACCAAGGCACGCAAGGTCAAGGACGGTGGCCACGGCATGAGCGCTTTCGGGCGCTTGCGGGCAGTGACCTTCAGCCTGGGGATTTTCGTCGTCGGCCTCGCAGCGTTCGGCTTCGTTTTCAAATCGGTGTACGGCATGTACTTCGTCAGCCACGCCCAGGCCGGTCTGGTCAGCGTTTCCGGCATGAACGTCACGATGCCTCGCGACGGCACCGTCCAAAGCCTGATCAAAACCGATGGCGTTGCCGCCAAGGGCGCGCCGCTGGCGACGTTCAGCACCAGCATGCTCGATGTACTTAAAGGGCATCTGGACGAAAACCAGTTGCAGCCAGCCAAGGTTGAAGAGCTGTTCGGCAAGCAGATGACCGGCACCCTCACCTCGCCCTGCGATTGCACCGTGGCCCAACAAATGGTCGCCGACGGTCAGTACGCGAGCAAAGGCGACGTGATCTTCAAACTGGTGCCGCAGGGCAGCCAGGCCAGTGTCGAAGCACGCTTCTCCTATCGCCAGTTCGCTGACGTGCGCCCGGGTACGAAGGTGAGCTTCCAGATCGCCGGCGAAGACACTACGCGCACCGGCACCATCGTCAGCAGCACCAGCCTGAAAAGCGAAGACCTGTCGTCCGACATCCGCGTGCAGATCAAACCTGACGCGCCGCTGGACAGCACCTTCGCCGGTCGCCCGGCAGAAGTCAGCAGCAACCGCGGCCCTTCCTTGAACTGGCTGATCGACAAAGCCATGGCCGCGGGTCTTTAAGCGGAGGACATGCCTGTGACCACTCCACCTATCCTCAACACACCGCAATCCCTGTGGGAGCGAGCTTGCTCGCGATGGGATCACTGCGGGGCCTCAGACGAACCGCGTCAGCCGCATCGCGAGCAAGCTCGCTCCCACATGGGTCATGCGTTCTGCGCACTGGCGTTGGCAGTCAGCCTCAGCGGTTGCGCCGGCCTGCCCGACCAGCGTCTGGCCAATGAAGCCCTGAAGCGCGGCGACACCGCGCTCGCGCAGCAGAACTACAAACAACTGGCCGACCTGGGTTACAGCGAAGCACAGGTCGGGCTAGCCGATATTCAGGTGGAAAGCCGCGACCCGGCGCAGATCAAAGCCGCCGAAGCGACCTACCGTGCTGCCGCCGATACCTCGCCGCGAGCGCAAGCGCGCCTGGGTCGTCTGCTGGTGGCCAAACCGGGATCGACCGAAGCCGAGCAGCACGAGGCCGAAGGTCTGCTGAAGAAAGCCTTTGCCAATGGCGAGGGCAACACCCTGATTCCGTTGGCCATGCTGTACCTGCAATATCCCCACAGTTTCCCGAACATCAACGCCCAGCAGCAGATTAACCAATGGCGCGCCGCCCGCTACCCGGAAGCCGGTCTGGCGCAAGTGCTGCTGTATCGCACGCAAGGCACTTACGACCAGCACCTGGATGACGTCGAGCGCATCTGCAAAGCGTCGCTGAACACCACTGACATCTGCTACGTCGAGCTGGCCACGGTCTATCAGAAACGTGCCCAGCCGGAACAACAGGCGCAACTGCTCAAGCAACTGCAAGCCGGTTACAGCCTTGGCAAAGTTTCCGCCCAACGCATGGACAGCGTGGCCCGCGTGCTCGGCGATGCCAGCCTTGGCAAACCGGACGAAAAAACCGCGCAAACCATGCTCGAGCAAATCGCCCCCGGCTACCCGGCGTCCTGGGTCAGCCTGGCGCAGTTGCTCTACGACTTCCCCGAACTGGGTGACGTCGCCAAGATGATGGAATACCTCGAAAACGGCCGCGCCGCCGATCAACCGCGCGCCGAACTGTTGCTGGGCAAGCTCTACTACGAAGGCAAATGGGTGCCGGCCGACGCCAAGGTCGCCGAGCAACACTTCCAGAAAGCCGTGGGCAAGGAAGTCGCCGCCGATTACTACCTCGGCCAGATCTACCGCCGTGGCTACCTGGGCAAGGTCTATTCGCAAAAAGCCCTGGACCACTTGCTGACCGCTGCGCGCAATGGCCAGAACAGTGCCGACTTCGCCATCGCCCAGTTGTTTTCCCAAGGCAAGGGCACCCAGCCCAACCCGCTGAACGCCTATGTCTTCAGCCAATTGGCCAAGACACAAAACACCCCGCAAGCCACCGAGCTGGCGCAAACACTCGAAGCCCAATTGCCGCCTGCGCAACTGGCCGAGGCCCAACGCCTGTTGAAACAGGAACAGGCCACACGTGGCGCCTTGAGCCATAGCACGTTGCAAGTCGAGGCCCTGCAAGAAAAAGACGGCGAGGAATCCCTATGAAGCTCAATCCATTCGTTCAAGCCGGAATCGGCCTGTCCTTCGCCCTGTTGTGGTCCTGCCCGACACTGGCAGCAATGACTGACACCAAGAACTACGGCCTGGAAATGAAAGTCACCGGCCAGTCCGAAGACGACAGCGACCTCGGCACCCTGCCCGGCGGCGACGTCAATGGCGTTGCCCTGGACCTGCGTCCATGGGTTTACGGTGAAAGCGGCAACTGGAGCGCCTACGCCATGGGCCAGGCCGTGACCTCGACCGATATCATCGAAACCGACACCTTGCAGTCCGACACGCAAGGCGCTCAGAGCAGCGGCAACAACGGTCGCCAGAGCAAGAAAAACTACCTGGCAATGCGCGAGTTCTGGATCGGTTACAGCGGCCTGACGCCCTACCCCGGCGAGCAGCTGAAACTCGGTCGCCAACGCCTGCGCAACGACGACGGCCAATGGCGCGACACCAACATCGAAGCGCTGAACTGGACCTTCGACACCACCCTGTTGCGGGCCAACGTCGGCGTCGCCGAACGCTTCAGCGAGTACCGCACCGACCTCACTGAACTCGCGCCCAAGGACAAGGATCGCCTGCACGTGTTCGGCGATATCGCGACCCAATGGACGCCCGGTCAGTGGGTCGGCGTGCGTGCCCATCACACCCATGATTCCGGCAAGCTCGACTACCCGACACCCGGCGAAGCCCCCGACTCGCTCGCCAAGAAACAGAACGGCGACCTGAGCTGGCTCGGCGTGGAAGCCAACAGTGACGCCTACAACTGGCGCAACACCAACACGGTCAACTACTGGGCCAGCCTCACCGGCATGAGCGGCAACCGTGACACCGTCAACCCATTGAACGCCGATGGCAGCCGCCCGATCGATGCCTCAAAAAGCGCTGACGTCAGCGGTTGGGCCACGGACCTGGGCGTGCGTCTGCGCCTCGATCCGCAATGGCAAGTCGGCGCGGCCTACGCCCGTGCCAGCGCGGACTACGAGCAAAACGGCCTGCAGAGTAACCGTTCGAACTACACCGGCACGCGCTCGCGGGTTCACCGCTTTGGCGAGGCCTTCCGTAGCGACATGAACAACATGCAGAGCGCCACGCTGTTCGGTTCCTGGATGCTGCAGGACGATTACGACGCCAGCCTGGTCTACCACAAATTCTGGCGTGTCGACGGCAACAAGCCGGTCGGCAGCAACGGCATCAACGCGGTAGAAAACAACTACGACGACGTCACCGGCGCGCTGCTGTCCAGCACCTCGTTGCCGCTGGTAGACGGCAAGACTGACCTCGGCCAGGAAGTGGATCTGGTGGTCACCAAGTACTTCAAGCAGGGCCTGTTGCCGGCCGGCCTGAGTCAGTCGATCGATGAGCCCTCGGCGCTGGTGCGCTTTCGTGGCGGTGTGTTCAAGCCGGGTGACGCCTACGGCAAACAGGTCGACTCGTACATGCACCGTGCGTTCATCGACGTGATCTGGCGCTTCTGATGCGAGCCGCCAAGGGAGTGCCCCAGATGAATCACCCAGCGCTCAAAGGCTCGCTCAGCCTGTTGGCCGCCGCGATGCTGCTGGCGAGCTCAGCGGTTTTCGCCAACGTCGAGCCGCCAGCACCGGTGCCAAAAGGGCAGCAAGTGACTGTGGCCAAAGGACTGCAACAGGCCAAGACCTACACCGTCAGCAGCGCGCCGACCGCATCGCTGGAACTCGCGGCACCAAAACTGCCCGACCTGTCCGGCTACACCGCGCAAGCCGTCGCGGCGAAGATCGTGCGCAGCAAGGCCGGCAAAGTCAGCGTGCGCCGGATGATGCAGGAAGACGCCTTGAAGGACTTCATCGGCGGCGATAACAAGATGGCTGAATGGGTGGTGCGTCAACACGGCATTCCTCAGGCGATCTTCATCGACGACGGTTACGTCAACCTCAAGGACCTGACTCAGAAGCTGCCCAAGCAATACTTCAGCGAGACCTCACCGGGCGTGTTCCTCGCCAGGCTGCCGATTGTGGTCGGGCAAAAAGGCATCCTCGAAATCGACCAACAGACCCAGGAGTTGCGTCTGTCCGAAGAGGCCGGTTCATTCATGGTCAACGACGGCCAGCTGTTTGTGCGTGACAGCAAAATCACTGGCTGGCGCGAGAAGGACAATGGCCCGGCGACCTTCCGTTCGCCCAAGGATTTCCGTCCGTTCCTGCTGGCCTGGGGCGGCACACAGACCTACATCGTCAACAGCAAGCTGGCCAGTTTCGGTTACTCCAACAGTAAGTCCTACGGCGTGAGTATTTCCCAGTACACGCCGAACATGGCCAAGGTGCTCAAGCGCCCGGAACCGACCGGCTGGATCATCGGCTCCGAGTTCTCGGACATGTGGTACGGCTTCTACTGCTATGAAACCCGCGACTTCGTGGTCAAGGGCAACACCTACCGCGACAACATCGTCTACGGCATCGACCCCCACGACCGTTCCCACGGCTTGATCATCGCCGACAACACGGTGCATGGAACGAAGAAGAAGCACGGCATCATCATTTCCCGCGAAGTGAACGACAGCTTCATCTTCAACAACCGCAGTTACGACAACCACCTCTCGGGGCTGGTGATCGACCGTAACAGCGTCAACAACCTGATCGCCTACAACGAGATCTACCGCAACCACACCGACGGCATCACCCTCTACGAGAGTGCCGACAACCTGCTGTGGGGCAACAAGGTGATCAGCAACCAGCGCCACGGCATCCGCATTCGTAACAGCGTGAACATTCGCCTCTACGAAAACGTCGCCATGAACAACGGCCTGACCGGGGTCTACGGGCACATCAAGGACCTCACCGACACCGACCGCGACATCAAGCTCGACCCGTTCGATGCCGAGGTCTCGCTGATCGTCGTCGGTGGCGAACTGGCGGCCAACGGCAGCGGACCGCTGTCCATCGACTCGCCATTGAGTGTCGAGCTGTACCGGGTGTCGATGCTCGCCCCGACCAAATCCAGCGGCATCAGCTTCTCGGGGATCCTTGGCGAACGCCAGGATGAAATTCTCGACCTGCTGGTGCGCCAACAGAAAGCCGTGCTGATCGACCCCGTCGAACGCCAGACCGAAATGCGCGACTGAGGATGACTTTCATGAAACCCCATTTGATCAAACTGTTCAGCCTCGCCGGCCTGACTGCCGCAATGTTTGCCGCCAGTGATGCGGCGAATGCAGACGACGCCAAGGCGCCGAGCTTCAGCGCCGAACCCTGCTGCAACCTGTGCCCGGAAGCGCACGACGCGAAGAACTACACCACGCGTTATCAGCAAAACTTCACCACCCTGGTGCAAGCGCAAGGCGACTGGTTGTTCCGCACCCAGGAAGACCTGCGCACCGAATTCAACACCACGCCCGAAGGCTATCGCCGGCTCAAGCAACTGCATGACGCCTTCAAGAGCAAGGGTGTTGAATTGGTGGTGGTGTATCAGCCAACCCGTGGACTGGTGAACCGCAACAAGCTCAACCCGCAAGAGAAAGCCGCGTTCGACTACGACAAGGCGCTGAAAAACTACCAGGGCATGCTCGGGCGTTTCGCCGAAATGGGCTACGTGGTGCCGGACCTGTCGCCGCTGACCAACGAATCGCTGCCAGACACCCTGCCCGCCCACGATTTCTACTTCCGTGGCGACCAGCACTGGACGCCTTACGGTGCCCAGCGCACGGCGAAAATCGTTGCCGAGAAGGTCAAGCAGCTCCCGGCCTTCGCCGGCATTCCCAAGCGCGAATTCGAGACCAAGCGGTCCGGGCGCATGGGCAAGACCGGCACCCTGCACAACATGGCCGGGCAGCTCTGCGGTACCAGTTACGCGATCCAGTACATGGACCAGTTCACCACCGAGCCTAAGGGTGAAGCAGCAGACGGCGACCTGTTCGGCGATTCCGGCAACCCGGAAATTACCCTGGTCGGCACCAGTCACAGTGGCAAGAACTACAACTTCGCCGGGTTCCTCGAAGAGGCCATCGGTGCCGACATCCTGAACGTCTCCTTCCCCGGCGGTGGTCTGGAAGGTTCGATGCTGCAGTACCTGGGCAGTGAAGACTTCCAGAAGAAGCCGCCGAAAATCCTCATCTGGGAATTCTCGCCGCTCTATCGCCTCGACCAGCAAACCATCTACCGCCAGATGATGGCGCTGCTCGATAACGGCTGCGAAGGCAAAGAGCCACGGATGTCCGGCAGCACCACGCTGAAGCCGGGCAAAAACGAGTTGATGGTCAACAGCAAGAACATGGACCTGCGCAACAGCGACCATCAGGTCGACATCCGCTTCGCCGATCCGTCGGTGAAAACCCTGCAAGCCACCCTCTGGTACATGAACGGTCGCCACGAAGATATCAAGATCGATAAACCCCACACCGCAGATACCGACGGGCGTTTCGCCTTTGAATTGCGCACCGATGAAGACTGGGCCACGCAGAACCTGCTGGCGGTCGAAATCCAGGGCCCGGAAGCGGGTGCTGCGCCACAAAAAGTCGAAGCGAAAATCTGCAAACGCAACGTGTTCCCGGGCGCTGAGCAACGTACCGCTCAGGTCGGGCAATGAGGTCAGTCATGCGAAACTCGAAACTGAAAACCCTGCTTGCTCCTTCGCTCCTGAGCCTGGCGATGTTCGCCGGGGCGACCCACGCCGCCACGCCGCTGCGCCCGCCGCAGGGTTATTTTGCGCCTGTGGATAAATTCAAGAACGGCGACAACAGCGAAAGCTGTGATGCGACGCCGACGCCGTACACCGGCGCCCTGCAATTTCGCAGCAAATACGAAGGCTCAGACAAGTCCCGGTCGACCCTGAACGTCGCGTCGGAAAAAGCCTTTCGCGACACCACGTCCGACATCACCACACTCGAGCGCGGCACCAGCAAACGGGTGATGCAGTTCATGCGCGACGGTCGTCCGGAACGGCTGGAATGCACGCTCAACTGGCTCACCGCCTGGGCCAAGGCCGATGCGTTGATGTCCAGGGACTTCAACCACACCGGCAAGTCGATGCGCAAATGGGCACTGGGCAGCATGGCTTCGGCCTACATCCGCCTGAAGTTCTCCGACTCCCATCCGCTGGCGACGCATCAGCAGGAAACCCAAGTGATCGAGGCCTGGTTCAGCAAGATGGCCGATCAGGTGGTCAGTGACTGGGACAACCTGCCGCTCGAGCAAACCAACAACCATTCGTACTGGGCTGCCTGGTCGGTGATGGCGACGTCGGTCGCGACCAACCGCCGCGACCTGTTCGACTGGGCCGTGAAGGAATACAAGGTCGGCGCCAATCAGGTCGACGCCCAGGGTTTCTTGCCCAACGAACTCAAGCGCCAGCAACGGGCGCTGGCCTATCACAACTACGCCCTGCCACCGCTGGCGATGATCGCCAGTTTTGCTCAGGCCAACGGTGTCGACTTGCGCCAGGAAAACAATGGCGCACTGAAACGTCTCGGTGACCGGGTGCTCGCCGGGGTGAAAGACCCGCAAACGTTCGAGCAGAAGAACGGCAAGGAACAGGACATGACCGACCTCAAAGTCGACTCGAAATTCGCCTGGCTCGAACCCTTCTGCACGCTCTACACCTGCCCGGCCGATGTGCTGGAACGCAAGCATGCGATGCAGCCGTTCAAGAGTTTTCGACTCGGGGGCGACCTGACCAAGGTCTACGACCCGGCACACGAAAAGGGCAACAAGGGCAACTAACGCATAACTCCCTGTAAAGCAGGGAACCCTTGTGGGAGCGAGCTTGCTCGCGATTGCGGTCTGACATTCACCATTGATGTCGACTGACACACCGTCATCGCGAGCAAGCTCGCTCCCACACTGAATGCAGTACATCCCCCCGGATATCGTGGGGGGTTTGGGGGGGCCGTTGGCCCTTGACTGTTGGTTACACAAGGAGAGATCAGGATGGTGTTTTCATCCAACGTGTTCCTGTTTTTGTTCTTGCCGATCTTTCTCGGCTTGTACTACTTGAGCGGGCAACGCTATCGCAACCTGCTGCTACTGATCGCCAGCTATGTGTTTTATGCCTGGTGGCGCGTGGACTTCCTGGCACTGTTCGCCGGCGTCACGTTGTGGAACTACTGGATCGGCCTGAAAGTCGGTGCCGCCGGCGTGCGGACCAAACCGGCGCAGCACTGGCTGTTGCTCGGCGTGGCGGTGGACCTGTGCATCCTCGGCTACTTCAAGTACGCCAACTTCGGGGTCGACAGCCTCAACGCGATCATGACCTCCATGGGCCTGTCGCCGTTCATCCTGACCCACGTGCTGTTACCGATCGGTATCTCGTTCTACATCTTCGAGTCCATCAGCTACATCATCGACGTCTACCGTGGCGACACCCCGGCGACCCGCAACCTGATCGACTTCGCGGCGTTCGTGGCGATCTTCCCGCACCTGATCGCCGGCCCGGTGTTGCGCTTTCGCGACCTCGCCGATCAGTTCAATAACCGCACCCACACCCTCGATAAATTCTCCGAGGGCTGCACGCGGTTCATGCAGGGTTTCGTCAAGAAAGTCTTTATCGCCGACACCCTGGCGGTGGTCGCCGACCATTGCTTCGCCCTGCAAAACCCGACCACGGGTGACGCCTGGCTCGGCGCGCTGGCCTACACCGCGCAGCTGTATTTCGACTTCTCCGGCTACAGCGACATGGCCATCGGCCTGGGCTTGATGATGGGTTTCCGCTTCATGGAAAACTTCAAGCAGCCGTACATCAGCCAGTCAATCACCGAGTTCTGGCGCCGCTGGCACATCAGCCTGTCGACCTGGTTGCGCGACTACCTCTACATCACGCTGGGCGGTAACCGTAAAGGCACGCTGATCACTTACCGCAATCTGTTCCTGACCATGCTGCTCGGTGGTCTGTGGCACGGCGCGAACATCACCTACATCGTCTGGGGTGCCTGGCACGGCATGTGGCTGGCGATTGAAAAAGCCATCGGCCTGAACACCTCGCCCCGCAGTTTCAACCCGACCCGCTGGGCGCTGACCTTCCTGCTGGTGGTGATGGGCTGGGTGATTTTCCGCGCGGAGAACCTGCACGTTGCTGCTCGCATGTATGGCGCGATGTTCAGCTTCAGCGAGTGGTCGCTGTCGGAACTCAACCGCGCCAGCCTCACCGGCCTGCAAGTCGCAACCCTGGCGGTGGCGTACGCCACGCTGGCGTTCTTCGGCCTGCGGGACTTTTACCGCAACCGGTCTGAGGTGCGGCTCGACGCCACGGCGAACAACCCTGTCAGCGGCGATGCCCAGGTGTTGGCGGCCAGTTGGGTCGCGGACTGGCCGCGTTATGCCATGCGTGCGCTGGTGCTGCTGCTGTTCATCGCTTCGATCCTGAAACTCTCGGCGCAAAGCTTCTCGCCATTCCTTTACTTCCAGTTCTGAGGGATCTGACCATGACCCGCTCATTACGTCTGTTCTACATCGCCCTGTTCCTGGTGACCCTGTTGGTCCTGGGCCTGTGGTCGGTGCGCAGCTTCTTTGGTTTCAACACCAACGCCGACGCAACGGTGCTCAACGGTCGCTGGAGCAAAGCCGTAGAGACCCACTACGACGACCATTTCCCGATCAAACGCCTGGGCACCAACCTCTGGGCGCTACTTGATTTCAAACTGTTCAACGAAGGTCGTCCGGGCGTAGTGCTCGGTCGCGATCAGTGGTTGTACAGCGATGAAGAATTCAACCCGGTGGTCAACGAAGAACTGAACCTGCAAGGCAACTACGCGCTGGTCGAAGGCGTGCGCCAAACCTTGAAGGCCAAGGGCGTGCAACTGGTGATGGCGATTGTCCCGGCCAAGACTCGCCTGTACCCGGAACACCTGGGTGAAGTGAAACCGGCGCGCATTCACGCCGACCTCTACAAGGATTTTCACGCCCGTGTCGCCGCCGACAAGATCCTCGCCCCTGACCTGCTCGGCCCGCTGCAAAAAGCCAAGCAGAACGGTCAGCAAGTGTTCCTCCGCACCGACACGCACTGGACGCCAGAGGGCGCGCAAATCGCCGCCGAACAACTGGCCAAAACCATCGCCGACAAAACCCCGCTCAGCGGCCAGCCGCAGCGCTTTGTCACTGAGGCGGCGGAACAAATCAGCCACAAGGGCGACCTGCGGTTGTTCCTGCCGCTGGACCCATTGTTCGAAAACCTGATGCCGGCGCCAGAGCCCCTGCAAAAGCGCAACACCCACGCGGTTGAAGACCAGCCTGCCGGTGACGACGCGCTGTTCGCCGACAACGAAGTGCCGGTGGCGCTGATCGGCACCAGCTACAGCGCCAACCCGAACTGGAACTTCGTCGGCGCGCTCAAGCAAGCGCTGCACAGCGACGTGGTCAATTACGCCGAAGACGGCCATGGCCCGATCCTGCCGATGCTCAGCTACCTGAACAGCGATGCCTTCAAGAACAGCCCGCCACAGGTGCTGATCTGGGAGTTTCCTGAACGTTATCTGCCTGTGAACAACGAAATCGGCGACGCCGACCCGCAGTGGGTCGCAGAGCTCAAACAAGCCGGTGCTCGTCAGCAAAACCTAGCGATTAACCGCAAATCCGAGACGCCCGACCGGGCGCAAAACTGAAAGAGGTAACTCCTATGACTTTCACTACCAATCCTCGTCGTCTCGCCAAGACTTTTGCACTGGTTGCCGGTGTCAGCCTGCTGTCGATGCAGGCGTTCGCCGGTGGCGACGCGGCGCTCTACGGCCCAGTCGCGCCGAAAGGTTCGACCTTTGTGCGGATCTACAACGCGAGTAACGCCGAAGTCAGCGCCAGTGTCGGCAGCACCGCTATCAGCGATGTCGCGCCGCTGGGCAGCAGTGACTTCAGCTTCATGCCCGGTGGCGACTACAGCGCCAAGGTCGGTAGCCAGAGCGTGCCGCTGAAGCTCGCCGCCGACCACTATTACACCCTGGTCAACAACGCCAGCGGCCAGCCGCTACTGATCGAAGAACCACCGTTCAAGAACAAGCAGAAATCCCTGGTCCGCGTGCAGAACCTCAGCGACAAGGCGCTGACCCTGAAGACTGCCGACGGCAAGACCGAAGTGGTTCAGGCCGTCGCGGCCAAGAGCCGTGGCGAGCGTGAAATCAACCCGGTGAAAGTCAGCCTGGCGCTGTTCGATGGCGACAAGAAAGTCAGCGACGTGAAACCGGTCGCCCTGGAGCGCGGTGAAGCCGCAGTGCTCTACGTCACCGGCAACGGCAGCAGCCTGTCGCCAGTCTGGGTAAAACGCCCGGTCTCGACGCGCTAATGAAATTATCGGGGCGTCACACGAGATCCCTGTAGCAGCTGCCGAGCCTGCGAGGCTGCGTTCGACTGCGCAGCAGTCGTAATTCCGGTGAATGCGGTCATTCAGTAAGACCGAGTTGTCAGAATTTACGACCGCTGCGCGGCCGAACGCAGGCTACGCCAGCTGCTACGGGGACTGTGTATGCCGGCCCGGCACGGAATAAGAACAAGAGTGAAACGACAAAACTTCGTCGCTCTAACCCATTACGATTTTCAAGGAGTAACACCATGATTCCAGTGATCTTGTCAGGTGGTAGCGGCTCACGTCTTTGGCCGCTTTCGCGCAAGCAGTTCCCCAAGCAATTCCTCGCCCTGACGGGGGAACAAACGCTGTTCCAGCAAACCCTCGAACGTCTGGTGTTCGAAGGCATGGACAGCCCGATCGTGGTCTGCAACAAGGACCACCGTTTCATCGTCAACGAACAACTGAGCAATCGTAAACTGGAAGCCCAGCGCATCCTCATGGAACCCTTCGGCCGTAACACCGCGCCGGCGGTGGCCATGACCGCGATGATGCTGGTCAATGAAGGTCGTGACGAACTGATGCTGGTGCTGCCGGCCGACCACGTGCTGGAAGACCAGAAAGCCCTGCAACGCGCCCTGGCCTTGGCCACCATTGCCGCCGAGCGCGGTGAAATGGTGCTGTTCGGCGTACCGGCAACCAAACCGGAAACCGGTTACGGCTACATCAAGTCCGCCAACGATGCCTTGCTGCCCGAAGGCGTCAGCCGGGTTTCGCACTTCGTTGAAAAACCCGACGTGAAACGCGCCACCGAGTTCGTCGAGGCCGGCGGTTACTTCTGGAACAGCGGCATGTTCCTGTTCCGCGCCAGCCGTTTCCTCGAAGAGCTGAAAAAACACGATCCGGATATCTACGACACCTGCCTGCTGACCCTGGAGCGCAGCGAACAGGACGCCGACACCATCACCTTCGACGAAGCCACCTTCGCCTGCTGCCCGGATAACTCCATCGACTACGCGGTGATGGAAAAAACCCGACGCGCCTGCGTGGTGCCGCTGTCCGCTGGCTGGAGCGATGTCGGTTGCTGGTCGTCGCTGTGGGACGTGCATGAAAAAGACGCCAACGGCAACGTCACCAAAGGCGACGTGGTGATCCAGGACAGCCGCAACTGCATGATCCACGGCAACGGCAAACTGGTGTCGGTGATTGGCCTTGAGAACATCGTGGTGGTCGAAACCAAGGACGCCATGATGATCGCTCACAAGGACAAGGTCCAAGGCGTCAAGCAGATGGTCAACACCCTCAACGAACAGGGCCGCAGCGAAACCCAGAACCATTGCGAGGTCTACCGCCCGTGGGGTTCCTACGACTCGGTGGACATGGGCGGCCGCTTCCAGGTCAAGCACATCTCGGTCAAACCAGGCGCGTGCCTGTCATTGCAGATGCACCACCACCGCGCCGAACACTGGATCGTGGTCAGCGGCACCGCCGAAGTGACCTGCGACGAAAACGTGTTCCTGCTCTGTGAAAACCAGTCGACCTACATCCCGATCGCCTCGGTCCATCGCCTGCGCAACCCGGGCAAGATCCCGCTGGAAATCATCGAAGTGCAATCGGGCAGCTATCTGGGCGAGGACGATATCGAGCGGTTTGAAGATATCTATGGTCGCTCTACGCCGATTGAACGCGGCGTCTCGGTGAAAACCATCGCACAGTGATTGATGGGTAAAACACCAAGCCCCTGTCCAGCCGACTGCGTTCCCTGTCCGCAGTGGGTTGGGTGGGGGCTTTTTAGCTGGATCGGCTTCTTCTGCGTACGGGCGTCGGAGGTACATCTGCGGGAACAATCGAATGCACATCTGCAGGAGCCGTCGGGGCATAGGCTGCAACCAGTAAGCGCATTGCCAAAGGACTCGGTGAGTGCGACTGCACGGTATCAAGTGTCGACACCTGGGCAGGCACCAGAGTGCGTGGCATCGAACGCTCGACGGTAAGCGCTGACGGACTTTCAGCTACCGGCGCCCTAATACTGGTCAATTGCCGGTACTGCATTTGCGTCTGAGCTTCCGAAACTCTCATCAGCCGTGCATAGGTCACTGCCACGCTACCCGCTGCATTCAGGACAGGGTTACGAGAATACGAAGCCATTCTGCCACCTATCTGTATCACGTTGGCCACACCCTCCCGACGATCAGCCAGTACCTGCGGCGACTCGACCGGACTATTAAAGGCCACCGACATCGGCCCCATGATGCGGCTTGTCATTTGCTCTCCCACGACATGGTTCAACACACCCGACATCACCTCGCCCGAGTGATACAGCACCGCACCGGAAGGTGAAGCCGTTTGCGTTCTAGCCGCCGCAATCACGTGCGCCTGGTGGGTGTTGGTAAAAGCGTTGTTGCCGTCAGCCCCCAACTCTACAAGCGCGACAGGGATTTCGCGCCGGTAAGCCATCGTCGCTGGATCCTGGCTGCCGGCGAAATAATTACGGATCGGCTGCATCCCAGCGGCTTGAAGGGGGTGAACCACGCCCTCCCGAGAAAGGTCGTGATAAACCGCATCCCCAGACACTTGATTGGGAGTGGGCGCCAAACCATCTTCATCACGATAGAACAACGGATTGTTGCGCATGGCCCGGTATCGATTCTGTCCATCGATGTCGCCCCCCGGATCAGGGTTGATCCAGCGCTGCAACCATGCGGCGTAATACCTGAATCCGAAATAGCAGAGTCTTGTCGCGTCTCGTTCCTTGCCCGAATAATGAAGGGTTTTATAGCTGTCTATACCCTCACTCCAGGCCGTCTCGCCATACGAATAAAAGACCTCCTGACTGATGACGCTACCGTCGCCAGCGAGCTCAACGGTGCAGGAATCCTGATGATCGCTAAGGCTGTAGCGGTATTGAACGTTGGCAACGCCTCGCGGCGGTATTGAGACCCAATGCAGTACCCGTACGCTATTGAGCCCGGCCTGGAGGGTCATCACCTCCAGCGCTTCTCCCGTCCCCGAGTCGATGCGTGTCTCCAACCCCGGTAGATAGCGCACCTCGTAAACGACAGTGCGGGCATTGGTTTGCAGTGAACGAACCTTGCGAACACGCTGTCTGTGTCCGTCACAGCTATAAACCTCGCAATCGTCGGGCTCGGCGTCACGCTCTACAGGCGACACCGACAGCAACTGATTACGCCGATCCCACGTCATGACGCCAGCAGAACTCAGCTCGAGCAAGTTCCCGTTGTCATCGAACGCCACCGCAATTTGCTCCTGCGTCGGTGGCTGGCCGTCCGGGCGCAAAGGCAAACAGCGATTGCTGTACAGCGCGGCCGTCATTTCCAGCCCAAGGCTTCGAGCACCGACGTGAGTGCGTTTGAGCAGATTGCCGCCAGCGTCGTATTCGTACGTCTGCCGGTAATTGCGTATGGCTGCGGGATCGTTCGGCACCGCTACGTGTGGCCCTTTGTTGGGTGCACTCGCTTCCCAGCCGAATGCCTCTATCAATCGATAAAGGCTGTCATAGCAATACCGCCGGACGGGATCAATACGCTGATTGGCAAAGTAACGCACGGGCATTGCCGCGTCGGTAATGCTCAACACATTGCCCATCCGGTCATAGTCATGGATCAGCCATTGCAACAGCTTGCCGTTGTAATCCTTGCGCTCCATCAGCCGACCGTCTTCGGGTCGATAGTGCTGGGTCGTTATCACGCCATTACCGGCCACCTGCCGCTCGATTTTGCCCTCGGCGTTGTACTCGATAGCGCTGACAACGGTGTGCCAGTCGCTTTCACCGTTCAGTTTCAAACGGCTTTCGCGCACGCGGCCGTCAAGGGTGTAACGGTGCTGCTGGCGATTACCTTTGGCATCGCGTTGTTCGTGTAAATCGTCAAGAGGGTTGAAACGCCAAAGGGTTTCATAGGACTGCGACTCCAACAGTGGCTCACGGTCATCGGGCAACGGCGGCCAGTCCGGTTGAACCGGATCAACCGTAAAACGTCGGGCCTGCCGGATGCAGTTGCCATGAATGTCGAACTCGGTGAAAGAAAGCGTTCCAGAGGGATCATCGTGACGAATCAACTGACCACACTGATTGCGCTCACGACTCGCGTCATCCGGCCCAGCGTATTCGAAACGTTCAGCACACGTATCTTGTTCAAACACGGCCAACGGTCGCAACAGACGATCGTATTGAGTCTCCTGCCGAGTGCCGCGACCGTCCCAGCTTCGCAACCGTTCCTCGGCCAGGCCGAACAATTGCAAGCGCATCCCGGCGTCGACACTCAGCGTTTTCAGTGCCTTGGTGGAAAGTGAGTAAACCGTTGTCTGATTGGCCGGTGTATTGGGATCATCCTTTTGCAGATCCCAGAGCCGCGGGTCCCATTGCTCAATGGCGCGGCCAGCCTTATCGAACACGCTACGGCTAATTCGGGCTTGCGCCGCTACGCTTTCTTCAGCGCGATAATAATCCACCGTACGCACAGACAACCACCACGGCCTGGGCGCAGGTGGGTCGATGCTGCTTGACCTGCTACGCCTGGAACGCATGTTCCTTGAGCGTAACGAGCGCCGACTGGAGCTGACCCAAACGATCTCCCTGCGCAACCTGTTCGAGCAAGGACAGTTCACGCCAGCTAAAACCTGGACCGTCGTGATTGCTGATCTCAAGAAAGGCAAGCTCGATTTTGAGCTCTCTCAAAAGCTGTTCGACAGCTGTCACCCCGGTCATTACTGCCGACAGATCACCACCGTCGCACTGTCCCTGCCGGTGGTGCTGGGCCCCTACCAGAATATGTATGCGACACTGATGCAAACCGGCAGCACCACGGTACTCAAAGCCAACATCAACTCGCTCGAGTACCTGTATGGCGACCGGAACCAGATGCCCCCCCCGATATTTTGCTCAACCTGCGCAGCCACCAGGAAGTGGGGATCAGCCACGGCCAGGATGATGCCGGCCTGCACCAACTGAACTTCGGTGATGAACGCTACCTGCCCTTTGAAGGGACAGGCGCCGTGTCGACTTGGCGACTTCAACTACCGCGGCCCACTAAGTCAAAAGAACAAGAAAAACTGATCAACGGCCTGACGGACATCATTGTGCACGTGCGTTATCTGGCGAAGGCCGGGGGTACGGCTTACACCGACGCGGTTCTGGATAAATTGGGGGACTCATAGTAGAGCGTGGCAACGTTGCATTAACCATTCAACAACCCTGAATCAATAGAGGTAAAAGTATCATGAACGAAGACGAAATCCCGGGTCGTGATTTGATTACAGATGGCCGATTTCCCCCAGACTGGAAGGAACACTGGACACACTTCAATGGAAAAGGAATTGCACGCCCCTACACAGATCCTGACTATGGTTATTACTTGCTAATGAATGGGGAAGCGGCAGTTTCTCAGACATTCAAGGCCGCGCCATTCACACCAGCTCAGCTGGAAAAGGCCCGGTATCGATTGAGTTTTCAGTATGAAAACCATGGTGATGGTTCAAACGCCAAAGTGGTGATAAAAACCAGTAACGGAAGTGAAGACACCATTAATCTTAGCGGCAAGATTTTTGACAAGCCCATGGCTGATTGGAACCGCTATGAACCTTATACATTCACTACGGTCACTTCAACAGACAAAGATATTACGATTGAACTGCATGGCTCTAACTTGACGGGAGTTAGCGGCTTACGCATAACTGACCTTAATATTCAATTGCATCTTGATTCTCTGAAATTGAGCAAAATCCAGGTCGACAACAGAGTTTATGAGCTCCAAAACTGATCATTGATCAGAAATGCAAGACCACCGCTTATCCAGTGTTCCCCCCACAATCCAGGAGTGACCTGCGATGAAACACAATCGCGAACCACAATCAACGTCAACACCAGTATTGTACTTTTGCCACGGAGGTGAGCATACAAAAACGATTTTTGCCGAAGCTGATAACCCTTGGCTTAACCAACGTGTCAGCCTTAATGAAGCACCAGGGCAACCACCGCTACCTCTGACCGTCGAGCCGCAGGTCGGCGACTTCCAAGTGCTTGAGGAGGATGGGGCGAGCTGGAAGTTCAAGTGTCCGAGCGACGGTAACGATACCGAATTCGCACTGAGGGTTCAGAACGAATACGCTGCCCCCCCCTATGACATATGGGTCTCGTTAGGGGACCATCGGCCTAAGTTCAGTAAAACAACTGCGCCAAATTATCCAATCGTATTGAATGAAGACGTCGCAGAGTTGGTGGTGACCGTTGCGTCTTTCTACACTGGCAAAGTGCTGGGGGGTGTTGAAGTCGAATGGTTCGTGCAGGGTGAAACGATTAAAAAGCATACCGAGGCAGACGGCAGGTGCAAGCACACATTCACACCCAATGGTGTTGGCGAATACGACATACATGTAAGAATGTGGTCTCCTTATGACGATGCGTATGTCCAGCACGTGTTCAAAGTTGAAGTAACTCCCACCTCCGCTTGGGCGTCCGACTTAGAGTTTTCTTGGAATGGTAAGCCATTCGCCATTGGAGAAGGAATATTAATGCCGACACCTAGTACAAATCATATCTTAAGGATAACCCCAAAGAACTCAAACCTCATAGGCAGTGACATTAACGCATATAACCTTGACAATATGGGCTGGTTTACCGCTACACCACCACTCAGAAATCCAAAAACTTTAACGCAATCAGGAATAGAGTGGCGCATAAACACTGCGACTGCTTTTGATACAGGCCGTCTGGAGTGGCGGTGTTCAAAACCCCTTAAACCAAGAGTAATGCCGATTCACGCTTTTAGCATAAACCTTTTGCACGGGGGCACCATGACACTTGATGGTTCTATCATAGTAGCCGAAAAATATGTTGACTTACACAGAGATAGAATACAGGTCATGAAATTCACACCCAAGCCGGGTAGTTCATTGATAGGTCGCGATTTAATCTTAACCCTTCCGAGCGGTAATGATTACGGGCTTGTTTTTTCACCTGGTGCGAACTCCCCCGTGCAGTTGACAGAAGACGGGATAGAGTGGTCAATTGATGGAAGGACCGCGAGAGCCGGTCATTTAATAATTTCTATAAAGTGCGTAACTCCTTTTGTTAGCGCGAACTTTAACTGCAATATAATGCCGTAGACTGGCGAGGAGGGGGGGACGTGCTGAATGTCATCTATGAAATACCCATGTTCAGCCAGTTCCTCCTGTTTTTTTCCATCCCAAACACTGCGCCCCCCATTCAGTTCTCCGAGTCTCCGGGCGCACATCCAGCATCGTGCACTCTATGAGTACGCAACCGCTCAAGGCGCTCTAGCCGTGTATCAGAGCCCACTGTGCTGCATGCTGGACTCACCAAACCGCCCATCGCCAATCCCATCTACGCTTAGGTAGCATGACCGTCTCCCTTCCCGAGGTTTCGCTTCATGTTCATCGGCGTCCTGCTGGTCATTACCTGGCTGATCCTGTTGCTGCGCTACCCGGCCAAGGCCTTGCCGGTCTCTCTGGCTGCGGCTATAGGCTTGGGGTTGGTCGCGACCTGGGTCATGTGGCTGGACAACCGCGAGATCAAGCAACTGGCGCGACTGGAGTTGCGCATCACCTACGCACCGGAACACTGCCCGGCGGATCGTCCGCTGGAACTGAAGATGAACAACGGCAACGACGTGCCGCTGACTGAATTGCGCTGGCGGGTCGCCGCCTATGCGCCGGGCGATACGGTCAATCTGGCGGACAATCAATACACCGCACCGCGCTACCGTGGCCCCGGCGAATTACAGGCCGGCGCGACGTGGGAAGACTGCTTGCCGATGCCGCCGCTGCGTCCGGGCTATCGCCCGCAAACCCTGGAGTTTCGCGCCGAGCATTTGCAAGGTAGTTTCTCTGACTGATGCTTCTCCTTCCCCTCTTCTTCTTGCACAAGGACCGCGCCATGCCCGTCGCGTTAATCACCGGTTGTTCCAGCGGCATTGGCCGCGCCCTGGCCGACGCCTTCAAAAACGCCGGTTTCGAGGTCTTGGCCACCGCGCGCAAGGCAGAAGATGTGGCGGTACTCGCGGCAGCCGGGTTCACCGCCGTGCAACTGGACGTCAACGATGAACCGGCACTCGAACAATTGAGCGAACGGATCAACCAGCAATACGGCGGCCTCGACATCCTGATCAACAACGCCGGTTACGGTGCCATGGGGCCGTTGCTCGACGGCGGTGTCGCGGCGATGCAACGCCAGTTTGAAACCAATGTGTTCGCCGTGGTCGGTGTCACCCGTGCGCTGTTTCCGGTGCTGCGTCGTGCCAAGGGATTAGTGATTAATATCGGCAGTGTCTCCGGCGTATTGGTCACGCCATTCGCCGGTGCTTATTGCGCCTCGAAAGCCGCGGTGCATGCCCTGAGCGATGCGCTGCGCATGGAACTGGCGCCGTTCGGCATCCGGGTGATGGAAGTCCAGCCCGGCGCTATCGCCTCCAGTTTCGCCAGGAACGCAGGTGTTGAAGCCGAACTGTTGATCAGCGAACAATCGCCCTGGTGGCCGTTGCGCGAGGGAATTCGTGCCCGGGCCAAGGCTTCCCAGGACAACCCGACCCCGGCCTCGCAGTTCGCGGCTGACCTGCTCAAAGCCATACAGCGACCCAAACCGCCGCGCTTGCTGCGCTTGGGCAATGGCAGTCGGGCGTTGCCGCTGCTGGCAGGATTGCTGCCCAAGGGGTTGCTGGAAAGCGGGTTGATGAAGCGGTTTGGGTTGCGCGGGCAGCTTTAAGACCGCGTCGACGCTATCGCGAGCAAGCTCGCTCCCACATTGGATCTCTGGCGAACACACAATTGGCATATCACTCAGATCCAATGTGGGAGCGGGCTTGCCCGCGAAGGCGTCAGAACGTTCAACCCAATTGTGGGCCTTTCATGAAATCAATAAACGCCCGCACCTTCAGCGGCAGATGCCGGGCATCCGGATACAACGCATACACCCCCTGTCGGGCGAATTGATGGTCGGGCAGCAAGCGTTGTAATCGTCCGGCATCGAGGTCTTCCTGAATCAACCATTGCGGCAGGATCGCGACGCCATGTCCTGACAGCGCGAAGGCCCGCAAGGTCGCCGAGTTGTCAGCGACAATCGCGGCTTTACCGGGGCCAGGCTGATAGAGATGTTCAGCCCCCTCGGCATCGGTCAGCGTCAGTTCAGTCACCCGCGCGTGTCCCAGTTTCGGCAGTCCCTCCAGCGCCGCCAATGTCGTGACCGCTGCGTGCCGGGCGATCAGCGTTGGCGCCGCCACCGCGTAAATCTCGAACGTCGACAACTGCACTGCGCGCAAGTTGGAGTCGAGCATTCGTCCCAACCTGATCGCCAGGTCGAAGCGTTCGGAAATCAGATCAGCGTGGGTCGAGGAGGTGGATAAGTGAATGTTCAGTTGCGGGTGCAATTCCCGGAACACATCCAGCGCCGACACCACTCTGGCCACTGCATATTCCACCGTAGTGGTAATACGCAGCGTGCCCTCGAGTTGGCTGTGTGCCGAACGCGCCTCCTCAATCGCCAGTTGTGCCTCTTCCAGGGTCCGCAGGCAGCGCTGATAAAAACGCTCGCCGGCATCGGTCAGCGCCAGTTGCCGGGTGTTGCGGGTCAACAGGGTCACGCCCAGTTCCGACTCCAGCCGTTTGAGGTTGAAACTCACCACCGCACGGCTCTGCCCCAGCAGATCAGCCGCAGCGGTCAGCGATCCGGCTTCGACCACGGCTTTGAAGGTGTCGAAACGATCCAGACTCACCATGTTGCGCCAACCATTTGTCAAAATAATTTTGACAAACTAGCAGGCAAACCACCGTTTCTCCAGCACGCCAAACGCCCTACCCTGCGCTTCTGTCTACCCGGAGGCTGCCATGGCCTATCGCTCGAAAGTCACCCTTGTGTATTTGCTCGGCTTTGCCCTCGACCTGTTGAACATGTTCGTCGCCAACATCGCTTACCCGGACATTGCCCTGGAACTGCACGCCTCGGTGACTCAACTGGCGTGGATCAGCAACGCCTACATGCTCGGGCTGACGCTGATCATTCCATTGAGCGTCTGGCTTGCGGCAGCAGTCGGTGAACGGCGGCTGATCCTCGGCTCATTGCTGCTGTTCAGTTGTGCCTCGCTGCTGGTGGCTCGGGCCGGTTCAATCGAGGCGCTGATCGGTTGGCGACTGGTTCAAGGTTTGGGTGGCGGACTGTTGATACCGGTGGGTCAGGCCTTGGCTTATCGACAGTTTCCGGTAGCAGAGCGCAATCACCTGACGGCGTGGGTGATGCTCATCGCTTTGCTGGTGCCGGCGCTGTCGCCTGCTGCGGGTGGGCTGATTGTGCAGGTGCTGTCCTGGCGCTGGATCTTCTACACCAATCTGCCGCTGGCGCTGTTGGCGTTGTTACTCGCGGCCGTGTGGTTGAAAGTCGACGACCCGGTGCCTGAACGCCCGACACTGGACAGTCGAGGACTGTTGCTCGGCGCCGGGACCTTGAGCCTGTTGCTGATTGCGCTGAGCCTGTTGAGCGAGGTCGACAGCCGCAACCTGGGTATTTTGGGACTGGTGCTCAGTGCCGTCGGCGGATGGCTGTACGTTCGCGATGGCTGGCGAAAAGCTGCACCGATCCTCGACCTGCAACTGATCAAGGGTCAGTGGTTGCGCGTGGCGATGCTGGTGTATCTGTTCATCCCCGGCGTCTTCATCGGCACCAGCCTGATCGCCGTGTTGTATTTGCGCGACCTCGGTTTCAGTGCGGTACAGACCGGCGCGTTGATGCTGCCGTGGGCGCTTGCCTCAGGGCTCGCGATCACGCTGGGCAAACGCGCCTTCCAGCATTTCGGCCCCAAGCCTTTGCTGATTGGCGGGATGTTGCTGCAAAGCGTTGGCATCCTGTTGCTGACACTGATCGAGCAGCCGCACGGCTGGCTGCCGATCCTCGCCTACAGTCTGATGGGGTTGGGTGGCAGCCTGTGCAGCAGCACCGCGCAGACCCTGGCCTTTCTCGACATTCACACCTCGCGCATGGGCCACGCCAGCGCCCTGTGGAACATCAATCGGCAACTGAGTTTCTGCCTCGGCGCGGCGCTCTTGAGTTCACTGCTGGGCGCGTTCGGCCCCTCTTCGTCGCAGGCTTTCATCCTGTGTTTTCTGTGCGCAGCCGCGCTCACGCTTTTTCCCTTATCAGCCATTCTGCGTCTCGACACCGCGAAATTGCTGACGCACATTAGCCCTCACTCACCCAAGGAGAACACCGCATGACGGACTACAGCGAATACTTCAACGAAGTGACCCAGACCCTTGTCGACATCGAGCAATGGTTTTCCGGCACGGCCGACAGAGGCCTACTGTCGCAGCTGCTGGCGCGTTTCTCGCCGCAGTTTTCGATGATCGTGCCCGGCGGCAATGTGCTGGATTATCCGGGGTTGAGCGAGCTGTTCGATAAACTCGGCGGTGCTCGTCCGGGCTTGCGAATCGGCCTGAGCGAAATGCACGGGATTGACCAACACGCAAACGGCGCCACCGTCAGCTATCGCGAACTGCAATCCGATGCGAGCGGTGTGTTGAACGATCGGCGTGCGACTGCGGTGATTGAAAGGCTGCCGTCAGGTGCGTTGCTGTGGCGGCATTTGCATGAGACGTATTGCCAGGGTTGATAAAGACGTGATCGCTCCCACGCGATCAACTTGAGCAGGATCGCTCCCATGCTCTGCGTGGTAGCGCGACGCCCGGGACGCTCTGCGTCCCAAGCGGTGACGCAGAGCGTCACGGGATGCATTCCCACGCAGGAGCGTGGGAACGATCAACAATGGTGTTTATGTCGCGTAGGTTTTGAAGGGCAATGGCCCGCGCTTCTGAGGACGGTTCCGACACGTTTTGACGGTTGCACCGGGTGATGAGGGATGGATAACCTTTTAGGGTCGCTGCCCATTCAGCGATCGGGTGTGGTAGCCCGGATTTCTCATAGGAGTGACTTAACCTATTGGAGCATCACCATGTCTAAAGCTACCCCAAATCCCACTGAAACCGACAGCACCGCCCCCTACGCCTCCCCCGATTCAAAAGAACTCCACGCCGCCGCGCACCGTGCGCTCGACCATTACCTGGTGCTGCCCGAGACCAAGCAATTGTTGGCCGACCGCCGTCCCGGCTGCATTTTCGTCATCGCCCCGGACGTCGACTCTGAAACCCTGCTGGCCCATGCCTGCGAGACCCTCGCCTCGGTCAATGTCATGGCCAGCGATCTGGCGTTTGAGCTTGAAGGCCCCAAGCGCAATACCGCGCTGGCGATTCAGCAGATGATTTCCCTGACCGAGATGGCCGTGAATCGCGCGCTGGATCACCTCGATCCACCGGATTCGCCGGAGTAGCACGCCAGTGCATTGATGTTGAATGTAATGCCGTCATCGCGAGCAAGCTCGCTCCCACACTGGATCTTCAGCGAATACACGATATGTGTACGAAGGAGGTCAATTGTGGGAGCGAGCTTGCTCGCGATGCAGGCGACTCGGTCTAGCAGTTACTCCACGCGATCCTGCTTCACCACCACCGTACAGGTAATCCCCGCCGCCAACAGCACCCCGTCCGGCACTTCATCAATGTGAATCCGCACCGGCACCCGTTGCGCCAAACGCACCCAGTTGAAGGTCGGATTCACATCGGCGATCAACTCGCGGCTTTCCGGGTTATCGCGGTCGTAGATACCGCGCGAAACACTTTCGACATGGCCCTTGAGCACTTCGCCGCTCATCAATTGCATGTCGGCCTTATCGCCGACCTTCACATGCGGCAGTTTGGTTTCTTCGAAGAAGCCGTAGACCCAGAACGAGTTCATGTCGACCACGGCCATTTTCGCTTCGCCGATGCGCGCGTAGTCGCCGCGATGGACGTTGAGGTTGGTGACATAACCGTCCACCGCCGCCAGCACTTTGGTGCGCTTGAGGTTCAGTTCTGCCGCTTCCAGCTGAGCCTGGGCCTGTTGGTAATCGGCCAGCGCCGAGTCGGCGATGTTGCTGGCGTCGTCGCGGTTTTCCTTGGAGATCACCAGGTTGTCGAGGTCGGCGCGGCGGTGCGCGTTGACCTTGCGCATCTCCCAAGTGGCTTTGCGCGAAGCCACCAGCGACTGCGCCTGTTTCACCGCGATCTGGTAGTGCTCGGGGTCAATCTGCATCAGCAGGTCACCCTTTTTTACCAACTGGTTGTCACGCACCGGCACGTCGACCACTTCGCCGGTGACGTCGGCGGCGACGTTGATGATGTCGGCGCGCACCCGGCCATCGCGGGTCCACGGGGTGTCCATGTAATGCACCCAGAGGGTCCGGCCGATCCACAGCGCGAGGGCCAGTACCAACAAGGTCGCGAGCAGGCTGAAAAGTTTTTTCATCGAATCGGTCTCAAGGATAAACAGTCAGCGCGAGGGCGCCGAACAAACAGGTGAAGAGGCTCAGGCGCAGCAGCGCCGGGTGCCAGAAGAAGCGGTACAGATCGAACCCGGACAGAAACCGGTCGAGCGCCCAGGCCACTGCCGCAGCGATGAAAAACATCAGGGTCATGGTCGGCATGTACACGCCGTGGAAGGCGATTTCACGAGGCATGGTCAGGTCCTTGCGGGGCAGCGAGTGCTGCCAGAGGCGATTGCGGATCGAGCAACGAAGTGCGGATGAAATGCAGGTAGCTCTTCACCCGGCGTAGGGCCGAGGTGTCGAAGTGCGGGGCGAACGGTTCGTCGGTGGCCTGGACGCGGCTGATGGCGTGGTCGACCGCCACCAGGCTGCGCTCCAGATTGCTCTGGCTCGGCTGCAGAAACAGCCGCACCAGCGAGCGGCCCATGACCCGGATCGCCTGGCGCCACGGCTGGGTTTCGGCATAGGCCGGGTGCACCGGGAGAATCGCCTGCTCCTTGCGCAACTCGATGATCGCGTGGCCGACTTCCAGCACCACGAACATCCAGCGCAGCAGATCGCGCTGCACCTGCGGTTGCCCGACGGCCAGGCCATAGGCCTGATGCACCAGATCGCGGGTGCTGCTTTCAAAACCCGATGCCAGCCCCTTGAGCTTGCCGCTGATGGCAAACACCACTTGCCCGCGCAAGTCCTGCTCCAGTCGCCGCCACAACCAGCGACTATTGGGCGGCAGGATGATCGCCCCGGCCGCCGCGCACACCAGCATGCCCATGATCATCGCGATGTAGTCATTGATGAAGGTGTAGGGGTTGTAGACCGTCAGGTTGTCCGGCACTGAACCGGTGCTGAAAAAGATCAGCAACCCTAGGCCGACACCGGCGTACTGCGGCCGTGAGGTGAGGAACGAACCGAGCACGATCACCGGCGCCAACATCACGCACAACAGTGGGAAACCGTCGATCCACGGGAAGATAAAAAACATCTCGACGAAGCCGATCAGCGCCCCGAGCAACGTCCCGCAGGCCATCTGGAACGCCATGCGCTTGGGGTTTGGCGTGGCCGCCGAGAGACCGACCGTGGCAGCAGCAATCAAGGTCATGGTCGCGCCGCTCGGCCACGCGGTGGCGACCCAGTAACTGCCCAGCACAATCAGAATGAACGACGCCCGAATGCCTGCCGCGGTCGACGCCAGCCAGTTGGTTTTCGGAGTGTAGGGCTCATCCCATTGCTCGCGTTCGTGACGGTGTTCGGCCAGCGAGGCGTGGGTCTGTGCATAACTGTGCACTTCGTCGACGAAGCGGTAGAGCAACTCGTACGCGGTGTGGAAATCCAGTTGCTCGGCGTCGCTCGGTTCGCTCTCCTGAAAGCTCGCCCGCAAGCTGCGAACCCGCGCCGGCAAGCCCTCTTTGTAGGCCGCCAATTGCGCCGCCAGACGCGCCGCGTCGGCATGCGTCAGTGCACGCCCCGAGAAGCCATCGAGCACTTCGGCCAGGTCCTGCAGCCCCGGTTTGATCGCCGCCACCACTTGTTCGGTGCCACTGCTGCGCAAGCGTTCGAGCAATTGGTGCAAGGCGTTGAACCGGGTGGTGATGCCCATGAATTCGCTGTTCAAGCGACTGAGCCGACCGTTACGCCGACGCATGTGCGGGTCTTCGAACACGGTGACGCTGCGCAAGCCTTCCAGCCCCACGGCTTCAGCGATAAAGCGCACGTTGCCGGCTTCGAATGCGTCACGTTGGCTCCGTCCACGCAAGCCATCGGTCACGAACAATGCGAACACCCCGAAGCGCTGATACAAGGCGTTGCGCATCGCCGCGCTGGCGGTTTGCGGAAGAATCGCGGCGCTGACCAGGGTCGAACAGAGAATCCCCAAAGAGATCTCCAGCACTCGCCAGACCGCCGCCATGAACGCGCCGTCCGGGTGCGCCAGCGCCGGCAAGCCGACCATCGCTGCGGTGTAACCGGCGAGCACAAACCCGTAGGCGCGAAAGTTGCGATAACGCGCCGCACCGGCCGTGCAGATGCCGACCCAGATCGCCAGCGAGCCGAGGAACAGTTCAGTGTTCTGGGCGAACAGGGCGATCAGCGCGACCATCACCGCCGACCCGGCCAGCGTGCCAAGGAAGCGATAGAAACTCTTGGCGAACACCTGGCCGCTCTGCGGCTGCATGACGATGAACACGGTGATCATCGCCGTGCGCGGTTGCGGCAGTTCCAGGCGCATGGCCAACCAGAGGGTCAGGAACGCGGCGATCAGTACCTTGAAGATGTAGACCCAGGTCACGCCGTCACTGCGTGCCCAGTCGAAAAAACCCCGGCGCCACTCAAGGGAATACAGCCAGCGCAAAGGTGCGGGCAAGGGAGTCATGAAATCCTGCTCAGTGGTCGAAAATTGTGCGGCGAGAACACGATCTCTGTGGGAGCGAGCTTGCTCGCGAAGACGGAGTGTCAGTCGATGCAGATGTCGCCTGACCCACCGCTATCGCGAGCAAGCTCGCTCCCACAGGGTTTGTTTTCAATTCACGATGCTCTTGAGAAGAGCCGGGGTTTTCGGCGCCTGGACTTTGCCGTCTGGCGGCACGTCGTTACCGGCACCGAGCCCGCCACCAAGGGCAGTGACCAGTTCAGCATGAGCACTCAAACGCGCGGCCTGAACCTGTTGTTGCACTTGCTGCTGCTTGAACAACAGGCTCTGGGCATTCAGCACATTCAGGTAGTCGGTGAGCCCGCGCTGGTAGGCGATCATCGCGATGTCATAGGTTTTCTGCGCGGTGGCCACCGATTCCTCGGCGAAGGCTTGCTGCTTGTCCATGGACTCGCGGCGGATCAACTGATCGGAGACGCTTTTGAGCGCATTGACCAGGGTCTGGTTGTACTTGGCCACGGCGATGTCATAGCCGGCGGAGGCTTCGCCCAATTCCGAACGCAAACGCCCACCGTCGAAGATCGGCAAGGAGATCGCCGGCCCGACGTTGTAGTTGAGTTTTTTGCCGGTCAGAAACTCCAGCGCCCCGCCACCGGTGGCCATGTAACCAAGGCTGCCGACCAGGTCGACGTTGGGGTAAAAGCCGGCGTGCGCCACGTCGATACCGCGCGCCTGGGCCGCGACTTGCCAGCGACTGGCAACCACATCCGGGCGTTGGCCGAGCAACTGAGCGGGCAATGCCGAGGGCAGTTTCAGTGCGGCGCCAAGGGACAAAGTCGGACGCTGCAACTGTGCGCCCTTCCCTGGGCCTTTGCCTGCCAGTGCAGCGAGTTGATTTCGGCTCAGGGCGATTTCTTCGTCCAGTGCATCCAGTTGCCGATGGGTTTCCGGCAACGGGGTTTGAGCCTGGCTGACTTCGAAATGGGTGCCGATGCCGCCATCCAGACGCTTTTGCGCGAGGTCGAGAATCTGCTGTTGCTGCTTGAGGGTCGCGGCCACGATGTCCCGCTGCGCGTAATGCAGCGACAGCTGGATGTAGGCGCGGACCACGTTGTTCTGCAATTCGAGCTGAGCCATGCGCGCCTCGGCGGCGCTCATGTGGGCCATGTCGACGGCGCGTTCGGTGGCATTGCTTTCGCGGCCCCAAAGATCGAGGGCGTAGCTGAAGCCGAGGGCAGCATTGTTGTCCCAAGTGGTAGTGTTGGCCAACTCGCCCGGACCGTAGAACTGGTCGGTGGGCCAGTTATGGCGTTTGAGCGTGGACTGGCCATTGACCTGCAACGACTCGGCCGACTCGGCAACACCGGCCATGGATTTGGCCTGACGCACTCGGGCAGCGGCCATGGCCATGTTCGGGCTGCCTTGCACGGCGAGGTCGACCCAGTGATTGAGTTGCGGGTCGCCATAGGCCTGCCACCACTGCGCGGTCGGCCAGTGAGCATCCTTGGCGGCGCTTTGAATGGCCTCGTCGGTGGCCAATGTATTGGCATCGAATGCCTTGCCCTGTGGGGCAATACCTCCGGTTCCGATGCAGCCGCTGATTGCTAACGATAAAGCCCAAACACTGAGAGTCTTCAGCTCTCTGCTGATGCGACGCGGCACTGCTGCAAATTCCTGGAATTAGGGGGAGGTACGAGGTCTTGTGGACACTGACTTATCTGTGGGAGCGAGCTTGCTCGCGATGGCCTCGGCGCGGTGTACCTGATGCACCGAGTTGTTTGCATCGCGAGCAAGCTCGCTCCCACATACCAGTAACGGCGCAATTCTAGGGGTGGGCCTGTGCGGCGATAAGCCGGGATTCCTGTGAATCTTTGTTACCGTTCACGAGATAATCCCTTGGTCGCATTCATTGGTCGCCTGTAAAAAAGCAGCAACTTCGTGTCACAATTTGTCATCGCACCCGAGAGCACCCCATGGACACTTTGCAAAACATGCGCGCCTTCAGCTGTGTCGCCGAAGCCGGCAGCTTCACTGCCGCTGCCGTGCAGCTCGATACCACGACGGCCAACGTCTCGCGCGCGGTCTCCAACCTGGAAGCCCACCTGCAAACCCGTTTGCTCAACCGCACTACCCGCCGCATCGCCCTGACCGAGGCCGGCAAACGTTATTTGCTGCGCTGCGAGCAGATCCTCGCCTATGTCGAGGAAGCCGAAGCCGAGGCCAGCGACGCCCATGCGCGGCCGGCCGGGCAGCTCAAAGTGCACACCATGACCGGGATCGGTCAGCACTTCGTGATCGACGCGATCGCCCGTTATCGCAAATCCCACCCGGACGTGACCTTCGACCTGACCATGGCCAACCGCGTGCCGGACTTGCTGGACGAGGGCTACGACGTATCGATCGTGCTTGCCAGCGAACTGCCGGACTCGGGTTTCGTCTCGCAACGGCTGGGCATCACTTACAGTATCGTTTGCGCTTCGCCGGCCTACGTGAAAGCCAACGGCTGCGCG
This sequence comes from Pseudomonas sp. 05N431, assembly GCF_056397005.1. Lineage (NCBI taxonomy): Bacteria > Pseudomonadati > Pseudomonadota > Gammaproteobacteria > Pseudomonadales > Pseudomonadaceae > Pseudomonas > Pseudomonas sp. 05N431. The sequence goes on from NZ_JBFTMN010000006.1 coordinate 80,184, forward strand.
CAGAAGCCCAGCGACCTGCTGAACCATGCCTGCCTGCGCCTGGTCAGCCCGGTGATTCCGCTGGAGAAGTGGCTGTTCGACGGCCCAGAAGGCCAGGAAATGGTCACCATCAATAGCTCACCGTTTCTGGTGAACTCCGCCGACGCCATGAAAACCGCGATCATCAGCGGCATGGGCATTGGTGTGCTGCCGGTCTACGCCGCCATCGAAAGTCTGCGCAACGGTAGTCTGGTGCGGGTCATGCCCAACTACCGCTCGCAAGAGCTGAACCTGTACGCCATCTACCCGTCGCGCCAGTACCTGGATGCGAAGATCAAGACCTGGGTCGAATACCTGCGCGGCTCGCTGCCGGAGATTCTGGCGGCGCATCAGGCAGAATTGGCGGCGTATGAGTTGAGCGGCACTTTGGGTGGCGCACGCGTGGCCAACTGACAACACCTGACTTGTCGTTCCCACGCTCCCGCGTGGTAATGCCTCTAGGGACGCTCCGCGTCCAGTGACGCGGAGCGTCACGGGCTGCATTCCCACGCAGAGCGTGGGAACGATCACTGGTCTCGCGTAAACCTCGTCAGGAATGTTAGCGTGCCTGGCATTCTCCTCCGCCTGACGAGCCTTCCTGCGATGAAAAAGACCGTACTTGCCTTCAGCCGTGTCTCGCCCGAAATGGTCGAGTCCTTGCGACACGACTTCGATGTGATCGTGCCCAACCCAAAGCTGGGTGACATCAATGCACAGTTCAACGAAGCCCTGCCCCACGCTCACGGCTTGATCGGCGTCGGTCGCAAGCTCGGTCGGGCCCAATTGGAGAACGCCAGCAAACTGGAAGTGGTATCCAGCGTCTCGGTCGGCTACGACAACTACGACCTGGACTACTTCAACGAACGCGGGATCATGCTCACCAACACCCCGGACGTGCTGACCGAAAGCACCGCCGACCTGGCCTTTGCCTTGCTGATGAGCAGCGCCCGACGCGTCGCCGAACTGGACGCCTGGACCAAGGCCGGGCAATGGCAGGCCACGGTCGGCGCGCAGCTGTTTGGTTGCGATGTGCATGGCAAGACCCTGGGCATCGTTGGCATGGGCAACATCGGCGCGGCCATCGCCCGACGCGGTCGCCTGGGCTTCAACATGCCGATTCTGTACAGCGGCAACAGCCGCAAGCCCCAGCTTGAACAGGAGCTCGGCGCGCAGTTTCGCAGCCTTGACCAGTTGCTGGCCGAAGCCGATTTCGTCTGCCTGGTGGTGCCACTCAGCGACAAGACCCGGCACCTGATCAGCCATCGCGAACTGGCACTGATGAAGCCGAGCGCGATTCTGGTGAATATTTCCCGTGGCCCGGTGGTCGATGAACCGGCGCTGATCGAGGCCTTGCAGAACAACCAGATCCGCGGGGCGGGGCTGGATGTCTACGAGAAGGAGCCCCTGGCCGAGTCGCCGCTGTTCCAGCTGAAGAATGCCGTGACCTTGCCGCACATCGGTTCGGCCACCCATGAAACCCGCGAAGCCATGGCCCACCGCGCCTTGGCCAACTTGCGCAGCGCACTGTTGGGCGAGCGGCCGCAGGATCTGGTTAATCCGCAGGTGTGGAAGGGTTGATTAACTAACAGGCACGCAGATCAAGGCGTGCCTGTTGCTTTAAACTCATGCAAGAACAAAAAGTACAGGACGAGTATACAATTCACACTCATATTCTGACCCAGCACTTGAGTTATTACTAAACAGTAAAATCTACCTTGCGACACAACTTGCAATTCAGTCCCCTGCCCGTCATTTTTTTCGCGTTATAAACTCCTGCCCCAATTACCTGCACAGTGCAGGCCCCGGAGATGGAGAGTACACACCATGAGAAATTTCACAACAGCCTGTCTGATCAGGCGCAGTAAGTTGGCCCTGGTTTTAATGGCGGGAGTCTTTGGCTTGCTTGTTGTATTCAGCAACGTGACCGACTATGACTCCAACTACGAATTCGTTGGACATATCCTCAGCATGGACACAACCCGCCCCAACGACGCCCTACGCTATCGGGCCATCACCTCCCCCATACTCCACCATAGAATCTACTGGATGATCATCACCCTGGAGACAACCTACACCGCCTGTTGTTTATTGGGGGCGTATCAGCTTTACACAAAACTCAACGCGCCGCGCAAGGAGTTCCACGAGGCAAAGAAATATGGAATTGTCGGTTTGATGATCGGCATTTTCGTGTATTACTTCTGCATACAAGTGATCGCCAATGAATGGTTCGATATGGACACTTCCGCAGAATGGAATGCCATGGCATGGACCCGAAGCATTATCGGTTACATGATGACGGCGCTTATTTATCTGTCACTGAAGACCGACCATTAATAAACGCCGTACTGCTGAACCCGATAATGCACAGTGCAACTTGATCGATCACGCCAACTTGCCACTTCCCACCGCCACCCGGGCCTTGGGCTTGCGAAACACCAACACGTTCCCCAACATGACCAGCACCAATCCGGCCAATGCCGGTGTGGTCCATTGGTAGCCTTCGGCGAAGGCCGACACGTTCAATGCCACTACCGGGAACAATACGGTGCAATACGCCGCACGTTCGGGGCCCATGCGCCCGACCAGGGTCAGGTACGCGGTGAAGCCGATGACCGAACCCGGAATCACCAGGTACAACAACGAGCCGATGTAACGCGTGTTCCATTCAATGTCGAAGGGAATACCTTTGACCAGGCAGTACATCGACAGCATCGCGGCGCCATAGGCCATGCCCCAGGCGTTGGTGGTCAGCGGCTTGAGGCCGGCTTTCTGTTGCAGGCTCGAGAGCATGTTGCCGGCCGAGAAACACAGCGTGCCCAGCAACGCCAGACCCAGGCCAAGCAGGGTTTGCGGGCTGGCGGTATGGCCGACCAGTTCCGGCCAGAACAACAAGCCCAGCCCGAACAGCCCCAACGCGCCGCCCATTAGCACATTGCGCGCAATTTTCTGACCGAAGAACACTCGCGAGTTGAGCGCATTCCACAGCGTGGCGGTGGAAAACACCACGGCAACCAGACCGCTGGGGATCCACTGGCTGGCGCTGAGAAAACACATGAAATTGATGCAGAACAGGCACAGCCCCTGGGCCAGGCAGATCAGATGACCGCGCCGGTTCATCACCTGCAGGCGTCGGCTGAGCAGTAACATCACGAACAGCACCAGCGATGCCAGGCCGAAGCGATAAACGATCGACACCGGAATCGCCACCACCCCCAGTTGCAGTTTCAAGGCGATCCAGGTGGTGCCCCAGATCAGCACGGTCAGCAGGTATAACGAGAGGTTCATGACGGCAACTCCTGAAGATGGCCTTCAGTCTGTTCCCGAGGCAGGTCGTGCGCTTGCATAAACTTGCGCTTTTGTCAGACGACGGGCTGGCAGCGTCGAGGCGACGGAGTAGGATGCAAGGCGTTGGAGAGAGCCGATCATGCCCGCACTGGAAACCCTGCAAGTCTTTCAAGCCCTCAACCGCTCGCCGAATGCTCGCCTTGAGCACAGCGCCGAGCTCGGTGACGGCATGGCTGCAGCCCTGTGGAGCAACCATCACGATGCGCAGGACTATGAAGCGCCCGGTCATCACACCCTCTCCTGCTACATCGCCGGTGGCACCGGGACCTTTCGCCGCGAGCAGCCCGGCACCAAGGGCGGCCCCGACAAACTCTGCATCCTGCCCGCCGAGCACCAGTCGGCCTGGGTGATCAACGGTGAAATCCGCCTGGCTCACCTGTACTTCAGCCCCGAGCAATTTGCCCTTGGCTGCGTCACTCTGCTCGACCGTGAACCGCGTGAACTGCAATTGCAGGAAAGCACCTTTCTCGAAGACCCGGTGCAGGCCCGGCGTTTCCGTCAGTTGATTGAATTGAACTGGGACGAACCCGGTGAACGCCTGCTGACCAGCAGCCTCGCGCATGAAATGCTCAGCCACACGCTGCTCAGCCAGGTTGGCCTGCGCCAGGGTTTGCGTCTCAAGGGTGGGCTGGCGGCACATCAGCGTCGGCAACTGATCGAGTACATCGACCAGCAATTGGCCGAGCCAATCAGCCTTGGTCAGTTGGCCGGCTTGTGCGCCCTGTCGGAGTACCACTTCGCACGGATGTTTCGCGAAAGCTTCGGCCTGCCGCCGCATCAATACCTGTTGGCCCGCCGCCTGGCTCACGCCCGGCATCTGCTGCGCAACAGCTCACAACCGCTCGGTGAAATTGCACTGGCCTGCGGTTTTGCCAGCGCCAGCCATTTCACCAATCGCTTTCGCCAGGCCATGAAGGGCACGCCCGGTGAGTACCGCCAGGCGTTTTTGCGCTAACACGGCCCCCGATGCAATGCTCTTACGGAGCCAGGGTGGTGACCGAGAAGGTGTTGGCGTGAAACAGCGGATCCGGCTTGGGCTCAGCCTTGCTCGGCGCAGGCTGGGTGAAGTCCATTGCTGGCAGGTAGAGCTTTTTACTCACAGGATCGAAGGCCATGTTGTAGGCCATCGGCAAGGTGCCGACGCTGGCCTGCGCCTGGTAATGATCGGCATCGAGTTGCTTGACGATGCTCAGGTTGGCATCGACTCCGCTGGGGATCAGCAACTGCCGGTTGTCCGCGTCATAGGCCAGCGCGTTGACGTCACGGGTGATCGGCAGACGGGCCTTCAACGCGCCGCTCTGAAGATCGGCGACGACCAGTTGCGGTTTTTCGCCTCGGCACGCAATGAACAGACGCCCGCGCTCGGTATCCTGAGCCAGTGCACTGGGCCGCGCGCAGCCTTCGAACTGCCAGGTGTCGAGGACTTCAAAACTGCTTGCCGAGAAACGAGCAACCTTGCCCTCATCGCGCATCGGCAGGAAGAAACTGCCGTCACCCTTGACCAGCAACGGATCGATTTTCTTCACATCCAGTTCATGCGCAGCGCTGATGCGCTCTTGCTTCGGATCGAACACGAACAAGGTCGAACGATCGGCGCGCCGACCGCTGACGATGATCACCTGCCCCGTGCGCGGTTCATACACCGCGCTGTTGAGGTTGCTCTGGGCCACCGGGATACGCTTGAGCAGTTTGAGTGTGGACAACTCGACCACGCCCAGGCTGCCGTCGGTGTTGAGCACAAACACCCGGTTCAACGTCGGCACGAATACCACGCCGTTGGCGCCCGCTGAGCCGTCGATGGTTTTCAGCAGACGTTGCTGCTCGACGTCGAACACGCTCAGGCCGTTTTCCCGGCGGGCCAGAAACAGATAAGGCCGCGTCGGGTCGAGGGCGACAAAGCCCCAGCTGTCTCCCGAGCCGGGCAAGCTCACCTGCCGCTCGCGATGGTAAACCCGGGCATCCGGTGCCGGCGCGGCAAACGCCGCGCCGCTGAATGCCAGGGCCAACATGGCAATCTTCAAGGTTTTCATCAGAACTCCAACGTGCTGGACAGCGAGATCTGGCGCGAATCGCCCATCGACACAAAGAACCGGTTGACGGCCGAGGTGTAGTAAGTGCGGTCGAAGAGGTTTTTCACGTTGAGCTGGAACTTGACCTTCTGCCCATCGAGCTTGGTGTCGTAGGTGGCGAAGGCGTCGGCTACGGTGTAGCTCGGCAGGTCGAAGTCGTTCACCGCGTTACCGGCCCGCTCGCCGACATACCGGGCGCCCGCGCCGACCCGCAACTGGTCGCCACCGACGATGGTGCCGAAGTCATAGACCGCCGACAGCGAGCCGGTGTTTTTCGCCACGTTCTGCAGTCGCTTGCCTTTGTAGGTCGGGTCCTCGGTGACCTCGGCGTCGGTGTAGGCGTAGCTGCCGATCATGCTCCAGCGGTCGCTCAACTGGCCGGCCAGGTCGATCTCCAGGCCACGGGAACGTACTTCACCGGCGGCGCTGTAAGTGGTGACCAGCGGGTTCTCGGAGTTGGCCACCAGCACGTTGCGCTTCTTGATGTCGAACAGCGCGATGTTGCCGGTCACGCGGCCCGGCATGTCGAGCTTGGCCCCCAGTTCCCAGGACTTGGCTTCTTCCGGTGCAATGCTGCCATCGAGCACGATCGAGCTGCCGCTCAATGGCGCGATGGTCGAGTTCGGTTTGAAGGATTCGGTGTAGCTGCCGTAGAACGACAACTCATCGGTGTAGCGATACACCAGGCCGGCGCGCGGCACCCATTTCTGACCGTTGCTGTCGGTGTTGGCCTTGAACGGACGGCCCTTGCCGGCGTACTGGTCGTATTCCTGGAAGCGTCCGCCGGCCACCAGAATCCACTGGTCGTTCAGGTGGATCGAGTCCTGCAAAAAGACTGAATCGCTGCGCAGCAGATCGGTCTGGTTGCTGTCCGCAGCGCTGACCGTGGTGCCGGCCACTTCACGACCGTAGACCGGGTCCAGATAGCTGAAGGACGGGAACAGGCTCTTCTGGCGGATCAGGTCGGCGCGGTAGATCTTGCGGTATTCGTCATCCACGCCGAACACCAGATCGTGTTGCATACCGGCCACATCGACCTTGCCTTCGAGGCTGGCGGTGGTGAAGCGGTCGGTGGTCAATGCGCCTTGGGTGCCGTCCATGCTGCGGGTCAGCGTGCCTTTTTTCGGGTCGATGGCGGTGATGCGAACCTGGCTGGCGTCGTAGGTTTCGCGGTTCCAGCTGTAGCCGAAGTGGGCTTTCCAGTTGTCATTGAGCTCGTGGTCGGCTTCGAAATGGTACAGGTCCGAACGACCTTCCATGTTGTTGAACGGCTCGTCGAGGCGGCGACCACGCGGGATGTCCAACGGATGATTGGTGCGCGGGTCAATGGCCGTACCACGGTCGAACGGTGCAAGAAACTCGCGATGCTCGTAGGCGAACAACAGCTTGGTGCTCTCACCGAACCAGGCCAGGGACGGTGCGATCAACGTCTCGCGATGCGTGCCGAAGTTGCGCCAGTAGTCTTCATCTTCATGGTCCAGCACCATTCGGTAGGCCAGTCCGGAGTCGCCCAGTGGCCCGGTGCTGTCGAGGCTGCCACCGCTGCCGTTCTTGCCATTGCCATAGCTCGAGCCGCGCACGGTCAAGGCATTGTATGGCTGCAATTCGGGCTTCTTGCTGACCATGTTCACCACACCGCCCGGGTCCTGGATGCCGTAGAGCAACGAGGCCGGCCCCTTCAGGACTTCGACCCGATCCACCGAGGCGTTCAGGCCACGCCCCTGCACCAGTGGCATGCCATCGCGCATGATCGAGCCGTTGCGGTTGTCACCGAAACCGCGAGTCATCACCGAATCCTGGGTGCTGCCCAAGGTATTGCCCTGGGTGATGCCGCTGACATTGGCCAGCGCATCGTCCAGGTTGCGCGGCACCTGGTCACGCAACACCTGGGCCGGGATCACGTTGATGGTCTGGGGGATTTCCTGAAGCGAGGCCGAGGAACGTGCCACTGAGGTGGTGGACGGCGGCTGATAGCTCATCGGTTGATCAACCGTCGAGGTGATGGTGGTCGCGCCGAGATTCAGCGTGCCCTCAGTGGGTTGTGGTTCAAGGACCAGGGTGTGGGCGTCGGTCTGGCGGAAGGTGAAACCGGATTTGCTCAGCAGGCGTTGCATGGCGTGCTCGGCGCTCATCTCGCCCTTGATGGCCGGTGCGCTGAGACCGTAGGGCGCTTCATCGGTGTAAACCACGCTGATGCCGGTGACCCGGCTGAAGTCGCTCAATGCCTGGGGCAAGGGTTTGGCGGCGATGCTGAAGTTGAACTGCGCGCTGTGTTGCTCGCTGGACTGCGCGGCGCATGCCACGTTCAGCGGCAACAAAGCCAACGCCGAAACGGCCAGCGCAGAAGCGCCAAACCACTGTTTAACCGAACCGCCTGCCGCCGATTTTGCCCTGGACTTCATTGCTCGTGACCTGTGTGTAGAAATGCTGCGGATGCGAATGAATCGCACTTTCACCACTACACGGATGTCACTCGGGTTTACCTCACACGAAAATTGAAAATAGTTTCAAAGCCCCTTACGCAGCCAGGCAAGTCGCACTACTCGTAGCAGCTGGCGAAGCCTGCGTTCGGCCACGCAGTGGTCGTAAACCCGGTACTCACGGTTCATCTGAAAACCACAGTGCCTGATTTTACGAGCGCTCCGCACTCGAACGCAGCCTCGCAGGCTCGGCAGCTGCTACGAAGCGTGTGATGTCTGGCAGCGCTATTTCACCTTAACGATGCGCCCTGCACTTTGCGCCGAACCAGCGGGTTTGCCTTGTTGATCCATGCGGTGCAGGTAGTCGATCAGGCTATCCAGGTCCGTCACTTGCAAATCCCTACGGTTGACTCCCTGTTTGAACAGACTGAAGCGATCGCCACCGTCGGCCAGGAAGCCGTTCACCACCAGTCGATAACTGTGCTCAGGCTGCACTGGCTTACCGTTGAGACGAACACTGCCGGGGATCACGCGACTACCCAACGGGCGCGTGGAGTCCCAGCGATAACTGAAGCCTTTGGAAACTTGCAGCGCATTAAAATCGCCTGCGGTTTTCCATTGCTGATTGAGCAATTGTTCGAGCTGTCGCCCCTTCAGGTCGAAAGCGATCAGGGTGTTGTTGAACGGCTGCACCGTCGCCACCTGCCCATAGTTGAGGCGTTTGAGACCTGGTTCCAGCGCCAGGTCGCCACGAATGCCACCGTTGTTCATGAAGGCGATCTGCGCGCCATGCGCCGCGCCCGCCGCCAGTTGAGCATCGGCGATCAAGTCACCCAACGGCGTCTCCCCCGCCGCATTGGCACGTCGGGTAATCGGGGAAGCCGCGATGGCGCCGACAGGTTTGAGCAGCACGTTATTGCTGCGTCCTTCGACTTCCCGCTGCAAGGCGAGCATCTGCGGATCGACTGGATACTGCGCCGGATCGGCCAGCAGGTTGGCCGCTTGAATGCGCGTGACCCGATGCTGACCGGGGGTCACCTCGAGTGTCAGGTGGGTCATCAGATGCCCATAGGAACTGCCCTGAGTCACCAGCAGAGAACCGACCTTGCACAGATAACCCTTATGGGAATGCCCGCTGATCAACACATCGACTGCCGGATCAAGACGCTTGGCCACGTCGACAATATCGCCGCTCAATTGGCTGCAGTCCTGTTTGTCGTAAGGTTCGGGGGTTGAGCCCCCCTGGTGCACCACCGCGACAATCGCATTGACGCCTTGGCGGTTGAGCTCGGGAATCAGCCGGTTGATCGAGTCGGCTTCGTCCTCGGTACGCAAACCCTGCATGCCCTTGGCACTGACCACAGAGGCAACATCGCGCAGCACCGCACCGACAAAAGCGATCTTCTGGCCTTTGACCTCTTCGATGCGGTACGGCGGCAACAGGGTTTTGCCGGTATCGGTGTCGATCAGGTTCGCCGCCAGGTACGGGAAACCACTGCCAGGATAGTTCGCACGAAACTGACAAGCCTTGGTCGGACGAATGGATTCGCAGCCGCCGTTGAGCTGACGCAGGAATTCCGCCTTGCCGTTGTCCAGTTCATGATTGCCGATGGCGCTGAGTTTCATGTCCATATGCCGCAACGCTTCGAGCGTCGGCTCGTCGGCCCACATCGCCGACAGCGGCGGACTGCCGCCCACCAGGTCGCCGGCACCGATGAACAACAGCTGCGGATCGTCCTTGCGCAGTTGCGTCAGCATCCCGCCGAGGGTCGCGATGCCCCCGGCCTTGAGCATGCGCACACCGTCAGCGGCCGTGCTGTCGCGAACCGAATACGGATTGGCCTGCAAGTAACCGTGCAGATCGTTGATCGCCACTATGTTCACGGCAACCGGTTGGGCTGGCGGCTGAACATGGGCGCAACCGCCCAGCGCGGCGACAGCCAGGGCGACTGCACTGAGCAGCCTTGGCAGGGAGAGACGTGACATGAGTTCATCCTTGTTCGCTAGTCGAAATCTGTAGAAGTGTGGCGATCATGCCGATTGCATCGCTTGCGGCACTTCAACTTGTTTCAGCGTAGTCCCCATCCCTGCACGCAGCAGGAGGATTTTCAGGTGGTCGGTAATGCGCTCGCCCCTCAGCGCAAAATGATCATCCGTCCCAATAGATGGTGCTGCTCGAACCCCAACACTCCTTGCAGGGAATCGAGCACTGCTTGCGGGTCTTTGCTCGGAAAGCTGCCGCTGATCCGTCGTGCAGCCAGGTCGTCGTTGAGCACTACGATCCGTCCCGGGTAATACCGGTCGAGGTCTTTCACCACATCAGCCAAGGGTGACTTGTAGTAATTGAGCCAGCCCTGACGCCACGCCAGTTGCGCGTCACTGTCGACCGCGTGGAGTTTTGCCGCGGTGCCGGCGCCGTAGGCCACTTGCTGGCCGGCTGTCAGCACCTGCTGCCCGGCGCCCTTGGTCGGCGTGACACCGACGCGTCCAGAGAGCACCGTCACCTGCGCACCCACCGGTTGCAAGCGCACTTCGAACTGCGTGCCGAGCACCCGCGCCTCGCCCTGTTCAGCGTCGACCACAAAGGGCTCGCCGGTATGGGTCACGCTGAAAAAGGCCGCTCCGCGCCGCAGCCGAACATGCCGTTCACCGTGGCTGAAATCCACGGCAATGGCGCTGTCGGCATCGAGGGTGACTCGGGATTGATCGGCCAGGGTCACGCTGCGCACTTCACCCGGCGCCGAGACATAGTCCGCCGCTAAATCATCGAACCAACGCGACGGTTGCCAGCCGGCGCCTATCGAAACCATCAGCAGCAAGCAGGCGGCCATGGCCAAGCCGCCTGACCAGCGCCGCATGCCGGAACGCCTGGAGCGGTTCATCGCATTGAGGTAACCCTGCAAGGCAAAAGCCTCTTCCTCGGCCAGGGTGCGAGCCGGTACTTCGCTCAATTCCCAGACCACTTGCGCCTGGGCGTAGGCTTCGGCATGCGCCGGATCGGCCTGCAACCAATGGCTGAACGTAGCGTGATCGCCGCTGCTCGGCTGGTCGTGCAACAGGCTCAGCCAGGCCAGCGCGGCCTGCTCCTGAGCCGGCGTCGGAATGACGCTGGCGGTGTGCTTCACGGTGCTTTCCCTGGCGTGCGTGATGTGGGGGCCCTCAGACTGGCCTTGCAGGCTTCGAGGGCGCGCATCATATGTTTTTCCACGGCGCTTTGGGAAAGCCCCATGGCTTTGGCGATTTCGGCGTACGTGCGCCCGTGAATGCGGTTGAGCAAAAAGATCTGCCGGGTACGTTCGGGCAAACTGCGCAATGCCGCCTCGACATGGCGCAGGTCATTACCGGCTTCCAGCGCTGCTTGTGGCTCGACGCCAAGGGTGTGCTGTTGCTCCGGCAACCAGCCTTCGTTGAGCCTTACCCGCGCACCTTCGCTGCGCAGGTGATCGATAGCAATGTTGCTGGCGCAGCGCAGCAGGTAAGTGCTGAGTTCTTCGACGTGCACCAGCGGTCGGCGCCAGAAACGTAAAAACAGGTCCTGTACCAGATCTGCAGCAGTCGCCCGACAACCCACGCGCCGACTGACCAACGCTTCCATTTGCGGCCGCTGGGACAAGAATACCTGCAGAAAATACGCACGACTGTCCGGGCTGTCAGAGCCGTCGACGTTCTGGGATTCGGGTGGAGTATTGATCATCAAAGGTCGACTCAACGTGGTCCATGCCCTACGCAGGGTCAACGGTGCGCCAATATTAATGATAAATATTCTCATATGCAAAAGACTCTGATGAGAGCCCTCTACTCAGTCGGTCTGTGCTGATTACCGGATACGGTGATTGGCCGCACTGGAGCCAGGCAGCTCCCGCGTGATGGGTGACAACAAGGGTCAATGCGCAGGGTCAGGAACAGGCGGTTTTCAACGCGGGGGGATCCAGTTGGTCACGAAACGCCAGGTAGTGCTTGAGCACCTGGATCGGCGCCTCGATTTGCGGGTAATGACCGATTCCGCGTAGCAATACCGTGTCCGGATTGGGGATCAACTGGCGGTAGCGTTCGACCATGTGGGCTCCCGACACCGGGTCGTCTTCGCCATCGATCACCCGCATCGCAACGGTGCCCGCTTGCATGGCCTTGACCCACCTGTCCCGCTGCATACGGCGTTGCGGGATATAGCTGATCAGTTTGTGCATGATCCGCGTGCCGCGGTTGTTGTCAATCAGGCTCCAGAAATCGTCCAGTTCGCTTTCACTCGGACGGGTCCGGGGGCCAAAGATCTGCCGGAAACTCTTGACCAGCCCATCCCGACTGAACGCCCGTCCGATCATCCAGCCCAACGGGCTGAGCAACAGTTTTTGCATCAACACTGGCCGATGGGTTTCGGGAAACAGGCCACCATTGAGGAACACACAACTGCCAATCTCGACACGCGCCTCAGTATGTCGGGCCAACAACTCCTGAGCCACGCTGTCACCGTAATCATGCGCCAGCAGGTGCACAGGCTGCCGGACACCCAGATAGTCCAGCAGTGCCTGCTGCAAGTCGGCCTGCTCCAACAGGCAATACTCATGGTCCAGCGGCTTGGCCGAGTCGCCAAAACCGAGCATGTCGCAGGCGATCACCCGATACCGCTGGGTCAACGGTTGCCAAAGGTAATGCCAGTCCCAACTGGCGGTGGGGAATCCGTGGATCAGCAGCAAGGGCTCACCCTGCCCGGCCACCCAATAGCGAATGGTCTGGCCGCGGAATTCAAAGCTCTGGCTGCGTTTGCGCCAGACGCACAGAGGGATCTCGGCGAGTGGCATTAGAGTCTGTAACCCGGAGCTTGTTGATCGAGTTTGCGCAGCAACGCCGGCCAGGCCAGCGCGCCGCCCATCCCTTGAGCACTTTTGGTCACGCCGGCAATCATCGCCTTGGCGCCTGCGAGAATCTGCGGTTCGATGGCAATCAGTTCAGCCCCGCCGTTCTGCGCCAGCACCTGGATATCGCAGGCACGCTGAAAGGTGAACATCATCAAAAAGGTGTCGGCAATGCTGCTGCCACAGGTCAGTAGCCCGTGGTTGTGCAACATCAGAAAATTGTTTTCACCGAGGTCGGCTTGCAGGCGCGCCTTTTCCTCGTGGTTGAGTGCGACACCTTCATAGGCGTGATACGCCAGGCTGGACAGCACAAACAGTGATTGCTGGCTGATAGGCAATACGCCCTGCTTCTGCGCGGAAACCGCCACACCGGCCGCCGTGTGGGTATGCAGCACACACGCCACGTCGTGACGCACTTCATGCACGGCGCTGTGAATGGTGTAACCGGCGGGATTGATCTCGTAGGGGCTGTCCATCAGCTTGTTGCCGGCCTGATCGACTTTGACCAGGCTCGATGCGGTCATTTCGTGAAACATCATTCCGAACGGATTGATCAAAAAATCTTCAGTCCCCGGCACCTTGGCGGAAATGTGGGTGAAGATCAGATCGTCCCACCCCTGCAACGCCACCAGCCGATAGCAGGCCGCCAGATCGACTCGGGTTTGCCACTCGGCGGCGCTAACCTGATCTTTCACATCGGATGTCGATTGAACGGGGGTTACGCTCACGGCGAGGACCTCTGGTTCTTATTATTTATTTAGTGTGGGGTAAACGCAGTCTAGTCAGCTGTCAGGATTCGTGTAGTTGCATTCGCAGCCAGCTTACTGACCCAACGAGTCAGCAAGCCTTCAACCGCGAAATGACGTGAGCGATGTCACAACACCGGGACCAATAGCGGCGTCACAAACAGGTGCGAGCGTCCGGTCAGCCGCGCAACGCACTGATCAGTTCCGCCAGCCAAGGTTCGGCGTCGGTTTCCGGAGTCACGCTTTCGCTGGCGTCCAGGCGCAGCATTGGCAAAACCTCACGCAGGCCCAACTCACCGAACAGCTCGCGCATTTGTTCGCCGCCACCACAGAACGTGTCGCCATAGCTGGCATCCCCCAGACCGATCACCGCCCCCGGCAAGCCGCGCCAGGCAGCGGGTAGCTGATCGCGAATTGTCGAATACAGCGGTTGCAGGTTGTCCGGTAACTCCCCCATGCCGGTGGTTGAGGTCACGGCCAGAAAGGCCTCAGGAGCAAACGCCTGGATATCGGCCAGGGTTGCACGCGGGTTGTGCCAGGTTTCAAAACCTGCAGCCTTGAGAAGGTTGGCCGCATGCCGGGCGACTTCTTCAGCCGTGCCGTACACCGAGCCGGAAAGGATGGCGACTTTCATCAATCTGATCCTGAAGCAAAATAAAAGACCCGGATATTAACAGCTGAAGCAAATAAGCTGCGATTGTCTCGCAATAAGGACTGATGGCCAGTGGACAGTCCGCAGCCATGTCATAGAATGCAACTCATCATTCGATGCAGAAAGGACTCTCTGATGATCAATGCCCAATTGATGCAAATGGTGATCAACGCTTCTAACGACGGCATCGTGATCGCGGAAAAGGAAGGTGAGGACAACATCCTCATTTACGTAAACCCTGCCTTCGAAAAGCTTACCGGCTATAGAGCTGAAGAAATCCTGTATCAGGACTGTCGTTTTCTCCAGGCCGGAGATCGCGATCAACCTCCGCTGAAAGCCATCCGTGAGACGCTGCAGAATGGAGGGTCCTGCAGGGAAGTTCTGCGCAACTACCGCAAGGACGGCACGCACTTCTGGAATGAGCTGTCGCTTTCAAGGGTGTACAACGAAAACGACAAGCAAACTTATTTCATCGGCGTGCAAAAAGACGTCACTGTCCAGGTCAAGACGCAACAACGAGTGGAACAACTGGAAGCTCAACTCGCCGCAGCACTAGAGGAACTGAACGTACTCAAAGCGACAAACGGTCAAAACAAGCTGTCGAATTAATGGTCATTAACTACAATCACCAATGACTTTGTAATTATTTCTTTCGAGCAAACCATGCATCGCGACACCCTCCTGACTCAGGATGAACTGGACTTCATCCAGACCATGCAGCACAACCCGCAGCTCAATGTTCGCGATGCGACGTCGAGCCTGCTGGTGAATGGGGGCTCGCAAATCCGCGATTTATTGACACGTCTGGCAGCCAACGAACAGGTCACCATTCAGGCACACTTCGAAAATCAGCAAATGACCTTTCCTCTGCATCTGGTGGAGGATGAGTTTCATGCGTTGCATTTGCGCCTGGGCGTACCGAGCATCTACGAGGACGGGCCGATGGTTCGCCCTTGGCGCCTGGCACTTGAAGAACCCGTAGCCCTGGAGAACGCCAAAGGCCAACCCGGCACGCTGTGGGTGCACGAAGTGTCGTTCAAAGGGGTTTTGCTGGAAGTACGCAACCGCACCAAGCCGCCAAAAAGTTTCGCGTTATGGTTCAGCCCTTCAGGCTATGAACGCATTGCGCTGCGCGGGGCCTTCGAGCGCGAAACCGAACAGGGCTATTACGCCTATCGGCTCAACCAAAGTGACAAGGATGAAACCGAACGCCTGCGTCAGTACATTCTTCAGCAACATCGCCTGACACACCCTGCGTTGCACATCTGAGCGTCAGGTATCGAGCGTTCCCGCGAGGAACTGCTGCAAACGCTGCTGCATCAACACCCCTTCATTCCCAATACAGCCAATCGACGATCCGGCCAGGCTCTCTTGTGCCAGATCCGCCGAGTCTCCGGCCAGCATCAGGCGGCAATTCAGGCTCATGGCCAAGCGATTCACACGACGGATAAAGTCAGACGTAGGCGCTTGATTGGAGAACAGCACCAGCGCGTGCGGCTTGATCTTTTCACAGACCAGAGTCAGTTCATCAAAGGGCTGCCCCAGTGCCAACAGCCTGACTCCCACCTGCGCACTGCCCATATACAAAGCCGCCAATAGCAATTCAAGCTTGCGGCACTGTCCATCAATCGCAGAAACGACTACCCGCAACGGCTGCGTACCTCGCAACAAGAACAGCCGCTGAAGAACTCTGGTACGTAGAAACCCGTCCAGCATCACCCATTCGCTGGTTTCTCCGAACTGGTCGTGTTGCTGGAGTAACTGCGTCCACAGCGGCATCAAAATGTCCTGGAACGTCACCGTCAGTGAATAGGTAGAAAATACCTGACCGTAAATTCGCCCCAACTCCACATCGTCAAAATTGCTGAGCGCAGTGGCAACCTGCATTTGCCACTGGGCATAGTCGGCCTGAACCAGTTCATCCTGGATGACGCCCGACAACGCCGGGACTTCGCTGGTCTTCGCCAGAATCCTGCCCACCTTGCTGACTGCCACGCCCCGTCCGATCCAGCCAAGAATGCTCCGAACCCGCTCAATATCGGTCATCGAATACAGTCGATGCCCGATTTCGGTGCGTGTCGGCTGAATCAAACCGTAACGCCGCTCCCAGGCCCGCAGGGTCACCGGATTGACGCCCGTCAGGCGTGCCACTTCACGGATTGGGAACATTTGCTCCTGCTTTACAGAGGCAGAAGACTGCATCGTCTGGGGAGATTCAGTGATAGCTTCCATGAGCTTTGGGACGTCCGTATCAGATTGGATCCCATTTAGCGCTCATCAAGCCCTACATTCAAGAGGGGCCTTTTCGACCAACGTCTCTGGCGTATCGGGTGAAATCAGGAATAATCCTTGCTTGTTTTTAAACGCAGCCCTTTACCCCGGTGCTGCGTTTTGTACGCCTCCTACCCGGAACCGCGTGCTTGCCCTACGGAGATGCACAATGTCTACCTCACCCGTCACCCTGATGGTTGCGCGTCGCGTTGCCAGCGGACGTTATCAGGACCTGATCGCCTGGCTGCGCGAAGGCGAACAACTGGCCACCGACTTTCCCGGCTATCTCGGCTCTGGCGTGCTCGCACCGCCGCCCGGTGATGACGAATTCCAGATTATTTTCCGCTTCGCCGATGAGCAGACCCTGCATGCCTGGGAGCATTCCGCCTCGCGCACGGCATGGCTGGGACGCGGTAGCGAGTTATTTGCCCACCCTTCCGAGCATCGGGTCAGTGGCATCGACGGTTGGTTCGGTGCCGCCGGGCAACGTCCGCCTCGCTGGAAACAGGCCATAGCGATCTGGTTGGCGTTCTTCCCGGTTTCGCTGCTGTTCAACTTCGTACTCGGCCCGCTGCTGAGCGACATGGGCCTTCTGGCTCGTGTATTCGTCAGCACCCTGGCCCTGACGCCGTTGATGGTCTATTTCTTCATTCCGCTGTCGACCCACCTGCTGGCCGGCTGGTTGAACAACACACCTGGGCGGCCATTGCCCGTTGCACCGTCCACCCAGAATCGCTGAAGATCGTCGCCGGCAGCTCCAACCCCTGGCTAAACCGCACATCGCAGGAGCTGCCGGAAGCGGCGATCTTTTCAGGGCATTGCGCAGGCTGTCGCTGGTATAGTTTTGCCATACCCGCGATGCGAGCCATCCATGACCTCTTCCTCAGCCCCGATCCTCATTACCGGCGCCAGCCAACGTGTCGGCCTGCACTGCGCACAGCGACTGCTGGAAGAAGGTCACCGCGTGATCATCAGCTACCGCAGCGAACGCCCGGGCGTGCAAACACTGCGCGACCTTGGCGCGATTGCACTGTTTGCCGACTTTTCCAGCGAGGCCGGGATCCTGGCGTTCATCACCCAACTCAAAGCCCATACCCGGAGCTTGCGGGCGATTGTGCATAACGCCTCTGCATGGCTGGCCGAAACGCCTGACACCGAAGTGGCCGCGTTCACCCAGATGTTCAGCGTGCACATGCTTGCGCCCTACCTGATCAACCTGCATTGTGCCGACTTGCTGCAGCGCTCCAGCCCCGCCGACATCGTGCATATCAGCGACGATGTCACGCGCAGGGGCAGCAGCAAGCACATCGCTTATTGCGCCACTAAAGCCGGGCTCGACAGCCTGACCCTTTCTTTCGCCGCGAAATACGCACCGAAAATCAAGGTCAACGGTATCGCGCCGGCCCTGCTACTGTTTAATCCCGACGACGACGCGGCTTACCGCGCCAAAGCCCTGGCCAAATCCGCATTGGGTATCGAACCCGGCAGCGAGGTTGTCTACCAGAGCCTGCGCTACTTGCTGGACAACCCTTATGTCACCGGCACGACCCTGACCGTCAACGGCGGACGGCACGTCAAGTAGGCCGCCCCCGCGAGGATGTTCCATGACGTTATCCCTGTCCCAGAGCTACCGCGAGATCCTTATCGGCGTTGGTGAAGACCCCGACCGCGAAGGTTTGCAAGACACCCCGATGCGTGCGGCCAAGGCCATGCAGTACCTGTGTCATGGTTACGAGCAGAGCGTCGACGAGATCGTCAATGGCGCGCTGTTCGCCTCTGACAACGATGAAATGGTGATCGTCGACGACATCGAGCTCTACTCGCTCTGCGAACATCACCTGCTGCCCTTCATCGGCAAGGCCCATGTGGCTTATATTCCTACCGGCAAGGTCCTGGGCCTGTCGAAGATCGCGCGCATTGTCGACATGTTCGCCCGGCGTTTGCAGATCCAGGAAAACCTCACCCGGGAAATCGCCGAAGCGGTGCAGCGCGTCACCCAGGCCGCCGGTGTTGCGGTAGTGATCGAGGCCCAGCACATGTGCATGATGATGCGCGGCGTCGAGAAACAGAATTCGACCATGAACACCTCAGTGATGCTCGGCGCCTTCCGCGAGTCGAGTAACACCCGTCAGGAGTTCCTGCAATTGATTGGACGGAGCAAGTAGCAATGCCACAACTTCAACCAGGAATGGCCCGCATCCGGGTCAAGGACCTGTGTCTGCGGACCTTCATCGGAATCAATGAGGACGAGATCCTCAACAAGCAGGATGTGCTGATCAACCTGACCATCCTCTATGCCGCGCAAGACGCCGTGCGCGACAA
Source organism: Pseudomonas sp. 05N431 (assembly GCF_056397005.1). Lineage (NCBI taxonomy): Bacteria > Pseudomonadati > Pseudomonadota > Gammaproteobacteria > Pseudomonadales > Pseudomonadaceae > Pseudomonas > Pseudomonas sp. 05N431. Next base: position 98,880 of record NZ_JBFTMN010000006.1, read on the forward strand.
CGACATCGATCATGCACTCAATTACCGCACCATTACCAAGGCGATCATCGCCCATGTGGAAGGCAATCGGTTCGCCCTGCTCGAACGCCTGACCCAGGAGATACTCGATCTGATCATGGCCAACCAGAGCGTGCTTTACGCCGAAGTCGAAGTCGACAAACCCCACGCCCTGCGTTTCGCCGAGTCGGTATCGATTACCCTCGCCGCGAGTCGCTGACCGTGTCTGGCGCATAGTCCGCCAGGCTTTTATTATCCGCGCCACGATTTGATAGCACCGAGCCCATCATGACCGAACAACAACGCCTGGAACTTGAAGCTGCTGCTTTCCGCCGACTGGTCGCGCACCTGGACAGTCGCAAGGATGTGCAGAACATCGACCTGATGAACCTCGCGGGTTTCTGCCGCAACTGCCTGTCCAAGTGGTACAAGGCCGCCGCCGACGAACGCCAGATCGAGGTCAGCCTCGATGACGCCCGCGAAGTGGTTTACGGCATGCCGTACGCCGAGTGGAAAGCCCAATACCAGCAAGAAGCCAGCGCCGACCAGCAAGCGGCGTTCGCCAAAGGAAAAACCCATGACTGACCTGAACACCCTGCGCGCCAGCCTCAAGAGCGGCGAACACGCCTTCGCCGATACCCTGGCGTTCATCGCCGCTGGTTATGATTACCAGCCACAAGCCTTCAACAACGGCGGCGTGGAAAACGCCGCCGGACAGAACGAAGGTTCATGCAAAACCCTCGGCCTGGCGCTGCTGGAAGGCTTGAGCGATGAAGAAGCGCTGCTGGCATTTGGTGAGCATTACCGCTCGGTGGTTGCTACGCCGGATGGCAGCGACCATGGCAACATCCGGGCGTTGATTGCGCAGGGTTTGGCCGGCGTTAAGTTCGCAGCGCAGCCACTGACCCGCCGCTGATTCCCAGATTGAATACAACACCCTGTGGGAGCGAGCTTGCTCGCGATGGCTGCGTCACATTCAAAACTAATATCGACTGATACATCGCTATCGCGAGCAAGCTCGCTCCCACAAAAGCAGCGGGTACAAAAAAACCGGCCGAGGCCGGTTTTTTTTTCATTTCAACGATTTCAGAACTTGGCGTTCTGCAGGTCGTCCAGGTAACGCTCGGCGTCCAGTGCGGCCATGCAGCCAGCGCCGGCCGAAGTGATCGCCTGACGGTAAACGTGGTCGGCCACGTCACCGGCAGCGAAGATCCCTTCGAGGCTGGTCGCCGTTGCGTTGCCTTCACGGCCGCCCTGCACTACCAGATAACCGTCTTTCAAGGTCAGTTGGCCTTCGAACAGCGACGTGTTCGGGGTGTGGCCGATGGCGATGAACACGCCGTCGACTTTCAGCTCGTCGAAGCTGCCGTCGTTGTTCTTCAAACGAGCGCCGGTCACGCCCATGTTGTCGCCCAGCACTTCGTCCAGAGTCGAGTTCAGCTTCAGGACGATCTTGCCTTCGGCAACCCGAGCGTGCAGCTTGTCGATCAGGATTTTCTCGGCGCGGAAGGTTTCGCGACGGTGAATCAGGGTCACTTTGCTGGCGATGTTGGCCAGGTACAGCGCCTCTTCAACAGCGGTGTTGCCGCCACCGACCACGGCTACTTCACGGTTGCGGTAGAAGAAGCCATCGCAGGTTGCGCAAGCCGATACGCCTTTGCCCATGAAGGTTTCTTCCGACGGCAGACCCAGGTAACGAGCGCTGGCACCGGTCGCGATGATCAGTGCATCGCAGGTGTACGTGGCGCTGTCACCCGTCAGGGTGTACGGCTTGGCGGCGAAGTCGACAGCGTTGATGTGGTCGAAAATGATTTCAGTCTCGAAGCGCTCGGCGTGCTCTTTCATCCGCTCCATCAATGCCGGGCCGGTCAGGCCGTGCACGTCGCCCGGCCAGTTGTCGACTTCGGTGGTGGTGGTCAGTTGACCGCCAGCCTGCATACCAGTGATCAGCAACGGCTTGAGGTTAGCGCGGGCGGCATAGACCGCAGCGCTGTAACCGGCAGGGCCGGAACCGAGAATAATCACTCGCGAATGACGTACATCAGACATGACTCACTCCTATCGACCGGCCGGTATTACCTGGCGCGGAACGCCGGATGACCGGCTGGAATTAAAAAAGGACTGTGCAAGCACTTGGGGAAGCGCCGTAGTTGGACAGCCCTGAAAAATAATGGGTGCAGCGTATCGAGGAGGCGAAGATTAAGGAAATACGGAATAACAATCCAGCTCATAGGCGGTCTCTATCCCCAGGAGGCCGATTTAAAGGCGTCTTTGTTACAGTTAATGTCGATGTCGTTACCGCTCTTTCGCCTGTATGGCAAAGCCGGTAAGGTCGGCGCGTTTTCTCATTGTTCGGAGCACGCTATGCCCGCCCCCGTTCTGTCCGGCCCGCAATACCTGCGCGAAGGCCTGAAGCTGGTCTTGAGTCCCGGCCTGCGTTTGTTCGTGTTGTTGCCGCTGGCCATCAACCTGGTGCTGTTCGTCGGATTGATTTACTTCGCCGGCCATCAGTTCAGCCTGTGGGTCGACACCCTGATGCCTTCACTGCCGAGCTGGCTGAGTTTTCTCAGCTATGTGCTCTGGCCGCTGTTCGTCGTTCTGGTGGCGCTGATGGTGTTTTTCACCTTCACCATGCTCGCCAACGTGATCGCCGCGCCCTTCAACGGTTTTCTCGCGGAGAAAGTCGAAGTGGTGGTGCGGGGCACCGACGACTTCCCGACCTTCAGCTGGGGCGAACTGATCGCGATGATCCCGCGCACGTTCGCCCGGGAAATGCGCAAACTCGGCTACTTCCTGCCCAGGGCTCTCGCGCTGCTGATCCTTTCATTCATCCCGGTGGTCAACCTGGTCGCCGCACCGCTGTGGCTGCTATTCGGCGTGTGGATGATGGCGATCCAGTACATCGATTACCCGGCGGATAACCACAAACTCGGCTGGAACGAGATGCTCGCCTGGCTGCGCCAAAAACGCTGGCAGAGCATGAGTTTTGGCGGAATCGTCTATCTGGCGTTGCTGATTCCGGTAATCAACATCCTGATGATGCCGGCGGCGGTGGCTGGTGCGACGCTGTTTTGGGTGCGTGAACGTGGCGCTGAAAACCTGGTGGCCAAACCCGCCTGACGGCGTCACAAATCCATCATCGCCCTGACACAATGGCGACATGGCCTCAGTCGACACTGAGGCCATGACGACAGCTCTGCATATCACCCTGATCACCGAAACCTTCCCTCCGGAAATCAACGGAGTGGCCAATACTCTGGGCCGCTTGTGCGAAGGCCTGCGCGCGCGCGGGCACCTGGTAGAACTGGTGCGACCGCGCCAAGGTAGCGATCAGACCCGCCTCAGCGACGATCAACTGCTGCTCTGCCGCGGCTGGCCGCTGCCGGGTTATCCGGGTCTGCAATGGGGCCAGTCGTCGATGCACAAGTTGCTCAGGCGCTGGAAGCGTCATCGCCCGGACGTGCTCTACATCGCCACCGAAGGACCGTTGGGGTTGTCGGCCTTGCGCGCGGCACGGCGGCTGGGGATTTCGGTGGTGAGCGGGTTTCACACCAACTTCCAGCAGTACTCCAACCAGTACGGTCTCGGACTGTTGACCCGGTTACTGACGCATTACCTGCGCTGGTTCCATAACCGCTCCAAGCTGACCCTGGTGCCCAGTGCCAGCCAGCGAATGGAGTTGGAGCGTCGGCACTTCGAGCGCCTGGCACTGCTGTCCCGTGGCGTCGACAGCCAACTGTTCCACCCGGCCAAACGGCTGGGTTCGCTGCGTGAAAGCTGGGGACTGGATAACGACGACATCGCGCTGATTCACGTCGGCCGGCTCGCTCAGGAAAAAAACCTCGGCCTGCTCAAACGTTGCTACCAGGCCTTGCAGTCGACTTATCCACAACGACGAATAAAGCTGATTGTGGTCGGTGATGGCCCGCAGCGTGCGCTGCAGGAAAAAGAACTGCCCGATGCGATCTTCTGTGGCTCGCAGCGCGGCGAAGCCCTGGCTTGTCACTATGCGTCCGGGGATCTGTTTCTGTTTCCGAGCCTGACCGAAACCTTCGGCAATGTGGTGCTGGAAGCCCTGGCCTCCGGATTGGGTGTGGTGGCCTACGATCAGGCCGCCGCGGCTCAACACATTCGTCATGGCTACAACGGCGTGTTGGCGATGCCGGGGGACGAAGAGGCGTTTTGCGACGCCGCCCGTTGGCTGCTGGAAGAAGCAGAAACCTTGCGCTGCATACGACTCAACGCGCGCCAGCACGCCAGCCGGCAGGGTTGGGGGGCTATCATCGAGCAATTTGAAGGGCAATTGCGCCGGGCTTGCGTCGCAGAGCATGGGCCGATCAGTGCTGCGATATCGCCCTGATTTCACTGTGGCATTGAGTCAGCCATCGCGAGCAAGCTCGCTCCCACATTGGAGTACATACTCCTGTGGGAGCGGGCTTGCCCGCGATGGCGTCCGCCCGAGCGCCGTTTAAACCAGCGTCATCAACGCCTCACGACTGAACGGCAGGATGTCCTGCTCGCGACCTTCGCGGACTTTCTGCGCCCAGTCCGGGTCGACCAGCAAGGCGCGACCCACGGCTACCAGATCGAACTCTTCGTTGTTCAAACGTTCCAGCAGGTTCTCAAGACTGGCCGGTTGCGCGACTTTGTCGGTGTTGACCATAAACTGCAGGAACTCACCGTCCAGCCCCACGCTGCCCACGGTGATGGTCGGCTTGCCCGTCAGTTTGCGGGTCCAGCCTGCGAGGTTCAGATCGGAACCGTCGAACTCCGGCTCCCAGAAACGCCGCGTAGAGCAGTGGAAGATATCCACGCCAGCATCGGACAGCGGCTGGAGAAATTCGCCCAACGCCTCCGGGGTTTGCACCAGACGTGCGGTGTAGTCCTGCTGCTTCCACTGCGAGTAACGGAAGATGATCGGGTAGCCCGGACCGACCGCCGCACGCACGGCCTGGATCAGTTCAATGGCAAAGCGCGAACGATTGGCCAGGCTGCCACCGTATTCGTCGGTGCGCTGGTTGCTGCCTTCCCAGAAGAACTGGTCGACCAGATAACCGTGGGCGCCGTGGATCTCGACGCCGTCCATGCCGATGCTCTGCGCATCCTTGGCGGCCTGGGCGAAGGCTGCGATCACGTCCTGGATATCCTGTTTGGTCATGCCGTGAACCACGACCTGACCGTCCTTGAGTTTTTCCGATGGCCCGTAGCCTGGAATGCTGGCGTCCGGCTCGGTGCCGATGCGCCGTACGCTGCCGACGTGCCACAACTGCGGAACGATCTTGCCGCCTTCGGCGTGTACCGCATCCACGACTTTTTTCCAGCCGGCCAACGCCGCTTCGCCGTAAAAGTGCGGGACGTTCGGGTAACCGTTGGAAGCCTTGTGGCCAACCGTGGTGCCCTCGGTGATGATCAGCCCCACACCTGCGGCAGCGCGGCGGCGGTAGTACTCGATGACTTTCAAATTCGGCACGCCGCCCGGGGAAAACGACCGGGTCATCGGCGCCATGACCACGCGGGTCGGCAGCTCCAGGGCACCGAGGTTGAACGGCTTGAACAAGGCTTTGACAGGCATGCGGCACTCCATCGAGAGGCAATATTTATGATGACGATAATATGGAGTGGCCAATGCTTTGAACAGCACTATTGATTGCAGTGATTAAGGATTAAAAGGCAGGAGAAACGAAAAGATCGCAGCCTGCGGCAGCTCCTACAGATAGCGTTGATCAGTAGGAGCTGCCGCAGGCTGCGATCTTTTGATGTTCAGATCAGGGCTTTTTCGATCGCCTGAACGATCGTCGGATCATCCGGCGCAGTACGTGGCGAGAAACGCGCCAGCACGCGACCATCTTTACCGAGGAGGAATTTCTCGAAGTTCCAGGTGATGTCACCCGGGAATTCCGCGCCCTCGCCCGCCAACAGACGGTACAGCTGATGACGGTCGTGACCGTTGACTTCCAGCTTGCTGGACAACGGAAAGGTCACGCCATAGTTGAGGCTGCAGAACTCTTTGATCTCGCTTTCAGTGCCTGGCTCTTGCCCGGCAAACTGGTTGCACGGCAAACCCAGCACACTGAAACCTTTGCCCTTGTATTGCTGGTAGAGGTTTTCCAGAGCAGCGTACTGCGGGGTCAAACCACACTTGGAGGCGACGTTGACCACCAGCACGACGTGCCCTTTGAAGGGCGCCAGAGGCAACTCCTGGCCATCCAAAGTTTTCAATGTAAGGTCGTGAAAAGCACTCATGACGAACTCCAAATTTCCCGTGTTCTTCTCGAAACAGCCTCTTGGCGATGTCGCCAAGGACAGCCGCGGACTAAAAAGGCGCCCCTCGGGCGCCTCTCCAGTTCTCGAAGCTTAGCGCAGAAAATCAGTGGTGATGGCCACCTTCGCCATGGACGTGACCATGAGCGATTTCTTCCTGGCTGGCATCACGGATGTCGATGATCTTGACCTTGAAGTTCAAGCGCTGACCGGCCAACGGGTGGTTGCCGTCAACGGTCACGTCGTCGCCGTCCAGATCACGGATGGTGACGATTTGCATCTGGCCGTCTGGCGCGGAAGCGTGGAACTGCATGCCCACTTCCAGTTCGTCGACGCCTTCGAACATGCTGCGGCTCAGGGTGCTGACCAGTTCGGCAGCGTATTCGCCGTAGGCATCTTCAGGTTCAACGGAGACGTTCAGCTCGTCACCGACTGCTTTACCTTCCAGGGCTTTTTCCAGGCCCGGGATGATGTTACCTGCGCCTTGCAGGTAAACCAGCGGTGCGCCGCCGGCAGAGCTGTCGATGACCTCACCAGCGTCGTTGGTCAGGGTATAGTCGATGGAGACAGCCTTATTGGCGGCGATCAGCATGGGGCGAGACCTTTTGCATAAGAATATAGAAAGACCAAGTTTAGCGAAGCCATCGCCCGAAAGCGAACAGAACCCGGACGGACGGGGCGCTTCGACAGGGTCGACGATCCAGGGCTTCCATCTGGACGAGGATGGACACTGGGTTGTCGAGCTTTCCTGCGGCCATACCCAGCATCTGCGCCACCAGCCACCGTGGCAATCACGAGCCTGGGTGCAGGACCCTGCCAAACGCATTGAAAAAATAGGCCAACCCTTTGATTGCGGTTGGTGCGCTCAGGGCTCGGTTAGCGATAACCTTGACGTCTGAAATATCGGTAGAAGGCCAGTCATAGGCGTTCGCCCTTGCCATGCACCTCCAGAGAATCCGCATGCAAACTTTTTTTATCGCGCCCACCGATTTTGGTGTGGGTCTGACCTCCATCAGCCTCGGGCTGGTGCGTACCCTTGAGCGAGCCGGGCTGAAAGTCGGTTTCTTCAAACCGATTGCCCAGCCGCACCCTGGCGACACCGGGCCTGAACGTTCCACCGAACTGGTGGCCCGCACCCACGGCCTGAAGCCGCCGCAACCGCTGGGCCTGGCCCACGTCGAGCGGATGCTCGGCGACGGTCAGCTGGATGAACTGCTGGAAGAAATCATCACCCTGTACCAGCAAGCCGCCATTGGCAAAGACGTGCTGATCGTCGAAGGCATGGTCCCGACCCGCAGCGCCAGTTACGCCGCGCGGGTCAACCTGCATTTGGCGAAAAGCCTGGATGCCGAGGTGATTCTGGTCTCGGCGCCGGAAAACGAAGTGCTCACCGAACTGTCTGGCCGGGTCGAGTTGCAAGCGCAATTGTTCGGCGGTCCGAAGGACCCGAAAGTGCTCGGCGTGATTCTCAACAAGGTCAAAACCGATGAAAGCATGGAGGCTTTCGCTGCACGCCTGAAGGAACACTCGCCCTTGCTGCGCAGCGGCGACTTCCGGCTGCTCGGCTGCATTCCGTTCCAGCCGGAACTGAACGCGCCGCGTACCCGTGACGTCGCGGACCTGATGGGCGCTCAGGTACTCAATGCCGGCGACTACGAAACCCGGCGCATGAGCAAGATCATCATTTGCGCCCGCACCATGCGCAACACGGTCGAACTGCTCAAGCCCGGCGTGCTGGTGGTAACCCCCGGCGATCGCGACGACATCATCCTCGCTGTCAGCCTTGCGGCGATCAATGGCGTGCCGCTGGCCGGACTGCTGCTGACCAGTGGCACCCTGCCCGACCCACGGATCATGGACCTCTGCCGAGGCGCCTTGCAGGCCGGTCTGCCGGTGTTGTCGGTGAGCACTGGCTCCTACGACACCGCCAACCAGTTGAACGGCTTGAACAAGGAAATCCCGATCGACGACCGCGAGCGTGCGGAGATCATCACCGATTTCGTCGCCAGCCACCTCGACGCCAAGTGGCTGCACCAGCGCTGCGGCACGCCGCGTGAAATGCGCCTGTCGCCGGCGGTGTTCCGCTATCAGCTGATCCAGCGCGCCCAGGCGGCCAACAAACGCATCGTCCTACCTGAAGGCAGCGAGCCGTTGACCGTGCAGGCCGCCGCGATCTGCCAGGCGCGCGGCATTGCCCGTTGCGTGTTGCTGGCCAAACCCGAAGACGTGCAAGCAGTTGCGCGCGCCCAGGGCATCGAGTTGCCTGAGGGCCTGGAGATTCTCGACCCGGACCTGATCCGTCAGCGTTATGTCGAGCCGATGGTTGCGCTGCGCAAAACCAAAAGCCTCAACGCGCCAATGGCCGAGCAACAGCTGGAAGACCCCGTGGTGATCGGCACCATGATGCTCGCGCTGGATGAAGTCGACGGGCTGGTGTCCGGGGTCATCCACTCCACCGCCAATACCATTCGCCCGGCGTTGCAACTGATCAAGACCGCACCCGGCTGCACGTTGGTATCGTCGGTGTTTTTCATGCTGTTCCCCGAGGAAGTGCTGGTCTACGGCGACTGCATCATGAACCCGCACCCGAGCGCCAGCGAGCTGGCCGAGATCGCCCTGCAAAGCGCCGACTCCGCCGCCGCCTTCGGGATCACGCCACGGGTGGCGATGCTCAGCTACTCCAGCGGTGAGTCGGCCAGCGGCGAAGAAGTCGAAAAAGTCCGCGAGGCCACTCTGCTTGCCCATGAAGCGCAAAATGCGCTGCTGATCGACGGACCGCTGCAGTACGACGCAGCGGCCAACGAAGTCGTGGCTCGGCAACTGGCGCCGAACAGTCAGGTAGCTGGCCGGGCTACCGTGTTCATTTTCCCAGACCTGAACACTGGCAACACTACGCACAAAGCCGTGCAACGCAGCGCCGACTGCGTCAGCCTCGGACCGATGCTGCAAGGCCTGCGCAAACCGGTGAATGATTTGCCGCGCGGCGCTCAGGTCGACGACATCGTCTACACCATTGCCCTGACTGCGATTCAAGCCGCCAACCGACCTATGGATGTTTAAATGCTGGATTCTCTACCTGCACCCTTGCGAGGCGTGATCGCCTCGCTGTTGTTGGCGCTGAATACGATCGTCTGCTGCACACCGCTGTTTGTCGTGGCAATCTTCAAATTACTGCTGCCCTTCCCGACCGCACAGCGCTTCACCGACTGGCTCATGAGCCACATCCATGAAGCCTGGATCAGCAACAACAAGGCCTGGATGGACTTGCTCGGGCACACGCGCTGGACGCTCAGCGGGCTCGAAGGCCTGGACTATCAGCACTCGTACCTGATCACCAGCAACCACCAGAGCTGGGTCGACATCATGGTGCTGCAGTACGTGCTCAACCGCCGGATTCGCCCGTTGAAGTTCTTCCTCAAACAGGAACTGATCTGGGTGCCGGTGATTGGTCTGGCCTGGTGGGCGTTGGGCTTCCCGTTCATGAAGCGCTACTCCAAGGCCTATCTGGAAAAGCACCCGGAGAAGAAAGGCAAAGACCTGGAAACCACCCGCAAGACTTGCAACAAGTTCCGCAATAACCCGGTGGGCATTTTCAACTTCGTCGAAGGCACGCGCTTTACCGAAGGCAAGCATGCGCAGCAGCAATCGCCCTTGCGCTACCTGCTCAAGCCCAAGGCAGGCGGTATCGCGTTTGTGCTGGATGCCATGGGCGAGCAACTGGAAGCCATCGTCAACGTGACCATTCACTACCCGGCCGGGCGCCCCGGTTACTGGGACCTGCTGTGTGGCAACGTGAAGGACGTGGTGGTGCACTTCCAGGAACTGAAGATCCCGCCCCAGTTCATCGGCAAGAACTATGACCAGGACGGTGTGTACCGCCTGGAGTTCCAGGGCTGGATCAACCAGTTGTGGGAAGACAAGGATGCGCTGCTTGCACAGATGCATCGCGAATATCCCGCGAAGTAATAAGGTGTCTGTACCGGCCCCATCGCGAGCAAGCTCGCTCCCACAGTTGATCGTTGGTGAACACAAAATTTGTATTCCATAGAGATCCCATGTGGGAGCGAGCTTGCTCGCGATGAGGCCCGACGAGACACAAAAAAGCCCGCAGATGATTGCTCATCTGCGGGCTTTTTACTGGAAGCGAGCGCTTAGATCGCGCCGCGTTTACGCAGCAGATCCAGCACTTGCTTGACGCTTTCTTCCAGCGACAGCGTCTGGGTGTCAACCACAAGGTCGGCGTCCAGCGGCACGTCGTACGGGAAGGAATCGCCCGGGATGTTGTCGCCACCCGCGGCGTACAACCCTTGCGGATCACGCGCGGCGCAGACCATCGGCGACGCCTGCACATAAACGGTCAGCAAGCGATCGCCACCGATCAGCGCCTTGGCCTGTTCACGGCCTTCGGCATCCGGTGCGACAAACGCCGCCAGGGTCAGCAAACCGGCTTCGTTGAACTGACGTGCGACGTGAGCCGCACGACGCCAGTTCTCGGTACGCCCGGCACGATCCTGCGGCAGACCTTTGTTCAGGTCGTGACGCAGGTTCTGGCCATCGAGCACAAACACCGCACGGCCCATGTCGAACAGCTTGCGTTCAACCGCATAGGCCAGCGTGCTTTTGCCCGCGCCCGAGAGACCGCTGAACAGCACGGTAGCCGGTTGCTGGCCGAAGCGCTGGGCACGCTCCTCGGTGGCTACATGGGCCAACTTGCCGTGGTGCGTAGAGCTGCCGTGAGCCAAAGGCTGGGCGACGATCATGCCGGCGCCGACGGTGCCGTTGGTCAAGCGGTCGATGATGATGAACGAACCGGTGGTGCGGTTGCTTTCATACCCGTCGAGGGCAATCGGCGCGTCGAGGCTGATCTTGACCTTACCGATCTCGTTCAGTTGCAAGGCGCTGGCCGGGCCTTCTTCCAAGGTGTTCACGTCGACCTTGTTGACGATGCTGGCAATCGAGCCCGGCACGTAACTGGTGGCGCGCTTGATGTCGTATTTCTTGCCCGGCAGCATCGGCTCTTCAGCCATCCATACCAGCATCGCTTCGAAACTGTCGGTGACTGGCGGCACGTTGTCGGCATGCACCAGCAGGTCGCCACGGGAGATGTCGATTTCGTCTTCCATGGTCAGCGTTACAGCCTGACCAGGACCTGCGTGTTCCAGCTCACCTTCGAAGGTGACGATGGATTTCACGCGGCTGCTCTTGCCCGACGGCAGCACCACGACTTCGTCGCCCTTCTTGACGATGCCGCTGGCCAGGGTGCCGGCGAAACCGCGGAAGTTCAGGTTTGGCCGGTTGACGTACTGCACCGGGAAACGCAGGTCGGTGAAGTTACGGTCGCCCGCGACTTCCACGGTCTCAAGGATCTCCATCAGCGACTGGCCGGTGTACCACGGCGAGCGCTCGGATTTATTCACCACGTTGTCGCCTTTCAGCGCCGACATCGGCACGAAATGCATGCTGGTAGGCTTCATCTTCAAGCCTTCAGCGAACTTCAGGTAGTCGGCCTTGATCGACTCGAACACGCCCTGATCGAAGTCCTTGAGGTCCATCTTGTTGATGGCGACGACGATGTGCTTGATGCCCAGCAACGAGGCAATGAAGCTGTGGCGACGGGTCTGGGTCTGCACGCCATAACGGGCGTCGACCAGGATGATCGCCAGGTCACAGGTGGATGCACCGGTGGCCATGTTGCGGGTGTACTGCTCATGGCCAGGGGTGTCGGCAATGATGAATTTGCGCTTGGCGGTGGAGAAATAGCGGTACGCGACATCGATGGTGATGCCTTGTTCGCGCTCGGCCTGCAGGCCGTCGACCAGCAACGCCAGGTCGATGTCGTCACCGGTGGTGCCGACTTTTTTCGAGTCGCGGGTAATGGCTTCCAGATGGTCTTCGTAGATCATCTTGGAGTCGTGCAGCAGACGCCCGATAAGGGTGCTCTTGCCGTCGTCGACGTTACCGCAGGTCAGAAAGCGCAGCAGCTCTTTGCGTTCGTGCTGGCCCAGGTAGGCGAGGATGTCCTCGCTGATCAAATCAGATTGGTGCGACATGACAGCCCCTTAGAAATAACCTTGACGTTTTTTGTCTTCCATCGAGCCGGCGCCATCGTGATCGATGACTCGGCCCTGGCGCTCGGAAGTTCGCGTCAGGAGCATTTCCTGAATGATGTCCGTGAGGCTTTCGGCCTCGGACTCCACCGCGCCCGTCAACGGGTAGCAGCCAAGGGTACGGAAACGCACTTTCTTTTTGACGATGCGGGCTTTGTCTTCGTCGCTCAGGTGCTCGAGGATGCGCTCGTCGTCGATCATGATCAGCGTGCCGTTCTTCTCGATGACCTCGCGCTCGGCGGCGAAGTACAGCGGGACGATCGGGATGCCTTCAAGGTAGATGTACTGCCAGATGTCCAGCTCGGTCCAGTTCGACAGCGGGAATACGCGGATCGATTCGCCTTTGTTGACCTTGCCGTTGTAGATGTTCCACAGCTCGGGACGCTGGTTTTTCGGATCCCAGCGGTGCTTGCTGTCGCGGAACGAGTACACGCGCTCTTTGGCGCGGGATTTCTCTTCATCGCGGCGCGCACCACCGAAGGCTGCGTCGAAGCCGTACTTGTCCAAAGCCTGTTTCAGGCCTTCGGTCTTCATGATGTCGGTGTGCTTGGCGCTGCCATGGGTGAAGGGGTTGATCCCTTGCGCCACGCCTTCCGGGTTGACGTAGGTAATCAGGTCAAGGCCCAGCTCTGCGACCATCTTGTCGCGGAAACTGTACATCTCCTGAAATTTCCATTGGGTGTCGACGTGCATCACCGGAAACGGCAGCTTGCCCGGGAAGAACGCCTTGCGTGCCAGATGCAGCATCACGGCGGAGTCTTTACCGATGGAGTACAGCATCACCGGATTGTCGAACTCGGCGGCCACCTCGCGGATGATGTGGATGCTTTCCGCCTCCAGCTGTTTCAGATGCGTCAGTTTGTCGACCATGGCTACTCACGAAAGCTTTCTTATGAACGGCCAGCGGGCCGTGTTCGAGCGGCGAATGCTAGCACAGCGACCTCTTCTAATCAGGTCACCGACTAGATCGAAAGAGCATATGAATATACCTGCCTGTTCGGGCGCCGCAGGCCCTTGTGGGAGCGAGCTTGCTCGCGAAAGCGGTGTTTCAGTCGACATCCCTGGTGAATGTCAGTCCGTAATCGCGAGCAAGCTCGCTCCCACATTGACTGCCTGCGTCAAATCGGATTCGGGCAGTCGATGAAGATGTGTTCAAGGGCAAACCGTCGCGCCAGATAATCCCCCAGCGCTTGCACGCCGAAGCGTTCGGTGGCGTGATGGCCGGCGGCGATAAAGCTGATGTCGTTCTCCCGGGCGCTGTGGAAGGTTTGCTCGGACGCTTCACCGCTCAGGTACAGATCGACACCGGCTTGCACCGCCTGATCGATATAACCCTGGCCACCGCCCGTGCACCAGCCGACGCGCCGGACCATTTTGCTGCCCTCGATCAGCAACGGCTCGCGGCCCATGACCTCTTGCACCTGACGGGCAAAGTCGCGCGCGGTCATGGGTTCGGCAAGCGAACCGACCAGTCCGACCACTTTGAGGTTTTCCGGGTCCAGCGGACCTTCGACGGTAATGTCCAGCTGGCGAGCCAGTTGCACGTTGTTGCCCACTTCCGGGTGCAAATCCAGCGGCAGGTGATAGGCCAGGAGGCTGATATCGTGCTTGAGCAGGGTTTTGAGCCTACGCTGTTTCATACCGGTGATGCAGGGGTTTTCACCTTTCCAGAAGTAGCCGTGGTGAACCAGCACCAGGTCGGCCTTGGCTTCGACCGCTGCATCGAGCAATGCCTGGCTGGCCGTGACGCCGCTGACGATGCGCATGACCTGCGGCCGACCTTCGACTTGCAAGCCGTTGGGGCAATAATCGGCAATCCGCGAACTGGCAAGGTAACGATCCGCTTCTTCTACCAGGGTGCTCAGGGCAACGGCCATAAAAGACTCCTAAATATCCCGTTCAGAGGCGCGCGCGGCCTCGTATAATGCGCGACATTATGGGCCGTAGACGGCTCTCCGTAACCTCCCAGGATTTGCTTAATGCTCAAGGGTCTGCGTTTCTTTGGCTGGCCGCTGCTGGCCGGCGTGCTTATCGCGTTGTTGATCATCCAGCGTTACCCGCAATGGGTCGGCCTGCCAAGCCTGGATGTGAACCTGCAACAAGCCCCACAAACCACTCAGACCCAACAGGGGCCGGTGTCTTACGCCGAAGCCGTGGTCATTGCCGCACCGGCAGTGGTCAACCTCTACACCACCAAAGTGGTCAACAAAACCAGCCATCCGTTGTTTGAAGACCCGCAATTCCGGCGTTTCTTCGGCGACAACGCACCCAAGCAGAAACGCATGGAGTCGAGCCTCGGTTCCGGGGTGATCATGAGCCCTGAAGGTTATTTGCTGACCAATAACCACGTGACCTCAGGCGCCGACCAGATTGTCGTCGCGCTCAAGGATGGTCGTGAAACCCTTGCTCGAGTGATCGGCAGCGACCCGGAAACCGACCTCGCGGTACTGAAAATCGATTTGAAGAACCTGCCGTCGATCACTGTCGGCCGCTCGGAAAACATCCGCGTCGGCGATGTCGCGCTGGCCATCGGCAACCCGTTTGGCGTCGGCCAGACCGTGACCATGGGTATCATCAGCGCCACCGGGCGCAATCAGTTAGGCCTGAACAACTACGAAGACTTCATCCAGACCGACGCCGCAATCAACCCGGGTAACTCCGGCGGTGCGCTGGTAGACGCCAACGGCAACCTTACCGGGATCAACACCGCGATTTTCTCCAAGTCCGGCGGCTCACAAGGCATTGGTTTCGCGATCCCGATCAAGCTGGCGATGGAAGTCATGAAGTCGATCATCGAACACGGTCAGGTGATTCGCGGCTGGCTGGGGATTGAAGTGCAGCCCTTGAGTCAGGAACTGGCGGAATCGTATGGCCTGTCCGGGCGTCCCGGGATTGTCGTTGCGGGGATTTTCCGCGACGGCCCGGCACAAAAAGCCGGCCTGCAATTGGGCGATGTGATCCTCAGCATTGACGGCGAACCGGCCGGCGATGGCCGCCGTTCGATGAACCAGGTGGCGCGGATCAAACCGACTGACAAAGTGACTGTTCAGGTCATGCGCAATGGCAAGGAACTCAAGCTGACCGCAGAAATCGGCCTGCGTCCGCCGCCAGCACCGGTCAAAGAAGAAGAATAAATCGTAGGCGCTGCCGAAGGTTCGGGCCGCGTTCGGACGATCTTTTCGAAGCCTTCGACAGCGCCAATCATCTCGAAACCTCTAAAAGCATACATTCTCATTAGGCATGTTATATTGTTTCAATATCGCTATTGGAACGCTCTCATGCCGTCTCGTAAATTTGCTCCTCTGGCAGGCCTGGCTCTCGGCCTGCTGGGGGATCCGGTGTTCGCCGAAGACCCGCAACCGCTTGAACTGGACACCATCAGCGTCACCTCCGATTACGAGTCTGCCACCGGCCCGGTGAATGGCTATCGCGCCACGCGCTCATCCAGCGCAACCAAAACCGACACGGCGATCCGCGATATCCCGCAATCCATCAGCGTGATTCCTGCCAGCGTGCTCAAGGACCTGGGCAGCCACAATGTCGAGCGCGCGCTGGAGTTTGCCGGTGGCGTATCGAAGCAAAACAACTTCGGCGGCCTGACGCTGTATGAGTACAGCGTGCGCGGCTTCACCACCTCGGAGTTCTACAAGGACGGCTTCAGCGCCAACCGTGGCTATCCAAGCACCCCGGACGCCGCAAACGTCGAACGCTTTGAAGTCCTCAAGGGCCCCGCCGCCAGCCTCTACGGGCGCGGCGACCCTGGCGGTACGGTGAACATCGTCACCAAAAAGCCCCAGCCCGAAACCTTCAGCACCTTGCAGACCAGCGCCGGCAGTTGGGATCGTTATCGCACCGCGCTGGACGTCAACACCCCGCTCGACCCGCAAGGCAATGTGTTGTCGCAGGTCAATCTGGCGGTCGAAGACAACCACAGTTTTCGTGATCACGTCGACAGCCAGCGGGTGTTCGTTGCGCCGTCGCTCAGTTGGCAACTCAACCCGGACACAAGCCTGTTGGTGGAAAGCGAAGTTGTCCGGCACAGCTCGACCTTCGACCGTGGCATCGTCGCGCCGAACAACAGCTGGAGCGGCGTCTCGCGCTCGACCTTCCTCGGCGAACCCGACGACGGCAACATCGACAATCACAACAATCTGCTGCAGGCCACCCTCGAACACCACCTCAACGACGCCTGGAAACTGCGCCTGGCCAGCCATTACAAGGAAGGCAAACTCTGGGGATTCGCCTCGGAAGCCCGCCCATTGAACGCCGACCAGCACACGGTCAACCGCCGTTACCGCGAGCGCGACAGTCGTTGGCACGACAGCATCACCCAGCTCGAACTGCGCGGTTTGTTCGACATCGGCAGCTGGCAACACGAACTGCTGATTGGCAGCGAGTACGAAAACTTCCGCAAGAATGAACGCGTCACCACTATCGCTGGCGGCCCTTACGCGATCGACATCTACAACCCGGTCTATGGTCAGCCCAAACCCGATGGCAAGCGCTCGGGCCCGGACTTTTTCGAGCAGGTCGAAAGTCAGGCACTCAACCTTCAGGACCAGATCGTGTTCACCGACCGCCTGCGCGGCATGCTCGGAGCACGCTTCGAACACTTCGAGCAAACCCTCGACGATCACACGCTGAACAACCGCAGCCGACAGAACCACGACGCTCTGACCCAACGCGCCGGCCTGCTCTATCAACTGACGCCACAGCATGGACTGTTCGCCAACGCCTCGACCTCGTTCAAACCCAACAACGGCCTGGATGCCACAGGCAAATCCTTCGATCCGGAAGAAGGCGTTGGCTACGAGATCGGGATCAAGAGCGAGCTGTTCGATGAGCGCCTGAGCAGCACCCTCGCCGCTTTTCATATCGAAAAAGAAAACGTCCTCGCCCTCGACCCCACCACCGATAGCAACCGCGCCATGGGCAAGGCCCGCAGCCGGGGCTTCGATCTGCAAGTCAGCGGGCAACTCACCGACGCTGTGCGCGTGATCGGTGCGTTTGCGTACATCGACGCCGAGGTCACCCAAGGCGACAAAGTCATTCCCACCGGCAGCCGGATACTCGGCGTGGCCAACCGCAGCGGCAGCCTGCTGGGCGTTTATGAGTTTCAGGAAGGTCTGCTGCGTGGCTCGGATGTCGGCGCGGCCTACACCTATGTCGGCGATCGCTCGGGTGAAGCCGGCAGCGACTTCGAACTGCCGGCCTACCACACCGTCGACCTGCTGGCCCATTACAAGGCCAGTGAAAACGTCACGTTGGGGCTGAACCTGAACAACCTTTTCGACGAGAAATACTTCGAGCGCTCCTACAGCAACTACTGGGTCAACCCCGGCGAGCCGCGCAATTTCACCGTCAGCCTGACACTCAACCTGTAAAAGGAAGTCACCATGCCACACCTCAAACCCGTAGCGCTCAGCCTGCTGCTTGGCCTGATGTTTACCGGCCAGGTCTCGGCCCATGGCCTATGGACCGAACAACGCCGCGGCAACATCGAAGTCATCTACGGCCACGGTGCCGAAGACAATGCCTTCAAGGCGCAGAAAATCAGCGGCGCCTGGGCCTATGACATCGGCGGCAAGATGATCCCGGTCACCGTAGAACGCCTGGCCGATCATGCGCGCCTGCAACCGCTAAAATCGCCAGCAGTGCTCGCCGTGGCGCTGGACAATGGCATGTGGTCGCAGACCGCCGACAAGAAGTGGATCAATCAGGGGCGCAGCAAAGTGCCGGGCGCCATCGAGTCGACCCAGACGTTCAAGTACAGCCTGGCGATTTATCAGCCGGGAGCGAAGCTGCCTGCGCTTGATCAGATCAAACTGCTGATTGTGCCGGAAGTTGATCCGCTGACCGTTGGCCCGGGCAAGTCTTTGCCAGTGCGGGTGTTGCTCGACGGCAAACCGGCCGCAGGGATCAAATTGATTGGCGATTATCGCAACGCGCCGAACACCTTGAGCACGGAAACCGATGCCGAAGGCCGGGCGCAGGTGCTGGTGCGCAATGAAGGGTTGAATGTGATTGCCGCGCAGGTGGAAATCCCGTTGAAGGACAATCCGGACGTGGCAACGCGAGGGGTGTTCAGTTCGTTGACGTTCCTCGGTGAACCGCATCACGAGTGAATGAGGTTGAGGAGTGGCTTGAATCGTAGGCAGATCCAGAAACCACCCCTCACCCCAGCCCTCTCCCCAAGGGGGAGAGGGGGAAGGGAGCCGATCTCTGTTGTTTTCAAATCTGAGTTCGGCTTGATCTCTCAGGTCGCAGCATATCGACCAACCCCCTCGGTCAGTCCCCTCGCCCCTCTGGGGAGAGGGTTAGGGTGAGGGGTCGATTTCAGAGACTGCCCAAACCGTCGATCAACGCCTGATTCTGCTCTGGCGTACCGATGGTGATGCGCAGGAACTGGGCAATCCGTTCCTGCTTGAAGTGCCGGACGATCACGCCTTGCTCGCGCAACTTCGCCGCCAGGCCTGCCGCGTCATGCTGCGGGTGACGGGCGAAGATGAAGTTCGCTGCCGACGGCAATACCTCAAAGCCCTTCTCCTGCAATTGCTTGACCACCCACTCGCGACTGTCGATCACCAACTGACAGGTCTTGTCGAAGTGCTCGCGATCGGCAAACGCCGCTGCCGCACCGACAATCGCCAGGCGATCCAGAGGATAGGAGTTGAAGCTGTTCTTGATCCGCTCCAGCGCCTCGATCAGGTCCGGATGCCCCACCGCCAGGCCCACGCGCAAACCGGCCAGCGAGCGAGACTTGGAGAGGGTCTGAGTCACCAGCAGGTTCGGGTAACGGTCGACCAGGCTGATTGCGGTTTCGCCGCCGAAGTCGATGTAGGCTTCGTCGACCACCACCACCGAATCAGGGCTGGCCTTGAGGATTTGCTCCACAGCGTCCAGTGCCAACAGGCAACCGGTCGGTGCATTCGGGTTGGGGAAAATGATCCCGCCGTTTGGCTTGGCGTAGTCCGAGACGCGAATCTGGAACTGCTCGTCCAGCGGCACCGCATCGAATGGAATGCCGTACAAGCCGCAATACACCGGATAAAAGCTGTAGCTGATGTCCGGGAACAGCAGCGGTTGGCCGTGCTGGAACAGACCGTGGAAAATATGGGCCAGCACTTCATCGGAACCGTTGCCGAGGAACACCTGATTGCCCTGCACGCCGTAATACTCGGCCACCGCCTGCTTGAGCAGGTCGCTGTTGGGGTCCGGGTACAGACGCAGGTTGTCGTTCAGTTCGGTCTGCATCGCCGCCAGTGCTTTAGGCGATGGGCCGTAAGGGTTTTCGTTGGTGTTGAGCTTGACCAGCTTCGCCAGTTTCGGCTGCTCGCCCGGTACGTACGGCACCAGATCCTTGACGAATGGACTCCAGAATTTACTCATGCTCATTTCCCCTGCTTGTCGTCAACGATGCGGTATTCGGCGCTGCGGGCGTGAGCGGTCAGCGACTCGCCACGGGCCAGCACGGAAGCGGTCTTGCCCAGCTCGGAGGCACCCTGCTCAGAGCAGAAGATGATCGACGAACGTTTCTGGAAGTCATACACACCCAGCGGCGAGGAGAAACGCGCGGTGCCGGAAGTCGGCAGCACGTGGTTGGGACCGGCGCAGTAATCGCCCAAGGCCTCGGACGTGTGGCGGCCCATGAAGATCGCACCGGCGTGGCGGATCTGCGGCAGCCAGGCTTGCGGATCAGCGACCGACAGCTCCAGGTGTTCCGGCGCAATGCGGTTGGCCACGTCGATGGCCTGCTGCATGTCGCGCACCTGGATCAGCGCACCACGGCCATTGATCGAGGTTTTAATGATTTCGGCGCGTTCCATCGTCGGCAGCAGTTTGGCGATGCTTGCCGCAACCTTGTCGAGGAACCCGGCGTCGGGGCTGACCAGAATCGCCTGGGCGTCTTCGTCGTGCTCAGCCTGGGAGAACAGGTCCATGGCGATCCAGTCCGGATCGGTCTGGCCGTCGCACACTACGAGGATTTCCGAAGGGCCGGCAATCATGTCGATACCGACCTGGCCGAACACGTGACGCTTGGCGGTGGCGACATAGATGTTGCCCGGGCCAACGACCTTGTCGACCTTCGGCACGCTTTCAGTGCCATAGGCCAGCGCGGCAACCGCTTGCGCGCCACCGATGGTGAACACCCGGTCGACGCCAGCGATGCACGCCGCCGCCAGCACCAGTTCGTTGACTTCACCGCGTGGCGTCGGTACGACCATGACCACTTCGGTCACGCCGGCAACCTTCGCCGGAATCGCGTTCATCAACACCGAAGACGGATAAGACGCCTTGCCGCCCGGTACGTACAGACCGGCGCGATCCAGCGGCGTGACCTTCTGGCCCAGCACCGTGCCGTCGGCTTCGGTGTAGCTCCAGGAATCCTGCTTCTGTTTTTCGTGGTAGCTGCGCACCCGCGCCGCGGCTTTTTCCAGCGCTTCGCGCTGAGGCACGGTGATCCGGGTCAATGCCAGTTCCAGGCGCTCGCGTGGCAGGATCAGGTCGGCCATCGACGCCACTTGCAGGCCGTCGAACTTCTGGGTGAATTCAACCAGCGCCGCGTCGCCGCGTTCACGCACAGCCTTGATGATGTCCAGCACCCGCTGATTGACCGAGTCGTCAGACACACTTTCCCAGCTCAGCAGATGATCCAGATGATGCGCGAAATCCGGGTCAGCAGCGTTGAGTCGGCGAATTGCAGTCGGTGCGGTCATAGCGAGAGCCTCATAGGATTGGCAAAAACTCAGGCACCCGAAGCTAGCACTCCATCCGCTTGGGCACCTGAGAATTCTGGCTATGAGGCGGATAGACGGGCGCGACTTAACGTCGCGCAGGTGAATCAGCCGCGGTGTCGAGACTCCACTGCCTTGCGCAGGGTGTCGATCAACGCCTGGATACGGGCGTGCTGCATTTTCATCGAAGCTTTGTTGACGATCAGCCGGGAGCTGATGGCAGCAATGAAATCCTGTGGCTCCAGGCCGTTGGCCCGCAGCGTGTTACCGGTATCGACCACGTCGATGATCTTGTCCGCCAGACCGATCAGCGGTGCCAGCTCCATCGAGCCATAAAGCTTGATGATGTCGACCTGACGACCCTGCTCGGCGTAATAACGCTTGGCAACGTTGACGAACTTGGTGGCAATGCGCAGACGGCCCTTGGGCTCGACCGCGCCGACTTTACCGGCGGTCATCAGCTTGCACTGGGCAATTTGCAGGTCCAGTGGCTCGTACAGGCCCTGGCCGCCGTATTCCATCAGCACATCTTTACCGGCGACGCCCAGGTCAGCGGCACCATGCTCGACGTAGGTCGGCACATCGGTGGCGCGCACGATCAGCAAGCGCACGTCGGCCTGGGTCGTGGGGATGATCAGCTTGCGGCTCTTGTCCGGATTCTCGGTCGGCACGATGCCCGCTTCAGCCAGAAGCGGCAGGGTGTCGTCGAGGATGCGGCCCTTGGACAGTGCGATGGTCAACATGGGAAACGTCAGTCCTTATCAAGGTACTCATGCCCGGTCGCAAACGGCGCCGGACACACATCGGGGATAAAACACCCCCGACTACAACAAATCAACGGGCACTTCCCTGTGCCCATGAAGCAGGAACTAGCCCGGTACGCGGCGGATTTTCGCGCCGAGCATCTGCAGTTTCTCTTCGATGCACTCGTAACCACGGTCGATGTGGTAGATGCGATCGATCAGCGTGTCGCCTTCAGCGATCAGCGCCGAAATCACCAGGCTGGCCGAAGCCCGCAGGTCGGTGGCCATGACTGGCGCGCCCTTGAGTTTTTCGATGCCGGTGACGATCGCAGTGTTGCCTTCGACCTGGATGTGAGCGCCCATGCGGTGCAGTTCATAGACGTGCATGAAGCGGTTTTCGAAGATCGTCTCAATGACAGCGCCAGTGCCTTCGGCAATCGCGTTGAGGGAGATGAACTGCGCTTGCATGTCGGTCGGGAACGCCGGGTACGGAGCCGTACGCACGTTGACGGCTTTCGGCCGCTTGCCGTGCATGTTCAGCTCGATCCAGTCTTCGCCGGTAGTGATTTCAGCACCGGCTTCCTTGAGTTTTTCCAGAACGGCTTCAAGGATGGTCGGATCGGTGTCCTTGACCTTCACGCGGCCGCCAGTCACGGCAGCAGCCACCAGGTAAGTACCGGTTTCGATACGGTCCGGCATCACTTTGTAAGTGGTCGTGTGCAGACGCTCGACGCCGTCGATGGTGATGGTGTCGGTGCCGGCACCGGAAACCTTCGCACCCATGGCGTTCAGGAAGTTCGCCAGGTCGACGACTTCAGGCTCGCGAGCGGCGTTAGCCAGAACGCTGCGGCCCTTGGCCAGGGCGGCCGCCATCATGATGTTCTCGGTACCGGTCACGCTGACGGTATCGAAGAAGAAGTTTGCACCGCGCAGGCCGCCTTCTGGCGCCTTCGCCTTGATGTAGCCGCCTTCCACGTCAATGACTGCACCCATGGCCTCAAGGCCACGGATGTGCAGGTCGACCGGACGCGAGCCGATGGCGCAACCGCCAGGCAGTGCAACTTCAGCTTCACCGAAACGCGCGACCATCGGGCCCAGAACCAGAATCGACGCACGCATGGTTTTAACCAGTTCGTACGGAGCGATCAGGGTCTTGATGGTCCGCGGGTCGATTTCAACGCTGAGTTTCTCGTCGATCACCGGCTCAATGCCCATGCGACCGAACAGCTCGATCATGGTGGTGATGTCGTGCAGGTGCGGCAGGTTGGCGACCGTAACCGGGCCATCGCACAGCAGCGTTGCCGCCAGAATCGGCAGGGCAGAGTTCTTTGCCCCGGAAATGCGGATTTCGCCATCAAGACGAACACCGCCGGTAATAATCAGTTTATCCATAAGAATCTCGACGCCCTTGGGCTCAGGTGCGCTCGGCCCAGGCCGCGCTGCTGAAAAATTTCATAGTGACCGCATGGATGCTGCCATCGGTGATCCATGGGTTCAAATGGGCATAGATCTGCTGCTGACGCTTGACCGGGCTCAATGCCGCCAGTTCATCGCTAATCACGTTCAGCTGAAAGTTGCAGCCTTCGCCCTCAACTTCTACCTGTACTGATAAAAGAGTCTCGGACAGCTTTCCTTCAAGAAAGCTCTTCACTTCGTTGGCCTGCATGCTCAACCTCAATCGGCGCCCTGTGCGCGCGGGTCGGACATCATACAAAAAAGCCCCGCGCCTGCGAACCCCGCATAGCAGGACTCTGACGGGGGGCTTCTTTATAGATGATAGTTAGGGGTGTGCCAACAGCTCGGTCAATTCGCTGACCTGAGCGATTTCACGCATGTCGTCAGGCAAGGCACGAATGCTCAACGCCTTGCCCGCCGCTTGCGCGTCACGCATGAAACACAGCAACAACGACAAACCGACGCTGCTGGACTTTTGCACACCCGAGCAATCAACCACCAGGGCTGGCGCCGTGCTCGACTTGATCAAGGCCTGGCCCTGCTTGCGCAACGCCGGCCCGGTACGGTAATCGAGTACGCCGCTGAGCTTCAGCTCACCGGCCTCGCCCATGCTGACAGCCGACTCACTCATTGGGCGGGCTTCTTCTGAGTCGTTTCTGCTTCGGTCTTTTCCTTGGCTTTGGCGACTTCACCGGCCCAACCATTGATGGTCGCGTCCAGGTTATTGCCATTGCGCTGCATCGCGTCGCTGAACTGATCACGGAACAGCTTGCCAATGTTGATGCCGTTGATGATCACGTTACGCAGCTTCCACTCGCCATTGATCTTTTCGAGTGTGTAAGACACAGGATAGATCGCGCCATTGCTGCCTTTGACTGTCATGCCAACGCTTGTACGGTCTCCCGACTCATCCTTGGCAGGGTCGACGGTAATGCCCTGATTGTTGTACTCGAGCAAGGCATTGCCATAGAACTGGAAGAGCCCGCGCTTGAAGTTATCTTCAAAGGTCTTCATTTGCGCAGGCGTGGCTTTTTTCGAGTATTTGACCGTCATGATGCTCTTGGAAATGCCCTCGGCATCCACCACGGGCCCGACGATGCTGTTCAAGGAATCGTAAAAGCCTTTCGGATCCTGCTTGTACTTCGCTTTATTCGCCGTCAGGTCGGCGAGCAACCGATTGGTGGTGTCCTGCACGATATCGTGCGCGGACTGCGCAGCCACGGCGTTACCCATGAAGGGCAAGACCGCCAGTAATACCAACAGGCCACGTCGCAAGGTTGAGATCATGAAAAAACTCCTTATTTGGCGTCTTTGCTAACGGTATTGAGCAGGAATTTACCGATCAGGTCTTCGAGCACCAGCGACGACTGCGTGTCATGGATGGTCCCGCCATCCTTGAGTAGAGACTGTTCCCCACCCACGCTGATACCGATGTATTTCTCACCCAACAGGCCTGCCGTGAGGATAGATGCAGTGGAGTCAGTCGGCAGATTATCTACGCGCTTTTCCAGCTGCATGGTCACTCGTCCGGTGAAGCTGTCGCGATCCAGATCGATTGCCGTGACCTTGCCGATGGTCACACCGGCCATGGTCACTTTTGATCTGACCGTCAAACCGGCGATATTGTCGAAATACGCATAAAGTTTATAGCTGTCGGTGCTCGAAACAGGGGACAGTCCACTGACCCGCAGGGCAAGCAACACTAAAGCCAGGATGCCAGCCAGCAAGAAAAGGCCGACACCGATTTCCAGGGTGCGGTTTTGCATCAGAAATCTCCAAACATCAAGGCAGTCAAAATAAAGTCCAGGCCGAGGATGGCCAATGAGGCGTACACCACGGTTTTGGTGGTGGCACGACTGATCCCTTCGGAAGTGGGTTCACAGTCGTAGCCTTGGAATACGGCGATCCAGGTCACGACGAAGGCAAATACAATGCTTTTAATGATGCCATTGAACACGTCGCCGTCGAACGTCACGCTGTTTTGCATGTTCGACCAGTAGGAACCTTCATACACACCCAACCAGTCGACGGCCACCCAGGAACCGCCCCAGATCCCGACCACGCTGAAAATCATCGCCAGCACCGGAAGGGAGATGAAGCCGGCCCACAGACGAGGGGCAATGATGTACTTGAGCGGGTCGACGCCAATCATTTCCAGACTGGATAACTGCTCGGTGGACTTCATGTTGCCGATCTCGGCGGTCAATGCAGAACCGGCACGCCCGGCGAACAGCAACGCGGTCACCACCGGCCCCAGTTCACGCAACAGTGTCAGCGCAACCATCTGCCCAACCGCTTGCTCCGAACCGTAGCTGGACAAAATGTTGAAGCCTTGCAGCGCCAGCACCATCCCGATGAATATCCCGGAGACCACGATGATCACCAGGGACATCACGCCGACCGAGTGCAACTGTTTGACCAGCAAGCCAAATGCGCCACTGACACCACCACGCCCCAGCAGGGCGTGAAACAGGAACAGTGATGAACGGCCGAGCACCGCGACGCTGTCGATGCCGGCCTGGCCGAATCGACGAACTCTCTCTATTAGTGAAATCTTGCGCATCAGCGCTTCCCCAGAAGATCTGCGCGGTAATCCGTCGCTGGAAAGTGGAACGGTACCGGCCCGTCTGGATCACCCTTCATGAATTGGTGAATCCGCGGATTATCGGAGTTCATCAGTTCATCGGGAGTCCCCTGCCCCAACACCTGCCCATCACCTACGACGTACAGGTAGTCGGCAATACTCGCGGTTTCGGCCAGATCATGGGAGACCACGATACTGGTGATGCCCAAGGCGTCGTTAAGCAGGCGGATCAGGCGCACCAGAACGCCCATGGCGATTGGGTCCTGCCCCACAAAAGGTTCGTCGTACATCAGAATTTGCGGATCGAGGGCAATGGCCCGTGCCAGCGCGACACGGCGCTTCATGCCGCCGGACAACTCATCGGGCATCAGGTCGATGGCACCACGTAACCCTACCGCCTGCAATTTGAGCAAGACGATGTCACGGATCATTTCATCCGGAAGCTGGGTATGAACACGCAACGGAAAGGCGATGTTTTCGAAAACATCGAGGTCCGTGAACAGCGCGCCGCTCTGAAACAGCACGCCCATATGCTTGCGCGCATCGAACAGGTCGCTACGAGACAGCGTGGGCAAATTTTGCCCGTTGACCCACACTTCGCCACCTGAAGGGCGCAACTGCGCGCCCATCAGGCGCAGCAGCGTGGTTTTTCCGCAACCGGAAGGTCCCATGATGCCGGTAACCTTGCCGCGCGGAATGCGAATATCGACATTATTGAAAATGCTGCGCGCGCCGCGCTTGAAGGACACACCCTTCAGCTCGACCGCGTAGGCGTTATCGGCACTCATCTAAACTCCTTGCGATGCAAGCCTCTCACTCGGACGCCGGGCTCCCTGCCGAGAGCACACAACATCCTGGGCAGGCCGAACTGGCGACGAACTATATCACTGCTAATACAATGCGCCCAAGGCCGAAGCCCGCAGCGTTCAGCATCAAGACAGGCAAAAAGACCCAAGTTTCAGCGTTTGCGGGGGTCGCCTGAATAAAGCACGACGAACTAACGTGAGGGATTTGCTCATTACCGCTATAATCGCCGCCTTTTCATCAGGCTATACGATTTCTGACATGAGCCAATCCAGCGACCTGATTCAATCAGCACAACGCACCATCCGCCTCGAGCTTGAAGCCGTAGAAGGCTTGCTGCCCCACATCGACGCAGATTTCGTACGCGCTTGCGAGATGATTCTGGCCAGCAAAGGCCGCGTAGTCGTGGTCGGCATGGGCAAATCCGGGCACATCGGCAACAAGATTGCCGCCACCCTCGCCAGCACCGGCACCACGGCCTTTTTCGTGCACCCGGCCGAAGCCAGTCACGGCGACATGGGCATGATCACTCGCGATGACATCATCCTCGCGCTGTCGAACTCCGGTTCCACCAACGAAATCGTCACGCTGCTGCCACTGATCAAGCGTCTGGGCATCAAGCTGATCAGCCTGACCGGCAATCCTGATTCGCCGCTGGCCAAGGCTGCCGAAGTGAACCTCAATGTTCATGTCGAGCACGAAGCCTGCCCGCTGAACCTGGCACCGACCTCCTCCACCACGGCGGCACTGGTAATGGGTGATGCACTGGCCGTTGCCTTGCTCGAAGCCCGCGGCTTCACTGCCGAAGACTTCGCGTTTTCACACCCCGGCGGCGCTCTGGGTCGCCGGTTGTTGCTGAAAGTCGAAAATGTCATGCACGCGGGCCAGGAATTGCCGCAAGTCGTGCGTGGCACGCCGCTCAAAGACGCGCTGATGGAAATGACCCGCAAGGGCCTGGGCATGACCGTGGTACTGGAAGCTGACGGCAAACTCGCCGGCATTTTCACGGACGGCGACCTGCGCCGCACGCTGGACCGGACCATCGACATCCATCAAGCCATCATCGACGACGTCATGACCCCTCATGGCAAGACTGCCCGCGCCGAAATGCTTGCTGCCGAAGCCCTGAAAATCATGGAAGACCACAAAATCAACGCACTGGTGGTGGTCGACAGCGAGGACCGTCCGGTGGGCGCCTTGAACATGCACGATTTGCTGCGTGCAGGAGTAATGTAATGAGCGCGGACCTGCTGCAACGCGGCAAAAACATCAAGCTTGCGGTTTTCGACGTCGATGGCGTGCTGACCGACGGTCGCCTGTACTTTCTCGAAGACGGCAGCGAATTCAAGACCTTCAACACCCTCGACGGCCAGGGCATCAAGATGCTGATGGCCTCCGGCGTGACGACCGCCATCATCAGCGGACGCAAGACCCCGGTGGTCGAGCGACGCGCCAAAAACCTTGGCATTCCTCACCTGTATCAGGGCCGCGAGGACAAACTGGTGGTGCTCGACGAGCTTCTGGCACAACTGGGCCTAAGCTATGAACAGGTTGCCTATCTGGGTGACGACCTGCCGGATCTGCCGGTGATTCGCCGCGTTGGCCTGGGCATGGCAGTGGCCAATGCCGCCAGCTTCGTCCGCGAAAACGCTCACGGCGTCACTCAGGCCCGTGGCGGCGAAGGTGCCGCTCGCGAGTTCTGTGAACTGATCCTGCGCGCCCAGGGCAACCTTGAAGCGGCTAATGCCGCGTACCTATGAGCCACTTATGCTGAGCAAGAAGATTCGCAACATACTGTTTTTCGGGGTCATTGCCGCGTTGCTCGCGGCCGTTGGCTACTGGAATATCAGCCCGGAACGCTTTCTCGACAAGCCGGTAGCGCACGTCGACGAGAATCAGATCGACTACTACGCCATCAACGCCCACAGCGTGCAGTACCTGCCCGATGGCAAATTGCAGTACGACTTGACGTCCGACAAGGTCGAGCATGTCAAAGCGACCGACATCACCCTGCTGACCAATCCCGACCTGAACATGTATCGGGGCACCGTGTACCCCTGGCACGTCCAGAGCGAACGTGGCGAAGTCAATTCAGGCGGCACTGAAGTTGAATTGATCGATTCGGTACGTATCGCACGCACCGACGAACAGAACCGCCCGATGCTGATTACCAGTAGTCGTATGACTGTATTCCCGCAACAGCAATATGCGCAGACCGAGCAAGCCGTTAGAATCGACGGCGCTGGTGGTGTATCGACGGGTAACGGAATGAAAGCGTATTTGAAAGAAAGCAGGATACACCTGCTATCGAACGTAAGAGGACAGTATGAGGCTCGTTAAAACTCTCCCTATTTTGCTCAGTCTGGGCGCAGCACTGGGAAGCGTGAGCGCCTGGGCTCTGCCGAACGATAGCCAGCAACCCATTCGCATTCAGGCTGACGATGCTCAGCTGGACGACAAGAATGGCGTGGCCACCTACAAAGGTGACGTGATCATTACCCAGGGCTCGATGATCATCAAAGGCAACACCGTGACCATCACCCGCACCAAGGCCGGCGACATCGATGTCGTGACCTCGGTGGGCAACCTGGCGTATTTCGAGCAGCTGCAAAAGCCGACCGACACGAAACCCGTCCAGGGCTATGGGGTGACTATCCAGTACCATGCTGCGCAAAACCGCATCGTACTGATTGACCGCGCCAAGGTGATCAACGAAGGCAACACTACCGAAGGCGAGAAAATCGTCTACGACACCGTCAAGCAGGTTGCTAACGCAGGCCGCGCTACCGGTTCATCGGTGACCGCTCCACGCCCACGGGTCGATATGGTTATCCAGCCGAAAAAGAAAACCGACGAGCAGAAGGCCCAGTAATGGCAACTCTGAAAGCCCAGCATCTGGCCAAGAGCTACAAGAGCCGCCAGGTCGTGCGTGACGTCAGCCTGTCGATCGACAGCGGCCAGATCGTCGGCCTGCTAGGCCCGAACGGTGCCGGCAAAACGACCTGCTTCTACATGATCGTGGGCCTGGTCCAGGCCGATCAGGGTCGCGTACTGATCGACGACCTCGACGTCAGCCACCAGCCAATGCATGGTCGTGCACGGGCAGGGATCGGCTATCTGCCACAAGAAGCGTCGATCTTCCGCAAACTCTCGGTTGCCGACAACATCATGGCCATCCTCGAGACCCGCAAGGAACTCGACAAGGCCGGTCGTCGCAAAGAGCTGGAAAGCCTGCTGCAGGAATTCCACATCAACCACATCCGCGACAACCTCGGCATGAGCCTTTCCGGTGGCGAACGTCGCCGTGTGGAAATCGCTCGCGCCCTGGCCACGGCACCGAAATTCATCCTGCTCGACGAACCTTTCGCCGGCGTGGACCCGATTTCGGTGGGTGACATCAAGCAGATCATTCATCACCTCAAGGCCAAGGGTATCGGCGTGCTGATCACGGACCACAACGTTCGTGAAACTCTGGACATCTGCGAAACCGCCTACATCGTCAACGACGGGCAACTGATCGCCGAAGGCGACGCCGAAACCATCCTGGCCAACGACCTGGTCAAGGAAGTGTATCTGGGCCATGAGTTCCGCCTGTAAGCACTGAGGTGTCTGGTCAGTCGCCGGAGCGCTTGCCCCAATAAAACTATACGTATTTATTGTTACAGCGCTCTAGGCAAACACTTCAGTTTCAGGCATATAATTTGCTTATGTTTGGCGCTCCGGCGCCCTGTAGTGGATGGCGCATGTGCGCCGGCGAATAAGGTGTTAAGCCCCTGCCATGAAACCATCGCTAGTCTTGAGAATGGGCCAGCAGCTGACGATGACACCGCAGCTGCAACAGGCCATCCGCCTGCTCCAATTGTCGACCCTGGACCTGCAACAGGAAATCCAGGAGGCACTGGAGTCCAATCCAATGCTCGAACGCCAGGAAGAAGGCGACGACTTCGATAACGCCGATCCGATGGCGGACAACATCGAGCAGAAACCCAACACCGACATCCAGGAACCCTCCTACCAGGAAACCGCGCCGACGGTCGATAACCTCGAGGAAGGCGACTGGAACGAGCGCATCCCTAACGAACTGCCGGTCGACACCGCCTGGGAAGACGTTTACCAGACCAGCGCCAGCAGCCTGCCGAGCAACGATGACGACGAATGGGATTTCACCACTCGCACGTCCGCCGGCGAAAGCCTGCAGAGCCATCTGCTCTGGCAATTGAACCTGGCGCCGATGTCCGACACCGATCGGCTGATCGCGGTGACCCTGATCGACTGCATCAACAATCAGGGCTATCTGGACGAAACCCTCGAGGAAATCCTCGAAGCCTTCGATCCGGAACTGGACATCGAGCTCGACGAAATCGAAGCCGTCCTGCATCGCATCCAGCAATTCGAGCCGGCCGGTATCGGCGCACGCAACCTTAGCGAATGCCTGTTGCTGCAATTGCGGCAATTGTCCGCCAAGACCCCTTGGCTGGCCGAGGCCAAGCGCCTCGTCATCGATTTCATCGACCTGCTGGGCAGCCGCGACTACAGCCAGCTGATGCGCCGCATGAAGCTCAAGGAAGATGAGCTGCGCCAGGTCATCGAACTGGTGCAGAGCCTCAACCCGCGTCCGGGCTCGCAGATCGAGTCCAGCGAAGCCGAATACGTGGTACCTGACGTCATCGTGCGCAAAGACAACGAGCGCTGGCTGGTAGAGCTGAACCAGGAGTCGGTTCCGCGTCTGCGCGTCAACCCGCAGTACGCCGGCTTCGTCCGTCGCGCCGACACCAGCGCCGACAACACCTTCATGCGCAATCAGTTGCAGGAAGCGCGCTGGTTCATCAAGAGCCTGCAAAGCCGTAACGAAACCCTGATGAAAGTCGCCACCCAGATCGTCGAGCACCAGCGCGGCTTCCTTGAGTACGGCGATGAGGCCATGAAGCCGTTGGTCCTGCATGACATCGCCGAAGCGGTCGGCATGCACGAGTCGACGATTTCACGGGTGACCACGCAAAAATTCATGCATACCCCACGCGGTATTTATGAACTGAAATATTTTTTCTCCAGCCATGTCAGCACCTCCGAAGGCGGTGAATGCTCATCCACAGCGATTCGCGCAATCATCAAAAAACTGGTTGCTGCGGAAAATCAGAAAAAGCCGTTGAGTGACAGCAAGATCGCTGGTTTACTGGAGGCACAAGGCATTCAGGTGGCCCGCCGCACCGTCGCCAAGTACCGCGAGTCCCTGGGGATCGCGCCTTCGAGCGAACGCAAGCGGTTGATGTGACGGGCTACGCCATAGCGTTCCAGGGTGTGTTCGAAAGCTTTTCGGACACGCTCTAGTGGCAGGCAAGCCAGCCTGCCGCCTTATGCACTGGCAACGAAGGAGAAGCTGTATGCAAGTCAACATCAGTGGACACCAACTGGAAGTGACCGAACCCCTGCGCATCTACATCGGCGAAAAGCTCGACCGATTAGAAAGGCATTTCGACAAGATCACCAATGTGCAGGTCACGTTGACCGTCGAGAAGCTGCTGCAGAAAATCGAAGCCACGCTGCATATCCCCGGTGGAGAAGTGGTCGCCAACGCTGAGCATAACGACATGTATGCCGCGATCGACGCCCTGACCGACAAGCTGGATAAACAACTCAAAAAGCATAAGGAAAAGACCCAGAGCCTCCTCCAGGGCGCGACCGGTCGTTAACACTCCCAACCCATGATCCGACTTGAAAACATCCTGACCCCCGGCCGTTCTTTGGTGAACGTGCCGGGCGGCAGTAAGAAGAAAGCCCTCGAACAAATTGCCAACCTGATCGCCCGAGAAGTGCCGGGTCTGGCCATGCAGGATGTCTTCGAGAGTCTGGTCGCCCGTGAAAAACTCGGTTCCACCGGTTTTGGCAACGGCATCGCCATCCCCCACTGCCGCCTCAAAGGTTGCGAGTCGCCCATCAGTGCCTTGATGCACCTGGACGCCCCAATAGATTTCGACGCCATCGACGGTGCTCCGGTCGACCTGCTGTTCGTTTTGCTGGTCCCGCAAGCCGCTACCGATGCGCACCTGGAACTGCTCCGCCAGATCGCCAGCATGCTCGATCGTAAAGAAGTCCGCGATCGCCTGCGCAGCGCAAAAAGTAATGAAGCCTTGTATCAGGTTGTCCTCGACGAGCAGAACGGTCACTAATCATGCGCTTGATCATCGTCAGCGGCCGCTCTGGCTCAGGTAAAAGCACTGCCCTCGATGTACTGGAGGACAACGGCTACTACTGCATCGACAACCTCCCGGCCGGCCTGTTACCGGAACTGGCCGAGCGTGCACTGATTCACACCGAACTGGCGCAACCGCTGGTTGCGGTTTCCATCGATGCGCGCAACCTGCCGAGCCACCTGTCACGTTTCCCGGAACTCCTGGAAGAAGTGCGCAGCCGGCACATTCAATGCGATGTGCTGTACCTGGACGCCGACGAAGAAACCTTGCTCAAGCGTTTCTCGGAAACCCGTCGCCGTCACCCGCTGAGCAACGCCAACCGCTCGCTGGCCGAAGCCATCGAAGACGAGACCAATCTGCTGGGGCCGATTGCCGACCTGGCAGACCTCAAGGTCAATACCACCAATCTGAACCTGTATCAGCTGCGCGATACCATCAAGTTGCGCCTCTTGAACCAGCCAGAGCCGGGCACTGCGTTTCTGGTGGAATCCTTCGGTTTCAAGCGGGGCATGCCGGTGGATGCCGATCTGGTGTTCGACGTACGTTGCTTGCCGAACCCGTACTGGAAGCCGGAACTGCGCGCTCAGTCCGGGCTGGACCAGCCGGTTGCCGAGTATCTGGCGGCTCAGCCGGATGTCGAAGAGATGTTCCAGGACATCTCCACTTACCTGCTCAAATGGCTGCCGCGCTTTGCCGCCAGCAACCGCGCTTACGTCACCATCGCCATTGGCTGCACCGGCGGGCATCACCGCTCCGTCTACCTGACCGAACGCCTGGGCCAGGTCCTGCAACAATCCCTGAAGAACGTCCAGGTTCGCCACCGCGACCTTAGCTAAAGGATTCACACCGCGATGCCTGCTCTGGAAATTGAAATCATCAACAAACTGGGTCTGCATGCCCGTGCTTCCGCCAAATTCGTGGGCGTTGCGGGTCAGTTTCCCTGCCAGATCAGAGCCGGACGCACACCGCAATCCATGGTCGACGGCAAAAGCATCATGGCCATGATGATGCTCGCGGCTGGCAAAGGCACCAAGATCCACCTGAGCACTGAAGGTGAACAGGAGCAGGAAGCGATGGACGCATTGGTGGCACTGATCAACAACTTCTTCGACGAAGGCGAGTAAGCACACAACCTTTTGGCGAGGGCTTGTGTGGCGAGGGGGCTTGTCGGAACGCCGCACCGCCCCGCTCGATCGCGAAGCGGTCGTAATCCAACAATCGCATTCCACCTGAATATTCGCGGCGGCTGGCTTTAGGGCCGCTCCGCGCCCCAACGGGGGCAAGCCCCCTCACCACAGGGTTTGCTTCAGGCAATAAAAAAGCGCGCCACCCMTTGGGTGGCGCGCTTTTTTTGTATCGCGCTGGCGCTTAGCTGCCCGCGACGGTCATCCGCTCGATCAACACCGAACCGGTGCGAATGTTGCTGCGCAGTTCCAGGTCATTACCCACCGCAATGATCTGCTTGAACATGTCGCGCATGTTGCCGGCAATAGTCACCTCCTGGACCGCGAACTGGATTTCACCGTTCTCGACCCAGAAGCCCGCTGCGCCGCGAGAGTAGTCACCGGTGACCATGTTCAAACCCTGGCCCATCAATTCGGTCACCAGCAAACCACGCCCCATGCGTCGCAACAGCGCCGCCTGGTCTTCGTCGCCGTGGGTAACGAACAGATTGTGCACGCCACCGGCGTTAGCGGTGCTTGGCATGCCGAGTTTGCGCCCGGAATACGTACCCAGCACATAAGACACCAACTCACCCTTCTCGACGAACGGTTTGGCGTACGTCGCCAGACCATCGCCATCGAATGCCGAACTGCCCAAGGCGCGCATCAGGTGTGGACGCTCATCGATAGTCAGCCATTCAGGGAACAGTTTCTGGCCCAGCGCGCCTTCGAGGAACGACGACTTGCGGTACAGGTTGCCGCCCGAAATCGCGCCGAGGAAACTGCCGAACAAACCTCCCGCCAGCTCTGCGGAAAACAGCACCGGCACTTCGCAGGTCGGCACCGGACGTGCGCCCAAGCGGCTGGCCGCCCGTTGCGCCGCGCGCTGGCCGATGCTCACCGGATCGGCCAGCAGATTGCCCTGGCGATTGACGTCATACCAATAGTCGCGCTGCATCTGGCCGTCAGCTTCGGCAATCATCACGCAGCTCAGGCTGTGACGCGTCGACGCATAACCACCGACAAAACCATGGCTGTTGCCGTACACACGACAACCCTGGTGCGTGCTTAAGGTGGTGCCATCGGCGTTCAGGATCCGGCTGTCGGTGGCAAACGCCGCCGCTTCACAGGCCAGCGCCCGCTCGATTGCTTGCTCTGGTGTAATGTCCCATTCATGGAACAAGTCGAAGTCCGGCAAGTCCTTGGCCATCAGCGCGGCGTCGGCCAGGCCCGAGTGTTCGTCTTCGGAAGTGTGCTTGGCAATGGCCAGGGCGGCGGCGACGGTTTCACGAATCGCCTCGGGGCCACTGGCCGAGGTGCTGGCCGAGCCTTTGCGCTGGCCCACATACAAGGTGATGCCAAAACCCTGGTCACGGTTGAACTCAACGGTTTCAACTTCCCGCTGACGCACCGTGGTCGACAGGCCTTGCTCCAGAGACACAGCCACTTCGCAGGCGCTGGCACCCTGGCGCCTGGCTTCGGCGATGATCTGCTCGACTTGCTCTTGCAGTGCCGGCAACGCTTGTGGGCCGACGCTTTCAACTGCACTCATGCTGTTCTCCACTCAAATTCTGCTTTCGGTTAAGGTCATCGAGCGACCGGGCCGGACAAGCGGCCCCCGACTGGTTATCATGGCGGCGTTTCTTTGCGGACTGCCACCATGGTTGATTCTTACGACGACTCCCTCGACGGGGGAGAAAAAAGCAAATCCCAGGTCAAACGCGAGCTGCATGCTCTGGTTGACCTTGGCGAGCGCCTTACAACACTCAAGCCTGACTTGCTGGCAAAACTGCCGTTGACCGACGCTTTGCGCCGGGCTCTGGCCGATGCGCCCAAGCACACCGCGAACATCGCGCGTAAACGGCACCTGCAGTTCATCGGCAAGCTGATGCGCGATCAGGACACCAGCGCCATTTTGGTGCTGCTGGACCAACTCGATGCCTCCACTCGCCAGTACAACGAACGTTTCCACGGTCTGGAACGCTGGCGGGATCGCTTGATCGCCGGCGACGATGCCGTACTGGAAAAGTTCGTCGTCGACTACCCGGACGCGGATCGCCAGCAACTGCGCTCCATGATCCGTCAGGCCCAGCACGAGCTCGCCCAAAGCAAGCCTCCTGCTTCCAGCCGAAAAATCTTCAAGTACATCCGTGAGCTGGACGAGACTCAACGCGGTTTGCGTTAGTCTTCGACCGGGGTGTTCGGCCATGCCGCGCACCCCAGGCTCCATCCTTTACGCGCCCGTGCCACCCACGGTGATCGCGTCGATTTTCAGGGTTGGCTGGCCGACACCCACCGGCACCGACTGACCATCCTTGCCGCACGTCCCTACCCCGCTGTCCAGCGCCAGATCGTTGCCGACCATCGACACCCGACTCATGGCTTCCGGACCGTTACCGATCAACGTTGCGCCTTTGACCGGCGCAGTAATCTTGCCATCCTCGATCAGGTACGCCTCGCTGGTGGAGAACACGAACTTGCCGCTGGTGATGTCGACCTGACCACCGCCCAGGTTGGCGCAGTAGATACCCTTCTTCACCGAGGCAATGATTTCTGCCGGATCGCTTTCGCCACCCAGCATGTACGTGTTGGTCATGCGCGGCATCGGCAGGTGCGCGTAAGACTCGCGACGACCGTTACCAGTGCGCGCCAAGCCCATCAGGCGAGCATTGAGTTTGTCCTGCATGTAGCCCTTGAGCACGCCGTTTTCGATCAGCGTGGTGCACTCGGTCGGGGTGCCTTCGTCATCGATACTCAGCGATCCACGGCGACCGGCCAGTGTGCCGTCATCGACGATGGTGCAGAGTTTGGAGGCAACCATTTCACCCATGCGGCCGCTGTAGGCCGAACTGCCCTTGCGGTTGAAATCGCCTTCCAGACCATGACCGACCGCTTCGTGCAGCAACACGCCGGACCAGCCCGATCCCAGAACCACCGGCAAGGTACCCGCCGGCGCCGGAATGGCTTCGAGATTCACCAACGCCTGGCGCAATGCCTCACGGGCGTAGCTCATGGCACGGTCTTCAGCGAGGAAATAGCGGTAATCGGTACGCCCGCCGCCGCCATGACCACCGCGTTCGCGGCGACCGTTCTGCTCGACGATCACGCTGACATTGAAGCGCACCAGCGGTCGTATATCTGCCGCCAGACCACCGTCGGTGGAGGCCACCAGAATCCGTTCCCAGACCCCGGCCATGCTAACGGTGACTTGCTGGATACGCGGATCGAGCGCGCGAGTGGCCACGTCGATACGCTTGAGCAGCTCGACTTTCTCGGCGCGGGTCATCACTTCCAGCGGGTTATCGGGCCCGTACAAACGGGCAACGTCCTGGGTACTGAACGCCTGCACCGTACCGTTCTGCCCGGCGCGGGAGATAGAACGCGCGGCACGGGCTGCCAGGCCCAGGGCTTCAAGGGTGATCGCATTGCTGTAGGCAAAACCGGTTTTTTCACCCGATTGCGCACGCACGCCGACACCTTGATCGAGGTTGAAGCTGCCTTCCTTGACGATACCGTCTTCGAGCGCCCAGGACTCGGAGATCTGTCCCTGGAAATACAGGTCGGCCGCATCGATGCCCGGGCCGGCCAGGTCACCCAACACGCTTTGCAGGTTCTCGATCGTCACGCCGCCCGGCGCAAGCAGATGTTCACTGACTGAGGACAACAACTCGCTCATAGGTTTTACGCCTTAATTCCACGTTCTGAGGCAGGTCGCTGCGCGCCCTGCGAGAAAAAGCGCCGGTGACTGGACACCGGCATCCGCGCCCGGATGGACGCCTGTTCGCTGCTATCGCGTTCGGCCAGCAGCACGGCCTCGCCTTGATCCTGTTCCGCCAGCACACGCCCCCACGGGTCAACAATCGCCGCATGGCCAAAGGTTTCACGCGGTCCCGGATGAGTTCCACCCTGGGCGGCCGCCAATACGTAACACTGGGTTTCGATGGCCCGCGCGCGGATCAACACTTCCCAATGAGCCGCGCCTGTCACCGCCGTAAACGCTGACGGAGCAGTAATCAGTTCTGCCCCGGCGGCGCGCAATTCGCTGTACAGCTCCGGAAAGCGCAAGTCATAGCAAACCGTCAGGCCAACCCGACCGACCGGCGTATCGGCAACGACAACCTTACTGCCATGAGCATAGTCATCGGATTCACGGTAGCGTCCGCGATTGTCCGCCACATCGACATCGAACAAATGCAGCTTGTCATAGCGCGCCACCGCTTCACCGTGCTCATCGATCAGTAACGAGCAGGCATTGGACTTCGCCTGCGGTTGATCCACCGGCGGTAACGGCAAGGTGCCGGCCACTATCCATAACTTGAGGTCACGAGCGGTCTGTTTCAACCACGGCAGGATCGGGCCTTCGCCCAAGGCTTCGGCACGACCGATGTCAGCGATGTCGCGACGGCCCATGGCCGCAAAGTTTTCCGGCAACACCGCCAGTCGCGCACCGCCCGCAGCTGCTTGCTCGAGCAGGTGCCGAGCCTGGATCAGGTTGGCCGGCACATCGCTCTGGCTGACCATTTGAATCACCGCAAGAGACATGGCCCTTTCCTTATTTGATCTCTAATCGCTTTGCATCTGCCTTGCAAATACCCGTAGCAGCTGGCGTAGCCTGCGTTCGGCTGCACAGCAGTCGTAATATCAAACACCGCGGTTTTTCAGGTAAACCGTGCATTCCGAATTTACGACTGCTTCGCAGCCGAACGCAGGCTTCGCCAGCTGCTACAAGGAGCGTATGCAACGACATAAAAAACCTATAGCCATGCTACTCCATAGGCTTGGAGAGTGCGTTCTGAAAAAGAGTGTCAAAAAGGTTTGTCGTAAGTGATTTTCGGCTCTTTCCACGGGCCTTTGATGGTGTATTTGACGCTGGCGAAGCGCGCCACGCGATCACCAATCAGTTTGTCGATCAGAAACAGCGCACCGCCTACCGCTGGTGCGCCGACGATCAGTGCGGCAATCGGCAGGTTGTTGGTCAATGGCAAGGTCACCAACAGATTCGCATCGACCCTGTCACCCACCAGGTCCAGCGTACCGTTGAGCTCCAGGTTGCTCGACGGGCCGGTCATGATGATCGGCTCACGAGTGACATACACCCCATTGCTGGCCACCAACAGGCCCTTGACCCGGTCGTAACTCAGGCCTTTGCCGAACAGGTCGGAGAAGTCCAGGCGCAAGCGACGGCCGATCGAGTTGAAGTTGAGCAGGCCAAACACCCGCAACGCCTGCGCCCCCCCTTCGACTTCGACGAACTGACCTTTGCGCAGCGTCGCATCCAGGCTGCCGGAGTAACGTTTTGGTCCGACCCAGGCCGGCGAGCCAGGCCAACGACCGTCGATGTCCATATGGAACTCTTCGCTGGTCACTGTCGGTGCGAACCCCCAGCCCTTGAGCACGTCACCGAGGTTCTTGCCCTCGATACGTCCCTTGTACCAACTACTGGTGGAGCCCGGCACACCTTCCCAGCCACCCGCGCCCTGCAACTGCATGCCCTTGAGGCCCAAATTCATGCTGTTGAACGCAATACCCTTGACGATCGGGCGGACCTTCAGCGACCAGGCGCCGACCAGGTCAGTGCCCTGATACAGCTCGTCAATCTTGATATCCAGTGCAGGAATTTTCGTTGGGTCGACCGACGCCAGCGGGTCCGGTGCATTCTCGTCGGCCTGCACCTTCGGATCAGGCGCCGGCAACCGCACGTATTGCAGGTTGATCGCAACCGGTGCGGACTTGGCGTCGGGAATCCCTACAGTGCCTTTGGCCTGCTGGCTATCGAGTTGCAACGCCCAGGCTGTCGGCTTGCGATCCAGTTGCAGGCGGGCCTGATCCAGCGTGGTACCAAACCCCGTGAGCTTGTCGACCTTGAAGTCTGCACCACTGAGCAATTGCTTGGCGTTACCGCCCGGATCCTGCCCGGCGTACCGATCAATCAGGGCTTTCCATGGTTCGACATCCAGTTCCGACAGCACGCCACGAATGCGCAGGCCTTTGTCAGCAGGCAACTGCGCGTTACCGTTCCCCAGGAACAACTCGCCACGGCCATCGGCAAAATTGCCGCTGGGCGCCGCGTAGGTGAAGTCCGCCAGATCACCATAGTCGAGCCAGTAGCGCCGTTCCGGCCCTTGCAGGGTCATGCGGAACACCGTGTCGCGGCCTTGCGCGGCGGGCATGCCGAACGGTGCCGGCAAGTCGACGGCTACGCCCTTGAGGCTGGAACTGACCATCAACCGGCTGTCGGGGCCGTCGAGGTTGAGCTGCAACTGATAAGGGATCGTCCCCGAAACCGGCAACGGCTGAGTGACGTTCAGCCAATCGGTGAGTTTTTTCACCGCCACCTGGCCGCTGGCAGTGACCCGGGTGTTGAATTTGCCAGGGCTGCCATCGGCATAGATCTGTGCACTGATCGGTCGTTCAAAGGCCTGCGCCGTAATGTTCTGGCCACTGAGCCCCTTGGCACTGTCAAAACGGAAATCACCTTTGAGCTGCGTCAGCTCAAGCACGGGATCACTCAACTTCAGACGCGACTTGGCGGTTTTGAAGTCGACCACAATTTTCGGCTCTTCGCCCTTGGCCAAGGGGATATCCAGTTTCAGACTGCCCTGCAATTCACCCTCGCCCTGCCAACCGGCGAAGGTCGAACCGGTACCGATCGGCGCATCCTGAAGAATCTTCAGACCATCGCCCAGACCACCGTCGAAAGTGCCATCGAGAAACAGGTGCGGGTTCTGTCCGGCAGGCGCATGGGGGATGTTGACGTAAATATCGTGAACCTGAGTGTCGAGCAACTGGCCCTTGCTGGCCAGAATGCGCACCCCACTGTCCTCGATGAACACATCGCCGCTGACCTTGCCGACGTGCGGCCAACCCGGCTGGAAGGCCAGTTCGGCGTCATGCACTTTGAAAAACAGGCTGATGCTGCGTGCCGCGGCGACAGCATCGTGGTTCAGCGAACCCTGGTACTGGAAGAAACCTTCATCCACCGCGCCTTTGAGGATCGCCGTGCGCAGCCATTCATCCAGCGCCGGGCTCAAGACCTTGGGCAGGTACTTGGCGGTGTAGCGTCCATCACCTTCCAGCAGACCGACCCGCAGGTCCATGTAATCTTCCTGGGTGTGATCGAAATGCAGGCGAATCAGGAAGTCGCCGGCAATCTTGCCCTCTTCGCCCAACACCTTCAGGTACGGCGCAATCAGGGTGAAACCTTGCTGATCGAGTTTCCAGGTCAGCCGGGCATTCGCCTGGATGTACTGCCATGGCTTGGCAAAGATCGGGTCCAGGTGCAGGGAAAAATCCTTGCTGTCCATGCGCAGCTCACCCTTGCCGAGATCACCGCTGATGCTCCCGGAAACGTTACGCGCCGCCGGAGCACCGTGATAAGCATCAAACCCGACACGCTCCAGATTGGCGGCAAAGCTGAATTTGCTGTCATCGGTCGCCTCAGGCCGGACATCGATCAGCACATTGCGCAACGTACCGGTGACCTTCAGCCGCTCGACCACCGTGGCAAAGTCCTTGGGCAGTGGTCCCAGGGCATTCAGCAACGGAGTGATCGGGGTGAGGTCGAAGCGGTCGGCTTGCAGGTGCCAGAGTTCGGAGGTCGTTTCAGTGGTCGCGGTCTGCTGAAGTTGCAGACGGGTTTCCCAGCGGATGTCTTCCAAGGTCATGGCCAGGGAGTCGAAGGACACCTGGAAACCTTCGGTATTTCGCTGGAAATACCCATTGAGCGCCAGATTGTTGATCTGGATCGGCTTGCGCTCGGCGTAGGCACCGTTGAGTTGCGGTGCATTGAGACGAATCGCAGCACGCTGCAGGGCACCCTTGCTCCAGTTAACCCAAAGCTCGCCACCGGCCTTGATCTCGGAAAAATTCCATTTCCCGGTCAGGCTCTCGGGCAACCATTTCGACCAATCACTTTGCGGCAAGCTCAGGTAGGCATCGATTTCAGCCTCTTTCCACTGGCTGGCTTGAGTCCGGCTGCTCAGGCTCATGGCGAGCGGCTGACCGTCAGGCAAAGTCAGCCGGGCATCGAGACGCTGCTGACTGATGCCGGTTTTAAGATTCAGGCCGACATAGGTCAGGGTTAGCGGCACGTGGTCGACCGGCAGCAGGGTGACCTGGCTGTCGAGTACCGACAACTGCTCCACCATCTGCATGCGGTTGAGCAGTTGCTCGGGGTCCAGCGGCTGATTCTCCTGCACCGGCAAGCCTTCGAGCGCCCATTGCCCCTGCGGGCCCTGCTTGAGGCTGATCTTCAGACCGCTGAGTTCCAGGTGTCCGATCCGCACCGCACGCGCCAGCAAGCTGGCCCAGGCATTCGGTACCACCCGCACCTGATCCAGGTGCAAGGCATTGGCACCCTCGCCGACCACCACGTCATGCGCCAGCAAAATCGGCGCCATGCCACTCCAGCGACCTTCCAGGCTGCCGATGTGCAAAGGCATGCCCAGCGCTTCACGGGCCTTGGCTTCGACATCCGTGCGGTACTCGGCCACCAGCGGAATGAACTCACGACCGAGGCTGCTGTACAGTGCCGCCAGCACCAGCAATAACGCACAAAGCCCCAGCCCCCAGCGGGTCAATGTGGTCAAAATGCGGATCAGACGGTCCATGTCACTTGGCTCCCATGGCGAAATCGTGCAGCAAGCTGAGGCCGGCCGTTAGTAATGAAACACAGCGGATCAGAGCAGCACCACGTCGTATTGTTCCTGGGAGTACATGGTTTCTACCTGAAAACGAATGGTTCGCCCGATAAAACCTTCAAGTTCCGCGACATTACCCGACTCTTCGTCAAGCAACCGGTCAACCACTTTCTGGTTAGCCAGTACACGATAGCCTTCAGCCTGATAGGCGCGAGCTTCACGCAGGATCTCCCGGAAGATTTCATAACACACGGTTTCCGGGGTCTTGAGCTTGCCACGGCCCTGGCAACTGCTGCACGGCTCGCAAAGCACCTGCTCGAGACTTTCGCGCGTGCGCTTGCGCGTCATCTGCACCAGGCCCAACTCGGTGATGCCGATGATGTTGGTCTTGGCGTGATCGCGCTCCAGCTGTTTCTCCAGCGTACGCAGCACCTGGCGCTGATGCTCCTCATCTTCCATGTCAATGAAGTCGATGATGATGATCCCGCCCAGATTGCGCAGGCGCAGTTGCCGGGCAATCGCGGTGGCCGCTTCCAGGTTGGTTTTGAAGATGGTTTCTTCAAGATTGCGGTGCCCGACAAAAGCGCCCGTGTTCACATCGATGGTGCTCATGGCTTCTGCCGGATCGACCACCAGATAGCCGCCGGACTTGAGCGGCACTTTGCGCTCCAGGGCCTTTTGAATTTCATCCTCGACGCCATACAGATCGAAAATCGGCCGCTCGCCCGGGTAGTGCTCCAGGCGGTCGGCGATTTCCGGCATCAACTCGGCAACGAACTGCGTGGTTTTCTGGAAGGTTTCCCGCGAGTCGATACGGATTTTCTCGATCTTCGGGCTGACCAGATCGCGCAAGGTGCGCAGGGCCAGGCCGAGGTCTTCGTAGATTACATTCGGTGCGCTGACGGTCTTGATCTGCGTGCCAATCTGATCCCAGAGGCGGCGCAGGTAGCGAATGTCCATCAAGATCTCATCGGCACCGGCGCCTTCAGCCGCGGTGCGCAGAATAAAACCGCCGGCCTCCTTGATGCCTTCCTTCGCGACACAATCGGTGACCACTTGCTTGAGGCGTTCGCGCTCGGTTTCATCTTCGATTTTCAGCGAAATACCGACGTGGGCCGTGCGCGGCATGTACACCAGATAGCGCGAGGGAATCGACAATTGGGTTGTCAGACGCGCGCCCTTGGAGCCGATCGGATCCTTGGTGACCTGCACCACCAGGCTCTGGCCTTCATGCACCAGTGCGCTGATGCTTTCCACTGCCGGGCCTTCACGCAGTGAGATTTCCGAGGCATGGATAAAGGCCGCCCGGTCCAGACCGATATCGACGAATGCCGCCTGCATGCCTGGCAGAACGCGAACGACCTTGCCTTTATAAATGTTGCCAACAATCCCGCGACGCTGGGTGCGCTCGACATGAACCTCTTGCAGGACACCGTTTTCGACCACCGCCACGCGCGATTCCATCGGCGTGATGTTGATCAGAATCTCTTCACTCATGGCAGGGTCTCGTTCAGGCATATTCACGATTATGGCCGCATCAAGTCAGTACGGCGCTTGGCGCGCGACAAGGTTTTGCCAACAGGGTATGCCGAAATGGCCGAGCAGTTCCGCGGTTTCGCACAGCGGCAGGCCAACCACGGCGGAGTAACTGCCGTTGAGTGCCGCGACAAACACCGCGCCAAGCCCCTGAATGCCGTAGCCGCCAGCCTTGTCCTGTGGCTCGCCGCTGGCCCAGTAGGCCGCTGCTTCTTTATGACTGATGAAGCGAAAGCGCACCAGACTGCGCACCACGCGTGATTCGCAATATTGGCCATCAAGCACGGCGATGGCGGTCAGCACTTCATGTTCACGCCCCGACAGGTTCATCAACATGCTCAGCCCTTCGGCCTCGTCGAGCGGTTTACCAAGAATCTGCCCATCGAGCACCACGGCCGTATCGGCACCCAACACACAAACGGGCGCACCCGGCTGGTTGAGGGCCAGCAACGCACGACCGGCCTCGGCCTTGCTGCGCGCCAGGCGCTCGACATAGGCCGCTGGGGACTCGTTGTTCAGAGGGGTTTCATCGATGTCCGCGCTGATGGCGGTGAACGGCACGCCGATCTGCGTGAGCAGTTCACGCCGACGCGGCGAGCCTGAGGCGAGGTATAGCGGATTCATCAAGACATCTCCCTGTCGAGGTGCGGGCTAATGCCTGACCGAATAAATTAATGGATTTTGTAGTGGCGGCTCAACCCACGCAATCCGAAGCTGACCCAGGGCCAGAGCAAGGCGCTGATCAGTGCAGGCAAAAGCACGGCCAGCGTCTGACGGTTA
Organism: Pseudomonas sp. 05N431; assembly: GCF_056397005.1. NCBI lineage: Bacteria > Pseudomonadati > Pseudomonadota > Gammaproteobacteria > Pseudomonadales > Pseudomonadaceae > Pseudomonas > Pseudomonas sp. 05N431. Next base: position 143,875 of record NZ_JBFTMN010000006.1, read on the forward strand.
CCGGTCAAGGCACTGAGCCACAATTGCAGCAGTTGCGCGAGCCCCAGGATCACCAGGATCACCAGGCTTTGCTGCCACATCGGAAACATCCGCAAACGCGGTCGCAGCGTCATGATCAAAAAGGTGATCAGGGTCAGAATCAGCGCGTTGTGTCCCAGCAAGGTTCCGAACAGCACGTCTTGCGCCATGCCCAGACACCAGGCCGTGAGCATCCCGACTTTTTGCGGCACTTCCAATGCCCAATACGCCAACGGTAGCGCGAGGAACATCGGACGTAAAATCTCGACGTGCGGGAACGGTACGATACTGAGCAACAAGCCGATGATAAATGTCAGCCAGATCATCCAGCCATTACGAGAGCGGGTACTGGCCATTATTCTCTACCCTGAGTGGTGGCTTCAGGCGCCGCGGCAGGCGGTTTGGCCGCCGGCTTGGCGACCGCTGCCGGTTTGACCGCTGCGGAATGCGCAGCAGGCTTGGCCGGGGTCGAAGGTTTGCTCGCAGGCTTGGCCGCCGCGGGGGTTGCCGTTGCAGGCGCAACTGCCGTGGTGGCTGGCGCCGGGGCAACTGCGGCGGCAGGTTTTGGCACGGTGGCTGGCACGATTGCCGCACCGCCTGGGTGCTGCTCTGCATCCTGGGCCTGAGCGGCTTCGTTGGCGCGCTCTTCCGGGGTGCGGCTATCGCTGAACACCAGCAACATGTAACGACTGCGGTTCAGCGCAGCGGTCGGCACCGCACGCACGATGGCGAACGGCTGGCCGGAATCGTGGATCACTTCCTTGACCGTCGCCACCGGGTAACCCGCCGGGAAGCGCTGGCCGAGACCGGAGCTGACCAGCAGATCGCCTTCCTTAATGTCAGCCGTGTCCGCCACGTGACGCAATTCCAGACGCTCCGGGTTACCGGTGCCGCTGGCAATCGCCCGCAAACCGTTACGGTTCACTTGCACGGGAATGCTGTGGGTGGTGTCAGTCAGCAGCAACACCCGCGAGGTGTAAGGCATCAGCTCGACCACCTGCCCCATCAGCCCACGGGCATCGAGCACCGGTTGGCCGAGTACCACGCCGTCGCGCTCACCTTTGTTGATGATGATGCGATGAGTGAAGGGGTTGGGATCGACGCCAATCAACTCGGCCACTTCGACCTTCTCGTTGACCAGTGCCGACGAGTTGAGCAACTCGCGCAGCCGAACGTTCTGCTCGGTCAAGGCCGCAAGCTTTTGCATACGCCCCTGCAGCAGCAGGTTTTCAGTCTTGAGTTTTTCGTTTTCGGCGACCAGTTCGGTGCGGCTGCCAAATTGACTGCTCACACCCTGCCACAACCGCTCCGGCAGGTCGGTGATCCAATAGGCGTCCATCAAGACCAGCGACATCTGACTGCGCGCAGGCTTGAGCACTTCAAAGCGGGCATCGACCACCATCAGCGCGACCGATAGCACGGCCAGCACCAGAAAGCGCACGCCCATTGAGGGGCCTTTGGCGAAAAGCGGTTTAATAAGCCGCTCCTCCCAGGCAAATGTTCTCTTTATTCATACGCCATCAAACCGGCCTGGATGCAGACTGACAGAAGATAAACGCCAACAGGCAGCACTGCAAAGTGCTGCCTGCGCGCGGAACAGCATAGAAGCCTCCGGCGAAATTACTCGCTGGAGAGCAGGTCCATGGTGTGTTTATCCATCATTTCCAATGCACGGCCACCGCCGCGAGCAACGCAGGTCAGCGGGTCTTCGGCGACGATCACCGGCAGACCGGTTTCCTGGGCCAGCAACTTGTCGAGGTCACGCAGCAAGGCGCCACCACCGGTCAGAACCAGGCCACGCTCGGCGATATCCGACGCCAGTTCCGGCGGCGATTGCTCCAGCGCGCTTTTCACGGCCTGAACGATGGTTGCCAGGGACTCTTGCAGAGCTTCCAGCACTTCATTGGAGTTCAGGGTGAATGCACGTGGAACGCCTTCAGCCAGGTTGCGGCCACGAACGTCGACTTCGCGAACTTCACCGCCCGGGTAGGCAGTACCGATTTCCTGTTTGATGCGCTCGGCGGTGGATTCGCCGATCAGGCTGCCGTAGTTGCGACGCACGTAAGTGATGATCGCTTCGTCGAAGCGGTCGCCGCCAACCCGTACGGATTCGGCGTAAACCACACCGTTCAGGGAGATCAGTGCGATTTCAGTGGTACCACCACCGATATCGACGACCATCGAACCACGCGCTTCTTCAACCGGCAGGCCGGCACCGATCGCAGCAGCCATTGGCTCTTCGATCAGGAACACTTCACGGGCACCGGCACCCAGCGCCGATTCACGGATGGCACGACGCTCGACCTGAGTGGATTTGCATGGAACGCAGATCAGCACACGAGGGCTAGGCTGCAAAAAGCTGTTTTCGTGAACCTTGTTGATAAAATACTGCAGCATCTTTTCGCAAACGCTGAAGTCGGCGATAACGCCGTCCTTCATCGGACGAATGGCAGCAATGTTGCCCGGTGTACGGCCGAGCATGCGCTTGGCCTCGGTGCCGACAGCAACGACACTTTTCTGATTACCGTGCGTCCGAATGGCCACAACCGATGGTTCATTCAGGACGATACCGCGCTCGCGCACGTAAATAAGGGTGTTGGCAGTGCCCAGGTCAATGGAAAGATCGCTGGAAAACATGCCACGCAGTTTCTTGAACATGGGAAAGGGACCCTAGGCAACGCGTGGGTAAAAAAGTGCGGCAAACTCTAACAACGACAGGGATTTTGGGCAAGGCGCCAATATGTTAAATTGGCCGCTTTTCTGTGCACCAACCCCCTCAATCGCGGCCTTATGACCGTAGAAATGCGGTAGTGTTCCGACAATCTAACACACGGACAGCGTCCGTTCTGTTTTCCACTGGAGAATCCCATGGCGCTTGAACGCTCCGACGTGGAAAAAATCGCTCATCTGGCCTGCCTTGGCCTTAATGATGCCGATCTTCCACATATCACTTCGGCCCTGAACAGCATTCTCGGGCTGGTCGACGAAATGCAGGCTGTCGATACCGACGGTATCGAGCCTCTGGCCCACCCACTGGAAGCCAGTCAGCGCCTGCGTGCAGACGTCGTGACCGAGTCCAATCACCGCGAGGCCTATCAGTCCATCGCACCAGCGGTCGAAAACGGCCTGTATCTGGTTCCGAAAGTCATCGACTAAAGGGAAAGAGCCTGCAATGCATCAATTGACTCTGGCCGAGATCGCCCGCGGACTCGCCGATAAAAAGTTTTCTTCCGAAGAGCTGACCAAAGTGCTGCTGGCGCGTATCGCCCAGCTCGACCCTCAGCTCAACAGTTTCATCAGCCTCACCGAAAACCTGGCGCTCCAGCAGGCGAAAGCCGCTGACGTGCGCCGGGCCAACGGTGAGAGCGGCGCCCTGCTTGGTGCGCCGATCGCTCACAAAGACCTGTTCTGCACCCAGGGCATCCGCACCAGCTGCGGCTCGAAGATGCTCGACAACTTCAAGGCGCCGTATGACGCCACCGTGGTCGCCAAGCTGGCCGCAGCCGGGGCCGTGACCCTGGGCAAGACCAACATGGACGAATTCGCCATGGGTTCGGCCAACGAGTCGAGCTACTACGGCGCGGTGAAAAACCCGTGGAACCTGGAACACGTCCCAGGTGGTTCGTCCGGCGGTTCGGCAGCAGCCGTTGCCGCTCGTCTGTTGCCAGCAGCGACGGCCACCGACACCGGCGGCTCTATCCGACAGCCGGCCGCCTTCACCAACCTCACCGGCCTGAAACCGACGTACGGTCGTGTTTCGCGCTGGGGCATGATCGCTTACGCCTCCAGCCTCGATCAGGGTGGCCCATTGGCGCGCACCGCTGAAGACTGCGCGATCCTGCTGCAAGGGATGGCCGGTTTCGACCCGAAAGACTCCACCAGCATCGACGAACCCGTGCCGGATTACAGCGCCGGCCTAAACGGTTCGCTGCAAGGCCTGCGTATCGGTGTGCCGAAGGAGTACTTCAGCGCCGGGCTCGACCCGCGTATCGCCGAGTTGATCCACAACAGCGTCAAGGAGCTGGTAAAGCTCGGCGCGGTGGTCAAGGAAATCAGCCTGCCGAACATGCAGCACGCGATTCCTGCGTACTACGTGATCGCCCCGGCGGAAGCCTCCTCCAACCTGTCGCGTTTCGACGGCGTGCGTTTCGGCTATCGCTGCGAAAACCCGAAAGACCTGACCGATCTCTACAAGCGTTCGCGCGGCGAAGGTTTCGGCCCGGAAGTGCAGCGCCGGATCATGGTCGGTGCCTACGCGCTGTCGGCCGGTTACTACGATGCCTACTACCTGAAGGCGCAAAAAATCCGCCGCTTGGTGAAAAACGATTTCATGGCAGCCTTTAATGAAGTCGACATCATCCTCGGCCCAACCACGCCGAACCCGGCCTGGAAACTCGGCGCCAAGAACAGCGACCCGGTCGCTGCGTACCTGGAAGACGTCTACACCATCACCGCCAACCTCGCGGGCCTGCCGGGCCTGTCGATGCCGGCCGGTTTCGTCGATGGTCTGCCGGTCGGCGTGCAACTGCTCGCCCCGTATTTCCAGGAAGGCCGCTTGCTCAACGTTGCGCACCAGTACCAGTTGAACACCGACTGGCACACCCGCACCCCGACAGGCTTCTGAGGAGAAACACATGCAATGGGAAGTCGTGATCGGGCTGGAGATTCATACCCAGCTCGCCACCCAATCGAAGATATTTTCCGGCAGCGCCACCACATTTGGCTCTGAGCCCAATACCCAGGCCAGCCTGGTAGACCTGGGCATGCCCGGCGTACTGCCGGTGCTGAACCAGGAAGCGGTGCGCATGGCGGTGATGTTCGGCCTGGCGATTGACGCCGAAATCGGCCAGCACAACGTGTTCGCCCGCAAGAACTACTTCTATCCGGACCTGCCGAAGGGCTACCAGATCAGCCAGATGGAATTGCCGATCGTCGGCAAGGGCCACCTGGATATCCCGCTGGAAGACGGCACGGTCAAACGCGTCGGCATCACCCGCGCGCACCTGGAAGAAGACGCCGGTAAAAGCCTGCACGAAGAATTCAACGGCGCCACCGGCATCGACCTGAACCGTGCCGGCACGCCGCTGCTCGAGATCGTGTCCGAGCCGGACATGCGCAGCGCCAAGGAAGCCGTGGCCTACGTCAAGTCGATCCACGCGTTGGTGCGCTACCTCGGCATCTGCGACGGCAACATGGCCGAAGGTTCGCTGCGTTGCGACTGCAACGTGTCGGTCCGTCCAAAAGGCCAGGTCGAATTCGGCACGCGCTGCGAGATCAAGAACGTCAACTCGTTCCGCTTCATCGAGAAGGCGATCAACACCGAAGTGCGTCGCCAGATCGAGCTGATCGAAGACGGCGGCAAGGTGATCCAGCAGACGCGCCTGTACGACCCGAACAAAGACGAAACCCGCGCCATGCGCAGCAAAGAGGAAGCCAACGACTACCGTTACTTCCCCGATCCGGACCTGTTGCCGGTGGTCATCGAGGACTCGTTCCTCAATGACATCCGCGCCACCCTGCCGGAACTGCCACCGCAAAAACGCGAGCGCTTCCAGGAACAGTTCGGCCTGTCGGTCTACGATGCCAGCGTATTGGCCTCGAGCCGCGAGCAAGCGGACTACTTCGAAAAAGTCGTGAGCATTGCCGGTGACGCCAAACTGGCGGCCAACTGGGTCATGGTCGAGCTGGGCAGCCTGTTGAACAAACAAGGCCTGGAAATCGACGAAGCTCCAGTCTCGGCCGAGCAATTGGGCGGCATGCTGTTGCGCATCAAGGACAACACCATCTCCGGCAAAATCGCCAAGACCGTGTTCGAAGCCATGGCCAACGGCGAAGGCAGCGCAGACGAGATCATCGACAAGCGCGGCTTGAAGCAGGTCACCGACAGCGGCGCAATCTCGGCCGTACTCGATGAAATGCTCGCAGCCAACGCCGAACAGGTTGAACAGTACCGCGCGGCAGACGAAGCCAAACGCGGCAAGATGTTCGGCTTCTTCGTGGGCCAGGCGATGAAAGCCTCCAAAGGCAAAGCCAACCCGCAACAAGTCAACGAACTGCTGAAAAGCAAGCTCGAAGGCTGATTGCAATGGAGCCAGCAGTCAAAACTGGCTCAAATCCCTGTGGGAGCGAGCTTGCTCGCGATTGCGGCTCGGCATTCAACAATGAGTTGACTGTCAGGACGCTATCGCGAGCAAGCTCGCTCCCACATTTGTTACGGGGACACCGTTAATGAAACGTCTACTTGGCGCGTGCGCCCTGCTCTCTCTGCTGGCCGGTTGCGCCAGCACGGATGTCATCGACCCACACGGCTACGACAAGACCGGTGTGGCCTCGTACTACGGTGCCAAACACCAAGGTAAACGCACCGCCAGTGGCGAGCGTTTCAACGCCAATTCCCTGACCGCTGCCCATCGCCAGTTGCCATTTGGCACCCGGGTGAAGGTCACTAACCTGAACAACGACAAATCCTGCGTGGTGCGTATCAACGATCGCGGCCCGCACACCCGTGGGCGCCTGATCGATCTGTCTCGCGAAGCGGCCCAACGGTTGGGCATGCTGGGCAGCGGCACCGCGCGGGTTCGCGTGCAATCGCTCGATAACTGACAGACGGAGCCCTGGCCATTTTCGGACTTGCCGATTTACCACTGCTCAGCGTGCTGCAACTGTTCAGTGGCCTGGTCCTGCTGATCGCTGGCGCCGAGTTACTGGTCCGCGCCGCCGTGCGCCTGGCCGCACACCTGAAGGTGCGGCCACTGATCATCGGCCTGAGCGTCGTTGCCCTCGGCAGCAGCGCGCCGCAAATGGCGGTCAGCCTGCAAGCGACCCTGATGCAAAACACCGACATCGCCGTCGGTAGCGTGATTGGCAGCAACATCTTCAACATCCTGGTCACCCTCGGACTCTCGGCGCTGATCATCCCGTTGCGGGTCTCCCGGCAATTGGTGCGCCTGGATATCCCGGTGATGATCGGCGCCAGCCTGCTGGTGTTCGCCCTCGCCTGGAATGAACGACTGACGCCGCTCGACGGCACGATTCTGTTAGCCGCGCTGGTGCTTTACCTCGGGTTGTTGCTGCGCCAGTCGCGGCACTCGGTGCGCCCGCACAATGCTCCGGCGAGCGGCGACAACGCATCTGGCACGCCGTGGCTGAGCAGTGTGTTGCTGATGCTCACGGGGCTGGCGTTGCTGGTGTTTGCCGGGCATCTACTGCTCAGCGCAGCGGTCGAGGTGGCGACCGAGCTCGGCTTGTCAGAACGCATCATCGGTTTGACCATCATTGCCATCAGCACGTCGCTGCCGGAACTCGCCACCTCGCTGATCGCGGCCTTGCGTGGTCAGCGCGACATCGCCGTGGGCAACGTGATCGGCAGCAACCTGTTCAACCTGCTGGGCGTGCTGGGCGTCACCGCCCTGGTCGCGCCGACGCCGCTGTCGGTATCCCCCAACGCACTGGATTTCGACTTGCCGGTGCTGCTGGCGGTCAGCGTGCTGTGCTTGCCGATGTTCTATTCAGGCTATCGAATCACCCGCGCCGAAGGCCTGCTGTTTCTGGCCTTGTACCTGGCGTATGGGCTGCATGTCGTGTCGTTTACCACGGGCATGCCGCTGGCCGGCAAGCTTGAACACCTGATGCTGTTTTTCGTCCTGCCGGCGCTGGTGGTGTTTTTACTGTTTACGTCACTGCGCGCCTGGCGCCGCCAACACCACAAGAGGGAATCGCCATGACCGACAAACCCGACTCCAGCAAACCGACCGGCATTGAGGTGCGCCGCCAGGTCATGGGCGACGCCTTCGTCGACCGCTCCATGGGCAATGCCACCGAACTGACCCGACCGTTTCAGGAGTTCGTCAACGAACACGCCTGGGGCGCGGTATGGAACCGTGAGGGCCTTGCACTGAAAACCCGCAGCCTGATCACCCTCGCGGCCCTGACCTCGCTCAAGTGCCCGCAAGAACTCAAAGGCCACGTGCGTGGTGCGCTGAACAACGGCTGCACGGTCGACGAGATCCGCGAAACGCTGATGCACTGCGCGGTCTACGCCGGTGTGCCGGCAGCGATGGAGGCATTTCGGGCGGCGCAGGAAGTGATCGACAGTTACCAGAAGCCGGAATGAGTGGTGACAGTTAGATAGCTATCGCGAGCAAGCTCGCTCCCACAATGGATTTTGTTGCACACAGATTTTGCGCTCCACACAGATCAAATGTGGGAGCGAGCTTGCTCGCGATTGGCCCTGAAGCACGCTACAAATCCCATGCCTAGATCCACCCGCCCCACTGCAACACAAAGATCCCGAGGTTGGTGGTCACCGCTGCCATCAACGTGGTGATGACGATGATCGCCGCCGCCAGTTCATGGTTGCCATTGGCTGCCCGGGCCATGACAAAACTGGCCGCCGCAGTCGGGCTGCCGAAGTACAGGAACAAAATCCCCAGCTCCGCCCCGCGAAAACCCCAGAGCCAGGCACCCAGCGTGGCCAGGATCGGCAAGCCGACCATCTTCACCAGACTTGAACTCAACGCCAGGTCACCGCTCTTGCGCAACGCCGCCAGTGACAGCGTGCCGCCAATGCAGATCAACGCCAGCGGCAAGGTCATCTGCGCCAGGTAGTTGCCGGACGTCTCCAGCCAGCCGGGCAAGCCGATCTTGAAATAGGCGAACGGCGCGGCAGATATCACACTGATGATCAACGGATTGCTGAGCACGCTTTTGCAGATGCTCCATGGATCGGACTTGATCACCGGGCTGTACACCGCCAGCACGATAGTCGACAGCGTGTTGTAAAACAGGATCACCAGCGCGGCGAGAATCGCCCCGAGGGAAATCCCGTAGGCGCCGTACATGCTCGCCGCCAACGCCAGGCCGATGACCCCGTTATTGCCGCGAAACGCGCCTTGGGTGTAAATCCCGCGGTCCTCGCGCGGGCAACGCCAGATCGCCCAACCCCAGGCAATGGCGAAACACGCCAGCGTCGCCAGCGAGAAATAGATCAGCAGTGCCGGCTTCAACGCCGCGTGCAGGTCAGCGTGCACAATCCCCAGAAACAGCAGCGCCGGCATGGTGACGTTGAACACCAGTGCCGAAGCGGTGTGGATAAAGTCGTCGTTGATCCAGTTGATGCGCTTGAGCAGAACGCCCAAGAACAACATGGCAAAGACTGGCGCGGTGATGGTCAGCGTTTCGAGAAAGATTGCCAGCATGCCGGGTGAACCTTGAGGGGCGTCGTTAGGGGGCTAATGATAAGCCACTGAAGACGCTGGCGTCTGGTAGACCGCCATCGCGAGCAAGCTCGCTCCCACATTTGATCTCCGGAGTTAATAAGATCCCTGTGGGAGCGAGCTTGCTCGCGATGCAGGCGACGCGGTCTCAGGTGATGGGTGCCGGGTTGAACAAGGTAATGTCGTTGTGCAGTTTGTGCTGCTCCGCCCAGGTGTGTTTCCTGCCGCTGGCCACGTCCAGATAAAAGTGGAACAGCTCCCAGCCCAACTCCTCGATGGAAGCGCGTCCCGTGGCAATCCGTCCGGCATCGATGTCGATCAGGTCCGGCCAGCGCTGGGCCAGTTCGGTTCGGGTCGAGACCTTGACCACCGGCGCCATCGCCAGGCCATAAGGCGTGCCGCGCCCGGTAGTGAATACGTGCAGGTTCATCCCGGCCGCCAGTTGCAGGGTGCCGCAGACAAAATCACTGGCCGGTGTTGCGCAGAAGATCAGCCCTTTGCGCTTGAAGCGTTCGCCAGGGCCGAGCACGCCATTGATCGCGCTGTTGCCGGATTTGACGATCGAACCCAGGGATTTCTCGACAATGTTCGACAATCCGCCCTTCTTGTTACCCGGCGTGGTGTTGGCGCTGCGGTCCGCTTCGCCCTTGGCCAGGTAACGGTCGTACCAGTCCATTTCACGCACCAGTTCCTGGGCGACTTCCTTGGTTTCTGCCCGCGAAGTCAGCAGATAGATCGCGTCGCGCACTTCAGTGACTTCGGAAAACATCACCGTCGCCCCGGCCCTTAGCAACAAATCCGAGGCATAACCCAGCGCCGGGTTGGCGGTGATTCCAGAAAACGCATCACTGCCGCCGCACTGCATGCCGAGGATCAGCTCGGACGCCGGCACGGTTTCGCGGCGGCGCTGATCGAGTTTCTTCAAACGGATTTCAGCCAGCGCCATGATCTGCTCGATCATCTCGCTGAAACCGTGACTGGAATCCTGCAAGCGATACAACCAAGGCTCGCTGAGGTCGACCGAGCTGTCGTTCTCGTGCATCACCTGCCCGGCCTGCAATTTCTCGCAGCCCAGACTGATCACCAACGCTTCGCCGCCCAGGTTCGGGTTGCGCGCCAGGTTGCGCACGGTGCGGATCGGGATGTAGGCGTCGGTGGCGGTAATCGCCACGCCGCAGCCATAACTGTGGGTCAACGCGATCACGTCATCGACATGCGGATACTTGGGCAGCAACTCATCCTTGATGCGCTTGACCGCATGGTCGAGCACACCGGTGACGCATTGCACCGTGGTGGTGATCCCGAGAATGTTGCGCGTACCGACGGTGCCATCGGCGTTGCGATAACCCTCGAAGGTGAAGCCTTCCAGCGGCGCTTGTGCGGCCGGCACCTCGGTGGACAGCGGCAGGCTGTCCAGCGGCGGCGCAGTGGGCATGCGCAGTTGATCTTCCTTGACCCAGCTGCCACGCGGGATCGGCTGCAAGGCATAACCGATGGTCTGGCCGTAACGGATCACCTGGCCGCCTTCGGGGATATCCTCCAGCGTCACCTTGTGGCTCTGCGGCACGAACTCCACGGTCACCAATCCGTCCGGGAATTCAGTGCCGGCCGGCACGCCCTGGTCATTGACCACGATCACCACGTTGTCGCGCTCGTGCAGCCGGATGTAGCGCGGCGAGTCGGAATGTTCAATCAACTGCATGACGCCGCTCCTCAGGAATGCGCTTGAGACAATTTGTTAGTCAGTTCGGAGCCATTGGCGGGTGGCTCTTTGAGTACCACACGTTTGATCGGCCCGACGATCACCAGGTAGCTGAACACCGCGACCAGCGCGTTGCAGCCGACAAACACCAGCGCCCATTTGAACGACCCGGTGGTACTGATGATGTAGCCAATCACGATCGGTGTAGTGATCGACGCGATATTGCCGAACATGTTGAACAGCCCGCCACTCAAGCCCGCGATCTGTTTTGGCGAGGTATCGGAAACCACCGCCCAACCCAATGCGCCCACGCCTTTGCCGAAGAAGGCCAGGGCCATGAAGCCCACGACAATCCATTCGATGTCCACGTAGTTGCAGGCCACGATACTGGTCGACAGCAACAGCCCTCCGATAATCGGCGCCTTGCGGGCGAAGGTCAGCGAGTGGCCCTTGCGCAGCAAGTAGTCGGAAATGAGCCCGCCCAGCACCCCACCGATAAACCCGCAGATGGCCGGCAACGAGGCAATGAAACCGGCTTTGAGAATGGTCATGCCGCGTTCCTGCACCAGGTACACCGGGAACCAGGTCAGGAAGAAATAGGTGATGCCGTTGATGCAGTACTGGCCCAGGTACACGCCCAGCATCATGCGGTTGCTCAGCAGTTGGCGCACGTAATCCCACTTCGGCCCGTCGCTGCGCTTGCCCTGATTCTGATCCATGTCGACCAGGCCGCCGTTGTCGGCGATGTGCTTGAACTCGGCGTCATTGATCATCGGGTGCTGGCGCGGGCTGTGGATAATTTTCAACCAGATCAGCGAGAACACGATGCCGATCCCACCCATCACCATAAACACGTGCTGCCAACCGAAGGTGTAGACGATCCAGCCCATCAGCGGTGCGAAGATCACCGTGGCGAAGTATTGCGCCGAGTTGAAGATCGCCGAAGCGGTGCCGCGTTCGGCGGTTGGAAACCAGGCCGCAACGATGCGTGCATTACCGGGGAAGGATGGCGCTTCGGCCAGGCCCACCAGAAAGCGCAACATGAACAGCGCGACGATGGCTGTGGAGACACCAAACTCACCGACATAGCCTTGCAGCACGGTGAACAGCGACCAGGTGAAGATGCTTAGGGCATAGACTTTTTTCGAACCGAAACGGTCGAGCAGCCAGCCGCCAGGAATCTGACCGGCGACGTAGGCCCAACCGAATGCGGAGAAAATGTAGCCGAGGGTGACGGCGTCGATGCCCAGGTCCTTTTGCAGGCTGGAGCCGGCAATGGCGATGGTGGCACGGTCGGCGTAGTTGATCGTGGTCACCAGAAACAGCATGAGCAGGATTAAATAGCGGACGTGGGTCGGCTTGGTCGCTTGCATGTAGATGTACTCCCACTAATTATTTTTTTTGCGGGTAATCGTTTTGTTTTTTGCTTTCTGTGGGAGCGAGCTTGCTCCCACAGAGAGCGGTGTTGCGTGTTACGAACCGATATAGGAAGTCTTCACCACGGTGTAGAACTCCTGCGCGTAGCGACCTTGCTCCCGCGATCCATAGGATGAACCTTTTCGGCCACCAAAAGGCACGTGGTAATCGACACCGGCAGTCGGCAGGTTGACCATCACCATCCCGGCCTGGGAGTGGCGCTTGAAGTGGTTGGCGTACTTCAGCGAGGTGGTGGCGATACCCGCCGACAAACCGAATTCGGTGTCGTTGGCCATCGCCAGCGCCGCGTCGTAATCGGCCACCCGAACGATGTTCGCCACCGGGCCGAAGATCTCTTCGCGGCTGATACGCATGGCAGCCTCACTGTCGGCAAACAGCGTTGGCGCCAGGTAATAGCCTTCGGTGTCGCAGGTCACCAGGCCACCACCGCTGACCAGTCGCGCGCCTTCGGACTGGCCGATGTCGATGTACTTCAGGTCCTGTTCCAGTTGTGCCTGGGAAACCACCGGGCCGATGTCGGTGCCGCTCTTCAAGGCATGCCCGACCTTGATCGACTTCATCCGCTCAGCCATGGCCTCGACGAATTTGTCGTGAATCCCGGCGGTGACGATCAAGCGGCTCGAGGCCGTGCAACGCTGGCCGGTGGAATAAAACGCACTCTGCACCGACAGCTCGACAGCCTGCTTGAGGTCGGCGTCGTCGAGAATGATCTGCGGGTTCTTGCCGCCCATTTCCAACTGCACCTTGGCCTGACGCGACACACAGTTGACCGCGATCTGCCGGCCTACACCCACCGAGCCGGTGAAGCTGATGCCGTCGACTTTCGGGCTGTTGACCATGGCGTCGCCGATCACTCGGCCGCTGCCCATCACCAGGTTGAACACCCCGGCCGGGAAACCGGCACGGGAAATGATTTCGGCCAGCGCCCAGGCGCAACCGGGCACCAGCTCTGCCGGCTTGAGCACCACGCAGTTGCCGTAGGCCAACGCCGGGGCAATTTTCCACGCAGGGATCGCAATCGGGAAGTTCCACGGCGTGATCAAGCCGACCACGCCAAGGGCTTCGCGAGTGACTTCGACGTTGACGCCAGGACGCACCGACGGCAGGTAATCGCCGGACAGACGCAGGCACTCACCGGCGAAAAACTTGAAGATGTTGCCGGCACGAGACACTTCGCCGATGGCTTCAGGCAGGGTCTTGCCCTCCTCCCGCGCCAGCAACGTGCCGAGTTCTTCACGACGGGCGAGGATTTCGCTGCCGACTTTATCCAGCGCATCGCTGCGTGCCTGAATACCTGAGGTCGACCAGGCCGGGAATGCAGCACGAGCGGCGTCGATGGCGGCGTTCACCTGAGCCAGGTCAGCCTTGGCGTATTCGCCAATGACATCGGACAACTCGGACGGGTTGATATTGGTCGAGTACTCAGCACCCGCGACCCATTGGCCGCCGATGAAGTTGTCGAATCGTTTTACGTCTGCCACAACAATCTCCTTACTCAATAAGCCGCCGATTGCTCAGCGGCCCTGGTTGATTCAGCGGGTTATTGCGCGCCTTGCTTGTCCATCAACGCCGCGAGCATCTCGAACTCTTCTGGCGTCAGGTCAGTCAGCGGGGTCCGGACGGGACCGGCATCGTAACCGGCGATTTTCGCGCCGGCCTTGACGATGCTCACCGCGTAACCGGCCTTGCGGTTACGGATGTCCAGGTAAGGCAGGAAGAAATCATCGATCAGTTTGCCGACGGTAGCGTGATCGTCGCGGGCGATGGCGTGGTAGAAATCCATCGCCATTTTCGGCAGGAAGTTGAACACCGCCGAGGAATAGACCGGTACACCCAGCGCCTTATAAGCGGCGGCGTAGACTTCGGCAGTCGGCAGCCCTCCCAGATAGCTGAAGCGCTCACCGAGGCGGCGACGGATCGACACCATCAACTCGATATCGCCCAGGCCATCCTTGTAGCCGATCAGGTTCGGGCAGCGCTCAGCCAGGCGTTCCAGCAGCGGCGCGGTCAGGCGGCAGACATTGCGGTTGTAAACCACCACACCGATCTTCACCGACTTACACACAGCTTCAACGTGGGCGGCAACGCCGTCCTGACTGGCTTCGGTCAGGTAGTGCGGCAGCAGCAGCAAGCCTTTGGCGCCCAGGCGCTCGGCTTCTTGAGCGTATTCGATGGCCTGACGGGTAGAACCACCGACACCGGCCAGAATCGGCACGCTGCTGGCGCAGGTGTCGACCGCAGTCTTGATGATTTCCGAGTATTCGCTGGCCGCCAGGGAGAAGAACTCACCGGTGCCGCCTGCGGCGAACAAGGCCGATGCGCCGTACGGGGCCAGCCATTCGAGACGTTTGATGTAGCCCGCACGATGGAAATCGCCCTGAGCATTGAAATCGGTAACCGGGAAGGACAGCAAACCGGAGGAGAGGATGGACTTCAGTTCTTGTGGATTCATTATTCGAACACCCTGGACGCACGTTGTGATGAGAAAACCCGCTCAGCTCTCGCTGAAGTTGTAGGTCATCGTACAACTTAAAATACCACCGTCAACTGCATTTCATCGCCAGATGGAAAATCCGGGTAAGAAAAAGCACTTCCTTGACGTAGGAGAGTTTGCAGCTATGCTTGAAAATAACTGTATATACATACAGCTATTCGAGACACAACCTACGACATATCAAGGAGCTAGAAATGTCAGGTCTACACACCCAATCGCAGGAAAACCGAAAGCACGACGACCGGATCATTGCCGATCTGGATCAGCTGTTTACCGAACGCGGCATTGCCATTTCCGGTGACGGCGATCACCTGATACTGCTGACTCGCAGTCAACACAGCCCCAAACATCACACACCTGGTCTGGCTGGAAAATCGCTGAACACCGAGCCTGCACCACGTTTCGAAGGTGGCGAACACACCGCCATCGGCGATGCCACCCTGCTGCGCTTCGTCAAAGACGCGCCGGCAGTTGCGGCCTGGCAAGTGCCATTGCACCTGCCCAATGGCCTGGCGCTGAGCTACGGTCAGATCGTTTCGCTAGGCGGCGATTTCTACGGCATTCCCGACCAGCCGATCTGCGATGGCGCAACCCCGGTTGATCGCATCCAGCGTTTTACTGCTGCGTTCAACTCGCTGGCCGTACTACCAGCGTCGCGAGCAGAGGCCGGGTTGATTCTCGGCGTAATGCAGAAGGAAATCGCCGCGGCCAACCAGGCGATCAGGGACGGCAAACAACCTCACGAGGTCTACGACGCCCTCGGTGATACGTTGTCCGAAGAGTGGAACAAGATCACCGGCGGCGGCAGTTTCGTCTCGGCGCTGTTTCCCTTAGGGCGCTACCTGAAACTGGCGGCGGATAACGCCGACCACTTCGGCGAATGGGCGTTGCTGGCGTACATCGCCGGGCACACCGCCGCCCTGCAACAGGCTGTTCTGGCCCACAACAGTGGCGATGAACAGCAGTTGGAACTGGCCTACGCAATGAACGCATTTGCCGACCATTATCTGACCGACCTGTTCTCCGCCGGCCATCTGCGAATCCCGCGCAAACAACTGGCGGCGGTGGTGACACCGAGTGACCTGGGTTCGCTGATCACCCGTTTCATGCACGACGAAGACAGCAAATACGGCCTCAATGTGAACAACGCCAACGGTGATCAGTGGCATGCCTACGGCGACAAACGCTACTTCGACTCGGTCGACAGCGCCAACCGCAAACAGGTCAAACTCGCGGTCCAGCGTTCGGCCGACGAAGTCTTCGAGACCTTCCTCAGCGGTTCACTGCCCGCGCCTTCCAGCTACGTTGCGCTGAAGTATCTGCCGGACCTCAACGCCGTGAAAAAACCGGCGGGAAACTTCTCCGGGTTATTTGTTCTGGACGGCAACAAGGTGCTGCGTCGCAGCGACGTCAACAACCTCAACGACAGCAACCGGATCGACAACTGGTGGGGCTGGAGCACTTACTTGCTGCTCAAGGACTACACACCGAACAAACCGGCCGGCTACCTGGAATCCCCAGCCGCAGCACCGACGATCCAGGCGGACGGCTGGCAGAGCCAAACGCCCAGCGAACCCAACTGGTTGCCCGGCAACGCTGTGCGTTACGCCTTCAGCTACACCAACGGTTTGAACGAGTCCTACATCGGCCCCTGGTCGGTTTACGTCGAGCTGAGCGAACGCTTCCAGCCGACGCTGAACGTGCCGGGCAACGGCGCCTCACGCAACCTCTTTCGCCAGTTCCGCGGCGGCTCGCCGGAGCTGATCGGCTCGATCGACGCGCACACCACCACCTTCATAGACCACAACGCCTGATAAGGAAATCACTGATGACTATCAACCTGACACTCGAACTGGCCTCGGGCCAATCCCTCAACGGCGCACCGCTGGAATTGCTGGCCAATGGCGTGCCGGTTGCCCGGGCGACTGTGGATGACGAGGGCCACGTGGCGTTTGATGCCAAGCCCGGAGCCGGACAATGGGCGGTGAGGGTGGATCGTTCGATCCTCAAGACTGAAGATCAAAAGATCGCAGGCTGCGCCCGCTCCTAACTCAGCATTCCCACGATCGAGCGTGGGAATGCTCCATCAAAATTGATAACTGACCACTCGTCGGAACTGTTATTTCTAACAGTAGAGGCAAAATACATCCCCTGGATTTAATTACCTCTCATGCCCTATGGACAGGAGACGACTATGAAAACCACATATCTGGTGATTTTTCGCACAAATGGAAAGCTGAAAGCTGAGCGGGAAATAGTTGTTTTGCACGATCTCGTCAACAGAGGCGATTTTCTGACCTACCCCTTCGAGGTTGAGGGGTACCCGCCCGGAACGCCATTTGTCGTACTCACCAAGACCTTCGAATTACTGGATAACGGCTCCTTGCGAATTGCGCTGGAAACCGATGTCGCCAAACAACAATAGTGATGCGTTCTACCCGCGCTGCGCCTCTGCCATTTCATGGACAGAGCGCGGCCGTTCGAGGCTGTTGGTCAGGTGCAGGCGCATGGGACTGCAAATGAACCGGGCACCCCGTTTGCTCCGCGTCTTGCAACGCTTGGTCATAATCGTTTCAAGTACGTCATGAAAGAGCGTTCTACAGTGTGTCGCCGACCATGAATGGTCACGGACGGCTTCACATGGAGTGGTGATTTATCATGAGTTTTTCGATCCCGGTGCTTACCCAATTCCCTGCCGGAACGCTTGTAGAGGAAGCGACGATCGCGTTATCGAGCCTGAGTGGCGCCCTGACGGTCCAGATTCCTGACTCAGACGAGTTCCCCGCAAACTGGGAGGTTTATCTGATCCTCGGAGCGGATGTTGAAAACCCAGACTGGGCTGGTCCTGAAGTATCCACTGGAATCTACGATGACGCCTGCGACGACCTGATAAAAGTGACGGGCCTTGAACTGGAAGTGCCTAAAGCAGAGCTGGAAAAACACAAGAACGGAACAATCGAACTGCGTTACAAATTCTCGGACGAGTCCAGCCTGACTCCGAGTTCGGAACCCGTACTGCTTCGTATCGAAGACTAAGCACTCACCCGCTCAACCCCTCTATCAACGCTGCGCCTCTGCCTCTTCATGGGCATGGCGCAGTCGTTCGCGGCTGTTGGTCAGGTGCAGGCGCATGGCTGCGCGGGCTGCGTCCGAATCCTGGCGGGCGATGGCGTCGTAGATTTCTTCGTGCTCACGCGCCAGGCGATTCATGTAGTGCTGCTGGTCATCGTGGGCCAAGCGTGCGGAGTTGAGCCGGGTACGCGGAATGATGCTGGTGCCCAGGTGGGTCATGATATCGGTGAAGTAGCGGTTGCCGGTGGCCAGGGCAATCTGCAAATGAAACTGGAAGTCCGACGCTACCGCATCGCCTGCGTGGGCCGCGCTTTCGTTCAGGGCATCCAGCGCCGCACGCATCAACGCCAGCTGTTCGGGACTGCGGCGTTGTGCGGCCAAGCCTGCGGATTCCACTTCCAGGCTGATGCGCAACTCCAGGATCGCCAACACATCGCGCAAGGTCACCACGGTCGCCGGATCGATGCGAAAGCCGCTTGGGCTTGGCGTGTCGAGCACAAACGTGCCGATGCCATGACGGGTCTCAACCTGCCCCGCCGCCTGCAAACGCGATATCGCTTCACGCACCACAGTGCGGCTGACGCCATGGGCTTCCATGATCGCCGACTCGGTGGGCAATTTGTCGCCACGCTTGAGCATGCCGTCGCGAATCTGCTCGGACAGCACCGTAACCAGTTCCTGCGCGAGGCTGCGGCGCTTGCGCGGAAGACGGGGGGCGTCGATCGGGTTTTCCATGGTGAACATCAGTCTCAGGCAAACGGTTGAGAACGCATCATAACGCAGCGCAGTTGTACGATCACTGTCAGCAAACGCCGGAGTGGCCTACGGCGAGCTATCCCTCCAGCTAATCGGCCTCTGCATAGGTCGCAACCGCTTGAACCGCCTGTGGCGACCACTCGTCGCAACTGTAATTTCTGACAGTAGCCTCTAGCAGATTTGACGGATCTACTTGCCAAGCGGTTAAGCCACCGCTCCCAAGAAATGCTGATATCAATGACTTCTCAAACTGGCGTGCAAATAGCCAAAAGGACTTAAGCCATGAAAAGCGAACTACCGACTCTAGAACGGCCGGGCATTAGAGAAACTTCAAATTCCGACCTCTACCTGAGTGAGGTAGAAAAATCTGTCGGTGTTTTAATTCCGCCATACGATGGCATGGATAGCGGACACCTCATCAAGGTTATCTTAGAATTTTTTAGCCTTGACGAAACACTCACTTATGAACGCCAGGTAACCGAGCAAGAGGTAGGGAGAACCATAATCATCGAGTTTTTCAAAGAAATATTTGAACAGCGAGTGGATCACTCTGTCAGGATTTCATACGAAGCTAGGAGTGCCAGCGTTCCGTTGGGCAAATCAGCTTACCGTGGTCTTCACATCAATCCTTGATCGAGCCAAACACACGCTTTCATCTGATGGATAAGGCGACCAGCGCCAACCCAGATAGAGAAAGACTTCTGTCTCTGGGTTGGTATTAACTGCTCGACGTCACAACAGAGATCAGGCCGTCACGGTCTGCTCCAGCAGATGGCCACTGTCGATGCGCACATGCCGTGGATGGAAACGTTTCAGGCTGCTGCGATGGCCGACGCTGACGATGCTCAGGCCTGGCAAGTGATCGATCAGTGCCTGATACAGAGACGCTTCATCCTCTTCGTCCATCGCCGAGGTCGCTTCGTCCATGTACAGCCATTGCGGTGCGTAGAGCAGCGCTCGGGCAAACGCCAGACGTTGCTGCTCACCCGGAGAGAGCATTCGCTGCCAGTGATTGGCTTCGTCGAGACGGGAAACCAGATGCGGCAAACGGCAGGTTTCCAGCACGCGCGCGTAGTGCTCGTGCGGGTAGGTGTCGCCGGCCTGTGGATAACTCAGGGCGTCACGCAGGCTGCCAATCGGCAGGTACGGCTTTTGCGGGAGGAACAGATAACGCGCAGCCGGCAGTCGGATGTTGCCGTGCCCCGCAGGCCAAAGGTGCCCCATCGCCCGCAGCAAGGTGGATTTGCCACTGCCGGAACGACCGCTGAGCATGACGCGCTCGCCCGCCTCTACCGTCATGTCGGCATTGGTCAGCAAGTGACGACCGTCGGCCAGGTCCAGACCCAGGTTATGGATTTTCAGCTCTGAGCCCTGATTCTGCACGTCGATGGCCGGCTGGCGCTCTTCGTTTTCGCTCATGGCCTGACGGAAACTCAGCAAACGGTCGCAGGTGGCGCGCCACGAGGCGAGGTCCTGGTACGCACTGATGAACCAGCTGAAACTCTCCTGCACGTTGCCGAAGGCCGAACTGATTTGCATCAGTTCACCGAGTTCGATCTTGCCGGCAAAGTAGCGCGGCGCGGCGACCATGAACGGGAAGATAATCGCGATCTGGCCGTAACCGGAGGTAAAGAAGGTCAGGCGCTTGGACACTTTCATGATGTCCCAGAAGTTGTGCCAGACCCTGCCAAACCGTGTGCTCAAGCGCTGATGTTCGTTCGGTTCGCCATTGTACAGGGCGATACTCTCGGCGTTTTCACGCACCCGGACCATGGAAAAACGCAGGTCGGCTTCGAAGCGTTGTTGTTGGTTATTCAGACCGATCAAGCGGCGACCGATCAAATGCGTCAGCCAGCTACCGACCGTCGCATAGACCAGCACGCACCAGAACATGTAGCCAGGAATGGTAAAGCCAAACACCTCGATACTGCCCGACACCCCCCACAGGATGATCGAGAACGACACCAGGTTGACGACATTGCGGATCAGGCCCAGCCCCAAAGCCAGGGTGTTGGACGTGAAGTTGTTAAGGTCTTCGGAAATCCGCTGGTCCGGGTTATCGGTGTAACCGCCCTGCTCCAGCTGATAGTAATTCTTGTCGCCGAGCCAACGGGCGAAGTGCTTCTCGGTGAGCCAGGCCCGCCAGCGAATGGTCAGCATCTGGGTCAGGTAGAGCCGGTACACCGCACCGACAATCGCCACCGCGGCAATCGCGCTGAAATACAGGATCAGATGCCAGAACGCCGCTTCGTCCTTCTTTTGCAGGGCATTGTAGAAGTCCTTGTACCAGGTGTTGAACCACACCGAGATCCCCACGCTGATCAGCGACAGCACGATCACCGCGATCAGCAGTGCCCAGGCCGTGCCCTTCTCTTCACTGCGCCAGTACGGCGTGATCATCTGCCAGACACGGCGAAAAAACTGCCCGCGCACACTGTCGTTGACCGCGGAATATTCAGCGTTCTGATTCATGGTTCAGACTCGATAAAGAAAAGAACAGGCACAAGCCGATCATAGATGATCGGCTCGGGTTGTCGCGAGATCTGGCGATAACCGTTCAGCGCCGGTTCAGCGACGAACGGGACGCTTCTGCAGTTTGCGCTGCAGGGTGCGCCGGTGCATGCCCAGGGCGCGGGCAGTGGCGGAGATGTTGCCTTCGTGTTCGGTCAGCACGCGCTGGATGTGCTCCCATTGCAGGCGGTCCACCGACATCGGGTTTTCCGGCACCAGGGTGTCGAGGTCGGCGTGCTCTGAGAGCAAGGCGGCCAGCACGTCATCGGCGTCGGCCGGTTTGCACAGGTAGTTGCAGGCACCGCGCTTGATCGCCTCGACCGCGGTGGCAATGCTCGAGTAACCGGTGAGGATCACCACGCGCATTTCCGGGTCGAGTTCGAGCAGTTTTGGCAGCAACACCAGGCCCGAGTCGCCGTCCATTTTCAGGTCCAGCGCGGCATAGTCCGGCAGATCCTGCTGGGCGATGATCAGGCCCTCTTCGGCGGAACCTGCGGTGCTGACGCGAAAACCGCGACGGTTCATGGCGCGGGCCATCACGCGGGTGAACGTTGCGTCGTCGTCTACCAGCAACAAATGCGGCAGGTCTTCGCCTTCGACTTGGATCTCGTCACTCATGTTCGTCTCCTCGGGCGACACGGGGCAGGCGCAGCTCGGTGAGCGTACCGCCTTCCTCATGACTATAGAGTTTCACTGAGCCGCCAGCGCGTGTCACGCTGGCCTTGCTCAAAAACAGGCCCAGGCCGAAACCTTTGCCCTTGGTGGTAAAAAACGGTTTGCCGATCTGTTCGGCAATCGCCAGCGGCACGCCGGGGCCGTGGTCGCGAATGCTGATGGTCAGCTCGACGGAATCCCAGTTCAGCGTCACTTCCAGCCCTTCGGGGCAGGCATCGGCGGCGTTGTTCAGTAAATTCAGCAAGGCTTGGGTCAGGTCTGGCGGCGGCGCCAGACGCGGTTCATCGCCAAGCCCCAGGCGCCGCAAGCGGTAGGTCGCTTCGGGACGCATCAAGTGCCAGCGGTTAAGCGCTTCATCGAGCCAGACGCTGACGCCCTGCATCTCCACCGCCAACCGACGATTGGCTTCAGCGGCGCGAACCAGTTGCTGCAAGGTCTCCTTGCACAGCTTCACCTGATCCTGCAGCACCCTCAAGTCATCTTGCAGTAGCGGGTCGTGATGATCCTGCTGCATTTCCTTGAGCAGCACGCTCATGGTCGCCAGCGGCGTACCCAATTCGTGAGCGGCGCCAGCGGCCTGGGTTGCCACGGCCAGCAATTGTTGATCGCGCAGACCTTCTTCCCGACGGATCGCCCGCAGTTCTTCCTGACGGCGCAGCTCTTCGGCCATCCGTGCAGCAAAGAAGGTAATCACCGCAGCGGCCAGGGCAAAACTCAGCCACATGCCGTAGATCTGCATCTTTTCCCGGTACATCGGGAATGTTTCCAGCGGGTAAAACTGCGCCAGCAACAAGGTGTACATCGCCAACGCGATGCCCGAGAGAATCACCGAATAGCGCCACGGCAGCGTGACGGCGGCGATGGTCAGCGGCACCAGGTAATAGGAAACGAACGGGTTGGTCGAACCGCCGGAGAAATACAGCAGCGCACTGTGGATAAACAGGTCGCAGGCCAGTTGCACGGCGTATTCGAGCTCGGTCACCGGCCACGAAGTGCGCAAGCGGATCGCGGTAAAGGCACACAGCAGCATCGAGCAACCGAGGGTCGCCGCCAGTTGAAACCACGGCAGCGGCAGCAGGTTGAACCAGTAGGCGAGCCCCACCGAACCGGCCTGAGCGGCCAGCACCAGGGTGCGGATAAACGTCAGTCGCCAAAGGTTCTGGCGAGTCGCGGAAAGCAGTTGTACGGGGGCGAGCATGAGCTCTCCTGATGAGCGCTCCAGGCGGATCGCGTCGAGTATAACCAAGCGAGGCCCCTGACAGGCAAAAGTGCGGCAAAGCGCCACACGGCAAAGACCGTTCACCTCGCACCGCAATCCTCGTAGCAGCTGGCGAAGCCTGCGTTCGAGCGCGAAGCGGTCGTAAAATCAGCTACCGCGTTTTTTCAGATGGAATGCGTTCTCTGGATTGCGACCGCTTCGCGCTCGAACGCAGGCTTCGCCAGCTGCTACAGGTAGTGGTGCGACCTCGATCTGTATAGAAGTTGTAACCGGGTGAACCCGAGAATAAAAGCTAGAGTCTGATGGTTTCACGCAGGTTCGGACCACAACCCCTGCGCATCATCCAAGGAGTTTTCATGAACACATTGCGCCGCAGCGCCGCCCTTCTCGCCCTCAGTGTCGGCACCGTCGTCAGCCTGCCAGCATTGGCCGTCGACGAACTTCACTACAACCAGATTTCCCTGCGCGCCGAAGTCAGTCAGGAAGTGGCCCGCGACCTGATGATCGTGACCCTCTACACCGAAGAACAAAACACCGACCCGGCCAAACTCGCTGCCGACGTCAGCACCACCATGAACAAGGCGCTGGCCCAGGCCAAACAGGTCAAGGACATCACCCTGCGTCAGGGCAGCCGTCACAGCTACCCGATCTACGACACCAAGGGCCAGAAAATCACTGGCTGGCGCGAGCGCGCCGAACTGCGCCTGGAAAGCTCGAACTTCGCGGCGCTGTCCAAGCTCACCGGCGAACTGCTGACCGACCTGAAAATGGGCGGCATGGACTTCGCCATCGCCACCCCGACCCGCAAGGCCAGCGAAGATGCGCTGCTCAAAGAAGCCGTTACGGCCTTCAAGGCCCGCGCCCAACTGGCCACCGATGCACTGGGCGGCAAGGGATACAAAATCGTCAACCTGAACCTCAACAGTAACGGTTATCCACAACCTTACCTGCGCGCGCCAATGATGATGAAAGCTGCGGGCATGGACTCGGCACCGGTCACCCCGGATGTCGAAGCTGGCACCAGCCAGGTCAACATGACCGCCGATGGCTCGATTGAAGTGTTGATGCCGTAAGATCGCTGCTCGTTCCCACGCTCTGCGTGGGAATGCAGCCCGTGACGCTCTGCGTCACATTCCACGGCGGACGCAGAGCGTCCATTGAGGCATTCCCACGCAGAGCGTGGGAACGATCATCATCCTACTTGACCTGATACTCCGCTGGCTCCGGCACATCAAAATCATCCAGCGCCCTGTCCACCAGTAACTGCACTCCATCCACCAGCCGACAAATCGCCAGCGCCACATGGCGCCGCGAACCTTCGATCTCGAACGCCAGGTCAGCGGCCATGACTTTCACCGACGCCAGGTCTTCCGAGGCATTGGCCAACAGGCTTTCTGTGCCCACATCAGGGGCGACGCTGAATAACCGATCAGAACGCAAATCGCTGAAGCGCAGCTTGGCGAGCGTCGGTTTCAGGTAGTGATCCAGTGCCCGGTGGGCAGCATCGTGGAGCTTTTTGGAGTCGAGGGATTCGTACGGTGAAACGTCGTCGGGTGCGGGGGGATCGGGGATTAACTTGTCCATGTGAATACTCCACTCATCTAGGGAGCCATCTCTTGCCGATCTCACTCGGCGAAGGGGTGGCAGCTGTGTGCGGTGTGAGATTACCGGGAGTAGAACCGGCCAGACCGAAGTCCGCCCGCACACAGTCGCCATAAAGCATTGCGAACAGCAGATAAGCTGGCGGCAATTATGGTGGTACTGGCACTCGATTCATACTCTTTACCGGGATCTCACTCCCGTTCGCTGAGTTTTCAGCGACAGTCAAAGGTTAGAGAGGTCATTTCCGACCGACAACCTGAAAGAGGCGTGGGAAAGTTCTACGGTTCTGACGGATTGCATCAACACTCAAAACGGAACGCGGAGCGTCCCAGGCAGCATTCCCACGCAGAGCGTGGGAACGATCATCAAACGACGTACATTTGAAAGAGGCTGGCCGGCTACAGGGCCAATAACCCGCTGTGTATGCCATAACAAAGGGGTCACCCTAACAAACGGATATTTCCGCGCTCCCCGACAACAACGCTACTCTCCAGAAAAAGCCGCCGCCAAACCCTCGGGGACTCCATGGATAGAACCACCGTCAAACCGCTTCTGCTTGCCCTCACCCTCGCCACCATCGCCCCATTCGCCCAAGCCGCGACGACCCTGGTCTACTGTTCCGAAGCCAGTCCTGCCGGGTTCGACCCGAGCCAGTACACCAGCGGCACGGATTTCGATGCCTCGGCCGAAACAGTCTTCAACCGTCTCACCCAATTCAAACGCGGTGGCACCGAAGTCGAGCCAGTCTTGGCGACGAGCTGGGAGGTCGCCAAAGACGGCCTGACCTACACCTTCCACCTGCGTGACGGGGTGAAGTTTCATACCACCGACTACTTCACGCCGAGCCGCGATTTCAATGCGGACGATGTGCTGTTCACCTTCCAGCGCTTGCTCGACCCCGAAAACCCGTTTCGCAAGGCCTACCCCACCGAGTCGCCGTACTTCACCGACATGGACCTGAACACCACGATCAAAAGTGTCGATAAGGTCGACGAGCACACGGTGCGCTTCAGCCTGAACAACATCGACGCCGCGTTTGTGCAGAACCTGGCGATGAGCTTCGCCTCGATCCAGTCTGCCGAGTACGCCGCGCAGTTGCTCAAGGAGGGCAAAGCCGCTGACCTCAACCAGAAGCCGGTCGGCACCGGCCCCTTTGTGTTCAAGCGTTATCAGAAGGACTCGCAGATCCGCTACAGCGCCAACCGCGCCTACTGGAAACCCGAGGACGTGAAACTCGACAACCTGATTTTCTCGATCACCCCGGACGCCGCCGTGCGCCTGCAAAAGCTCAAGACCGGTGAGTGCCAGGTCAGCGGTTACCCGCGCCCGGCCGACATCGAAGTGATGGAACAGGACCCGAACCTGCGGGTGCTCAAGCAAGCCGGTTTCAACCTTGGCTTCCTGGCCTATAACGTGAGCCACCCGCCACTGGATCAGCTCAAGGTCCGTCAGGCACTGGACATGGCCATCGACAAGCCGGCGATCATCAAGGCCGTCTATCAAAGTGCCGGGCAGTTGGCGCAGAACGCCCTGCCGCCGGCGCAATGGTCGTATGACCCGAACATCAAAGACGCGCCCTACGACCCCACCAAGGCAAAGGCGCTACTAAAAGAAGCAGGGGTTGCACCCGGTACCACTATCAATTTATGGGCAATGACCGTGCAGCGTGCGTCCAACCCGAACGCGCGGATGTCGGCACAGATGATCCAACAGGACTGGGCCAAGGTCGGCATCACGGCCAATATCGTCAGCTACGAATGGGGCGAGTACATCAAGCGCGCCAAGAACGGCGAGCACGACGCGATGATCTACGGCTGGACCGGCGACAACGGTGACCCGGATAACTGGCTTGGCGTGCTCTACAGCTGCGCCGCCGTGAAAGGCAGCAACTACGCCAAGTGGTGCGACCCGGCGTACGACAAGCTGGTTCAGCAGGCCAAGCTGTCTACCGACCGTGACGAGCGGGTCAGGCTCTATCAACAGGCACAAAAAATCCTTAAGCAACAAGTGCCTATCACACCGATCGCCAACTCGACGGTTTTTCAGCCTCTGCGCAAGGAAGTTTCCGACTTCAAGATCAGCCCGTTCGGCCTCACACCCTTTTATGGCGTGGGTATAAATAAGTAACACCGCGCTCCGGCCGGGTGCGCCAAGCGCCCTGGCCGCACCGCTATGGTGCGTCGCTTGCACCGAGAAAAACGACCGCAAACGGTTAAATGCGTCAACATTTATACATATGCGACATTAAGGTACGTTCGTGCCACTGTTTAAGGCTTGTAGCCACCCGGCATCTTGCATTGGGTATGGGCCCTGCATAAGTATCCGCAGGTCGACTCACGAGGTCGTCCTCTAATTCCAAAAATGACAACAAATCATGAGGCCACCATGCTTAAACACGCGGTCATTCCGTTTTTAGTCGGCGCAAGCTTGTTAGCTAGCGCACCTTTCGCCCATGCGGCGACTAACCTGGTGTTTTGCTCCGAAGGGAGCCCGGCCGGTTTTGATCCTGGTCAGTACACCACCGGAACCGACTTCGACGCCTCTGCAGAAACCATGTTCAACCGTTTGAGCCAGTTCGAACGTGGCGGCACCGCCGTTGTTCCTGGCCTGGCCACCAGCTGGGACATTTCCCCGGATGGCCTGACTTACACCTTCCACCTGCGTGAAGGCGTCAAGTTCCACACCACCCCGTATTTCAAGCCAACTCGTGAGTTCAACGCCGACGACGTGCTGTTCACCTTCAATCGCATGATTAACAAGGATGACCCGTTCCGTAAGGCGTACCCGACCGAATTCCCGTACTTCACCGACATGGGGATGGACACCAACATCACCAAGATCGATAAAGTCGACGATCACACCGTCAAGTTCACCCTCAAGGAAGTTGATGCCGCGTTCATCCAGAACATGGCCATGAGCTTCGCGTCGGTGCAGTCCGCCGAGTACGCTGCCCAGCTGCTCAAGGAAGGCAAAGCCGCCGACATCAACCAGAAGCCGGTCGGCACTGGTCCGTTCGTGTTCAAGAGCTACCAGAAAGACTCCAACATCCGCTACACCGGGAACAAGGACTACTGGAAGCCTGACGACGTCAAGATCGACAACCTGATCTTCGCCATCACCACCGACCCGTCGGTACGGATTCAGAAGCTGAAAAAGAACGAGTGCCAGATCACTCTGTTCCCACGCCCGGCCGACCTGAAGGCGCTGAAAGAAGACAAGACTTTGAAGGTGCCTGACCAGGCTGGTTTCAACCTGGGTTACATCGCCTACAACGTGATGGACAAGATCAAGGGCAGCGATCAGCCGAACCCGATGGCTCAACTGAAAGTGCGTCAGGCACTGGACATGGCCGTCAACAAGCAACAGATCATCGACTCGGTTTACCAGGGTGCAGGTCAACTGGCGGTCAACGCCATGCCGCCAACCCAGTGGTCCTACGACACCACCATCAAGGATGCGCCATACAACCCTGAGAAAGCCAAAGAACTGCTCAAGGAAGCCGGCATCAAGGAAGGCACCGAGATCAACCTGTGGGCGATGCCGGTGCAGCGTCCTTACAACCCGAACGCCAAGCTGATGGCTGAAATGCTGCAGTCCGACTGGGCCAAGATCGGTATCAAGGCCAAGATCGTGACCTATGAGTGGGGCGAGTACATCAAGCGCTCCAAAGGCGGCGAAAACGGCGCGATGCTGATTGGCTGGAGCGGCGACAACGGTGACCCGGACAACTGGCTGAACGTGCTGTTCGGCTGCGATTCGCTGCAGGGCAACAACTTCTCCAAATGGTGTGACAAGAAGTTTGACGGCATCGTGAAAGAAGCCAAGCGCACCACCGATCAGGCCAAGCGCACCGAACTGTACAAACAGGCGCAACACGTCCTCAAAGACGCCGTTCCAATGACACCTATCGCTCACTCGACGGTGTTCCAACCCATGCGCGACAACGTGCAGGACTTCAAGATCAGCCCGTTTGGCTTGAACTCCTTCTACGGCGTCAGCGTCAGCAAATAAGGTTTTGCAACGGTGACGTCCCTGACGTCGCCGTTGCCTTACCTGCCAAGACAGCTGGAAATCGCCTACTTCCCAAACCACTGCGGACTACTGCAGCGGGTTTAGGACGTGTCGCCTTTTCCTACCTGTTTTTCAGGCCTTACGCATTTACCGCCTGACCTTCGACCCATACCGTCGGGGTACGGCCGTTTTTTCGCTGCGGCTGGCAACTGCTGACCCCATGGCTTTGGATCAGTGATGTCTGCACGTCCCAGGACGGGACGACGACTCACTGTTTAACACCTAAAAAGAGAGGGAGCGTTATGCGCCATACCTTGGTTTTATCCGCATTGCTGGGCACCGGTCTGTTGGCCGCCACGTCATTCAGCCAGGCCGCCAACAACAGCCTGGTGTTTTGCTCCGAGGGCAGCCCGGCGGGCTTCGACACCGCGCAGTACACCACTGCGACCGACAACGATGCAGCCGAACCGTTGTACAACCGGCTGGCCGAGTTCGAAAAAGGCTCCACCAATGTCGTACCGGGCCTGGCCACACGTTGGGATATTTCCGAGGATGGTCTCAAGTACACGTTCCACCTGCGCGAAGGGGTGAAATTTCACACCACCCAGTACTTCACACCGAGCCGCGACTTCAACGCCGACGATGTGCTGTTCACCTTCAATCGCATGCTCGATACCGAGCACCCATTCCGCAAGGCTTACCCGACCGAGTTTCCGTACTTCAACGGGATGAGCCTGAACAAGAACATCGCCAAGGTCGAGAAGACCGGGCCGTTGACCGTGGTCATGACCCTGAACTCGGTAGACGCCGCGTTCATTCAAAACATCGCCATGAGTTTCGCCTCGATTCTCTCCGCCGAATACGCCGACCAGTTGCTCGCGTCCGGCAAGCCGAGCGACATCAACCAGAAGCCGGTCGGCACCGGGCCGTTCGTGTTCAAGAGCTACCAGAAAGACTCCAACATCCGTTACACCGGCAACAAGCAGTACTGGGATCCGAGCCGGGTCAAGCTCGACCAGCTGATATTCGCCATCAACACCGACGCGTCGGTGCGTGTGCAGAAGCTCAAGAAAAACGAATGCCAGATCACCCTGCACCCGCGCCCCGCCGATGTCGACGCGCTAAAAAACGACCCCAAGCTGCAACTGATCGAGAAGCCCGGTTTCAACCTTGGCTACATCGCCTACAACGTGCGGCATAAACCCTTCGACCAGCTCGAAGTGCGCCAGGCACTGGACATGGCGGTGAACAAGCAGGGGATTCTCAAGGCCGTGTACCAGGGCGCCGGTCAACTGGCGGTCAACGCCATGCCACCGACCCAGTGGTCCTACGACGAAACCATCAAAGACGCCGCCTACAACCCGGAAAAAGCCAAGGAATTGCTCAAGGCTGCCGGGGTCAAGGAAGGCACAGAGATCACTCTCTGGGCCATGCCGGTACAGCGTCCCTACAACCCGAACGCCAAGCTGATGGCAGAAATGCTGCAGTCGGACTGGGCGAAAATCGGCCTGAAAGTGAAGATCGTCAGCTACGAATGGGGCGAGTACATCAAGCGCACCAAGAATGGCGAACACGACATCAGCCTGATCGGCTGGACCGGCGACAACGGGGACCCGGACAACTGGCTGGGCACCCTGTACAGCTGCGACGCTATTGGCGGCAACAACTACTCCATGTGGTGTGACCCGCAATACGACAAGCTGATCAAGCAGGCCAAGATTGTCACCGACCGCGAGCAACGCACGGTGCTCTACAAACAGGCTCAGCAGTTGCTCAAGCAGCAAGTGCCGATCACCCCTGTCGCCCACTCGACGGTCAACCAGCCGTTGAGCGCCAAAGTCGAAGGATTCAAGGTCAGCCCCTTCGGCCGTAACGTCTTCTCGGGTGTCAGCATCGACCAATAACTGATTAGCCGGAACCCTGAGGGCGATTTTCGCCCTCACGCAAAGGTGTTGCCTGAATTCGGCGAACAAGCCACATGCAAACGTTTGCGATGCCTGAATGAGTTCAAACCAAATAGCCGGATCACCAAAAAAGACCGGCATTAAAAAAAGAAAGAAAGGAGCTTCATCCATGAGACTGAGCAGCACCGCGATATTGGCCTTGGCCATTAGCAGCATCACGGCCACGGCCTATGCTGAAACCCAAAGCCAGGAGTTCACCCCGGTTACGGTCAACACCAGCAGCGCACAAGCCGCCGCAACCGGCTTTATCGAAGGTCAGAAGATCGACGGTTCCACGCGTAACTGGTACGCCAACGAACAACTGAAACGTGGCGGCAAGTTCACCTACCTCAAAGACGGTGTGGCGACGCCAACCGACCGCCGTATCAACTGGGTTCAGGGCACGATCGTCAAGTACAACTCCGGCTTCACTCAGGGCACCGTCGGTGTCAGCACTGAAGTGGCCGCCTACAACGCCGTTGCACTGGATCGTGATCACAAGGATCTGGCGTCCAACAACGGCGGTGCACCGGGCTCTCGTCCAGGCGCAGGCAACAACCGTACCCTGACCAAAGAAGGCGGCGATGCCCAAGGCCAGTGGAGCAAACTGGGCCTGGCCAACGTCAAGTTCCGCGTATCGAACACGACCCTGACCGCCGGCCGTCAGAACTTCAGCACCCCGATTGTCGACACCATCGGCAACCGTGCGCTGCCTTCGAGCTTTGAGGGCGTGAGCCTGCACAGCGAAGAGCTGAACAATCTGTCGTTCGATGCTGGTTCCTTCGACCGCGTATCCCCGCGGACCGAAGAGAGCCTGTCGAAATTCCGCTCCGAGTACACCAACAACAAAGCCGAAACCAATCGCGTGAACACCGCCGGCCTGAACTATCAGCCGTTCAAAAGCCTGAAGACCAGCCTGTACGTCGCGAACGTCGAGGACTTCTGGAATCAGTACTACTTCGGTGCCACCCACGAACTGGGCGATAGCTCGGTGCTAGGCCTGACCACCGGCCTGAACTACTACAAGACCCTCGACACCGGCAAAAAGGAAATGGGCAACATCAACAACGATGCCTACTCCGTGTCGTTCGGCCTGACCCACCAGGCTCACAGCCTGACGTTCTCCTGGCAGCAAATTGCCGGTGACGAGTACTTCGACTACCTGCACGAAACCAACGGTATCTACCTGGCCAACTCCCTGCTCTCGGACTTCAACGGTCCGAACGAGAAGTCCTTCCAGATCGCCTATGGCCTGAACATGGCTGAATACGGCGTACCAGGCCTGAAGTTCAACATCTATCAGGCTCGCGGCTGGGGCATCGACGGTACGCACTACACCGGCACCGCCTACGACGTGAAAAACATGGATGGCGAGCACCACTATGAATACGGCATCGGTGCTTCGTACGCCGTACAGAGCGGCCCACTCAAGGCTACCGCTATCCGTGCAACCTACACCGCGCACCGCGCCAGCGAAAACCAGGCTGACGGCAGCCTCAACGAGTTCCGTCTCGTGACCACCATCCCGTTCAACATTTTGTAATACACCTGCCGAACGGCTGATTCAGTGAAGAATCGGCCGTTCGGCTTTTGTCCTTTAACCGATTGCAGAGGGCTCTTGATGAAAATGCTTCCTTTACGAGCGGCCATCGCCGCCACGTTGCTGAGTGTCGCTATCGGCGCCTCGGCCAAACCCTTGGTGGTCTGTACCGAAGCCAGCCCGGAAGGCTTCGATATGGTCCAGTACACGACTGCAGTCACAGCCGATGCGGTGGCCGAAACCATCTTCAACCGTCTGGCGGACTTCAAGCCCGGCACCACTGAAGTGATTCCGGCACTGGCCGACTCCTGGGACATCAGCGAGGACGGTCTGACCTACACGTTCCACCTGCGCAAAGGTGTCAAGTTTCACACCACCGAATACTTCAAGCCGACCCGCGACATGAATGCCGACGACGTGGTCTGGAGTTTCCAGCGTCAACTGGACCCGAACCACCCGTGGCACTCCAAGTCGAGCGTGGGCTTCCCGTACTTTGAAAGCATGGGCTTCAAAGAGCTGCTCAAAAGTGTCGAGAAGGTCGACGACAATACGGTCAAATTCACCCTGACCCGCCGTGAAGCGCCGTTCCTGGCGGACATCGCCATGGCCTTCTCCTCGATCTACTCCGCCGAGTACGCCGATCAGTTGCTCAAGGCCGGCAAGACCGGCGACCTGAACAACAAACCGGTCGGTACCGGCCCGTTCATCTTCCAGCGTTACGCCAAGGATGCCCAGGTTCGCTTCAAGGCCAACCCGGAGTACTTCCGTGGCAAGCCACCGGCTGACGCGTTGATTCTGGCCATCGCCACCGACAACAACGTTCGCCTGCAAAAGCTCAAGGCCAACGAGTGCCAGGTCGCACTGTATCCCAAGCCCGATGACATCCCGAGCATCAAGAAAGACAGCAACCTGAGCGTCGATGAACTCGACGCGATGACCGTCTCGTACATCGCCATGAACACCACCCACAAGTACATGAGCGACGTGCGGGTCCGCAAAGCCATCGATATCGCGTTCGACAAGGAAGCCTACGTCAACGCGCTGTTCGGCAAAGGCAATGCCTCGGTGGCGGTGAACCCGTACCCACCTACCCTGCTGGGTTACAACAAGACCCTGCAAAACCCGAAACGTGACCTGGACAAGGCGCGCGCCCTGCTCAAGGAAGCCGGTGTTCCGGATGGTACCGTGTTCACCCTGTTCACCCGTAACGGTGGCGGCCCGACCAACCCGAACCCGATGCTCGGTGCGCAGATGATGCAGGCCGACCTGGCCAAGGTCGGAATCAAGGTCGACATTCGCGTCATGGAATGGGGCGAAATGCTCAAGCGCGCAAAAAACGGTGAACACGATATGGTGTCTGCCGGATGGGCGGGCGATAACGGCGACCCGGATAACTTCCTGACGCCTATGCTCAGTTGCGAGGCCGCCAAAAACGGCGAAAACTACGCCCGCTGGTGCAATGAGAAGTTCCAGACGCTGATCGATGAAGCCCGGGCTAAAGTAAACCCGACCGAACGCGCAGCGCTCTATGAACAGGCGCAGGCTATTTTCAATCAGGACCAGCCATGGATCAGCATGGCCCACACACGCATGTTCACCGCAATGCGCAACAACGTAGAGGGCTACCACATTAGCCCCCTTACCACTAATAACTTCGCCACCACCCAGGTGAAGTAGATAAGAAACTCCCGGCGTCCCTGATCCCAGGGACGCCGGGCACGCCTAACCGGCTGATGAGGTACACCAGAAGATGTTTAGTTTTATTGCCCGCCGATTGGGATTATTGATCCCCACGTTCTTCGGCATCACCTTGCTGACTTTCGCGTTGATTCGCATGATTCCCGGCGACCCCGTGGAAGTGATGATGGGCGAACGTCGGGTCGATCCCGAAATGCATGCTCAGGCAATGGAACGCCTTGGTCTGAACAAACCGCTGTATGCCCAGTATCTGGACTACATCGGCAAACTGGCCCACGGCGACCTGGGTGAATCCCTGCGGACCCGTGAAAGCGTATGGACCGAGTTCACCTCGCTGTTCCCCGCCACCCTGGAACTGTCCATGGCGGCCCTGCTGTTCGCCGGCGTTCTCGGCCTGTTGGCCGGGGTGATCGCGGCACTGAAGCGAGGGTCCCTGTTCGACCATGGGGTCATGGGCATCTCCCTTGCCGGGTATTCGATGCCGATTTTCTGGTGGGGCCTGATCCTCATCATGTTCTTCTCGGTCTCCCTGGGCGTGACCCCGGTGTCCGGGCGGATCGACCTGCTGTACGACATCGAGCCAAGAACCGGCTTCATGCTCATCGACACCCTGCTGGCCAATGACACCGGCGCGTTCTTCGACGCCCTGCACCACCTGATTCTTCCGGCCATCGTGCTCGGCACCATCCCGTTGGCGGTGATCGCCCGGATGACCCGTTCCTCGATGCTCGAAGTCCTGCGTGAAGACTACATCCGCACCGCCCGGGCCAAAGGCCTGTCGCCGTCGCGCGTAGTGTTCGTTCACGGCCTGCGCAATGCCTTGATCCCGGTACTGACCGTGGTCGGCCTGCAAGTCGGCACCTTGCTGGCCGGTGCGGTTCTGACCGAAACCATCTTCTCGTGGCCTGGTATCGGCAAATGGCTGATCGAAGCCATTGGCGCCCGGGACTACCCCGTGGTGCAAAACGGAATTCTGTTAATCGCCTGCCTGGTGATTCTGGTCAACTTTGTAGTGGATATTCTTTATGGCTTCGCAAACCCACGCATCCGTCACCAGCGCTGAGACCCTACGTATGAGTACTCCAACTACCGCCGTAGCAGTCGACCAAAGCCTGCTGTATCCGTCGCCGTACAAAGAGTTCTGGCAAGCATTCTCCAAGAACAAGGGCGCCGTCGCCGGCCTGTTGTTCATGCTGCTGGTTATTTTTTGCGCGATTTTCGCCCCATGGGTTGCTCCGCATAACCCGAGCGAGCAGTTCCGCGACTTTCTGCTGACCCCTCCAGCCTGGCTGGCCAATGGGCAGATGCAATTCCTGCTCGGCACCGATGAGCTGGGACGCGACCTGCTGTCGCGTCTGATCCATGGTTCGCGCCTGTCCTTGCTGATCGGTTTGTCGTCGGTGGTCATGTCGCTGATTCCGGGGATCCTGCTGGGTCTGTTCGCCGGGTTCTTCCCGCGCCTGCTCGGCCCGACCATCATGCGTCTGATGGACATCATGCTGGCCCTGCCGTCCTTGCTGCTGGCTGTGGCGATCGTCGCCATCCTCGGCCCTGGCCTGATCAACACCGTGATCGCTATCGCCGTGGTGTCCCTGCCGGCCTACGTTCGTCTGACCCGCGCTGCGGTCATGGGCGAACTGAACCGCGACTACGTGACCGCCGCGCGTCTGGCCGGTGCCGGTCTGCCGCGCCTGATGTTCATCACCGTGCTGCCCAACTGCATGGCGCCGCTGATCGTTCAGGCGACCCTGAGCTTCTCCTCGGCGATTCTCGATGCCGCGGCACTGGGCTTCCTCGGCCTTGGCGTACAACCGCCAACCCCTGAGTGGGGCACCATGCTGGCTTCGGCTCGCGACTACATCGAACGCGCCTGGTGGGTTGTCAGCCTGCCTGGCTTGACCATTTTGCTCAGCGTGCTGGCAATCAACCTGATGGGCGACGGCCTGCGCGATGCGCTGGACCCGAAACTCAAGAACGCCGCCTGAGGAGATTCAAATGTCACTGTTGGAAATCAAGAATCTCAACGTTCGCTTCGGCGACAAGAACGCCGTTCCGGTGGTCGACGGTCTCGACATTTCCGTGGACAAGGGTGAAGTCCTGGCCATCGTTGGCGAGTCGGGGTCCGGCAAGTCCGTGACCATGATGGCGCTGATGGGCCTGATCGAACATCCGGGGATCGTCACCGCTGACGCCCTGAATTTCGACGGCAAGAACATGCTCAAGCTCAGCAATCGTCAGCGTCGGCAAATCGTCGGCAAGGACCTGGCCATGGTCTTCCAGGACCCGATGACCGCGCTGAACCCGAGCTACACCGTTGGCTTCCAGATCGAAGAAGTGCTGCGCCTGCACCTGAAAATGTCCGGCAAGGACGCCCGCAAGCGTGCCATCGAGTTGCTGGAAAAGGTCGAAATCCCGGGTGCCGCAAGCCGTATGGACGCCTACCCGCACCAACTGTCCGGCGGTATGAGCCAACGCGTGGCGATTGCCATGGCGATTGCCGGCGAACCGAAACTGCTGATCGCCGACGAACCGACCACCGCGTTGGACGTGACGATCCAGGCGCAGATCATGGACCTGCTGCTGGCGCTGCAAAAAGAGCAGAACATGGGCCTGGTGTTGATCACTCACGACCTCGCCGTGGTAGCCGAAACCGCCCAGCGCGTGTGCGTGATGTATGCCGGCCAAGCGGTAGAAGTCGGTCAGGTGCCGCAGTTGTTCGACATCCCTGCCCACCCGTACAGCGAAGCGCTGCTCAAGGCCATTCCCGAGCACAGCCTGGGTTCCTCGCGCCTGTCCACCCTGCCGGGCATCGTTCCCGGTCGCTATGACCGTCCGCAAGGCTGCCTGCTGTCGCCGCGCTGCCCGTACGTGCAGGACAACTGCCGTCAACAACGTCCAGGCCTGGACCCGAAAAGCAACAGCCTCGCCCGCTGCTTCTATCCTTTGAATCAGGAGGTGGCGTAATGGCCGTCGTTCTCACCGCCCGTGACCTGACCCGTCACTACGAAGTCTCCCGCGGCCTGTTCAAAGGCACCGCACTGGTACGCGCACTCAATGGCGTGTCGTTCGAACTCGAAGCCGGCAAAACGCTCGCTGTCGTAGGTGAATCCGGCTGCGGCAAGTCGACCCTGGCCCGTGCCCTGACGCTGATCGAGGAGCCGTCGTCGGGCTCGTTGAAAATCGCCGGGCAAGAAGTCACCGGCGCCAACAAGGCCGAACGCAAACAACTGCGCAAAGACGTGCAGATGGTGTTCCAGAGCCCTTACGCCTCGTTGAACCCACGGCAGAAAATCGGCGATCAGCTTGCAGAGCCACTCTTGATCAACACCAAACTTTCCGCGGCCGAACGCCGTGAAAAAGTCCAGGCGATGATGAAGCAGGTCGGCTTGCGTCCCGAGCACTATCAGCGTTATCCGCACATGTTCTCGGGTGGTCAGCGCCAGCGGATCGCCCTGGCTCGCGCCATGATGCTGCAACCCAAAGTGCTGGTCGCGGACGAACCGACCTCGGCGCTGGACGTGTCGATTCAGGCTCAGGTGCTGAACCTGTTCATGGACCTGCAGCAAGAGTTCAACACCGCCTACGTGTTCATCTCCCACAACCTGGCAGTGGTGCGTCACGTCGCTGATCAGGTGTTGGTGATGTACCTCGGCCGGCCGGTGGAAATGGGCCCGAAAGAAGACATCTACACCCGTCCTCTGCACCCGTACACCCAGGCACTGCTGTCGGCCACGCCGACGATTCACCCGGATCCGGACAAGCCGAAAATCAAGATCGTCGGCGAACTGCCGAACCCGCTGAACCCGCCGTCCGGCTGCGCGTTCCACAAGCGCTGCCCGTACGCCACTGAACGCTGCAGCAAAGAAGAGCCAGCCTTGCGCCAGCTCGACAGCCGCCAGGTGGCCTGCCATTACGCCGAACAATTCGTCGTCTAGGCCGGGCATGAAAAAGCGCCCTCTCGGGGCGCTTTTTGATACACGTTGACCACCCCCCTCCTGTCGGACTGCGCATCAGTCCGACAGGAGGGGGTTTTCTTTTGTCTGAACCCTTAAGGTTTAACCTTGGGTATCGTCTTCGGAATCGTCGGAGGATGGGTCCTCATCGCCTTTAGTATCACTTTGACTCTGATCACCAGTGGCAACCATCAAGCCACTGCCCTGCACACTTTTTGCTGCCCAAAACCCCTGGTCCTGCACCGCGCCGCTGCTCGCCCACGCTGCCGAAGTGCCCACCGACAGCAGCACCAGCACTTTGATCAGTAAAACCATGCGTTGAAAAATGCTCATAGCTGATTCCATCCTTTCGTAGGTGAATCACGGGTAGCTACGGATCGTACGTCCAACGAACGTAGCACTGTCTGAAATCTAGTCTGGATATACGGGATTGACCAGATAGGACACTAACGATGGTCGCCAATCGCGTTTTGCCAAAAGACAGGTTTGGAATAATCGATATACCAAAATGCTCGTTCCCATAAAAAAGCCCCGAGGCTTTCGCGTCGGGGCTTTGGGCGTAGCCGTTCAGTGCTTAGTGATGCTCACGTGTCGCACGGAATTTCACGTCCGGCCAGCGTTCTTCCATCAGTGCCAGGTTGACCCGGGTCGGGGCCAGGTAGGTCAGGTGACCGCCGCCGTCGAGGGCGAGGTTTTCCACGGCCTTGACGCTGAACTCTTCGAGCTTCTTCTTATCGCTGCAATCGATCCAGCGAGCGGACCACACGGTGATCGGCTCGTAGGCGCATTCGACCTTGTATTCCTCTTTCAGACGGCTGGCGACCACATCGAACTGCAGCACACCGACGGCGCCGAGGATGATGTCGTTGCTGCGTTCCGGGAAGAACACCTGGGTCGCGCCCTCTTCGGCCAGTTGCTGCAGGCCCTGGCGAAGTTGCTTGGACTTGAGCGGATCCTTCAGGCGTACGCGACGGAACAGTTCCGGGGCGAAGTGCGGGATACCGGTGAAGCCCAGGGTTTCGCCTTCGGTGAAGGTGTCGCCGATCTGGATGGTGCCGTGGTTGTGCAGACCGATGATGTCGCCGGCAAACGCTTCTTCCAGTTGCTCACGCTCGGAGGAGAAGAAGGTCAGCGCGTCGCCGATCCGGACGTCCTTGCCGGTGCGTACGTGGCGCATCTTCATGCCTTTTTCGTACTTGCCAGAGCAGATACGCATGAAGGCAATGCGGTCGCGGTGTTTCGGGTCCATGTTCGCCTGGATCTTGAACACGAAGCCTGTGAACTTCTCTTCCACCGGTTCCACGGTGCGCTCGTTGGCGACACGGGCCAGCGGCTTTGGCGCCCAGTTGACCACGGCGTCGAGCACGTGATCGACCCCGAAGTTGCCCAGCGCCGTACCGAAGAACACCGGTGTCAGTTGGCCGTCCATGAATTCCTGTTGATTGAATTCGTGGCAAGCGCCCTGCACCAGTTCCAGCTGTTCGATGAAGCGCTCGTACTCGTCGCCCAAATGCGCGCGGGCTTCATCGGAGTCGAGCTTCTCGATGATTTTCACCTCGGTACGCTCGTGGCCGTGGCCCGCGGTGTAGACAATGATGTAGTCGTCGGCGAGGTGATACACGCCTTTGAAATCGCGGTAGCAACCGATCGGCCAGGTGATCGGCGCAGCCTTGATCTTCAGGACGGCTTCGATTTCGTCGAGCAGTTCGATCGGGTCGCGGATGTCGCGGTCGAGTTTGTTGATGAAGCTGACGATCGGCGTGTCACGCAGACGGCAAACGTCCATCAGGGCGATGGTCCGTGGCTCTACACCCTTACCGCCGTCGAGGACCATCAATGCCGAGTCGACCGCTGTCAGGGTGCGGTAGGTGTCTTCGGAGAAGTCTTCGTGACCCGGGGTATCGAGCAGGTTGATCATGTGATCGCGATACGGGAACTGCATGACCGACGTGGTAATGGAAATACCACGCTGCTTTTCCATTTCCATCCAGTCGGAGGTGGCATGGCGGTCGGATTTGCGAGACTTCACCGTGCCGGCAACCGCAATCGCCTTGCCCATCAGCAACAGCTTCTCGGTGATGGTGGTCTTACCCGCATCGGGGTGGGAAATAATGGCGAAAGTGCGGCGTTTCGCGACTTCGGCGGCCTGTTTGGTCATGGGAAATCGCCTGGCAGGTGATTCAAAAAAGGGCGGCGAGTATAGCGTAAACATGGGGCCACGGACCACCGTTCGCCCCGTCGTAGCAGCTGTCGAGCTTGCGAGGCTGCGTTCGGCTGCGAAGCGGCCGTAAATCAAACAATGCGGTCTTTCAGGCATACCGTGCTTAACGGTTTTACGACGGCTGCGCCGCCGAACGCAGCCTCGCGGGCTCGGCAGCTGCTACAGGATGTGAGGCGACTGGGGTGGCTAAATGCTGCTAATTGTGGAACCTTTTAAAGAGTGGAGGCGTCCACTCCCCTGTTACGACCTGTCGTCAGGGGCTGAAATATCAGCAAGTCAGCCTGACGAGGCTGCGCTTATGGCTCGATCTCATGCCGCTTTGCCGGCATCGGACGAGCTGCTTTTCGCGAACAGCGTCTTCGGCAGCCAAGTATGGCGTCGCCACACGAAGCACTGTCCGCCGACTGAAATAAAGGAGTCCGCCTGTGGCTATCCGCTATGGCAAAGGGCTAATAGGAGGAGCGGTTGTCGTCGCCCTTCTGGCCCTGCTGATCCACTGGATCGGCATCAACACGATCGACCTGTACCGCGACGATTTGTTGTTTTACCTGCAAGCTCATCTGATTCTCGTCCTCGCCTCCATGCTGGCCGCCCTCGTTGTGGGCATTCCCGCCGGTATCGTCCTCAGCCGCCCGACCATGGCCGGACGCGCTGAACGCTTCATGCAGCTCTTCAACATCGGTAACACCGTCCCACCTCTCGCCGTATTGGCCATCGCCCTGGGGATTCTCGGGATCGGCAGCGGCCCGGCGATCTTCGCGTTGTTCCTCGCGTCCCTGTTGCCGATCGTGCGCAACACCTACGAAGGCCTGAAAAACGTTCAGGGTTCACTCAAGGAGGCGGCTGTCGGCATCGGCATGACCCCGCGTCAGGTGCTCTGGCGGGTCGAATTGCCAAATGCCGTGCCGATCATCATTGGCGGCGTGCGCGTTGCATTGGCGATCAACGTCGGCACCGCACCGCTGGCGTTCCTGATCGGCGCCAACAGCCTGGGCAGCCTGATTTTCCCCGGCATTGCCTTGAACAATCAGCCGCAACTGATCCTCGGCGCAGCCTGCACCGCCCTGCTGGCATTGCTGCTCGACGGTCTGGTGACACTGGCCAGCCGCCTCTGGCTGGAACGCGGTTTACCCCAGTCCTGAATCCGGCTGAGCGAAGGAATAATCATGAAGACATTGAGCTTATTACTAGGCTGCGTCCTGCTGTGCGCAGGATTTGCCCACGCAGCCGACAAACCGCTGATCCGCATCGGCGCCCGGGTGTTCACCGAACAAACCCTGCTCGCGGAAATCACCTCCCAATACCTGCGGACGAAGGGTTACGAGGTTCGGGTGACCGGCGGTCTGGGCAGCAGCCTGGCCCGTAGCGCCCATGAAAACGGCCAACTCGACCTGATGTGGGAATACACCGGCGTGTCGCTGGTGGCTTACAACCATGTCACCGAGAAACTCGACAGCGAACAGTCCTACGCGCGGGTCAAGGAGCTCGACGCGAAAAAGGGTCTGGTCTGGCTCACTCCGTCGAAATTCAGCAATACCTACGCCTTGGCGCTGCCGAAGAACGTTGCTGACGAATATCCGCAGATCAACCGCATCAGCGACTTGAACAACGTGCTCGGCGCTGAGGCGAAGGCCAACCACCTGGTAGCCCTGGACACCGAGTTCGCCAACCGTTCCGACGGTCTCAAAGGCATGGTCAAGCTCTACGGCATGAACCTGACCCGCAACAACATCCGGCAGATGGACGCCGGGCTGGTCTACACCGCGCTGCGTAATGGCCAGGTGTTTGCCGGTCTGGTCTACACCACCGACGGTCGCTTGAACGCCTTCAAGCTGAAACTGCTGGAAGACGACAAGCATTACTTCCCCGACTACACCGCTGCGCCGGTCGTACGTCAGGTGTACCTCGATGCCCATCCGCAACTGGCCCAACAACTCAAACCGCTGGCCGAACTGTTCGACGACCAAACCATGCGTCAGCTCAACGCCCGGGTCGATGTCGATCACGAAAGCCCTTCCGCCGTGGCCGCAGATTTCTTGCGCCAGCACCCCATCAACTGAGGAAAAGCCATGGAATTTCTCAACGCCTTTTCCCACCTGGACTGGCAACTCGTCCTGCACCTGACCTGGCAGCACATCACCCTGGTCGGCATCGCCGTGAGCCTGGCGATTCTGGTCGGCGTGCCGCTGGGCATTCTGATGACGCGCTTCCCGACGCTGGCCGGTCCCTTGCAAGCCAGCGCCACGGTGCTGTTGACCATTCCGTCGATTGCGCTGTTCGGCCTGCTGCTGCCGTTCTACTCGAAATTCGGTCAGGGCCTGGGACCGATGCCGGCCATCACCGCGGTGTTCCTGTATTCCCTGCTGCCGATCATGCGTAACACCTACCTGGCGCTGACCGGCGTCGAACCCGGCATTCGCGAAGCCGCGCGCGGCATCGGCATGACCTTCGGCCAACGCCTGCGCATGGTCGAGCTGCCGATTGCGGTGCCGGTGATCCTCGCCGGCGTGCGCACCGCCGTGGTCATGAACATTGGGGTGATGACCATCGCCGCGACCATCGGCGCCGGTGGTCTGGGCGTACTTATCCTCGCTGCCATTAGCCGCAGCGACATGTCGATGCTGATCGTCGGCGCGGTACTGGTCAGTCTTCTGGCGATCTTCGCCGACCTGCTTCTGCAATGGCTGCAACGCACGCTGACTCCAAAAGGACTCCTGAAATGATCGAACTTCAAAACCTCAGCAAAACTTTCCAAAGCAACGGCAAAGATGTGAAAGCCGTGGACTCGGTAAGCCTGATCGTCAATGAAGGCGAAATCTGTGTGTTCCTCGGACCATCGGGTTGCGGCAAGAGCACCACGCTGAAAATGATCAACCGCTTGATCAAGCCGACCTCGGGCAAAATCCTGATCAACGGCGAAGACACCACCGACCTCGACGCCGTAACGCTGCGCCGCAACATCGGTTATGTGATCCAGCAGATCGGCCTGTTCCCGAACATGACCATCGAGGAAAACATCACCATCGTTCCGCGCCTGCTCGGCTGGGACAAACAGCAATGCCATGACCGCGCCCGCGAGTTGATGAACATGATCAAACTAGAGCCCAAGCAGTATTTGAGCCGCTACCCGCGTGAGTTGTCCGGTGGTCAGCAACAACGGATCGGCGTGATCCGTGCCCTCGCCGCCGACGCTCCGCTGCTGTTGATGGACGAACCGTTCGGCGCGGTCGACCCGATCAACCGCGAGATGATCCAGAACGAGTTTTTCGAGATGCAACGGGCGCTGGGCAAAACCGTGATCATGGTCAGCCATGACATCGACGAAGCGATCAAGCTCGGCGACAAGATCGCGATCTTTCGTGGCGGCAAGCTGGTCCAGGTCGATCACCCGGATACCCTGCTCGCGCACCCGGCGGATGACTTTGTGAGCAACTTCGTCGGCCAGGACAGCACGCTCAAGCGCCTGCTGCTGGTCAAGGCCGAGGACGCGGCGGACAACGCGCCGTCGGTCAGCCCGGAAACCCCGGTGGCCGAAGCGCTGGAGTTGATGGACGAACTCGACCGCCGCTACGTGGTGGTCACCTGCGCCGACAACAAAGCCCTGGGCTATGTGCGCCGCCGCGATCTGCACCGTCAGACCGGCACCTGCGTGCAATACCTGCGCGAATTCAACGCCACGGCCGCCTATGACGAGCACCTGCGAATCCTGTTGTCACGCATGTACGAGTTCAACCGCTCATGGCTGCCGGTGATGGACGCCGAGCGGGTGTTCCTCGGTGAAGTGACGCAGGAATCGATTGCCGAGTACCTGAGCTCCGGGCGCTCACGGGGTGGCAAGACCAGCATTGTTTCGCCTGCCGAAGTAGCGTTGGCCTGACGGACGCCATCGCGAGCAAGCTCGCTCCCACATTGGATCTGTGGTGTGCATGCAATCTGTGCATCAACACACATCCCCTGTGGGAGCGAGCTTGCTCGCGATTAGGGGCACCACAACTCTCACCGAAACACCCCAAAATATCCCTCCAGCGGGAACATCAACCTGTCATCAGGGTCCGTTACACAAGTAACTGACCAGGACCGCACGA
This sequence comes from Pseudomonas sp. 05N431, assembly GCF_056397005.1. Taxonomy (NCBI): domain Bacteria; kingdom Pseudomonadati; phylum Pseudomonadota; class Gammaproteobacteria; order Pseudomonadales; family Pseudomonadaceae; genus Pseudomonas; species Pseudomonas sp. 05N431. The sequence continues at coordinate 188,027 of NZ_JBFTMN010000006.1, forward strand.
CGGATGCGTGCAAAAACGCGACATTTTTTGTTGATCTCAAGGCCCTCACGCCCTAAAGTTCGCGCCGAACGTCCATGCTGGAAACGATCCATCCGGCTCAAGTACTGACGACGAGACAGCAAGGCCAAGGGAATCTGCATTTCCCATGGCCTTTTTGCTTTCGGCGACATGCCTTGGGAAGTAGGCGAACCAAAGTGGGGATACGGAGGACGTTCATTTGCACCCATTGTTTTTACCCGTTTGCCATTAGGAGCTCCCAAGTATGTCGATCAATGTCGAAGACTATTTCGCGCGCGAAACCTTTCAGAAAATGAAGGCCTTCGCCGACAAACAAGAAACCCCGTTCGTGGTGATCGACACCGCGATGATTGCCCAGGCCTATGACGACCTGCGTGCCGGTTTCGAATTTGCCAAGGTTTACTACGCGGTCAAGGCCAACCCGGCCGTCGAAATCATCGACCTGCTGAAAGAGAAAGGTTCGAGCTTCGACATCGCCTCGATCTACGAGCTGGACAAAGTGCTGGGCCGCGGCGTATCCCCGGATCGCATCAGCTACGGCAACACCATCAAGAAATCCAAGGACATTCGCTACTTCTTCGAGAAGGGCGTGCGTCTGTATGCCACCGACTCCGAAGCCGACCTGCGCAACATCGCCAAGGCTGCACCGGGCTCGAAAGTCTATGTACGTATCCTCACCGAAGGCTCGACCACCGCTGACTGGCCTTTGTCGCGCAAATTCGGTTGCCAGACCGACATGGCCATGGACCTGCTGATCCTCGCTCGCGACCTGGGCCTGGTGCCTTACGGCATCTCCTTCCACGTCGGCTCGCAGCAACGCGACATCAGTGTCTGGGACGCGGCAATCGCCAAGGTCAAAGTGATCTTCGAGCGTCTGAAAGAAGAAGACGGCATCCACCTCAAGCTGATCAACATGGGTGGCGGCTTCCCGGCCAACTACATCACCCGCACCAACAGCCTGGAAACCTACGCCGAAGAAATCATCCGTTTCCTCAAGGAAGACTTCGGTGACGACCTGCCGGAAATCATTCTCGAGCCAGGCCGTTCGCTGATCGCCAACGCCGGCATCCTGGTCAGCGAAGTGGTGTTGGTCGCGCGTAAATCCCGCACCGCTGTCGAGCGTTGGGTGTACACGGATGTGGGCAAGTTCTCCGGCCTGATCGAAACCATGGACGAAGCCATCAAGTTCCCGATCTGGACCGAGAAGAAAGGCGAGATGGAAGAAGTAGTCATCGCCGGCCCGACCTGCGACAGCGCCGACATCATGTACGAAAACTACAAGTACGGCCTGCCACTGAACCTGGCCATCGGTGACCGCCTGTACTGGCTGTCCACCGGCGCGTACACCACCAGCTACAGCGCCGTTGAGTTCAATGGTTTCCCGCCGTTGAAGTCGTTCTACGTTTAAGCGCAGATCGCTGTAAGCAAAAAGCCCATGACTCGTCATGGGCTTTTTTGTGCCTGAATGATCGTTACCACGCGGAACGTGGGAACGATCCATACCTTAATCCGTCAACTCGGTCGCCCGTCGCTGATAATCCGTGGCCAACGCCCGGATTTGTGGGTCGCTCGCACTCAACAGCGCCGTGCCTGCCACTTTCAAGAACTTCAAATTCCCACCCGCCAATGCCTCGTGCAGCCAGCTCAGCGCAGCCTCGATCTGCCCTTGGTCGGCCAGTACCGCCGCATAACTGAACTGCCCCCGAAAGTCCCCGCCCTCTGCCGAACGCCGATACCAGTCAACGGCCGCAAGAGGATCCGCCGGGCAGAATCGCCCCTCTTCCAGATAGCGCCCCAGCAGGTTCATCGACTTGGCGTGGCCCAGTTCAGCGGCGCGGCGATAAAGATTCAGGGCTTGCGCCTGATCCTCGATCACACCACGTCCAGTGGCCAGCAGGTTGGCGTAGTTGTACATCGCCCAGTCCAGCCCGGCATCGGCGGCGCAGCGATAATGCCCCGCAGCAACCGTGGCGTCGGCATTACAGCCCCAGCCATGTTCATGACAACGACCGAGCATGTTGCGCGCCATCAAATGCCCGCCGTTGGCGGCAATCTCGAACCAGCGCAAGGCCAACGCCTGATCCTTGGCTATGCCCTGCCCTTCGAGCAGGATTTGACCGAGCAAGGCCTGGCCATCGAGGAGCCCGGCCATTGCAGCGATCAGGATTGCCTGGGCGGCACGAGCCGGGCTTTCGGCGAGCATCGCGCTGAGTTGATCGCCGTCGAGGACTTCCTCACGGCGCAGTCGATAGCTCACGGCTAAACCTCGACCCAGCGACGCAGCAGATTGTGATAAGTGCCGGTCAGGCGGATCAGCGACGGGTGATCCGGCATGTCCCGGGTCAGTTGCTGGATCGCCTCGTCCATCTCGAACAGCAAGGCGCGCTGGCTGTCTTCGCGAACCAGGCTTTGGGTCCAGAAGAATGAGGCATACCGTGTGCCGCGAGTCACCGCGTTGACCTTGTGCAGGCTGGTGCCCGGATAGAGCACCAGGTCGCCGGCCGGCAATTTCACTCGCTGGGTGCCAAAGGTGTCCTGGATTTCCAGCTCGCCGCCGTCGTACTCGTCCGGGTCGCTGAAGAACAACGTCGACGACAGGTCGGTGCGAACGCGCTCGATGCTGCCCTTGGGCTGACGCACGGCGTTGTCGATATGAAAGTCAAAACTGCCCCCCGCCGTGTAGCAGTTGAGCAGCGGCGGGAAGACTTTGTGCGGTAACGCCGCTGACATGAATCGCGGATGTTTCCATAACCGTTCAAGCATCGCCGCGCCAATTTCCTGCGCCAGCGGGTGACCTTCCGGCAATTGCAGGTTGTGCTTGGCCTTGGCCGACTGAAAGCCTGCGGTGATCTTGCCGTCCGCCCAGTCAGCCTGCTCCAGCGCCTCGCGAATGCGCTGCACCTCTTCGCGGGAGAACAAGCCGGGAATATGCAGCAGCATGGGGCGATACCTGAGGGCAAAGGGATGCCAATGATATTGATTCTTATTGGCTATGTAAAATCGCTCTGACGGGTGAGTCCGCAAAACCCGTAAGGAAAAACTGTAAAGAATGTAAATTCAATGCAAATAGCAATATATCGCAATTGATACAAATACCTGTTTACCCTATATTCCGCGACCTCAAACCCTGGGGAGGGGAATTCACTATGTCACGCCAACTACCACAATCACCGGTCAGCTCACCGCGTTTACTCGCCTCTGCAATTGGCGTGGCGATCACTGCCAGCTCCGCAGCGCACATGGCTTACGCGACAGAAAAGACCGACGAAAAAGCGCCGCGCAATGCGATTGCCCTGGATGCCACCAGTGTCACCGGTGAAGCCCAGGATTCCACCTCCTACCAGGTCGAAAAAGCCTCTTCGCCCAAATACACCGCGCCGCTGATTGATACCCCGCGTTCGGTGACCGTGATTCCACAGCAGGTCCTCAAGGACACTGGCGCCCTCAACATGCAGGATGCGCTGCGCACCGTTCCGGGTATCACTTTCGGTGCCGGTGAAGGTGGCAATCCGCAGGGCGACCGCCCATTCATCCGTGGTTTCGACGCTCAGGGCGACACCTATCTGGATGGCGTGCGTGACACCGGTTCCCAGAGCCGTGAAATCTTCGCCGTTGAGTCGATCGAAGTCAGCAAGGGCCCGAACTCCGCAATTGGCGGTCGTGGCGCAGCGGGCGGCAGCATCAACCTGGTGAGCAAAAAAGCCCACCTGGGCGATTCGTTCAATGGCGGTTTCACCTGGGGCTCCGACCAGACCCAGCGCTACACCCTGGACAGCAACTACCAGTTCAGCGATACGGCCGCTGGCCGCCTGAACCTGTTGAGCCACGAAAGCAACGTCGCCGGCCGTGACAAGGTCGACTACGACCGTTGGGGCATCGCGCCGTCGCTGGCCTTCGGCCTGGGCACCGACACCCGCGTCAACCTCGACTACTACCATCTGCAAAGCAACGACTTGCCGGACTCGGGCATTCCGTACACCGTACCGGCTTCGGGCAAGACCGCTGATCGCACAAAGAGCAACCCGGACAAACCTTATGCGGGCGGTGACAGCAGCAACTTCTATGGCTTGACCGACCGCGACTTCCGCAAGACCCGTACCGATACCGCGACCTTCGCCATCGAGCACGACCTGAGCGACGCGCTGACCATCAAGAACACCCTGCGCCATGGCACCAGCATGCAGGATTACATCCTGACCCAGCCGGACGACAGCAAAGGCAACGTGAACAACGGCAGCGTCTGGCGTCGTGCCAACACCCGTGTCAGCAACGTGGCGACCACCACCAACCAGACCGATCTGTTTGGCAACTTCTACATCGCCGGCTTCAAGAACAGCTTCTCCACCGGTGTCGAGTTCACCCGCGAAGAAGGCGAAAAATCCTCGTACAACGTGAACACCGATACCACCCCGGGATCGCCCGCGACATCGAGCACCAACTGCACGCCGTCGATGATCGGCGCGTCCAGCGGCTACAACTGCACCTCGCTGGCCAACCCGAACCCGAACGATCCGTGGAACGGCGCGATTTCGCGTAACTACGCGGGTACCGACACCACCGCCAACACACGGGCCCTGTACGTGTTCGACACGCTGGAACTGTCACCGCAATGGCTGGTGAACATGGGCCTGCGTTACGATCACTTCGACACCCAGTACAAGACCTTCACCGCGGCAGGTGCTACCACTGCCAAAGGCGCTGACACCAGCGAGTTCGTCACCGGCCAGTTGGGCGTCGTTTACAAACCAGCGGAAAACGGCAGCATCTATGCCTCTTATGCGACCTCCGCCACACCACCGGGCAACACCCTGGGCGAAGGCATGGACGGCAACCCGCTGTCGGGAACCACGGATCGCAACGGCAACTTGCTGAGCAGCGACATGAAGCCGGAAACCACCAAGAACTACGAAGTCGGCACCAAATGGGACCTGCTCAACGACCGCCTGTCGTTGACCGCCGCCGTGTTCCGTACCGAGAAAGAGAACGCTCGAGTCCAAGTTGATACCACTTCCTACGCAAACGCCGGCAAAACCCGCGTTCAAGGTATCGAGCTGTCGGCAAACGGCAAGATCACCGACAAATGGCAAGTCTTCGCCGGCTACGCCTACATGGACAGCGAGCAAGTCGATGGCGGCCCGTTGAACCACGCCACCGATGGCAACCAATTGCCTAACACCCCGAAAAACAGCGCCAGCCTGTGGTCGACTTACAACGTCACGCCGAAGCTGACCCTGGGTGGCGGCGCGTTCTATGTCGACGACGTGTTCGGCAGCGTGGCCAACACCACCATGGTCAACTCCTACGTTCGTTACGATGCGATGGCCAGCTACAAGTTGACCAAAAACGTCGACCTGCAACTGAACCTGCAAAACCTGACCGACGTGACCTACTACGACAAAGCCTTCGCCACCCACTTCGCCAATCAGGCGCCGGGCCGTACGGCATTGCTGAGCACCAACTTCCACTTCTGATAAAGAACCAAGTCGCCAAGCCCCGCCCATCACGATGAGCGGGGCTTTTGTGTGTAAAAAAGAATGTTTCTCGACAACTCACGGCATAATGCGCGCCGTGACGTTTCTTATTGAACAAACAGTTTTAGACGAACAAGGCGGTCGACGTGTTGAAGAAAACCCTGTTCCAGCTGCACTGGTTCTTCGGCATCAGTGCGGGTCTGGTACTGGCCTTGATGGGCATTACCGGTGCGGCGGTGTCGTTTCAGGATGAGATCCTGCGGGCACTCAACCCACAGGTCCTGCAGGTCGAGAAGCAAGTAGCCGGCGTGCTGCCGCCGGCCGATCTGGTGGCCAAGGTCGAAGCCACTGAAGGCAAGAAAGTCGCGATGCTTTGGGTCGAAACCGAGAGTGGCTTTGCGGCGCGCGTGTTCTTCACCCCGCCGCCGGGCGAGCGCCGTGGCCAGTTGCGCTACGTCGATCCGTACACCGGCGACTACATGGGCGATGCCGTCGGCCAGGACTTTTTTGGCCTGATGCTGCAACTGCACCGTTTCCTGGCGATGGGCGATACAGGCCGGCAAATTACCGGTGCCTGCACACTGATTCTGATTTTCTTCTGCCTGTCCGGGCTCTACTTGCGCTGGCCGCGTCAGGTGGCGAGCTGGCGTGCCTGGCTGACCCTCGACTGGGCGAAAAAAGGTCGCAGCTTCAACTGGGACCTGCACTCGGTCGCGGGCACCTGGTGCTTGCTGGTGTATTTGTTGGCCGCACTGACCGGGCTGTCCTGGTCCTATGAGTGGTACAACAAGGGCTTGAGCAAACTGCTGTCCGATGCACCGCAAAACGAGCGCATCAGACCAGGTCGTGGTGCACCGCCACCGGCCGGCCCTCTGCCGACCGCCGATTACAACGCGATCTGGAGCAGCATCTACAGCGCCGCCGGGCCGGGCCTGAGCGCCTATAACGTGCGCATGCCACCGGTGGCCGGCCAACCAGCCACCGTGTTCTATCTATTGAAAAACTCACCCCATGACCGGGCACTGAACCAGATCACTCTCGACCCGGCCACTGGTGTTATCAGCCGTCATGATCGCTACGGCGACAAGAGCTTCAAGGCCCAACTGTTCACCAGCATTTACGCGCTGCACGTTGGCAGTTACTTCGGTCTCGTCGGGCGAATTGTGCTGACGCTGGCCTCGCTGACGATGCCGCTGTTCTTCATCACCGGCTGGTTGCTGTACCTGGACCGTCGACGCAAGAAACGTCAGATCAAAAACGCCCGTAAAGACCTGGTGCACACCACCAGCGATGCACCGGCGTGGCTGATCGGCTTTGCCAGCCAGAGCGGTTTTGCCGAACAGTTGGCGTGGCAGACCGCCAGCCAATTGCAGACCGCCGGGTTGCCGGTAAAAGTGCAATCGCTGGCGGCTGTCAGCGAGCAGGACCTGCGCGAGTCGAGCCATGCGCTGTTCGTGGTCAGCACCTTTGGCGACGGCGAAGCACCGGACAGCGCTCGTGGTTTCGAGCGCAAAGTGCTTGGTCGGGCGCTGAGCCTTTCGAGCCTGAACTACGCCGTGCTTGGCCTCGGTGATCGGCAGTATCAACACTTCTGCGGCTTCGCCAAACGCTTGCACAGCTGGCTTTCGGAACACGGTGGCACCACGTTGTTTGCCCCCGTGGAAGTCGACAGCGGCGACCCGTACGCCCTGCGCCATTGGCAGCAGCAACTCGGTCAACTGACCGGGCAGCCACCGGTCGATACCTGGAAAGCCCCGAGCTACAACAACTGGACCTTGAGCAAACGCGAACTGCTCAACCCTGACAGCAGCGGCGCCGACGTTTACCTGCTGGGCCTGACGGCACCTAACACCAGCAGTTGGCTGGCCGGCGACCTGGTTGAAGTGCTGCCGCGCAACTGCCGAGGCGCGATTGAACAGTTCCTTGATGGACTGGGCATCGCCGGCAACAGTCGGGTGCAAATCAATGGCGTGCAGGAAACCCTGGAACACGCCTTGACCAGCCGTCAATTACCCGAAAATCGCGTGCACTTGGTCGGCTTGCACGCTCAGGCGCTGGTCGATGCGCTGGTGCCATTGGCCATGCGCGAATACTCGATCGCCTCGATTGCCGCCGACGGCGTGCTAGAACTGCTGGTGCGTCAGGAATGCCATGCGGATGGGAGCCTGGGCATCGGCTCCGGCTGGCTGACCGAATACGCACCATTGGGTTCTGCCATCAGCCTGCGAGTGCGGCGCAACAGCGGTTTCCATCTACCGGCCACGCCCGTACCGATGATTCTGCTGGGCAACGGCACCGGGCTGGCTGGCCTGCGTAGCTTGCTCAAGGCGCGAATTGCCGATGGCCAGACACGCAACTGGCTGCTGTTCGGCGAACGCAATCGCGAGCATGACTTCCTCTGTCGCGATGAACTCGAGGGATGGTTGATCGAAGGCGATCTGGAGCGGCTGGACCTGGCGTTTTCGCGGGATCAGGCGGAGAAGATCTACGTTCAGGATCGCCTGCGTCAACGCGCCGTCGAGCTGAAGAAATGGCTGGCGGACGGTGCATCGATCTACATCTGCGGCAGCCTGCAAGGGATGGCGTCGGGGGTGGATCAGGTGCTCAACGAAGTGCTCGGTGTTGATGAAGTCGAGCGGTTGATCGAACAGGGCAGGTATCGACGGGACGTCTACTAAAACCCCATCACCCTAACCCCAGGGGGAGAGGGGACGTTCACCCCTCACTCGTTAATTTAGGCGAGTGGTGGGTGCACTAAAAATCATGAACGTTGCGCGACTTGAGAGCGTTTTATATGGATATTCCATTGGATCTGGAACAATGAGTATGCTGGAAAATTAAACCGATAGTTTCCCGACCTTTGATATTCCAAAATTTAATGCTTTCAGCAGAAAATCTTCGGTTTTGCTTACGACAACACTCGATCCATCACCGAAATAATTCGGCGCCACAATCAATGTCTCATGTAGTTTTAAACTCAAAGCTGGCATGTTACGAATAAAAAGCCTAGCCGTATCAATTCCCACCAGCAGACTATCGACCGAATCACCTTGGAAATTTGTCGCCAGAGCATCCAGATTCGGAAACTCATAGACAGTGAGAGCACCCAACTCTGACTGGGCATACCTTTGATGATTTGAACCAGCAAGCACACCAATCGATCGTGCCGCGTTGAAACCGTTTAGCCTGCCTTTGTAGATAATTGCTTCTGGCGAATCAAAATAAGGAACGGTAAAGTTATAAAACAATTCTCGCTTGTCTGTTCGGGAGATACTGGAAAATATCGCATGTACATCAGCGGCATCCAGAGACTGAAAAAGCTCATTCCACTTCATTGGAACAAACTGACACTCAAGCCCGGCAACAGCACATACAATATGCAAATAGTCTAATTCAACACCACAACCTCTGCCGCCATCAACAAAGGTGAACGGAATGTTTTCAGAGTCGTAGCCTATCAAGTACTTACCAGGCGTTTTCATACAACGCCCCCTCTAACACCTTAAGCGCCTTATAATCGCGTTCTAACTCATTGATCCCCTCACCTACTAGGTAAACGATCCCCGGGCAGGTTTCCATGCTTATGGTTCTTGTTAACTTGGATCCTTTGACAGGCAGATGAAGCTCATCAGCATACGTATTGAGTTCCCTAATGGACTTCAAAGCCGAGTCATCGATTACTTCGAGATCACGAGGGCATCTCATCAATACCGCAAGGCAATTTAGTTTATTACCAGAGAAGCTTTGTGTTTGAAGCTCAAATAGTTGAGGATTGCCATACGCCAATGCAGTTAAAGTAACATGGCTATGACCAACTGCACTCAATACAACATTATGACAAATAGAACCCTGCATCCTGGCGCCCAACTCAATAAGCACAGGGGCGTTTCTTCGCGAACACCACATGACTTCTATATGGGCGGGACCGTAGGAAATCCCCAAGGCGTCAAGGCACTGCCTTGAATAGCTGATGAGTTGCGCCTCTTCAAGACTCGGAAATTTCAGGTCAAGCAGATATTCTTTGTCGCCGAGATAGCCATGCTCTGGATCTTCCACTCTGCACTCTCTCCAAGCATCTGAAATAAAATGCTCACCATTACGACTTACCGTATTTACAATATACTGAACTCCCGAAAGCCTTTCTTGAACTAATAGCATGCTATTAATTGAGCCCATTGAGTTGACTTTATTCAGCAATCGCTGAAACGCTGAAGTCACCTCATCGGCTGTACTACAAAAAAACACTCCATCAGAACCTGCACTGTCCAAAGGTTTTACAACAACCGTTGAAACTTTACGTGTTTCAAACCACTGTATTGCGACATCCGCAGAACTCGTCTCCAGGCTATCGATATACTCGACTCCGGCATCCCTCAAAGCACCCTGCATAAGGTATTTATTTCTACGATGTGCAGTCTTATCAAAATCATTACCCTGCAAACTCAGCTTTTTGATTAGTTGATCAGCCAACAACACACCCGACTCACACCCAGGAACTATAAAGTCAACGCCTACCTCTTCTAACTCCATCGCCGTCTGCTCAAGAGTTTTTGCTATGATATTTCTCGTGAACTCTTCAGGTCTGAAGCATTCACGGTCGAACTCAAGAATAGGATCCATTGACTGGACATGGATGACTTCATATCCGTGTTTTTTTAGCTCAACCGGTAAAAATCGACCTGTTGAATAAGCATCAACTATTGCAGCGCATTTTGGCATGTTCGGCAGCCTTCATATTTCTGACTATTTGAATGATCGATATGGCGACAATTGAAAAACAACAAAATGCTGTTATCAAGGAAGGCGGAAAAGGATGTTGCAGCCATTGAAACACCAATACAAAAAGTGGTGTGCTCGACAACAAAATCTCCAGAAGCACTGGCTCCAGATACTTTATACCTTCTTGGAGTAAATATACGGCGGGAATTATCCCGAGCACTGAAACTATCAATGTTGCCTTCATGGTTTCGGCGTTCAAGTGAAATGTATCGTTGAACAGCGAGCAAGCAAATGAAAGGGCGATGAGCAGATAGAATCTGGAGGAGAGAATTGTGAATGTATTTATACCTTTGTCGTACATGGATTTATTCATGACGGTGAGCGCCGCATCCGAAAGAGCCGCGTAGACCGCAATACAGAGCCCTAAAACCATGACGGCGGTAGGTATCTCTGACCCCGCCCGAAAGCCATCGTAAAACAACAAAACCGTTACCATCAGCGACAGCAGACACATCACCATATCGCCGCGGTCGCTTGCCGAGTCGGGCCGATAAATCCTGTTAATACAAAAAGTGAATACCGGAGCTAATGAAGTTGCAACACCTATTACCATTGCAGGGGGGAGTAATGAGATAGCCAAAAATATCCCACCCCAACTACCAGCCGTCCAGAAATTCAAAAACAGCAGGTGCTTGCGGCCAAGCAGATTTTTTGACCTTTTTAGACGTGCAACCATCATAAAAAATACAGCTGTTAGCAGCATCGATAATGACGTCATCAGGAAAACATCATGATTCATAAATAGCGTGGAACGATAAACATCTTGCCAACCAGTAAGAGCATTATGAATCAGAATCAGTAAGCATCCAAAAACCAGTCCATTCCCCATAAATATCCTTTATCCTTGATAAAGCTGTGTAGCGTCCATAAAGAAAAGACAATCAAATAAAAGCCACTCAACCAGTTCAGCAGGCGAAAACTTACTCTTCCAGACAAAGCTTTCCCAACAGCATCACCACCGAGTGCATATACCATTTGACAGGATAAGCTGCCAACAAAAAAACCGGCCAAGGAAAGAGACACATTGACAGTCGATTCGCTTGAGTTATTGGCGATGACATACGAAGTAATTGCAACAACAGTCAACGGGTTGGTCATCGTCAATGCAAACACAGAAATGAACCCTGCCTGACGCGCGGCCGACGTGTCTGGATCGGCGCACTTGGCTATCGTTACTCCCAAATAAAAGAGATAGACTATGGAGGCGACTGTCAGTATGTCCTGACGTTCCAATACAAAAGTTTTCACAAACGCTACACCCATCAACGCGATGGCTGCATATAAGACATCGGCTACTGCTGCGCCGAATGCGCTAGGTATTGCACTCAATCGCCCATTCAGAATGGATTGTCTTAATATGATCAAGGCAATCGGCCCAAATGATATAGACAACACCATAGAAAACAATAGGGATTGCTGAAAGTCACGCACTTACTTATTGACCTCCTTAAACATTTTCTTCTTGGCTCGACAATGAGGGCATTTGAACCCCTCGGCCAGATCTTCCCACTTGGTGCCCGGTTCGATATCTTCCAGCGGTTCACCCTCCAGCTCTGAATAAGTGTAATGGCAAAGCTGGCACTCATACTCTTTTGACATAACTAATCCCTGTTAAAGAAGCGGGCCTTCGGCCCGCATGAAATTTATTGGATCGATGCACTCAGGCGTTTATTCAATGCTGAAAACATTTGCTCAAAACCATCCATAAAAGCCATAGCACCTCTCATGGCTTGCGGTCCGATACTCTCATTTTTTTCCAAATAGGAAACGAGAATGTCCCGACCCGTTGCCACATGCATCGGCTCTACATCACAGTGAATAGAGAAAAATGCCAACACAGGATCATCCTGATCCTTTAGGCCATATTCCCCCGCGTACATCTGGAAGCCTTCAAGGAAGTATTGAAACTCTCTTGATGATGTCATTTCCGACGCGAGATGAAAGCCCAGAGACTCGCCAAGAAACTCCGAACGGTACATCCGGTGGGTGTTATTACCCATTGCCACGCCTTCGGGCAGCACATGTTTATTATCAAAAAGATCAGCGTCCGAAAGACCTAAATGAAAGGTAAGCTCTTTGAACATCTGATGATGCGTCGGCAGCATATGTTTGCTGTGTTGATGCAAACCGTATTCGTCTACGGAGGCATAGAGAATATGAGCCGCTTTGGCAGTGCCGTTCCAGGCATCCTCTTTGATCCATTCATCTGTAACCCGAGCGGCCAACGCAATAATACCGGCAGGTACATCTTTGAAGAATGCCCAAACAGTTCCGAAGAATACCGCCAGCCCCTCATGATCTAACGGTTTATTCGCCAGAATCCGGCCAAATCTGTCAAGCTCTTTAATTGCTCCGTGCCTGACGATAGCGGCTGCAATATTATTATAAGTGGCATCGTGTTTTGTATTGCGCAGGGCCTGTTCATTTTCCCTTACATTGAAAGCTTCCTGAATACTCATCGACCTCTCCATTAATTCCTTGGTTTTATTTTTTTCGGTCCTTGTTGCGCAATCCAGCGCGAAATAAATATTCATTTTTCGGAAAATTTTGTCAACAAACTCCTTAGTAGAACTCGATATTCATTACTATTTTTGGGAAGGGCGGCTAGTTAAAGATACCCGGCCAGAGCGGTTTCCGGCTAATCGTTACGTCATATTTCCAATCAGCAAAACCGGCTGCTTGAAGTGAGTTGGCCAAGACTGGCTCACTACTCGGATCGAAGGAGCCCGTATGGCTTTCAGGACGAGACATGACACGGGTGGCAAGGGACGTGGATCGCGAGACCTTCGAATTCCTCGGCTTTGCCTTCATCGGTGAAGGCGATGAAGCCGAACTTGCAAGCGAGACCTTCATCGACAATACCGACTACGCGCAAAACCATCATTACAGCCCTGCAACAGCAAACCGCGTTTGAGGATTACAGCATCGCTGCGCAGTAACCGCTGAAATTGATCGCTCCGATGCTCGCATGGGAACGAGCGTCAAACGTAGGACCGTTCTGAATTTTGCTTTTGGACATCCAGTTGATTTCCGAGCGACCTCCCTGCACGACCGCGCCCTGCGGCGCTCCCCCTCGCCAACACCTCAAAAAACCGTACCCGAGCCACCACATCGCTACGATTGTTCGCCCAATCTGCCCAAGCTAACTTCAAACCGTCGCTGCCCATTCAGCGACCGGGCCTGATAACCCGGGTAATATATAGGCGCACCAACGCCCACCTCACGAATGCTGGCGTTTTTTATACCCGCAATTTCGTGCCATGGCGGCTGTGCGTGGGAGACCCACGGGTCTGCCGGGTCCTATATACCGGTTTATCAGCCTGCGCATGGCTGCCACCCATTCGCCTGATAACGAATGAAGCAGCTCTCACTGATATAGGAGTTTTGCCAATGCTCGTTTTCGATCCAACCAACGTTCGCGCTTTTACTACCTCCGCCCCTTCGGAGGTGCCCAATGACTAATCCCCCAGATCTGACAACCGCCGGTCTCACGCCCTTCTCCATCCACTGCGACCAACCCCTCTTTCGCGTCAACAGCGGCGTTCCCCTCCGCGAAGCCTTGTCCCACGTTTCCGACTTGCTCCACCTCTCCAAACTGCTGGCCGAAGACGCGGCGATGGAACGCGGTACGGACCGCTATGCCTGGGCGTCGCACTATTTGCAGGAAATGAGCAAAGCGGTGATCGATGACGTAGTGAAGGTGCTTGGCACACGGGACAACCAGCGCAATTGAACGGAAAAAGCCCCGCGTTTCTCTCGAAGGCGGGGCTTTTCAGGTGTTCAGTTATCCGCTCAAAGGGCGCCTAGCCGCTCAATCATGTCGGGGAATTTCTCCACCAGCCTTATCAACAAAGCAGCCTGAGCATTGGGCTTCGACTTATCCTGCTCCCGATTTCTCAGGGTGCAGGGACTGGTTCTGATTCTCTTGGCAAAAACGGCCTGAGACACGATCAAACCGGCTGCAACCGCTGCTCAAACACCGCCACCCCATCCAGATCCCGCAGGATCACGCTCATTTCGCTGGTCTGGCCGTCGATATTTACCTCGCCAAAAAACTGAAACCCGGCAAACGGTGAGGTGTTCTGCGCCGGCGGGGCTTTCTCGAACACCACTTCGGGGCCGAAGGTTTTATCCAGCGGGTTGGGGCCGAAGCTGCCGGCATTCAAGGGACCTGCGACGAACTCCCAGAACGGTTCGAAGTCCTGAAACGCTGCGCGATCCGGGTGGTAATGGTGAGCAGCGCAGTAATGCACATCGGCCGTCAGCCAGACGAAGTTGCGCACTTGCTGTGCCCGCAAGAAACCCAACAACTCAGCGATCTCCAGCTCGCGGCCCTGGGCCGGGCCAGGATCACCGTTGGCCACGGCTTCCCAGCGCGGCACGCCGGGGCTGACTTCGCCATCGGGCACGCCAAGACCAATCGGCATGTCGGCGGCGATGACTTTCCACTGCGCGCCGGAGTTTTTCAATTCACGCTTGAGCCACTCCAGTTGCTCGCGTCCGAGGAAGGCTTTTTCGCCGCCGAGGTTGTCGTCGTTGGCCCCGCGATAGCTGCGCATGTCCAGCACAAACACATCCAGCAGCGGCCCGTAACCGAGCTTGCGATAGATCCGTCCGCCGTTGTCGGCGGCCTGCAAGCGCACCGGCGCGTATTCGAGCCAGGCTTGCCGCGCACGGCCGACCAGGCTGTGGATATCTTTGCTCTTATAGCGCTCGTCGAGCTGTTTGCCCGGCGACCAGTTATTCACCACTTCGTGGTCGTCCCACTGCCAGATCTGCGGCACCTCGGCATTGAAACGGCGGATGTTTTCGTCCATCAGGTTGTAGCGATAATTGCCGCGATACTCGTCGAGGGTTTCCGCAACTTTGCTTTTGGCCTCAGTGGTGATGTTGCGCCACACCCGACCGCTTTCAGTGGTCAGTTGCGCCGGCACCGGGCCGTCGGCGTAGATGGTGTCGCCGCTGTGGATAAAGAAGTCCGGCAGGCGCAAGCGCATGGCTTCGTAGATGCGCATGCCACCGATATCCGGGTTGATCCCGAAGCCCTGGCCGACGGTGTCGCCACTCCAGACAAAACGGATGTCGCGACGGGTCTGTGGCACGCTGCGCAGGTGACCGAACCACGGTTCGCTGGCCACACCAGTTTGGGCGTCTTCGAAGTACACGCGGTAGAAGATCGCCTGATCGGCGGGCAATCCGCTCAGCTCGACCCGGGCCGTGAAGTCGGTGCGGGCATCAGCCAACGGTGAGACGAAACGCCGAGGATTGCTGAACAGGCTGCGAGTGTCCCATTCCACGACCATCCGCGCCGGGCGGTCGCTGCGGCTCCAGATCATCGCCCGATCACCCAGCAGGTCGCCGGACTGAACACCATCGGTGAGCTGTGGACGATCCTTGACCGAGGCGATCACTGCCGGAGCCAGGCCAGGTAACAACAAACCGGCGCCGACAGCCTGCATCACTCGACGGCGTCCCAAGTCGAATTCGCTCATGGAGTTCTCCCTAAAAGGAAAACTTAAACATGGCTGTGTGAATCCGATGTGACACAAAAATCTGCCGGTGCAGCAGATCCCTGTGGGAGCGGGCTTGCCCGCGAAGACGGTTTAACATTCAACAAAGATACTGACTGTCAGACCGCTATCGTCGGATCGCCGCCCGGAGCAAGCTCGCTCCCACAGAATATGGCGGTCAGGCGTTGGCCGGCTCCAATGCCAACTCGGCGACTTCCGGGCGTTTGACCGCTGCGTAAACCACCGCTGTCAGCAAACTCCCGGCAACAATCGCCAGCAAGTACAGCAGCGCATGGTTGATCGCGTTCGGGATCAGCATGACGAACAGCCCACCGTGCGGCGCCATCAGTTTGCAGCCGAAATACATCGACAGCGCACCGGCCAGTGCACCACCGGCGATGCTTGCCGGAATCACCCGCAGCGGGTCCTTGGCGGCGAACGGAATCGCCCCTTCGGAGATAAAGCACAGCCCCAGCACCAAGGCAGCTTTACCGGCTTCGCGCTCAGTCTGGGCAAACTTGCGCCGGGCGATGAACGTGGCGATGCCGAGGCCAATCGGCGGCACCATGCCAGCGGCCATGGTCGCGGCCATCGGTGCATAACTTTGCGACGCCAGCAGCCCCACCGAGAATGCATAAGCGGCTTTGTTGATCGGCCCACCGAGGTCGACGCACATCATGCCGCCGAGCAATACCCCCAGCAGAATCGCATTGGTAGTGCCCATGCTGTCGAGGAAATGCGTCAGGCTTTCCAGCAGTCCGGCGACCGGTTTGCCGACCACATAGATCATCACCAGGCCGGTGAACAGACTCGCCAGTAACGGGATGATCAGGATCGGCTTCAGCGCTTCCAGACTTTGCGGCAGGCGCGCATAACGGTTGATCGCCTGCGCCGCGTAACCGGCGATGAAGCCGGCAATGATCCCGCCGATAAACCCGGCGCCCAAGGTACTCGCCAACAGACCACCAATCATCCCCGGCGCCAGGCCAGGACGGTCAGCAATCGAGTAGGCGATGTAACCCGCCAGCAGCGGCACCATCAACTTGAACGCCGTATCGCCACCGATCTGCATCAATGCCGCCGCCAGCGTGCCCGGTTCCTTGAACGCAGTGATGCCGAAGACAAACGACAGCGCGATCATCAAACCACCGGCCACGACCATCGGCAGCATGAACGAGACGCCCGTCAGCAGGTGTTTGTAGACCCCGGTTTTCTCTTTCTTGGCCGGGCCTTGGGCGCCGGTCGACGCGGTTTCCTGCGTGCCTTCGGCCAAGGCTTTGTTGAGTGTGGCTTCGGCCTGTTTCAGTGCGATACCGGTGCCGCAGCGGTAGATTTTCTTGCCGGCGAAACGCTCGGTGGCGACTTCGATGTCCGCCGCCAACAGCACCACATCAGCATCCGCGATGGCTTGCGCGCTCAACGGATTGCGTGCGCCGACCGAGCCCTGGGTTTCCACCTGCAAGTCATAACCCAGACGCTTGGCCGCCTGCTGCAAGGCTTCGGCGGCCATGAAGGTGTGAGCGACACCGGTCGGGCAGGCAGTGACCGCCACCAGACGCGGTGCAGTTTTGCTGACAGTTGCGGGTTCGACGACGGCTTGCGGCGCGACGTAGATCTGGGCTTCTTCAGCGCCACGGCGCAGCACCGCATCGACGTCTTGCAGGGCTTGGGACGGCGTGCTCTGGAACACCCGCTTGCCGACAAACCGCGACATATCCACAGTCCCGGTGCTGACCA
Organism: Pseudomonas sp. 05N431; assembly: GCF_056397005.1. NCBI lineage: Bacteria > Pseudomonadati > Pseudomonadota > Gammaproteobacteria > Pseudomonadales > Pseudomonadaceae > Pseudomonas > Pseudomonas sp. 05N431. The sequence continues at coordinate 205,542 of NZ_JBFTMN010000006.1, forward strand.
GCAACACCCACTCGGCATCCTCGAGCGTCGCTGCGGACAACTGACGCTCCGGGTGCGCTGCGTCATACACTTCAACGCAGGTCATCCAGCCTTGACGCTGCGCGGCGGCATCGAGCAAACGCGCGCACAGCACACTGGTAACCATGCCATTCGGGCAGGCAGTAACAATGGCTAACTTCATGACCAACCCTCTTATTGTTCTGTCAGGGGGCGCACGCGCACACCCTGTTCGAGCTGCGCCAGTTGCGCGGCGTCACCGATACCGAAACCGATCTGCGTGACGGCCATCGCGGCAATCGCCGTGGCAGTGCGCAAGGTCTGTTCTGGCGTATCGGCACTGAGCAAACCGTGGAGCATGCCCGCCAGCAATGAATCGCCGGCGCCCACCGTACTGACAACACTGACCCTGGGCGGAGTGGCGTGCATCGCCGAGCCGACACTGAACCAGTTAACGCCCTCGGCACCGTGGGAAATCACCACGTGTTCGATACCATGAGCGTGCAAACGGCTCGCCGCTTCGGCTTGTGCAGCCACCGAAACCACCTCGCAATCCAGCGCCTCGGACAGTTCTTCGGTGTTCGGTTTGATCAGCCACGGGCCTGCCGACAGCCCTGCGCGCAAGGCTTCGCCGCTGGTGTCGAGGGCGACTTTCAAACCCCGCGACTTGAGGCGCAGCAACAACCCGTGCAACCACTGCGCGCTGACGCCACGCGGCAAACTGCCGGCGACTACCACCGCGTCATGACCCAAGGTGATCTGATCCAGACGATCGAGCAACGCCTGCTGCGCGGATGCACTGACCACCGGCCCCGGACCGTTGATGTCAGTGATGCGTCCGTCCGCTTCCGCCAGCTTGATGTTGCTGCGAGTCTCGCCGGGAACACGGATGAAGGCGTCGACAAACCCGCGTTTGGCGAACAGCGCTTCGAACGCCTGAAGATTGTCCTCACCGAGAAAACCGCTGACCGTCAACTGATGCCCGAGGTCTGCAAGCACCTGCGCCACGTTGATGCCCTTGCCGGCGGCGTGGGTGTGCATGGCGTCGCTACGATTGACCTGACCAGGTTCCAGATGCGGCAACTGAACAGTGAGGTCCAGCGCCGGGTTGAGGGTCAGGGTTAGGATTTTGGCCATTACAGAGCCTCCACTAATGCGCGCACTTCATTCGCGCTGCCCACGGCCAGAGCCTGTTGGGCCAGATGTTTTACCTGCGCAAGACTCAGCTCACGAACCCGCGCCTTGACCTCGCCGATGCTGCGCGCCGAAACGCTCAACTCATCGACACCCAGGCCGACCAACACCGGTACCGCCAGCGGGTCTGCCGCCAGTTCGCCACACACGCCGACCCACTTGCCATGAGCATGGGCGGCACGCACCGTGATGTCGATCAGTTGCAACACCGCCGGGTGCAGGCCATCAGCCTGGGCCGACAGGGTCGGATGACCGCGGTCGATAGCCAGGGTGTATTGGGTCAGGTCATTGGTGCCAACGCTGAAGAAGTCGACTTCCTTGGCCAGAACCGGCGCCAGCAAAGCCGCCGACGGCACTTCGATCATGATCCCCAGTTGCAGGTCGGCCACCGGGATTTCCAGACGCAGACGCTCGGTCATGTCCCGCGCCTGACGCCATTCATCGACGCTGCCAACCATCGGGAACATGATCCGCAATGGACGGTTGTCGGCGGCGCGTAGCAAGGCACGCAACTGGGCTTCCATGATCTGCGGACGTTGCAAGGTCAGGCGAATGCCACGTACGCCGAGGAACGGGTTTTCCTCCTTGGCAATCGGCCAATACGGCAACGGCTTATCACCGCCAACGTCCAGGGTCCGCACTACCAGCGGCCGCCCGGCCAGACCGTCGAGCACCCGACGGTATTCGACTTCTTGAGTGGCTTCGTCCGGCGCTTGCTGGTGGGCCATAAAAATCAGTTCGGTGCGCAGCAGACCAATCCCTTCAGCGCCCTGCTCCACCGCGCTGACCACACCTGCGCTTTCGCCGATGTTGGCGAACACTTCGACGGCATGGCCGTCCGTGGTCAGCGCCGGTTGGTGACGCTGGGCCGCAGCCGCTTGCAGGCGTTGCTCGCGGTTGTCACGTTCTTCAGCGGCACGTTGCAACGTTGCCGCATCGGCGTCGACATGCAGCCGACCACGCTGGCCATCGAGCAGCAATGGCGTGCCCGACGCCAACCGCAACACCGCCGCGCCAGCACCGACCAGCGCCGGAATGCCCAAGGCCCGAGCGACGATCGCGCTGTGGGCGGTGGCACCGCCACGCGCGGTAAGAATGCCGGCCACCCGCGTCGGATCAAGACGTGCAACGTCCGATGGACCCACTTCATCCATTACCAGGATGTACGGCTGATCCGGTTCGCTCGGAGTCTCGATGCCGCACAGTTGCGCCAGCACTCGCCGACCGATATCGCGCAAGTCCGCTGCTCGCTCAGCGAGCAAGGCGTCCTGCAAGGACTCCTGTTGTCTGGCTGCCGCGTCGATCACCGCCATCCACGCCGCTTCAGCGCTTTCGCCTTGCTTGAGGCGAGTGTCGACTTCGTCGGTCAGTTCCGGGTCGTCGAGCATTTCCTGGTGGGTGATGAAAATCTCGCGAATCGCCTTGGCCTTGCTGCGCTGGATCAGCCCTTCGATATCGCGGCGAACATCGGCCAGGGATGTTTTCAAACGCTCGCGTTCGATCGCCGTGGACTCGCCACGCAACGGGTAATCGATTGCTTGCAACACGTGGATATGCGCTGGACCGATGGCAATCCCCGGCGCAGCAGCAATGGCCTGAATCACGCTGCCGGAGGCGGGAGCAACCACGACGTCAATAACTTCTTCGATGACCTCGCTCTTTGCACTCACCGTCGGCAACGGTTCGATGTCTTCGCCCAGGCCTTCTTCAATAGCCCTCAGCAGCGCCGGCAACGCATCGGCGGCGATGCTCGGCTCGGCAATCAACTCCAACACCTGGCCGCGACGGGCGCCGAGGCTGAGCAGTTTGCTCAAGCTCTTCACCGACACTGCGCTGTCTTGGCCGTCGACGATGCGGATGCGGATCTCGCCTTCAAAACTTTTCGCCAGTTGAGCGAGAATCTTCGCCGGCCGCGCATGCAAACCGTGGGCATTCGCCAGGGTAATGCGGGCACTCGGCCAATCAGCCGGCAATTCGCCGCCGAGCACTTCCAGCACCGCACGCCGGCTGGTGGCGCGACCAAGTTCGTGGCCACGGCCTTCAATCAGCAACGCGCAAAGACGTTCGAGCAGGGCCTGATGCGCCTCGCCAAGGCTGGCCAGACAGAACAGCCCGCTCAGTGGCTGGCCGAGGTACCGAATCGGTTTGTCCGGGGTGACGAAGGCCAGGCCCGGGCGCTTGACCGTTTGTTCGCTGTGCAGCCACCACAGGCCATCACCCAGCGGCAGCGCTTCAACCTGCTGCAATACCGCAGAAAAACCATTGCTCACGCAGTCGGCCTGACGCAACAACCGCGCGCCACGCCAGACCAGCTCTTCAAAATCGTCGGCGGAGACACCCAGGCCGATCATTTGCGCATCCAGCGCCAGCTCTTGCGGTGCGCCTTGCAGCAGTTTCAGCAAGGCTTCGGCGCTGCTGGCGCGGCGCAAGGCCTGGCCCAGATCAGTTTCGCCGAGGGCGCGGGTCAGCAATTGCAGCAGGCGCAAATGCTCGTCGGATTTGGCCGCGATACCGATCGCCAGGTAGACGATGTGGCCGTCGCCCCAATCCACCCCTTCGGGGAACTGCAGCAAACGCACGCCGGTGGTGTGCACCAGATTGCGGGTATCAGGGGTTCCGTGGGGGATCGCAATACCTTGACCGAGAAAGGTCGAACCCTGGGCTTCACGCGCCTGCAAGCCGCTGAGGTAACCCTCGGCCACCAGGCCATCGGCGACCAGCGTGTCGGCCAGCAAATGCAATGCGGCGGCTTTATCCACAGCCGACTGGCCCATGGATATCTGCTCTATGGTGAGCTCGAGCATGCTTTCTCCTTTTTGGCGCGGGGTCGCGCCAGGTATTGTTTTGATTGAATCAGTTTAGGCTTTATTCAGAGCACTCTTTTTCAGAGCATCCTTTGTCGGTTTCGCGGCAGAACCGGCAAAAAGAGCCAATAGCGCAGAAAATACGCTTGCTGAAACGTTTAATCTAGATGAGTTGGCACGTTACTCGATAATCTCCCAACCTTGAAGTCCAACTTGTCGGATGCGTTGCGACATTGGTCGCCTGCCGTAATCGGGTAGGATTGGACAAAATGTCGGGGCAAGCTCGAAAAAACAAGGAAATCCCGGGTTGAAACTCAGTGATATCGCCCAGTTGGCCGGTGTGTCTGTCACCACCGCCAGCTATGTCATCAATGGCAAGGCCGAACAGCAACGCATCAGCAACGCCACCGTCGAGCGCGTGCGCGCGGTGGTCGAGCAACATGGCTTTACGCCTAATCCTCAAGCGGCCGGGTTGCGCAGTCGGCACACCCGCACCCTGGGTTTCATTCTGCCGGACCTGGAAAACCCCAGTTACGCGCGGATCGCCAAGCTCCTCGAACAGGGTGCCCGGGCGCGTGGCTATCAGTTGCTGATTGCCAGCTCCGACGATGCACCTGAAAGCGAGCGCCAGCTGCTCAAGCTGTTTCGCGCACGGCGCTGCGATGCGTTGATCGTCGCCAGCTGCCTGCCTGCCGGCGATGACAGTTATCGCCAGTTGCAGGCCAAGGGCTTGCCGATCATTGCCATTGACCGGGTCATGGAGCCTGAGCATTTCTGCTCGGTGATCAGTGATGACCGCGAAGCCAGCCTGAACCTCACCCGCAGTCTGTTGACGCCTGAGCCCAAACAGATTGCGCTGATCGGTGCGCGGCCCGAACTGAGCATCAGCCAGGAGCGTGCCGCCGGCTTCAAGCAGGCTCTGGTCGACTTCAAGGGTGACGTCCTGATCGAACAGGGCGAGTCGTTCAGCCGCGACTGCGGCCGACAGCTGATGGAAGAATTACTCCAACGCCTCGGCCACTTGCCAGATGCGCTGGTGACGACGTCTTACGTGCTGCTTCAAGGCGTGTTCGATGCCTTGCATGACTTCCCGTTGAAAACCCGCCCGTTGCGCCTCGGCACTTTTGGCGACACGCAATTGCTGGACTTCCTGCCGCTGCCGGTCAACGCCATGGCCCAGCAGCATCAACTGATCGCCGACAAAGCCTTGCAACTGGCCCTCGCGGCGATTGAAGAAGCCCATTACCAACCCGGCGTGCAAGCCATTGCGCGGACCTTCAAACAGCGTATTCGCCAGGACTGAAACGTGGAGCTGATCGACAGCCACACTCATCTGGACTTCCCGGACTTCGACCCGGACCGTCAGGCGCTGCTGGCTCAAAGCCGCGCTTTGGGTGTGAAGCGGATGGTGGTGCTGGGGGTTTATCAGCGCAATTGGCAGCGGGTCTGGGATCTGGTGCAAAGCGATCCAGACCTGCATGCCGCGTTTGGCCTGCATCCCGCCTACCTCGATGAACATCGTCCCGCTGACCTGACCGAGTTGGCGGACTGGCTGACGCGTCTGGCCGGCCATCGGCAACTGTGCGCCGTAGGCGAAATTGGCCTGGATTACTTTCTTGAGGACCTGGACCGCGAACGCCAGCAAGTGCTGTTTGAAGCACAGCTGCGACTGGCGGCAGACTTCCAGTTGCCGGCGCTGCTGCATGTGCGGCGCAGCCATGCGGCGGTGATTGCGACCTTGAAACGCTTCCGGCTCAAACGCGCCGGCATCATCCACGCCTTTGCCGGCAGCCAGGAAGAGGCCCGCGAATACCTCAAGCTCGGTTTCAAACTGGGATTGGGTGGAGCAGCGACTTGGCCACAAGCCTTGCGCATGCACAAAGTGATCGCCGGTTTGCCGCTGGAATCGGTGGTGCTGGAAACCGATTCACCGGACATGGCGCCCGCCATGTACCCCGGACAACGCAACAGCCCTGCTCACCTGCCGGCGATTTGCGCGGCACTGGCGCAGATCATGGCCATCAGCCCCGAGCAACTGGCCGCCGCCAGCACCGCCAACGCCTGCGAGCTGTTCAACTGGTAATAACTGACAGCACAAAACACCTGTGGGAGCGAGCCTGCTCGCGAATGCGTTGCCACATCCAACATCGATGTGACTGACTGACCGCCTTCGCGAGCAAGCTCGCTCCCACATTTATTCGCGGTGAGGCTTCAAACCCTGAACGCGCTGATCAAGTGCTTCAACTGCACCACTTGGGCCGACAATGCACGGCTGGCATGCTCGGTCTGGTGCGCACCTTCGGCAGTACGTTCGCCGGCACGGTTGATCTCGACAATGTTCTGGTCAATATCGTGGGCCACCGCCGTTTGCTGCTCGACTGCCGCGGCAATTTGCTGGTTCTGATCGACGATCATGCCCACCGCGCCCAGGATGTTTTCCAGGGCTTGCTGGACCTTTTCCGACTGACCGACCGTGCCGCTGGCCATCTGGTGACTGACGCCCATGGCCTTCACCGCGGCGCCAACGCCGCCGTGCAGCTTGGCAATCATCTGCTCGATTTCTTCGGTCGATTGCTGGGTACGTTTGGCCAGGGTGCGGACCTCATCGGCCACCACCGCAAAGCCACGCCCCTGCTCACCTGCACGAGCGGCCTCGATGGCCGCGTTGAGCGCCAACAGGTTGGTCTGCTCGGCGATGCTCTTGATCACTTCCAGCACGCGGCTGATGGACTGGCTATCACTGGCCAGTTGATTGATCACCAGCACTGACGAGTCGATCTCGCTGGCCAGTTGCGCAATGCTGCCTTGTTGCGACTCGACCAACCCGCGGCCGCTAATGGTTTCATCATTGACGCTGTGGGCACTGCTGACGGCAGCCGCCGCACTGCGCGCAACTTCCTGAGCAGTGGCCGACATCTGGTTCATCGCCGTGGCAACTTGCTCGATCTGCGTACGCTGACCGGCCACCGCCTGATTGCTCCGGGCCGATACCGTTTCCACCTGACTCGCCTGACGCTCCACTTCGTTGACGGTCTTGCCGACCAACTCGATCAGGTCATGGATCTTCGCCACGGTGCCATTGAAGACATTGCCCAACTCACCCAACTCATCACGGCTGTGGGCGGTAAACGTGATGGTCATGTCACCGGCCGCCACCTTGTCCATCACTCCGCCGAGACGCTTGAGGGTGGTGCGGGTGGAGGCATAGAAGCCGCCGTAGAGATAAAAAATCAGCACGAACACCACCGACAGTGCCACCGCCTGCAGCACCATGTGCGTGCGGTTCTGTTCCAGGCGTTGCTGCAATTGAACGCCGAGAAACTTGAGCGTCGCGTCATTCAGTTGATAGGTCTTGTCCATCAGCCCGGTGACCTGATCGTAAAAGCCCTGCCAGGGTTTATCGAGGGTATCGGCCACCACCACTTGCTCTTCAAACAGCTCGCTGGCCTGTTTGAGCGTGGCTTTGCTGGCATTGGCCGAGGGCTCCAGCATCTCACGCGCCGCTTTGCCGGCCGCCAGTGCGTCCTGCAACTTCAAGGCGTATTCGGCCTGAAGCTTGTCGATTTGCGCCAGCAGTTCATCGAACCGGGTGCTCGAAGCGGAATTGAGAAACCCCTGCCCCAGCGAGTAGGCCCCCATCGCCCGGCCTTCGCCGAGGGTTTGCGTCACACGCGGGGTAACGTTGGTGATCAGCTCGCTCAATTGGCGCAAATCACTCTGGTTGTCACGACTCAGGCCAGCCTGGCTAGCGATGATCTGGCTGAAAATCTGCGCATTGCCGAGCAGTTTGCCGATCAGCGCGCTTTTGCTTTGCACAGACGTCTCCGCTTGTTGAGCCTTGAACGCTGCAATCATTTCATCGCGCTTACTATCAAAAACACTGACCTGCTCAGTATCGATGGTCGTCGCGGTCAGGCTTTGCAGGCGCGCAAGCACGCTCTGCTCAAGGGCGCTGATTTTCGATTCGGTATCTCCGGCCTTGCCAGACTGGCCGAGGGTCGCGTTGATCTGTACCAGGTTGTTCAGGGTTTCCAGATCCCGCCGCAGCGTCAGCCCACCACCCAACAGATCGAGGCTTTGCAATTCGACCTGGGTGCCCTGGAACTCGCGATACGAATCCCGAACCAGATAGAAATTGGTCACCAGCATGGGGAAGAAAAACAGCACGCTGATCAGACTGAACTTCATGCCGAAGCTCAGGCGATTCATCAGCGCAACGGCGGGATAGAGCAAACTCTTCACGGACGTCCCCCTTTCATTTCTTATTTTTTTGGGCAGGCACGCAGATGCAGCAGATAGCCACTATGGCGCGCTGCTTCTGTATAGCTCAAATCGAAAGGAGGTTTTGTAACTTAAGGTTAACAGCTAGAGCACACGCGCACCTGTAGCAGCTGCCGAAGGCTGCGTTCGGCTGCGAAGCAGTCGCTAACTCAGGCGCCGCGGATTGTCAGGCTCACCGCGCAAGCAGGATTTACGACTGCTTCGCAGCCGAACGCAGCCTTCGGCAGCTGCTACAGTTCGGGGTTATGCAGAAATCAGGGCAGCACGGTCCAAATGGCAAACCCGGCATACCAGACCACCGCCGCTCGCAGCAGCAGTTCCCAGATCTGATCCAGGTTTTGAATCCCTTCAGGCCCCGCCACGGGTGCCGGAATCTCACCCGCCACCACGCCGACGTTCTCGATCAACTGCGCGGCGCTGATATTCCAGTTCAACAATTCATGGAGCATCACCCGGCTGACCGCGACGAAGTTGCCGACCAGTGCAAAACTCGCAGCCAGCAAACGCACCGGCAGCCAGTCAAAGGCATGTCGCAATTGTGCGGCGCGCTCGGCCACTGCCGGGTTCTTGCCGTGCTCGGCCGCCAGGGCCAGCAAGCGATAACTCAGGGCCGCCACCGGACCTAGCAGGAAGTACCAGAAAATCACCGCAAAAAAACTCTGGTAAGCCTGCCACAGCAAATGAGCTTGAACCTTCTGCAGCAACTGCTCGCCGCTGTCGGCGCAAATATCCAGGTCACGTTTGGCAACGAGCGCCGCCGCTTGCAGGTCTTCCCGGCGCCAGGCATCACGAAACGGTCCCAGGCCGCCGAGCAGATCACCACGGCCCAGGCTGTAAATCACCACCAGCAAATGCACCGGCAAGGCCAGCAAGCCATAGGCTACCGGCTGCAGTACCAGCAACAAAAAGCCGAGTAACGCCACAGGGAACAGCACCAGCAATGCCAGCACCAGCCAAGGCCGATTCGCAAGCTTTGGGCTGGTTTCATACTTGGCCAGCTCTCGCAACCATCCACTGTCGCGCTGAACTTGATGACGCAAGGCCGAGAATTTCTCGATCCAGACCGCCAGCAGTAACACCAGAAAACTCATTGTGCTTCCCCTTTTTCCAGAGCCCCGCGATAGCGTGCCCAGTCGAACGCCGGTCCCGGATCCGTCTTGCGCCCGGGTGCGATATCGCTATGCCCCTGGATACGTGAATGGGTGATGGCTGTAAACGTAGACTGCAATTGGCGGGTCAAGGCAATCAGCGCGTGATATTGAGCCTCGGTGAACGGCAGATCATCAGTGCCTTCAAGCTCAATGCCAAGGGAGAAATCATTACAGCCTTCGCGCCCCTCGAACCGGGAAACGCCTGCGTGCCATGCCCGATCAAGACAAGAGACAAACTGTGTGATCGAGCCGTCACGCTCGATCAGAAAATGTGCAGACACACGCAAGTCGGCAATCCCTTCAAAGTAGGGGTGCTCAGTGACATCCAGGCGGTTCTGAAAAAATTCCTGCACCTTGCCCGTCGCGAACTGCGCCGGTGGCAGGCTGATGTTGTGGATCACCAGCAAGGAGATTTCGCCCGTGGGGCGCGCATTGAAGTTGGGGGACGGGCAATGGCGCACGCCTTCAAACCAACCGCTCGCGGGGTCCAACTGCATACAGGCTCCTTCAATGACGGCTCTGATGGGCTCCAGTATGCCGTGATCGCCCCTCAGGTTGCGATCACTTGCCGCAATTGAGGGTCGGCGAGAATGAATTCGAAGAGCATCACCATCAGATTGATCACATCCTCGTCCGCTACCCCGACCACCCGAGACTTGCCACTTTTAACGCTGACCCGGGTTAGCAACTGTTCGAGCTGATTGCGCAGGTCGAAATCATCCAGGGCGGCAGGGGCCGGCACGAATTGCTGCAAATGCGAGAGCAGGCGCAGCAAATCGCGGGTCGAGATGGGCTGGCTCTGGGCGCTCGCCTCGAACGTCGGCGCAACACTGCCGCGCACGGGGTACAGCAACGCCTGCAAGGCAGCGAAGACTTCCTGCACGCTGTCGTCGATGTGCGGATTGCTGGATCTGACGCCCGATCCGCTGGACTCTGCACGAACACTGGCCGCCGCCCGGTCCGTGACGCGGCGCGCAGGAGCGGCCTTGAGTTCAGGCAGAACGCCCGTGGCAATCAGTATCTGGTTGGCTTGCGCATAGAGCTGATCAGCATCGCTGAGCACATAGCGTTCGAACAATTTGAGGATGATCAGCTTGACCTTGATCTCCACCCCCAGATTGCGTCCGGCCTGCAAAAAATACTCGCAGAGCATGGCCGGCCCCATGGGATTGCGCGAATCATCCAGGGGCTTGCCCAGCAGCACGCTCAGGCGCGCGGTCAGTTGTCCAAGGGCAAAGCCGTCCCGGTTGAGCGCCTTGGCGACCATGGCTTCCAGCGCCACTTGCCGCTCAAACTCGTCGCTGGAGAGCTCGCACGAGGGGTCGACACTCATCGCCAGCGGCAAGGCGGCGTGAGTCGGGTCGTACTGGATGAGGCCGGCAAAGGCCTCGAAGAAAAGCTCGTGAAAGCCGCGCTCGATGTTTTTGCGCTTGAGGCGCAAATCGCGCATGGCTTCAAAGAAGATGTTCTGCTCAACATTGTTCTGTGCCCGGTCGGCCATTTCGAACAAGGTGTCGTCGGCGTTATCGAACAGCTCCTGCAAGCCGAGCCTGAGTTGTTGCACAGCCTTGTCACGAACCTGGAGCAGAATCACCGGCAGGCGGGCGAGCGGCGATGGATTCGCCTGATCGGTAGCGACCTTGTGCAAAGGCACTACATTCCCGTCGTTGTGCATCCAAGCCTCCTGCAAAGGGGTGATTCCTCGGTTCGATGTGAAGCGACAAACGCTCACCGCCGGCTCACAACGCAATCGCGATGCACCGCGCTGCATTTCAAGTATCGGGAAGCCAAAGAGACGTCAAGGCTATGACGTCAAACGCAAGGCGGATTATCTTGCAAAAGACCTTCCGAGTGCCAGCAGACTCTGTATCGCCCCTTGAAATAGCGTTCGATAACAGATCCGAACGCAGGAGAAATAAAGCGGGCGAGACGACCAAATGCAGGTTTTAGAACCTGCTGAAAGTAGAGCGCGCCTTGGGTTAGCTTGCCGCATGGCCCTATAATCAGGCCACTTTGTTAGTGGAGCCCGTTATGCCGAATCTACGCCTCGCCGATTTGACCGCCGAAATCGAAGCCAACGTGCGCCGTGCGTTGCTTGAAGACATCGGCAGCGGCGACATCACCGCACAACTGATCCCGGCCGAACGCCTGGCCAAAGCCACGATCATTACCCGTGATGCAGCCGTCATCAGCGGCACCGCCTGGGTCGATGCGGTGTTTCGGCAGCTGGACCCACGGGTCGCGGTGCACTGGCAAGTGCGCGACGGTGAACGCGTGAGCCCCAATCAGGCGTTGTTCCACCTCGAGGGTCCCGCCCGTTCGCTGCTGACCGGCGAGCGTAGCGCGCTGAACTTCCTGCAGCTGCTTTCCGGGGTCGCCACTCGTGCGCAATACCTGGCCGACTTCGTTGCCGATACTCAGGTGAAACTGCTGGATACCCGCAAAACCCTGCCTGGGCTGCGATTGGCGCAAAAGTACGCCGTGACCTGTGGCAGCTGCCACAACCACCGCATCGGCCTGTACGACGCTTTTCTGATCAAGGAAAACCATATCGCTGCCTGCGGTGGTATCCCTCAAGCCATTGCTGCCGCGCACAAGATCGCGCCGGGCAAACCGGTGGAGGTTGAAGTGGAAAGCCTGGAGGAGCTCAAGGAGGCCCTCGCGGCGGGTGCCGACATCATCATGCTCGATGAGCTGAGCCTGGACGACATGCGCGAAGCCGTGCGCCTGAATGCCGGCAAGGCGAAGCTCGAGGCCAGCGGTGGTGTCAACGAAAGCACCTTGCGGCCGATCGCCGAGACGGGCGTGGATTACATCTCGATTGGGGCGATGACCAAGGATGTGAAGGCTGTAGACCTGTCGATGCGCTTGAGCCTCTGACAAAAAGAAACGCCAGCCTCATGAGGCTGGCGTTGCTTTCAAACCACCAGATTGTTCATCTCGCAGTATTCTTCCCACTCGACGCCCAGCACTTCAGCTGCTTCCTTGTGCAACGCAAGCCGCGTCGCTTCGTATTCTTCCGGTGTTGAGGTGTACTTGAGCGTCAACTCCCAGGGCTGCAAGCCCTGCGCTTCTGCCTCGTCCTCGAACGCCCACTGAATCTGATCTTTCTGATCGTCGGCGCTCAGGTTCTTGATCTCTTCCATCAGTTCTGGCGCATCAAGCATGTACTTCTTGAGGGCCTCTTCGTGTCTTTGTTCTTGAGTCATTTCGTTCACGGTCATTTCGTTCTCTCTGATCTGGGAATGGAAGATGGATCTGGATCATCAAGGATCTCTCTGACGCAGGAAACCGTTTGAAGCCCGGTTTATCTGGCCTTCAGAACCATTCGGGATCATCTGAAAACTGCTGGGCGATGCTCATGCAGGCACCGAATATAGGACGTTTGGCCCGTGAATTACACGGCTCTTTACATCTATTCCACAAAAAGTTTCATGCAGGGTGCATCAGGAGCCTCGGGAACATAATTTAAAATCCAAAGTCATAGCGATGTGCCATATCGGTACTTCACAAGGAACCTCAGTGATGCACAGCTTTTCGAAGTTTTCTTCTGTTCTGTCCGCCACCGCAATGACCGCCCTGCTGGGTGTCCTGGCTCTGCCGGGCACCGCAATGGCCGGCATTGAGCTGAGCAACGGCGGTCCGTCCTACGATGACAAACTCTCCGCCATCCACAGTGAATACGGCAAGGACGTTCTGGTCAAAAGCGATTTGCGCGTCGACGAACTGAAAAAGATGCAGGAAACCATCAAAGACCAGACGCGCCAGATCGAAGAGCTCAAGCGTAGCAGCGGTTCCAGCTCAAGCTCCAGCAGCAAGGAGATCGACGACCTCAAGAGCAAGGTCAAAGAGCAGGAACGTGATCTGGATAATCTCGGTCGGCAGGTGGAAGACCTCAAGCGCAACAGCGGCTCCAGCTCCAACTCGAACAGCAGCGAAATCTCGAACCTGAAACGGGACATCAGCGATCAGGATCGTGCGATGGAGCAGCTCAAACGTACCGTCGAGGAATTGAGCCGCAAAGTGAAATAAGGGGAAGTGGTGCCCGAGACAGGAATCGAACCTGCGACCTTCGCGTTACGAGTGCGCTGCTCTACCGGCTGAGCTACACGGGCGGTGGGCTAAAGCTAGCACTGAGTTTGGGGTCGGGCAACCTGGACAAGCGCCTCATTTTTCACGGATTTGCTCTGAGCCCCTGTAGCAGCTGGCGAAGCCAGCTGCTACAAAAGCCATTTACTGCACATAGCAAAACGCCCCGAACCAGTCGGGGCGTTTGCTTGTTCAGCGCTTAAGCTGCGGGGTAATTAAACGCCCGAAGCCTTGGCAGCTGCCACGTCTTTGATGGACAGCTTGATACGGCCGCGGTTGTCCACGTCCAGTACCAGTACTTCCACTTCCTGACCTTCTTTCAGGATGTCGGTCACTTTCTCTACGCGAGCGTCGCTCAGCATGGAGATGTGAACCAGACCGTCCTTGCCTGGCAGGATGTTGACGAATGCGCCGAAGTCGACGATGCGCTCAACTTTACCCACGTAGATCTTGCCGATTTCAGCTTCAGCGGTGATACCCAGAACGCGCTGACGCGCAGCTTCTGCGGCTTCTTTGGTTTCGCCGAAGATCTTGATCGAACCGTCGTCTTCGATGTCGATCGAAGCCTTGGTCTCTTCACAGATCGCACGAATGGTCGCGCCGCCTTTACCGATGACATCACGGATTTTGTCGGTGTCGATTTTCATCGCGATCATGGTCGGAGCGTTTTCCGACAGCTCGGTACGCGACTGGGCAATGATCTGGTTCATCTGGCCGAGAATGTTCAGGCGCGCTTCCAGGGCTTGGCCCAGAGCGATTTCCATGATTTCTTCGGTGATGCCTTTGATCTTGATGTCCATCTGCAGCGCGGTAACACCTTTGGAGGTACCGGCTACCTTGAAGTCCATGTCGCCCAGGTGGTCTTCGTCGCCCAGGATGTCGGTCAGAACGGCGAACTTCTCGCCTTCTTTAACCAGGCCCATCGCGATACCGGCAACCGGCGCCTTCATCGGCACACCAGCGTCCATCAGAGCCAGGGAAGCACCGCAGACCGAAGCCATGGAGCTGGAACCGTTGGACTCGGTGATTTCCGATACCACACGGATGGTGTACGGGAACACGTCAGCAGCAGGCAGCATGGCCTGAACCGAACGACGGGCCAGACGGCCGTGACCGATTTCGCGACGACCAGCGCCACCCATGCGACCACACTCGCCCACCGAGAACGGAGGGAAGTTGTAGTGCAGCATGAACGGGTCTTTTTTCTCGCCTTCCAGGGTGTCCAGCAGTTGTGCGTCACGGGCGGTGCCCAGAGTCGCGACTACCAGAGCCTGGGTTTCGCCACGGGTGAACAATGCCGAACCGTGGGTCTTTGGCAGAACGCCAACTTCGATGCTCAGCGGACGTACGGTACGGGTGTCGCGACCGTCGATACGTGGCTTGCCGTTAACGATGTTTTCGCGAACGGTGCGGTACTCGATTTCACCGAAAGCAGCTTTGACGTCGCTGGACGAAGGCTGGCCTTCTTCACCGGACAGCTTGGCAACAACCTGGTCTTTCAGTTCGCCCAAGCGAGCGTAACGGTCGGCCTTGACGGTGATGGTGTAGGCCTGGGAGATCGCGTCGCCGAACTCGGCACGGATAGCGCCCAGCAGTGCGGTAGCTTCAGGCTGAGGGGCCCAGGTCCAGGTTGGCTTGGCAGCTTCGGCAGCCAGTTCTTTAACAGCGTTGATCACAACCTGGAACTCGTCGTGAGCAAACAGTACCGCGCCCAGCATCTGGTCTTCGGTCAGCTCTTTGGCTTCCGATTCAACCATCAATACCGCTTCCGAAGTACCGGCAACGACCATGTCCAGGCTCGATGCTTTCAGTTGTTCGTAAGTCGGGTTCAGCAGATAGCCGGTGCTTTCGTGGAACGCAACGCGGGCAGCGCCGATCGGGCCATCGAAAGGAATGCCGGAGATCGCCAGCGCAGCCGAGGTACCGATCATCGCAGCGATGTCCGGATCGGTTTTCTTGCTGGTGGAAACGACGGTGCAGACAACCTGCACTTCGTTCATGAAGCCTTCAGGGAACAGCGGACGGATCGGACGGTCGATCAGTCGGGAAGTCAGGGTTTCTTTCTCGGAAGGACGGCCTTCGCGCTTGAAGAAACCGCCAGGGATCTTACCGGCAGCGTAGGTTTTTTCCTGGTAGTGAACAGACAGAGGGAAGAAGCCCTTGCCTGGATCGGCTTGTTTGGCACCGACTACGGTCACCAATACGCTGACGTCGTCGTCAACGGTGACCAATACTGCGCCGGAGGCCTGACGGGCGATACGGCCAGTCTCGAGGGTAACGGTCGACTGACCGAACTGGAATTTTTTGATTACCGGGTTCACGGTGTCCTACCTTCTTTGTGGCTCTTGGGGGAACTGGTTTTCTTGCGAAATTCTTGGGCAATGTCGGGAATCGGCCCAACCCTTGTCCAGGGGTAAAACGTGTGTCCAGATAAAACTTGAGGCTGGGAGCCTGCCATGCGTCTGCGGGAAACCCGCTGACGCACGACAGACAACCAACCTCTAGCGCAATCGCTTATTAGCGACGCAGACCCAGGCGAGCGATCAGAGCGCTGTAACGGCTCACGTCCTTGCCTTTCAGGTAGTCCAGCAGCTTACGACGCTGGTTAACCATGCGGATCAGACCACGACGGGAGTGGTGATCTTTACCGTTGGCCTTGAAGTGACCTTGCAGTTTGTTGATGTTGGCGGTCAGCAGTGCAACTTGCACTTCTGGCGAACCAGTGTCACCAACAGCTTGCTGGTAGTCAGCTACGATTTGAGCTTTTTCTTGAACGTCGAGAGCCATGAGGCAATCCTTTTATCAGGAAACTGTTTCAAAGAAACAGTTTCAACAGGCCAGGGACAAATCCCTGTATCTAAAAATGAGTAGTGACCGTGCCTGTTAACAGCCACCCTCGTCCGGTCATTCTGACCGAATCAGTCGACGGGGCGCGATACGCCCGTCTTCGCTCACTTCACCGATACCGATGAAGCGACCATTGTGATCCTGTACGCGTACCATGCCAAACTTCGGTGCATCCGGAGCGCGTACCGGCTGGCCGTTGAGCCAGTAGAACGAGCTGTGCTCCGAGAACTGCAACAGTGGCCAATCCAGCAGGCCGCTGTCCGATGGCATCAGGAAGCGATCAACCGCTTCGTTGCCGCCTTCGGCATGTACTGCTTCCAACTCTTCCAGCGTGACCGTCTGGGCCAGGCTGAACGGACCGGCCTGGGTACGTCGCAACTGCGCAACGTAAGCACCACAACCGAGCTCTTCACCAATATCCTCCACGAGGGTGCGGATATAGGTGCCTTTGCTGCAATCTACGGCGAAGCGCGCAGTATCACCTTCAAAGGCCAGCAATTCCAAGCGCGCAATAGTAACAGAACGCGGTTCGCGCTCCACCACTTCACCTGCACGAGCCAGCTTGTACAACGGCTGGCCGTCACGCTTGAGGGCTGAGTACATCGGCGGTATCTGACTGATTTGCCCACGAAATTTCGGCAAAACTGCTTCGATATCGGCGCGACCAACGGTCACCGGGCGCTCCTGCAAAACTTCACCTTCAGCGTCTGCCGTGGTGGTGGTCTTGCCCAATTGCGCCAGGGTTTCATAGCCCTTGTCGGAGTCGAGCAGGTATTGCGAGAACTTGGTCGCCTCACCGAAGCACAGCGGCAACACGCCGGTGGCCAACGGATCAAGACTGCCGGTGTGCCCGGCCTTCTCGGCATTGAGCAGCCAGCGAACCTTCTGCAACGCCGCGTTGGAGGTGAACCCCAGCGGCTTGTCGAGCAGGATGATGCCGCTGACGTTACGACGGATACGTTTGACCTGAGCCACCGATTACTCCTTGGTGTCTACGGGTTCTGCCGCAACCGGGTGCTGATTGTCTTCAGCCACGGCGCGTTCGATCAATGCCGACAGATGAGCGCCACGCACGACGCTTTCGTCGTAGTGGAAGTGCAGCTGAGGAACGCTGCGCAGCTTCATCTCGCGAGCCAACTGCATGCGCAGGAAACCGGCAGCCGAGTTCAGCACCTTGATACTTTGAGCGATATCGTCTGCGCTGTCCTGCCCCATCACGGTGATGAAGATCTTGGCGTGACCGACGTCACGGCTGACTTCAACAGCGGTAATGGTGACCAGGCCGACGCGCGGGTCTTTGACTTCACGACGGATCAGCTGTGCCAGCTCACGCTGCATCTGATCGCCGATACGTTGGGTACGGCTGTATTCTTTTGCCATGTCTTGTTACCTGTTACTGCCTCACGGTGAAACCCGTGTGGTCTGAAAGCGGCAAACGCCCGGCCTGACAGAAGCCAGACCGGGCGTTGCGTTTAGAGTCCGGGTGATGCGCCGTGCATTTGCATGCGGCTGCCCATCACGGCTCTTGAAGTGCGCGAGTTAGAGGCTGCGAGCAACCTGAACCTTCTCGAAGACTTCGATCTTGTCACCGACTTTGACGTCGTTGTAGCTCTTCACACCGATACCGCATTCCATGCCGGCACGTACTTCGGAAGCGTCATCCTTGAAGCGGCGCAGGGATTCCAGCTCGCCTTCGAAGATAACGATGTCTTCACGCAGTACACGGATTGGACGGTTACGGTGCACAACACCTTCGATAACCATGCAACCGGCGATCGCGCCAAACTTCGGCGAACGGAACACGTCGCGGACTTCAGCGATACCCAGGATGTTCTCCCGAACGTCGCTGCCAAGCATACCGGTCAGGGCTTTCTTGACGTCTTCGATGATGTCGTAGATCACGTTGTAGTAACGCATATCCAGACCTTCCTGCTCGACGATCTTGCGAGCGCCGGCATCGGCACGCACGTTGAAGCCGAACAGTACAGCGTTGGAGGCCAGTGCCAGGTTGGCGTCGCTCTCGGTGATACCACCGACACCGCCACCGACTACACGCACTTGCACTTCGTCGTTACCCAGGCCGTTCAAGGCGCCGTTCAACGCTTCCAGCGAACCACGGACGTCGGATTTGAGGACGATGTTAAGCGTCTTCTTCTCTTCCTGGCCCATGTTCTCGAAGATGTTTTCCAGCTTGCCTGCGTGAGCACGAGCCAGTTTGACTTCGCGGAACTTGCCTTGACGGAACAGAGCCACTTCACGGGCTTTCTTCTCGTCGGCAACCACGCTCATCTCGTCGCCAGCGTCCGGGGTACCGTCCAGGCCGAGAATCTCGACAGGGATGGAAGGACCAGCTTCCTTGATTGGCTTGCCGTTCTCGTCGAGCATGGCGCGAACGCGGCCATAGTTCGAACCGACCAGCACCATGTCGCCTTGGCGCAGGGTGCCGTCCTGAACCAGAACGGTTGCAACCGGGCCACGACCTTTGTCGAGACGCGATTCAACCACGACGCCACGGCCAGGAGCCGAAGGAGTCGCTTTCAGTTCGAGAACTTCAGCTTGCAACAGAACAGCTTCGAGAAGCTCGTCTACACCGGTACCGACTTTCGCCGAAACCGATACGAACGGAGTGTCGCCGCCCCACTCTTCCGAGGTCACGCCGTGAACCGACAGCTCGCTACGGATGCGATCGAGATCGGCGCCCGGCTTGTCGATTTTGTTCACTGCAACAACCAGTGGAACACCAGCAGCCTTGGCGTGCTGTACGGCTTCAATGGTCTGCGGCATCACGCCGTCGTCCGCTGCAACCACCAGGATCACGATGTCGGTCGCCTTGGCACCACGAGCACGCATGGCGGTAAACGCGGCGTGACCAGGGGTGTCGAGGAAGGTGACCATGCCGCGTTCGGTTTCAACGTGGTACGCACCGATGTGCTGGGTGATGCCGCCGGCTTCGCCAGCAGCTACCTTGGCACGACGGATATAGTCGAGCAGCGAGGTCTTACCGTGGTCAACGTGGCCCATTACGGTCACGACTGGCGCACGGGAGAAGGCCTCACCTTCAAACTTCAGGGACTCGGCCAGGGAATCTTCCAGGGCGGTGTCGCTGACCAGGGTCACTTTGTGGCCCAGCTCTTCAGCAACCAGTTGAGCAGTTTCCTGGTCAAGTACCTGGTTGATGGTCGCTGGAGTACCCAGTTTGAACATGAACTTGATGATTTCAGCAGCCTTGACCGACATCTGCTGAGCGAGATCGCCAACAGTGATGGTCTCGCCGATCTTCACTTCGCGCACGACAGGGCCGGTTGGGCTCTGGAAACCGTGAGCGTTGCGTTTCTTCAGCTTGGCCTTGCCGCGACCACCACGACGGAAGCCATCGCTTTCTTCGTCGGTAGTGCGTGGCGCAACGCGTGGAGCTGGCGCTTTTTCCTTGACCGAAGCGCGATGCGGAGCGTTTTTACGCTCACCATCACCCGCGCCACGACGATTGTTATCGTCGGCACGTGGTTTGTCCGGACGACGCTGTTCGTCGCGTTTGCGAGTGTCAGCCACTGACGCAGCAGCTACAACCGGTGCTTCACGCACTGGCTCGGCAACTGCAACAGGTGCTGCAACAGCTTCATTAGCAGCAGGTTGCGCAGCAGCAGGCTGGCGACGCGCTTCTTCTTCGGCGCGACGCTTGGCTTCTTCTTCAGCCTTCTGACGTGCAGCATTTTCTACTGCGCGACGTTCTTCCAGTTCGCGTTTGCGCTCGGCTTCGATTTCTTCCGGGCTGCGCTGTACGAAGACTTTCTTCTTGCGCACTTCAACGCTGATGCTTTTGCTGCCAGCAACACGCAGGGTGCTGGTGGTTTTACGCTGCAACGTGATTTTGCGCGGTTCTTCCACTTTCGCCTTGTGGCTGCTTTTCAAGTGAGTCAGCAAAGATTGCTTCTCACTGTCGGTCACATGTTCCTCGGCGGCGGTGTGCGGCAGACCTGCCTCACGCATCTGCTGCAGCAGGCGCTCTACCGGTGTTTTGACCTCATCGGCCAGTTGTTTCACCGTGACTTGCGTCATGCACTTCTCTCCTCAGGCCGCGCCTATTACTCGAACCAATGGGCTCGGGCGGCCATGATCAACTTGCCGGCACGATCATCGTCAATGCCGTCGATGTCGAGCAGGTCGTCAATAGACTGCTCGGCCAGGTCTTCGCGGGTAATTACGCCGCGCACCGCCAGTTCCATCGCCAAATCCTTGTCCATACCCTCAAGCGAGAGCAGGTCTTCGGCCGGATGGGCGTCTGCCAGCTTTTCCTCAGTAGCGATGGCTTTAGTCAACAAACGATCCTTGGCCCGAGCGCGAAGCTCGTTGACGGTGTCTTCGTCAAAGCCATCGATGTTGAGCATTTCTTCCAACGGTACGTAGGCAATCTCTTCCAGGCTGGTAAAGCCCTCATCAACCAGCACCTGTGCCAGATCTTCGTCGACTTCCAGCTCGTCGATGAAGTTGCGCAGGATGTCGCCGGTTTCTGCTTGCTGTTTAGCCTGGATGTCCGATTCGGTCATCACGTTCAGGGTCCAGCCAGTCAACTGGCTAGCCAGACGCACGTTCTGACCACCGCGACCGATGGCCTGAGCCAGATTGTCTGCGCCAACGGCGATGTCCATTGCATGGGCATCTTCGTCAACGATAATTGCCGCAACCTCAGCCGGGGACATGGCGTTGATCACGAACTGCGCCGGGTTGTCGTCCCACAGGACGATATCCACACGCTCACCGCCCAATTCGCCCGACACTGCCTGGACGCGCGAACCGCGCATACCAATGCAAGCACCTTGCGGGTCGATGCGTTTGTCTTTGGAGCGGACCGCGATCTTGGCGCGCGAACCCGGGTCACGGGACGCAGCCATTACTTCGATCAGGCCTTCAGCGATTTCCGGCACTTCGATGCGGAACAACTCGATCAGCATTTCTGGCGCGGTACGCGACAGAATCAGCTGCGGGCCGCGGTTCTCGGTGCGGATTTCCTTGAGCAGTGCACGCAGGCGCACACCTACCCGGAAAGTTTCGCGAGAAATGATGTCTTCACGAGCCAGCAGCGCTTCAGCGTTGTTACCCAGGTCAACGATCACGTTGTCGCGGGTTACTTTCTTCACGGTGCCGGAGATGATTTCTCCCAGGCGCTCGCGGTAGGCATCAACGACTTGAGCACGCTCGGCTTCGCGGACTTTCTGCACGATAACTTGCTTGGCAGTCTGCGCAGCGATACGGCCGAACTCGATGGACTCGATTTTTTCTTCGACAACATCACCGACCTTCGCGCCGGGATGCGTTTCCTGGACCTTACTCGGCCAGGTTTCAACAGCCGGATCATCCAGGTCTGCTTCTTCGACTACCGTCCAGCGACGGAAAGTTTCATAAGCACCGGTGTGGCGATTGATTTCCACACGCAGATCAACTTCGTCTTCAAAACGCTTTTTGGTAGCAGTGGCCAGAGCCAGCTCCAGCGCTTCAAAAATTACGTTTGCCGGTACGCCCTTTTCATTGGATACCGACTCAACAACCAGCAGTACTTCTTTGCTCATCGTACGCCTCGCCTTTCGCAAGCCATTGGATCCGCGGGATCCGCGTCTCAGTCAAAACTGGGAATAATGTTGGCCTTGTCGATCATATCGATCGGCAACAGGAATTCATGGTCTTCAACCTGCACCACGATGTCCTGCTCTTCTACACCGCGCAGAAGGCCCTGAAAGTTGCGTCGACCTTCGAAAGGCGAGCGCAGCTTGATCTTCACTTGGTCACCGGCAAACTTTGCAAACTGTTCAAGCGTGAACAGCGGGCGTTCCATGCCAGGCGAGGAAACTTCAAGGGTGTATTCAACGGAGATCGGATCTTCAACATCCAGTACACCGCTGATCTGACGGCTGACGATGGCACAATCGTCCACCAGCACACCGCCTTCTTTATCGATATAAACGCGCAACAGTGAGTGGCGACCTTGAGCCGAAAACTCAATACCCCAGCATTCATAGCCAAGGGCCACGACCACCGGGGCCAACAAGGCCTGCAACTGTTCTAGCTTGCTCGACACCTGAACCCCCTCGTGCATGTAAATGCATGCTATGCAAAATAAAAAAATGGGCGAAACGCCCATCCCTGAAACGCCGTTGAACAGCGGCGTTATAAAGTGTCCAGCTAACAAAAAGCCCCTGAAAAGGGGCTCCTGAAACTGGTTGCGGGGGCCGGATTTGAACCGACGACCTTCGGGTTATGAGCCCGACGAGCTACCAGACTGCTCCACCCCGCGACAAAGCTGGGGCGGAAGTATACGACCGATCCCTAACAGGGTCAATGTAACCTTCCACCTACAAGAAAGCCCGCAACAGCGGGCTCTCCTGATAATTGGTACCGAGAAGGGGACTCGAACCCCTACACCCTATGGGCACAACCACCTCAAGGTTGCGTGTCTACCAATTCCACCACCTCGGCAATACTACGTTTGAAACCCTTCTTACTTTTGCTCTTGAGCTGGAGGTACGTCAGTCGCATTGGTTGCCGACTTTTGCTCTTGAAGCACCGGGACATCATCAGAAGCCGGTTTTTGCTTTGGAACTTCCAACACTGCTGGATTTGGTAAACCTACTTGAGTCAGCTGGTGAGCTTTCTCTTTAGCAAAGTAACCTAACCCTAAGCTGGTTATGAAGAAACCTGCGGCAAGTATAGCAGTAAACTTACTAAGAAAGGTAGAGGAACCTTGGCTTCCGAACACAGTATTTGAAGCACCTGCTCCGAAAGACGCGCCAGCATCCGCACCTTTACCCTGCTGCAGCAATACGAGAGCAACTACGCCCAGTGCACCCAGCAGATGAAAAACGACTACGACTGTTTCCAGCATTTTTTCAGTTTCCCGCGGCGCGACAAATCGCACCGAACTCATCTGCATTCAGGGAAGCTCCACCAATGAGCCCCCCATCGATATCCGGCATGCCGAACAGTTCGACCGCATTGGCCGCCTTCACGCTGCCGCCGTATAGAAGCCGCACACCTTGTGCGACTTCAGAATTCTCTGCCGCCAACTGCTCACGAATGGCTGCATGCACATCCTGCGCTTGTTGCGGCGAAGCAGTCAGCCCGGTGCCAATGGCCCAGACCGGCTCGTAAGCGATTACCGCTTTTGCAAATACACCAACACCCAGCTCATCGATGATGCTGCCCAGCTGACGCCCGACAACCTCAAGCGTTTTTCCGGCTTCACGCTGTTCAAGGGTCTCCCCTATGCACAACACCGGAATCAAGCCACATGCCTGTGCCGCTGCAAACTTGCGAATCAGCGTCTCGTCACACTCGCCGATGATCTGGCGACGTTCGGAGTGCCCAATGAGCACCAGGGAACAACCTGCATCCACCAACTGACTCGGTGCAATCTCACCGGTCAATGCACCTTGCATGGCTTCCACCGCAGAGTTCTGCGCGCCGACCGAAATCGACGTGCCTTCCAGGCCATCAATCACTTGATTGATATACAAGCAAGGCGGGAATACCGCGACCTCAACATCGCTCGGCAAGGCCAGATGACGAAGGCCGTTAATCAGCTCAGCGACGCTGGCGCGGGTACCGTGCATCTTCCAGTTACCAGCTACCATAGGGCGACGCATGCTGTACCTCGTCGGTCAAAGTGGGCGCAGATGTTACCCAACCACATCATTGCTGGCAAGCCGAAATCAGGCAGAAACTTCACCAACCAGTTTTGCCAGCTCTTCGGCGTAACCACGAACCAGAGTTTCGTCCTCGCCTTCGACCATGACACGCACCAGCGGCTCGGTGCCAGACTTGCGCAACAACACGCGACCACGCCCTGCCATAGCCTGGGTGACGCGCTCGGCGGTTTCTTTGACAGCGGCATGTTCGACCGGGTTTGCACCACCACCGAAACGCACATTGATCAAGACCTGAGGGCATTTGCGTAGCGCCTGGCGCGATTGCGCAAGACCTTCTGAACGACGCTTCAGCGCCATCAACACCTGCAACGCAGCGATAATCGCGTCACCTGTGGTGGTATGGCTGAAGCACACGACGTGACCGGAGTTTTCACCACCCACCAACCAGTTACGCTCAAGCAGCTCGGCGATTACATAGCGATCACCGACGTTGGCCCGCACAAAAGGAATCCCCAGGTCCGCCAGGGCCAATTCCAGCCCCAGGTTACTCATCAAGGTTCCAACAACGCCACCCTGCAACTTGTTACGCTCATGCAGATCGCGCGCAATGATGAACAGCAACTCATCACCATCGACG
Organism: Pseudomonas sp. 05N431; assembly: GCF_056397005.1. Taxonomy (NCBI): domain Bacteria; kingdom Pseudomonadati; phylum Pseudomonadota; class Gammaproteobacteria; order Pseudomonadales; family Pseudomonadaceae; genus Pseudomonas; species Pseudomonas sp. 05N431. The sequence continues at coordinate 230,179 of NZ_JBFTMN010000006.1, forward strand.
ATCGCGCCAGTGTGATCAACCATCAACACCCGATCACCATCACCATCGAAAGCAATACCCAGGTCGGCCTGCTCGGCCACTACAGCCGCCTGCAATTGCCCCATATGGGTCGAACCGCAATTGTGATTGATGTTCAGGCCGTCAGGCTGTGCAGAAAGCACCGTCACCTGCGCGCCCAACTCACGAAAAACACTCGGCGCCACTTTGTAGGTAGCACCGTGAGCGCAGTCGATCACGACTTTCAGACCGGCGAAATTGGTACCCGTTGGAACACTGCTTTTGCAGAACTCGATGTAACGGCCAGAGGCATCATTGATTCGCGAGACTTTACCGATCTTGCTCGACTCAACGACGGTCATCGGCATATCGAGCAACTCTTCGATCATCAGCTCAACATCGTCCGGCAGTTTCGTGCCCTGGCCGGAGAAGAACTTGATGCCGTTATCGTCATGAGGGTTGTGCGAAGCACTGATCACAATGCCAGCTTCAGCATGGAAGGTACGCGTCAAATAGGCGATAGCCGGGGTAGGCATCGGCCCCAACAACATGACGTCAGCTCCGGCAGAGGTAAGCCCGGCCTCAAGTGCCGACTCGAACATATAACCAGAGATTCGAGTGTCCTTGCCGACCAGAACCTTGCAAGCACCCTTGCTGCGAAAGGCCATGCCCGCAGCCCAACCAAGCTTGAGCATGAATTCAGGGGTAATCGGATATTCGCCGACCCGACCACGAATGCCGTCGGTGCCAAAATATTTCTTAGTCATAAGCGCTCCATCATTCTTATTCGGCTGATTCAACTGCTGTGATCATCCGTACCACATCTACCGTTTCGGCCACGTCATGCACGCGCAAGATGCGCGCACCCTTGACGACAGCCAACGCCGCGAGAGCCAGGCCGCCATGCAGCCGCTCTCCCACCGGGCGATTCAATGCCTGCCCGATCATGCTCTTTCGCGAAACCCCGACCAACAGGGGCCGCCCCAAGGCATGCAGGGCTTCCATATGCTTGAACAGACTCAAATTGTGCTGCAAATTTTTCGCAAACCCGAAACCCGGATCAAGAATGATCCGTTCGGCCGGAATACCGACCGCAGCACATGACGCCATACGCTCGGAAAGAAACTCACCGACTTCGCTCGTCACGTCATCATAATGTGGATTGTCCTGCATATCTCCCGGCTCACCGAGCATATGCATCAGGCACACCGGCAATCCGGTAGCTGCCGCCGCATCCAGCGCGCCGTCTCGACGCAACGAACGTACGTCGTTGATCAGACCTGCTCCCAGGCGTGCAGTTTCACGCATGACTGCAGGTGTCGAGGTATCGACCGAGATAATCACGTCCAGTTCGCGATGAATACGCTCGACGATCGGCGCCACGCGCTCTAGCTCCTCAAGCGGCGAGACCGCCCGAGCGCCAGGTCGGGTCGACTCCCCCCCTACATCAATGAGGGTCGCACCGGCAGCCACCATCGCCTCAGCGTGTCGCAAAGCAGCATCAAGCTGGCTGAAGCGTCCACCATCGGAGAAGGAATCAGGAGTGACATTGAGAATGCCCATGACATGCGCATGGGCCAAATCAAGAACCCGGTTGCCGCAAGGCAACCGGGTTGAGGACTGTACAAGAGTCATTTCAAACCTTAGACGTCGGCGGCCGGGCCACCGATAGGAGTTTCCGGACGCTCTTCCTGTACGACAGGAGGAGGAGTACCGGTTCCACCCGACCAGTCACGAGGCTCACGCGGTGTGCGACCAGCCATGATGTCGTCGATCTGATCGGCATCGATGGTTTCGTACTTCATCAGCGCATCGGCCATGGCATCAAGCTTGTCGCGGTTATCCGTCAGGATCTGCTTGGCCGTGCCGTAGCACTGGTCAATGATGCTGCGCACTTCAGAGTCAATCAGCTTGGCAGTCTCGCCCGAGAAGCTGGCGTGTTGACCACCACCGCCACGACCGAGGAACACTTCGCCCTCTTCTTCGGCATACATCAAAGGACCGAGTTTTTCCGACAAGCCCCACTTAGTGACCATGTTTCGTGCTATCTGGCTGGCACGCATGATGTCGTTCGATGCACCCGTGGTCACGCCATCAAAGCCCAAGGTCATCTCTTCAGCAATACGGCCGCCATACAGCGAGCAGATCTGGCTGATCAACGCACGTTTGGACAGACTGTAGCGATCCTCTTCCGGCAGGAACATCGTCACACCCAACGCTCGGCCGCGCGGGATGATCGAGACCTTGTAGACCGGATCGTGCTCGGGAACCACACGACCAACGATCGCGTGACCCGCTTCGTGATAAGCGGTGTTCTGTTTCTCTTTCTCGGACATGACCATGGATTTGCGCTCAGCACCCATCATGATCTTGTCTTTCGCCAGTTCGAACTCTTTCATCTCGACAATACGCTTGCCGGTACGAGCAGCGAACAGCGAAGCCTCGTTCACCAGGTTGGCCAGGTCGGCACCGGAAAAACCAGGCGTACCACGTGCGATAACCGCTGGAGCAACGTCATCACCCATCGGCACTTTGCGCATATGGACCTTCAGGATTTGCTCACGACCACGAATATCCGGCAGCCCCACGACAACCTGACGGTCAAAACGGCCCGGACGCAACAGCGCAGGGTCAAGCACGTCAGGACGGTTGGTTGCGGCGATGACGATAATGCCGTCATTCATTTCGAAACCATCCATCTCTACCAGCAACTGGTTGAGAGTCTGTTCACGCTCGTCGTGACCACCGCCCATGCCTGCACCACGATGGCGACCGACAGCGTCGATTTCATCGATGAAGATAATGCACGGAGCGTGTTTTTTCGCCTGCTCGAACATATCGCGAACACGGCTGGCACCCACACCAACGAACATTTCGACGAAGTCGGAACCGGAGATGGTGAAAAACGGTACTTTGGCTTCACCGGCAATAGCTTTGGCTAACAGGGTTTTACCGGTACCCGGAGGCCCCACCATCAGCACACCGCGAGGAATACGACCACCCAGGCGCTGGAACTTGCCCGGATCACGCAGGAACTCGACCAGTTCGCCCACTTCTTCCTTGGCTTCGTCGCAACCGGCAACGTCAGCCAGGGTGGTTTTCACCTGATCTTCGGAAAGCAGGCGCGCCTTGCTCTTGCCGAAGCTCATCGGCCCGCCCTTGCCACCGGCACCGCCCTGCATCTGCCGCATGAAGAACATGAAGACGGCGATGATCACCAGGATCGGGAAGCTTGCGACCAGGAGCTGAGTCCAGATGCTTTGCTGTTCAGGCTGCTTGCCTTCAACGACTACGTGGTTATCCACCAGGTCGCCGATCAGACCGTTGTCCTGAATCGCCGGACGAATGGTCTTGAAGCTGTCGCCATCATTGCGCTTGCCAGTAATGACATAACCGTCCACGGCTACGCGCTCGACCTTGCCATCCTTGACCTGCTGGATGAAGTCGGAATAGTTGAGGGTCTGTGGCTCGTTAGGGCTGGAGAAGTTGTTCATCACCGTCACCAGGACAGCCGCGATGATCAACCACAGGATCAGATTCTTTGCCATATCGTTCAATTAACTACCCTCTGAAGCAAGCTCCGCTACTGGCGCGCGCTTCGCATGATATTCACCGGCCTAACTTACTACATTACCTACGGCTCTGGCAGGCGCCGTCTGTAACCCTTTGTGAAACACTTTCTACACGATATTCGCTAATGCACGCGGGGCGAAATATGAAAAACCTATCACCCCGCCAAAAAACCTCGTTTTACTCACTACGCCCGCGGTAACCCCAAGCCAGCATGTATTGCTCGCGGGAACTGTCACGGGAAGAGTCTGGCTTGATCATCTGGATCTTGTCGAATTTCCGACGAGCATCCTTCAGGTAAACATCAAACCCTTCGCCCTGAAAAATCTTGATCACAAAATTACCACCCGGCTTGAGTATCCGTTCCGCCAAATCTAGCGCCAGCTCGCAAAGAAACATGGCTTTTGGCATGTCCACTTCAGGCGTACCACTCATATTGGGGGCCATATCGGAAATCACAAGGTCCACCTGCGAATTACCCACAGCTTCAAGGATCCGCGTGAGCACTTCGTCCTCGGTGAAGTCCCCCTGAATGAAAGTCACGTCCGGAATGCTGTCCATTTCCAGAATGTCCGAGGCGATCAGACGCCCCTGACCACCAATCAGACGGCTAGTCACCTGCGACCACCCCCCGGGCGCCGCACCCAGGTCGACAACGCTCATGCCGGGACGGATCAGCTTGTATTTCTCCTGGACCTCCAGAAGCTTGTAACTCGCACGCGAGCGGTAGCCATCCTTCTGCGCCTGCTTCACATAGGGATCGTTGACATGTCTTTTCAGCCAACCAAGGCTTGTCTTGGAACGCGCCATTGGGCACCTCGATGATAAGGGTCGTGATTAATTGGGCGGATCCACGAGCCCTCGGGTAAAATGGCCGCCATTTTACAGAATCCAGACGAAAGGGTCAGATTATGCCGCTCACTCAAGAGCAGAAGAAACAGTACAAGTCCATTGGCCACCATCTGAAACCAGTTTTGACTGTGGCTGACAACGGTTTGACTGAAGGTGTTTTAGCCGAACTGGAACGCGCATTGGGCGATCACGAGCTGATCAAGATCAAGCTCAGCATCCTCGATCGCGAATCGCGCCTGGCAGCCATTGCAGAACTGTGCAAGGCCGGCAAAGCGGATCTGGTGCAAGTCATCGGCAAGATGGCGCTGATTTACCGCAAGAACTTCAGCGTCAACAAGCAGCTGTCGAACGTCCATCGCTTCAAGTGATGATACGGGTCAAGGGTGTGCTTCGCGCACCCTGCCACCCCATCCCGGCACCGGCTGCAAAACCAGCAGCAACCCGGAAAAACCCAGCACAAGATAGCTGAACAACAACCAGTGCTGCGCCTGCGGCCAGTCGATTCGCACGACGAAGTACATCGCACTCGCGTACAGCGCTATCAACAGCAGTTGCCCGCGAATATCGCGCCATAGACTGACAAGGCCCTTGGCCTGAACCAGCACCAAAACCTGAAAAACCACGCACGCCGCTGAAAACCCGACCAGCAGCGCACTCAGCATGCTTGAAATTTCTTCGACCAACAGCGGCGCCAGGCCAATACGGCCCAGCACCGGCAGCAGACCGATGTGCAACAACCACAGGCCGCCAACCCATAACATCTGAGTCAGTTGCCAAAGCATGGCGCCCGCACGACGCAGGCGCTTGCCTTCAGATATGGCGGACTTCGACAATCTCGTACTCGATAACGCCGCTAGGCGTTTTGACCGCCACCACATCACCCTCTTCCTTGGCAATCAAGGCGCGAGCAAGTGGTGAACTGACGGAGATCTTGCCGAGTTTGAAGTCAGCCTCATCCTCGCCCACGATGTGGTAAGTGACACTTTCATCCGTTTCGACGTTGGCGATTTCAACGGTGGTACCGAAAATCACTTTACCGGTGTGAGGAATGCTCGTGACATCGATGATTACCGCATTCTGCATGCGGCCTTCGATGTCACGGATCCGCGCCTCGACCATACCCTGCTGCTCGCGAGCAGCGTGGTATTCGGCGTTTTCCTTCAAGTCACCCAACTCGCGGGCCGTACCGATGTCCTGGCTGAGCTTCGGACGGACGACCTTGGTCAGGTGAGCGTGTTCTTCTTCCAGGGCCTTCGCGCCCTGAACGGTCATTGGGTACTTGGTTATGCTCATGCCTTCAATCCTGCGTGTAGATCCTGCAAGCGGCGCACAGTCTTCTCGGGACCGAACTTCAGCGCTTCACAGATAGCTTCGCCAGCAGCAATGGTGGTAGTGCAGTAAATCTTGTGCTGCAAGGCATTACGACGAATGGAGTACGAATCAGCGATCGACTGACGACCTTCGGTGGTGTTGATGATCAGCGTGACTTCGTCATTCTTGATCATGTCGACCACGTGCGGACGACCCTCGGTCACCTTGTTCACACGGCGCACTTTCAGGCCTGCAGCCTCGATCAGCTTGGCAGTACCGGCAGTGGCGACCACTTCGAAGCCCAAGTTGATCAGATCACGGGCCACGCCTGCAACCAGTGGCTTGTCATCGTCACGCACGCTGATGAACGCAGTACCGCCGGTCGGGAGCACTTCGCTGGCGCCCATCTGGGCTTTGGCAAAGGCTTCGCCGAAGGTGTCGCCCACGCCCATCACTTCACCGGTGGACTTCATTTCCGGGCCGAGGATCGGGTCAACGCCAGGGAATTTGGCGAATGGGAACACCGCCTCTTTCACACTGTAGAAGTTAGGAATGATTTCTTTGGTGAAACCAATTTCCTTCAGGGTTTTACCGGCCATCACGCGAGCCGCGATCATTGCCAGGGAAACACCGATGCATTTGGAGACGAACGGTACGGTACGGGACGCGCGCGGGTTGACTTCGATGACGTAGATGTCTTCGCCTTGCAGCGCCAACTGAACGTTCATCAGGCCGACAACGCCCAGCTCCAGGGCCATTTTCTTGACCTGCTCACGCATCTCGTCCTGGATATGCAAAGGCAACGAGTACGGCGGCAGCGAGCACGCGGAGTCACCGGAGTGAACACCTGCCTGTTCGATGTGCTGCATGATCGCGCCGATCACCACGTCGGTGCCGTCGCAAACCGCATCCACGTCCATTTCGATGGCACAGTTGAGGAAGTGGTCCAGCAGCACAGGACTGTCGTTGGACACTTGAACTGCTTCACGCAGGTAGCGCTTGAGTTCTTCTTCTTCGTAGACGATTTCCATCGCACGACCGCCCAGTACGTAGGACGGACGCACCACCAGCGGGTAACCGATCTTCGCGGCAGCACGAATGGCTTCGTCTTCGCTGCGCACGGTGGCGTTTGGCGGCTGACGCAGGTTCAGGCGCTGGACCATCTGCTGGAAGCGCTCACGGTCTTCGGCGCGGTCGATTGCGTCAGGGCTGGTGCCGATGATCGGCACGCCAGCAGCTTCCAGGGCGCGAGCCAGTTTTAGCGGAGTCTGGCCGCCGTACTGGACGATCACGCCTTTTGGCTTCTCGACGCGGACAATTTCCAGCACGTCTTCCAGGGTCACCGGCTCGAAGTACAGGCGATCGGAGGTGTCGTAGTCGGTGGATACGGTTTCCGGGTTGCAGTTGACCATGATGGTCTCGTACCCGTCATCGCGCAGGGCCAGTGCCGCGTGTACGCAGCAGTAGTCGAACTCGATGCCTTGGCCGATACGGTTAGGACCGCCGCCCAGGATCATGATCTTGTCGCGACCCGATGGCGCGGCTTCGCACTCTTCTTCGTACGTCGAGTACAGGTAAGCAGTGTCGGTGGCGAACTCGGCGGCGCAAGTGTCGACGCGCTTGTAGACCGGGAACACTTCAAGCTTGTGGCGATGGGCACGCAGGCTCTTCTCGGTCACACCCAGCAACTTGGCCAGGCGCTGATCGGAGAAACCCTTGCGCTTGAGGCGGAACATCATGTCGCGGTCGATGCTGGTCAGACCCAGGGTCTTGACCTTCTCTTCGTCCTTGATCAGATCTTCCATCTGCACCAGGAACCAAGGATCGATCATGGTCATGCCGAAGATGTCTTCAACGCTCATGCCGGCGCGCATTGCGTCCGCCACGTACCAGATACGCTCGGCGCCCGGCACGGTCAGCTCGCGTTTGAGCACGCTCATGCTTTCCGGGTTGCTCAGGTCGAGCTTCTCGTCCAGACCGCACACACCGACTTCCAGACCGCGCAGGGCTTTCTGCAGGGATTCCTGGAAGGTCCGGCCGATAGCCATGACTTCGCCAACCGACTTCATTTGAGTGGTCAGGCGGGCGTCGGCTTTCGGGAATTTTTCGAAGGCGAAGCGTGGCAGCTTGGTCACGACGTAGTCGATGGACGGTTCGAAAGACGCTGGGGTTTTACCGCCAGTGATGTCGTTCGACAGCTCATCCAGGGTGTAACCCACAGCCAGTTTGGCCGCGACCTTGGCAATCGGGAAACCGGTAGCTTTCGAAGCCAGCGCCGAGGAACGGGACACTCGCGGGTTCATCTCGATGACCACCATGCGACCGGTGTTCGGGCAGATGCCGAACTGGACGTTGGAGCCGCCGGTTTCCACGCCGATCTCGCGCAGTACCGCCAGGGAGGCGTTACGCAGGATCTGGTATTCCTTGTCGGTCAGGGTCTGTGCCGGAGCCACGGTGATCGAGTCACCGGTGTGCACGCCCATCGGGTCAAAGTTTTCGATCGAGCAGACGATGATGCAGTTGTCCTTTTTATCGCGGACAACCTCCATTTCGTACTCTTTCCAGCCGATCAGCGATTCGTCGATCAGCAGCTCTTTGGTCGGCGACAAGTCCAGACCGCGGGCACAGATTTCTTCGAACTCTTCACGGTTGTAAGCGATACCGCCGCCGGTGCCGCCCATGGTGAAGGACGGACGGATGATGCACGGGAAGCCAAGCTTCTCGAGAACCGCGTTGGCCTCTTCCATGCTGTGGGCGATGCCGGAACGCGGGCAAGCCAGGCCGATGGATTTCATCGCCTTGTCGAAACGCGAGCGGTCTTCAGCCTTGTCGATGGTGTCAGCGTTGGCACCGATCATCTCTACGCCGAACTTCTCCAGAACGCCTTCGCGCTCCAGGTCCAGGGCACAGTTCAGAGCAGTCTGGCCGCCCATGGTCGGCAGCAGCGCGTCCGGACGCTCTTTCTCGATGATCTTGGCAACGGTCTGCCATTTGATCGGTTCGATGTAGGTGGCGTCGGCCATGGCCGGGTCGGTCATGATGGTGGCCGGGTTGGAGTTCACCAGGATGACGCGGTAACCCTCTTCGCGCAGGGCTTTGCAAGCCTGGGCGCCAGAGTAGTCGAATTCGCAAGCCTGGCCGATCACGATCGGGCCAGCGCCGAGAATCAGGATGCTTTTAATGTCTGTACGTTTTGGCATAGGTAGTCACTCAAATCCGCAGGTCCGACGGCAATCCCCGAGGAGAAGCCGTCTTGATCAATCTCTGAAGCCCTTCAGGGACCGCCGGGTTACCGGGGCCACCCTCAGGGGCTTCTCGCTACATGCTCAAGCCCGGCGATTAACGTCGCTTGGCCATCTCGTTGATGAAGCGATCGAACAGCGGCGCCACATCGTTCGGACCAGGGCTGGCTTCAGGGTGACCCTGGAAGCTGAACGCGCTCTTGTCGGTACGCTCGATGCCTTGCAGGGTGCCGTCGAACAGCGATTTGTGGATCGCGCGAACGTTGCCTGGCAGGGTCGCTTCGTCTACCGCAAAACCGTGGTTCTGACTGGTGATCATCACCACGCCGCTGTCCAGATCCTGGACCGGGTGGTTGGCACCGTGGTGGCCGTGGCCCATTTTCAGGGTCTTGGCGCCAGAGGCCAGGGCCAGCAGTTGGTGGCCGAGACAGATGCCGAACACCGGAATCTCGGTTTCCAGCACATCTTTAATGGCCTGGATCGCGTAGTCGCATGGCTCAGGATCACCAGGGCCGTTGGACAGGAACACACCGTCCGGCTTCAGAGCCAGAACGTCAGCAGCCGGTGTTTGAGCTGGCACCACGGTCACGCGGCAACCGCGCTCGACCAGCATGCGCAGGATGTTGACCTTGACGCCGTAGTCGTAGGCAACCACGTGGTACGGCAGCTCGGAGGCTTCGAGGGTCGCGTGGCTGTCGGTTTTCAGATCCCAGACAGTCGAGCGCCATTCGTACTGCTCTTTGGTGCTGACGACTTTCGCCAGATCCATGCCCTTCAGGCCCGGGAAGCCGCGCGCCGCTGCAATCGCAGCTTCGTCGGAAATGTTGTCACCAGCCATGATGCAGCCGTTCTGCGCGCCTTTTTCACGCAGGATGCGTGTCAGGCGGCGAGTGTCGATACCGGCGATTGCCACGACATTGTTGGCTTTCAGGTAATCGGACAGGGACATCGTGTTACGCCAGTTGCTCGCAACCAGTGGCAGATCACGAATGACCAGACCTGCAGACCAGACGCGGTTGGACTCGGCATCTTCCGGCGTGGTGCCGGTGTTGCCGATGTGCGGGTAAGTCAGGGTAACGATCTGTTGGGCGTAGGAAGGATCGGTAAGGATTTCCTGATAGCCGGTCATGGCGGTGTTAAACACCACCTCACCAACGGTTTGACCGTCGGCTCCAATGGCTTCGCCGCGAAAAATGCTGCCATCAGCAAGGGCGAGTATGGCTGGCTTAGTCAAGAAGACCTCCCGTAAATAAAGCCTGAAAGGGCGATCGCAGGTTGTAAAAAAGCGGAGTGACGTATGGACACGTCACCCCGCTTCTTCACTGAATTATTCTGCGCGCTTTTAGTGGACACACTAAAGCTGTAGCTTACAGAAAAAGGCTTTTTTGGTCTACCGCCAATGAGCCTAAAAGGCCGGGGAATGCGACAGGACGTCGCTTGGCGGGATAAATCGGGCTCAAACGCAGTGTTTGAACCCGATTTCAGGGGCATCTTAACGCAGGTCGAGCACGTCTTGCATGTCGTAAAGACCCGGCTCACGACCATCCAGCCACAACGCGGCACGCACCGCACCCTTGGCGAAGGTCATGCGACTGGACGCTTTATGGGTGATCTCCAGCCGCTCGCCCTCACAGGCGAACAACACCGTATGATCGCCAACCACATCACCACCGCGAACCGTGGCAAAACCGATGGTTTCGCGCTCGCGCACACCGGTGTGGCCTTCACGCCCATAGACCGCTACTTTTTGCAGATCACGATCCAGCGCACTGGCGATCACCTCTCCCATGCGCAAAGCCGTACCCGAAGGTGCATCGATCTTGTTTCGATGATGGGCTTCGATGATTTCAATATCAGCATCATCACCCAACACGCGAGCTGCCATATCGAGCAGCTTCAGCGACAGGTTCACGCCAACACTGAAATTGGCTGCGAAGACAATTGGAATGTCCTTGCCTGCCTCGGCCAGCAACTGCTTTTGCGCAGCATCCAGCCCCGTAGTGCCGATGACCATGGCCTTGCCCACCTTGCGGCAGAACGCCAGGTTATTCAGCATGACCTCTGGGAGCGTGAAGTCGATCAGCACATCGAACTCAGCCGCCACCATATCCAGGTTACCGGACAGCGGCACACCGATCCGCCCCAGCGAGGCCAGCTCACCGGCATCCACCCCGATCAGCGTGCTACCGGGGCGCACGATTGCCGCCGTCAGCCCGGTGAGTGGCGCGCGCTGCTGCACCGCTTCGATCAGGATCTTGCCCATGCGCCCGGCAGCGCCCATCACAGCTATACGTCGCATGCCCGACTCCTTACAGATCGCCGAAGAAGCGCTTCACGCCTTCGAACCAACCGGTGGTTTTCGGCGAATGGCTGTTGTCATCCGCCAAGGAACTGCGGAACTCTTCCAGCAATTCGCGCTGACGACGCCCCAGATTGACCGGAGTCTCGACCACCACACTGCACATCAGGTCGCCCGCACCACCGCCACGAACCGGTGCCACGCCCTTGCCACGCACCCGGAACTGCTTGCCGGTCTGTGTGCCTTCAGGAATCTTCAACCTGACTCGACCATCAAGGGTCGGAATCTCCAGCTCGCCGCCCAGTGCTGCATCAACGAAGCTGATCGGCACTTCGCAGAACAGATGCTTGCCGTCACGCTGGAAGATTGCGTGCTCGCGCACATTGATCACCACGTACAGGTCGCCAGTCGGCCCACCTTGAGTACCCGCCTCGCCTTCGCCAGACAGACGAATACGGTCGCCGGTATCAACGCCAGCCGGCACTTTCACCGAGAGGGTCTTGTACTCTTCGACACGGCCTTCGCCATTGCAGGAGTTGCACGGATCGGAAATGATCTTGCCCTGGCCATGGCAACGCGGGCAGGTTTGCTGCACCGAGAAGAAGCCTTGCTGCATGCGCACCTGACCGATACCACCACAGGTCGGGCACGTGACCGGCGCAGAACCTTTCTTGGCACCCGAACCGTCGCATGGCTTGCAGTTGACCAGTGTCGGAACACGGATATTCACGGTCGTACCGCGCACCGCTTCTTCCAGGTTCAGCTCCAGGGTGTAACGCAGATCGCTGCCGCGCTGAGCGCCGCCACGAGAACCGCCACGACCACCACCGAAGAAATCACTGAACACATCACCGAAGATGTCGGAGAAGTTCTGACCACCAAAGCCAGCACCGCCGCCACCCATGCTTGGGTCGACACCGGCATGACCGTACTGGTCGTATGCCGCGCGCTTGCTGGAATCGGACAGTACTTCGTAGGCCTCGTTGGCCTCTTTGAATTTCTCTTCCGACGCTTTGTCGTCAGGATTACGGTCCGGGTGGTGCTTCATCGCCAAGCGACGGTAGGCCTTTTTCAGGTCTGCTTCGCTCGTGCCACGCTCAACACCCAACACTTCGTAATAGTCACGCTTTGCCATAAGTCTTTGCACTCTTAAGGACGTTCGGCAAACCCCTCCTGAGCTTCGCCAAACTCGTTGAGCCCCAATACAGGCCCGGACCCAACTCACGTCAATTCAACGATCCTGGTCTTTGATTCGATGCGGTACCTGTGGATCGGAAAGCAGGAGCATCCCCGTCCGCACCGCCAACATCCGAACGCTGTCGCATGCTGTAAAAATTCGTCTACTCCAGACACGCCAACGCGGGAGCAAGCTCCCGCGCGGCGACATCCTACCAGTCACCGCACAAAGGCAGTCAACCGGCCGACCAACAACTTACTTGTGTTCTTTGACTTCTTCGAACTCAGCGTCGACGACGTCGTCAGCTTTCTCAGCTTTTTCAGCGTGCGGTGCCGCACCTTCAGCTGGCTGGGCTTGCTCGGCGTACATTTTTTGCGCCACTGGAGCGGAGACTTTCGATAGTTCTTCAACCTTGGCTTCGATGGCAGCCTTGTCGTCGCCTTTGACAGCGGCTTCCAGGGCAACCACAGCGGCTTCGATTGCAGTCTTCTCTTCAGCAGTCACTTTTTCGCCAGCGTCAGCGACCATTTTGCGCGTCGAGTGAACCAGTGCGTCGCCCTGGTTGCGGGCAGTCGCCAGCTCTTCGAACTTGCGATCTTCGTCGGCGTTGGTTTCAGCATCGCGAATCATCTGCTGAATTTCTTCCTCGGACAGACCGGAGTTGGCCTTGATCACGATCGACTGAGTCTTGCCGGTGGCCTTGTCTTTGGCGCCTACGTGCAGGATGCCGTTGGCGTCGATGTCGAAGGTCACTTCAATTTGTGGCACGCCACGTGGTGCTGGTGGAATCTCGGCCAGGTCGAACTTGCCCAGGGACTTGTTCTGGGCAGCTTGCTTACGCTCGCCTTGCAGCACGTGAATGGTCACTGCGCCCTGGTTGTCATCGGCAGTCGAGAACACTTGCGATTTCTTGGTAGGAATCGTGGTGTTTTTCTCGATCAGCGCAGTCATCACGCCGCCCATGGTTTCGATACCCAGAGTCAGCGGGCTGACGTCGAGCAGCAGAACGTCTTTCACGTCGCCGGCCAATACTGCGCCCTGGATAGCAGCACCCATGGCAACCGCTTCGTCCGGGTTCACGTCTTTACGGGCTTCTTTACCGAAGAACTCGGTAACAGCCTTCTGAACCAGAGGCATACGGGTCTGACCGCCGACCAGGATCACGTCGTTGATCGCGCCAACGTCGATACCCGAATCTTTCAGGGCAATGCGGCAAGGCTCGATGGTGCGTTGAACCAGGTCTTCAACCAGCGCTTCCAGCTTGGCGCGGGAGATTTTCACGTTCAAGTGCTTAGGACCGGTCGCATCTGCAGTGATGTACGGCAGGTTAACGTCGGTCTGCAGGCTCGAAGACAGTTCGATCTTGGCTTTTTCAGCGGCTTCTTTCAGGCGCTGCATGGCCAGCGGGTCACCTTTGAGGTTCATGCCGCTTTCTTTCTTGAATTCGTCAACGAGGTAGTCGATCAGACGAATGTCGAAGTCTTCACCGCCCAGGAAGGTGTCACCGTTGGTGGCCAACACTTCGAACTGGTGCTCGCCATCAACTTCGGCGATTTCGATAACGGAAACGTCGAAAGTACCGCCACCCAGGTCATAAACGATCACGGTGTGATCGCCCTTGGCCTTGTCCATACCGTAGGCCAGAGCGGCTGCGGTTGGTTCGTTGATGATACGTTTTACGTCCAGGCCAGCAATACGGCCGGCGTCTTTGGTTGCCTGACGCTGGCTGTCGTTGAAGTAGGCCGGAACGGTGATGACCGCTTCAGTCACGGTCTCGCCGAGGTAGTCTTCGGCGGTTTTCTTCATCTTCTTCAGGATTTCAGCCGAGATCTGTGGCGGCGACATTTTCTGGCCGTTCACTTCAACCCAAGCGTCGCCATTGTCAGCCTTGGCGATTTTGTAAGGCACCATCTTGATGTCTTTCTGCACGACTTCTTCGTCGAACTTACGGCCGATCAGACGCTTCACCGCATACAGGGTGTTGTGCGGATTGGTCACAGCCTGACGCTTGGCCGACTGCCCTACCAGGATCTCACCATCATTGGCATAAGCGATGATCGACGGCGTCGTGCGCGCGCCTTCAGCGTTTTCAATAACTTTGGCTACGCCGTTTTCCAGCACGGAGACGCAGGAGTTGGTAGTCCCCAGGTCGATACCGATAATTTTGCCCATGTTCACTCTCCTGAAACTTTGGATTTGGTTGCCGCAGCAGTGGTGGCTAACTGCGGTAGCACTTAAACGCTTGACTTCTAAATGGGGGCCTTACGGCGGATTTCAAGCCTGCTCGTCAATCGAAGGCGAAACCGGCGCCGGAGCTTTGCTGACCACGACCATGGCCGGGCGCAGCAGGCGACCGTTAAGCATGTAACCCTTCTGGAACACCTTCAGCACGCTGTTGGGTTCGACGTCGGCGCTTTCCTGCATAGCCATCGCCTGGTGATGCGCAGCATTGAACGGTTCGCCTTCAGGATCGATCGCTTCCAGCTGATAGCGTTTCAGGGTGTCCTGGAACATTTTCAGGGTCAGCTGGATGCCTTCACGCATCGGACGAATGCTTTCGTCGTCTGGACTGGACAGCTCAAGGCCACGCTCCAGGCTGTCGATGATCGGCAGCAGGTCGTTGGCGAATTTTTCCAGCGCGAATTTGTGAGCTTTTTCTACATCCTGCTCGGCGCGACGGCGGACGTTCTGCAGATCGGCAGCAACACGCAAAGACTGATCCTGCGCCCCAGCCAGTTGCTCTTCGAGCACTTGTACACGAGCCACCAGGTCTTCACCCGATGCTTCGGGAGCCTGATTGGCGTCTAGATTTTGCGTATCCAGCGTCTGTTCGTCAGCCATAGATTTCTCCTTTCAAAATCGTGCGCGAACTCGACTCGCGCTTCTGCCCCGGTATATGGGGTCGCAAATTCCAGGTTCAAGGGCTGCCGGAGCGTTGAACGCCATTACCCTTACAAAATGACTGATTTAATATTCCAGCGGTTTTAAAAAAATCCATTTGCCAAGCAAATCGAGCTAAACACGGGCATTGTCAGCCAGAAACAAAACACTGTATAAATAACCAGACCTAAAGCCTGGGAGCGGCCTCTATGCTGGTGCACCTGTCCGTACATAACTACGCCATCGTTGAACATCTCGATCTGGAACTCGATCGCGGGATGAGCGTGATCACAGGGGAAACCGGCGCCGGCAAGTCGATCATGCTCGACGCCCTGGGCCTGACCCTAGGCGATCGCGCCGACAGCGGCGTGGTTCGCCCAGGCGCCGAAAAGGCCGACATCCTGGCCACGTTCGACCTGGCCGACATCCCGGAAGCCAGTGCCTGGCTGGCCGAGCGCGACCTCGATACCGACGGCCCGTGCATACTGCGCAGGGTAATTACCGCCGAAGGTCGCTCACGCGGCTACATCAATGGCAGCCCCTGCCCGCTTGGCGACCTTAAAGCCCTTGGCGAACTGCTGATCGATATCCACAGCCAGCATGAACACCAATCGTTACTGAAAACCGACACGCACCGTCGGCTGCTCGACGAATACGCCGGCGCCACGGACCTCGCCCGCCAGGTACAACTGGCCGCCCAGCGCTGGCGCCAGACCCGCCAAGAGCTGGAGCGCCTCTCCAATTCCGGAGACGAGCAGCGTGCTCGCCACCAGTTGCTCAGCTACCAACTCGAAGAACTGGAAAACCTCGGCCTCGGCGAAAGCGAGCTCGAGCAACTGGAACAGGAACACAAAAACCTGACCAACGCCGAAACCTTGCTGGGCATTTGCCGACAAGTGGTCGAGCAGTGCAGCGAAAGCGATTCCGGCAATGTACTGAACGCCCTGACGGCCAGCCTCAATCGCCTGTCGAGCGTGAACAATTCGGTGGGCGCCCTGGGCGAAGCGACCAACCTGCTGACCAGCGCGCAGATTCAGGTTGAAGAAGCCGTTGGCGAACTGAACCGCTTTCTCGACCATTTCGATGCCGATCCGGCACGCCTCCAGCAACTCGAAGAACGCCTGGATTCGATCTACACCCTGGCGCGTAAACACCGGATCCAGCCCACCGAAGTCGCAGAGCTTCAGCAAAGGTTGCTGGACGAAATCGAAACACTGAATGCCAACGACGAATCCATCGAACGACTGAGCGAAGAACTGGGTGCATTCGCCCGGCATTACCAGGAAAAAGCCCGGGAGCTGAGCGATCTGCGTCATCAGGCTTCGACCAGCCTGGCCAATGCCGTCGAACAGGAAATTCAACGCCTGGGCATGCCCGGCGGCCGCTTCACCATTGAGCTACGCCCCAACACCAGCACTGAACTGCTGCCCAACGGCCTCGAACAGGTGGAACTGCTGGTCAGCGCCAACCCAGGGCAACCGCTCAAGGCGCTGGCCAAAGTCGCATCGGGGGGCGAGTTGTCGCGAATCAGCCTGGCCATCCAGGTGATCACAGCACAAACCTCGCGAGTACCAACACTGGTGTTCGACGAAGTGGACGTCGGGATTGGCGGCCCGACAGCGGAAATTGTCGGCCAGCTCTTGCGCCGCCTCGGAGAGCGCGGACAGGTGCTGACCGTCACGCACTTGCCGCAGGTAGCCTCCCAGGGCCATCAGCATCTATTTGTCCACAAGGTGCGCGGTGACGATGCCACGCACACCGCCGTGTCCAAGCTGAGTAAAAACGAGCGTATTGAAGAAGTGGCGCGAATGCTGGGAGGGATCGACCTGACCAAGGAGTCCCTGGCCCACGCAAAGAAAATGGTCGTGACGGCAAAAATCTAAAGTCACCAGACAGCACGAAGGCGACCCTTGGGTCGCCTTCGTTCGTATCGCGGACCAGAAATCCGCGCGACATGCTTACTTTTTCTTGCGTACGTACAGCACCAGGTTGTGATCCACCAACTCGAAGCCGTGCTTCTCGACGATTGCCTTCTGAAGCTTTTCGATTTCTTCCTCGAAGAACTCGATCACTTCACCGTTCTCCACGTTAACCATATGGTCGTGGTGACCGCCGTCAGCCAGTTCGAAGACCGCGTGACCGCCGTCGAAATTGTGACGTACCACCAGACCAGCCGCTTCGAATTGGGTCAGTACACGGTAAACCGTGGCCAGACCGACATCCTCGCCAGCTTCCATCAGCGCCTTGTAAACATCTTCGGCACTCATGTGACGTTGCTCGGCGGAATCGAGCATTTGCAGAATTTTGACCCGTGGCAGGGTCACTTTAAGGCCGGCTTTGCGTAGTTCGCTATTTTCAACCATGGTCAGCTTTCTCGCGATGCTGCTTCGCAGCTACTCTTAATGCGGGTATGATCGGCGTTTACGTTGTCCCAGCCAAGATAGTGGAAGTCGCCCACCGATGCAAAACACCAAGCTCTTGCTAACCAGTTTCACCTTTGTGGGACTGCTCGCACTCGCCGGTTGTTCATTCCCCGGGGTTTACAAAATCGACATCCAGCAGGGCAATGTCGTCACGCAGGACATGATAGACCAGTTACGCCCGGGAATGACCCGTCGGCAAGTACGGTTTATCATGGGCAACCCTCTGCTGACCGACACGTTCCATGCCGATCGCTGGGATTACTTGTATAGCCTGCAGCCAGGCGGCGGTGAACGCCAACAGGAACGCATCAGCGTTATCTTCAACCCTAACGACCAGCTTGTCAGCCTGTCGGGCGATTTCATGCCTGGCGTGAGCCGTGACGAAGCGATTCTCGGCAAGAACAGCGGCACCACCGTGACCGCCCCTGTTGAAAACGCCGAGAAGCCGAAGCCAGAGAAACCGGTAAAACCGGGCTCGCTGCTGGACCAGATCCAGAAGGACGTCGACAAAGTCGAAACCGTTCCGGTCCCGACGCCAGCACCATTGGACACTTCACCGCAATAAATTGCGACACAACAAAAAGCCCGGCATGCCGGGCTTTTTGTTGCCTGTCATTTGGGAAATCTACTGGTCCCGGGCCTTGGCCTTGGCCTGCGCCGCAGCCTTGGCCGCACGTAACCGACGAACCTCTTTTGGATCCGCCAGCAACGCTCGATAAATCTCGATGCGGTCACCCGCCTGAACCTGGCAGCTCTCGGGATCGGCAATCACCTTGCCGAATATCCCTACCGGACAGGTTGCCGGATCCAACTCGGGAAATTGCTCGGCGATGCCTGACTCAGCCAATGCCGCTCGCAGAGTAGTGCCCACGGGCACCGCCACCTTGAGCAACATCTGGCGATCGACGGCGGCATACACCACCTCGACGACTATCACCGACTCAACCATGCAACTGCTTGGCGCGCTGACAGAACGCGTCCACCAGCGTGTTCGCCGCCTGATTGAACAACGGCCCCAGGGTCGCCCGAACAATCGGCCCGGCATAATCGAACGACAAGTCCAGGCTGATCTTGCAGGCTTTCTCACCCAACGGCTTGAACACCCAGACACCATGCAACTGATTGAATGGGCCCTCTTCGAGATTCATCTCGATCGACTGCCCAGGCACCAGCGTGTTGCGCGTCACGAAATGCTGGCTTAACCCGCCCTTGGCCACACCTACGCTTGCACGCATGTGCACGGTAGAGCTTTCCAGAACTTCGGCCTCGGAACACCAGGGCAAAAATTCCGGATAGCGCGCCACGTCATTGACCAGGTCATACAGCGCTTGCGCCGGATACGGCAACAGAGCCGAACGTTGAATATGTGTCGTCATGTCAGCGTCACTTCCACAGCTGGGCGGCAAACACTACAAGAATGCCGATTGGCGCCACATAGCGCATCAAGAACAATGTCAGAGCAAACAATGCCGGGCTGCGCATCGACAGTTCGTCGCGCACCGCTTCACGGCCCATCACCCAACCTGCAAACACCACAAAACACAAACCACCGAGCGGCAACATGATCCGCGAGGTGAAGAAATCGATCACGCCAAAGAAATCCAGACCATTTTGCGCCCCCCACTGGTAGAGGTGAAACGCACCACCATCATTCACGAAAAACTTGGCCTGCTTCCAGATATTGAAGGAAAACACCGTTCCCAAGCCAACAAACCAGCAACTGAATGCCAGCCAGAACGTTACCCAGCCACGACGGATGTTGGTCCGCTCGACCAGGTAGGCCACCATCGGCTCCAGCAAGGAAATCGCCGAACTCCAGGCCGCAATTGCCACCAACACGAAAAACACCACACCCATCAACTGGCCGAATGCGACGTTACCAAAGGCAAATGGCAGACTGACAAACATCAATCCCGGCCCTTCGCTTGGGTTCAAACCTGCCGCAAACACAATCGGAAACAACGCCAGGCCGGCCAGCAGTGAAACAAAGGTATCCAGTAACGCAACGCCGACGATGGTCCCGGAGATCGATGAATGCTTAGGCATATAAGCACCGTAGATCATGATCGAACCTACACCGACGCTCAGGGAAAAAAACGCATGCCCCATGGCCGGCAGCAAGCCGTCCAGCAACTTGTCCGGGTTGAAGTCGAACATGAAATGCACGCCTTCCATGAAATGCCCGGTGGTCAGGCTGTAGCCCAACAGAATCACCAGCATCACGAACAGCAACGGCATCATGATCCGCAGGCTGCGCTCAAGACCCGCGACTACGCCTTTTGCGATAACGAATGCCGACAGCAACATGAAGAGGGTATGCCACAGCGTCAGACGCCAAGGGTCGGCGATCACCCCGCCAAAATAGGCGCCGACCTGATCGGCCGTCACGCCCTGGAAGTCACCGCGCCCCATATCAATGATGTAATCCAGCGACCAGCCGCCCACCACACTATAGAACGACAGGATCAGCAGCGCCGTGATCATCCCGGCAAACGCACCCCAGGACCATTTCGCCGAATGTCCGGCTTCAAGCGCCAGCACCTTCAAGGCGTTTGCCGGACTTTGCCGGGCACGACGACCGATCAGGGTTTCGGCCAGCATCACCGGCACGCCGATCAGCGCAATACACGCCAGAAACACCAACACAAACGCGCCGCCGCCATAGACGCCGACCATGTACGGAAACTTCCAGATACTACCCAGCCCCACGGCTGAACCGGTCGCAGCGAGTATGAAAACCCAACGGCTAGCCCAACTCCCGTGGACTGAAACCTTGTCTGACGACATCCTGAACACGCCCAACCGATCAAAAAAGAGGGCGCATTGTCCGGGATTCACTCAATGCGCTCAAGCACGCAGGTTCACCGTAGCCGACTCGCGCGCAACTCCCTATAATGCCGCCCCTATGGCTAAACAGAAGAAACACCCCGAAGGGACCATCGCGCAAAATAAAAAGGCGCGACACGATTACTTCATCGAACACCGGTTCGAGGCTGGCATGGTCCTGGCCGGCTGGGAAGTAAAGAGTCTGCGTGCAGGCAAGGCACAACTGGTCGACAGTTATGTGCTGCTCAAGGATGGCGAGGCGTGGCTGCTCGGCAGTCATATCACTCCGCTGACCACCGCCAGCACCCACGTCATCGCCGACCCGACGCGCACGCGCAAGCTGCTGCTCAACCAGCGCGAGCTGGAGAAGCTGTTTGCCGCCGTGCAACAGAAGGGTTACGCCTGCGTCTGCCTGTCGTTGTACTGGAGCAAGCACTTGATCAAGTGCGAGATCGCTCTGGGCAAGGGCAAGAAGGAATACGACAAGCGTGATACCGAGCGCGAGCGCGATGCCGGTCGCGAGTTGCAGCGCGCGGTGCGGAACAAGGGCAAGGAAGACTAACTCCTCCCCTACTGATCGTTCCCACGCTCTGCGTGGGAATGCCGCCTTGGACGCTCTGCGTCCGCTCCGGATGTGACGCAGAGCGTCACGGGATGCATTCCCACGCGGGAGCGTGGGAACGATCATGCACACAAAATCCACTCACACAGCTACATCCCCTTGCGCCGCTCCGCCCGAGCCATGCGCTGCATTTCCTGACGCACTTCTTCGAGCACTTCCTGCACATACAAAATGTGTCGACTGGAAATTTCTCGCGCCTGCTCTGCACGCCCTTCGATAATCGCCTGATACAACTCCCGGTGCTGGCTGATCAGCATGTCGCGAGTTTCGGCGCGCTGCTTGTACATGCCACCGATGTTGGTCACCACGTTGCGCTTGAGCAGATCGAACAGCCCGCGAATGGTGTGCAACAGCACCGCATTGTGACTGGCTTCGGCGATGGCCAGGTGAAAATTCGCATCCGCCGCGCCCTCTTCCGCACGACTCACCTGATCATGGCGCGAGTAGCAATCCTGCAACTCTTCGAATGCCGCAGTCAGTCGCTCGCGGTCAACATCCGTCGCACGCAAGGCGGCGTAATAGGCGCATGACGCTTCCAGCGTATGGCGAAATTCCAGCAGATCACGCTGGGCTTCCGGGTTGCTTTCCAGCAGGTGCAGCAACGGATCGCTGAAGGTTGAACCAAGCGATTCAACCACATAGTTGCCGCCACCCTGACGACTGATCAGCAGCCCTTTGGCCGTCAGTTTCTGGATCGCCTCACGCAATGAAGGGCGCGACACACCGAACTGCTCGGCCAAGGCGCGCTCTGCCGGCAATCGCTCACCGGACTTCAGCGTGCCCTCAAGGATCATCCCCTCGAGCCGCTCGACAATATCGTCAGACAAACGGCGCTGACGAATCTGATCAAACCCCATAACTCATTCTCCACGATCCCGACGGCTCGCCGGGCTCTCTATTCTGGCCTATTGGCGTCACGCCAGCACCTACCAGGCGGCGTTTGATCGAACAGATCAGATGACCTCTGCACCGCTCATTCGACGAAAGTTTCAGGGCGGCAAATTGACACACCACACCCAAGGCTTTTACCCTAGCCGACAGCGATTGTAAATTGGTATTACCAATTAACCAAGAACGCTGACCAGTGCCTGACCAACAACAATTAGGGGCCACCCCATATGCAAACCTGGCAACAGCTCTACAGCCCGCTCGGCAGTCTCGGCTTGTCCGCGCTCGCGGCCGTTATCCCCATCGTATTTTTCTTCCTGGCTCTGGCCGTGTTCCGCCTCAAAGGACACGTCGCCGGGAGCATCACCCTGGCGTTGTCGATTCTGGTGGCGATCTTTGCCTTCCAGATGCCTGTCGACATGGCCTTCGCCGCGGCGGGCTATGGATTTGCCTACGGACTGTGGCCGATTGCCTGGATCATCGTAGCCGCAGTGTTCCTCTACAAACTGACGGTCAAGAGTGGCCAGTTCGAAGTGATCCGCAGCTCGGTGCTGTCGATTACCGACGACCAACGCCTGCAAGTGCTGCTGATCGGCTTCTGCTTCGGCGCGTTCCTGGAAGGTGCCGCCGGATTCGGCGCACCGGTAGCGATTACCGCCGCGCTGCTGGTAGGACTGGGTTTCAACCCGCTGTACGCCGCCGGCCTGTGCCTGATTGCCAACACCGCGCCGGTAGCCTTCGGTGCACTGGGGATTCCGATCATCGTCGCCGGGCAAGTAACCGGCATCGACGCGTTCAAGATTGGCGCCATGGCGGGTCGCCAGCTGCCGTTGCTGTCGGTGTTCGTGCCGTTCTGGCTGGTGTTCATGATGGACGGCTTGCGCGGCGTCAAAGAGACCTGGCCGGCAGCGTTGGTGGCGGGCTTGAGCTTTGCCGTGACCCAGTTCTTCACCTCGAACTTCATTGGCCCAGAGCTGCCGGACATTACGTCGGCGTTGGTCAGCCTGGTCTCCCTGACCCTGTTCCTCAAGGTCTGGCAGCCCAAGCGTTCGTTCGCCGAAGCGACCGCCAGCGTCGGTGCCGCAACCGTGAGAAGCGCCGGTGGTTTCGGTCAACCGCGTACGAGCCAGCCTTCGCCGTACAGCTTCGGCGAGATCTTCAAGGCCTGGTCGCCGTTCCTGATCCTCACCGCCTTGGTCACCATCTGGACGTTGAAACCCTTCAAAGCAATGTTCGCCGCCGGTGGTTCCATGTACAGCTGGGTGTTCAACTTCGCCATCCCGCACCTGGACCAACTGGTGATCAAGACCGCCCCGATCGTGGCCGCCCCGACTGCAATTCCTGCAGTGTTCAAACTCGATCCGATTTCGGCGACCGGCACAGCGATTTTCTTCTCTGCGCTGATCTCGATGCTGATCCTGAAGATCAATTTAAAAATTGGTCTTACCACCTTGAAAGAGACCTTCTTTGAACTGCGCTGGCCTATTTTGTCGATCGGCATGGTGCTGGCCTTCGCCTTCGTCACCAACTATTCGGGCATGTCATCGACCATGGCGCTGGTACTGGCAGCCACCGGCGCGGCCTTCCCGTTCTTCTCGCCATTCCTTGGCTGGCTGGGCGTGTTCCTGACCGGTTCGGACACCTCGTCCAACGCGCTGTTCAGCTCACTGCAAGCGACCACCGCCCACCAGATCGGCGTCAACGACACCTTGCTGGTCGCGGCGAACACCAGCGGTGGCGTGACCGGCAAGATGATCTCGCCACAATCGATCGCCGTGGCCTGCGCCGCGACCGGTCTGGTGGGCAAGGAATCCGACCTGTTCCGCTTCACCCTCAAGCACAGCCTATTCTTTGCGACTATCGTCGGCCTGATTACGCTGGCCCAGGCCTACTGGTTTACCGGCATGCTGGTGCACTAAGACTACGAGCAACTACATAAATTAAGAACCGAAAGAACCGACGCCGGACTTTGGCTCCGGCGTCAGCGACTCACTACCCGGTCTGCAAGGCTGCTGAAAGCTTCCCGCTTTATAGTCAGCAGCCTCAGCGGACGGATAACCGGGACCACCCGGAGACACGCCTGATGAGCGAGCTTTTTTACAACGCTGTGCCGAACGCGACCCGTGTCGCCCCGCCACTGCCTGAACCGCGCCAGTACCCCAGCGAAAAACCGCAGCGGGTCTACCTGTTCGGCACCTGTGTGGTCGACCTGTTTTATCCCGAGGCCGGGATGGACGCGATTCACCTGCTCGAACGCGAAGGCATTCGCGTGGAGTACCCGCAAGGGCAAAGCTGCTGCGGACAACCGGCCTACACCTCGGGTTACACCGAACAGGCCCGGACCGTAGCGCGCTCGCAATTGGCGCTGTTCGCCGGTGACTATCCGGTAGTGGTGCCTTCAGGCTCCTGCGCAGGAATGCTGCGTGAACATTACGCCGACTTGTTCAAGGACGAGCCGGACACGTTGAAACAGGTTCAGGCCCTGGCGGCGCGAACCTATGAGCTGGCCGAGTTTCTGCTGTTCGTCTGCAAGGTGCAGCTCAAGGACAGCGGCGAACCGGTCAAAGTGGCGCTGCACACCTCGTGCTCGGCACGGCGGGAGATGAACACCCACTTGCATGGTCGCGAGTTGTTGTCGCAACTGAGCAACGTGAAGCGGGTCGACCACGATCACGAAAGTGAATGCTGTGGCTTTGGTGGGACATTCAGCGTCCGAATGCCAGACATTTCCGGAGCAATGGTCGCTGACAAGACCAAAGCCCTGAAGGAATCCGGCGCACACACGGTGCTGAGTGCCGACTGCGGCTGCTTGATGAACATCAATGGCTCGCTGGAAAAACAGAACGAAGCGTTACGCGGCCAACATCTGGCCAGCTTCCTCTGGCAGCGTACCGGAGGTGCAAAATGAGCACTTCCACGCTGATTCCAACGGTAGCGGTTGAAGAAGATTTTCGCACCCGGGCTCACGAGGCGTTGGGTGACAAGCAACTGCGAAACAACTTTCGTAGTGCAATGGATTCACTGATGGCAAAGCGGGCAGCGTCCTTCAGCGATGCCTTCGAGCGAGAACACTTACGCGCACTGGGTAATGCTATTCGTGCCCGCGCGTTATCCAAGTTGCCCGACCTGCTCGAGCAACTGGAACAGAACCTGACCCGCAACGGTGTGACAGTGCACTGGGCGGAAACGGTGGACGAGGCCAATGGCATCGTCTTGTCGATCATCCGTGCTCACGAGGCGCGGCAAGTGATCAAGGGCAAATCGATGGTCAGCGAAGAGATGGAGATGAACCATGTCCTCGCTGAACAAGGCGTTGAATGCCTTGAGTCGGACATGGGCGAGTTCATCGTCCAGCTCGACCACGAGAAGCCTTCACACATTATTATGCCGGCGATCCACAAGAATGCCGGTCAGGTCGCGTCCTTGTTCCACAACAAACTTGGCGTGGAATACACCAAGGACGTTGACCAACTCATTCAGATCGGTCGCAAAGTCTTGCGGCAGAAATTCTTCGAAGCGGACATCGGCGTCTCCGGCGTCAACTTCGCCGTGGCCGAAACCGGCACCCTGCTGCTGGTGGAAAACGAAGGCAACGGCCGCATGTCGACCACCGTGCCTCCGGTACACATCGCGGTCACCGGGATCGAGAAAGTCGTCGAAAACCTGCGCGACGTTGTACCGCTGCTCTCCTTGCTGACGCGCTCGGCCCTCGGCCAGCCCATCACCACTTACGTCAACATGATCTCCGGCCCGCGCAAGGAGCATGAACTCGACGGCCCGCAAGAAGTGCACCTGGTATTGCTCGACAACGGTCGCAGCCAGGCCTTTGCCGACAGCGAACTGCGCCAGACCCTGAACTGCATCCGCTGCGGCGCCTGCATGAACCATTGCCCGGTTTACACGCGCATCGGTGGTCATGCCTATGGCGAGGTTTACCCAGGCCCGATCGGCAAGATCATCACCCCACACATGGTCGGCCTGGCGAAAGTCCCGGACCACCCAAGCGCCTCGTCGCTGTGCGGCGCCTGCGGTGAAGTCTGCCCGGTAAAAATTCCGATCCCGGCACTGCTGCGCCGCCTACGCGAAGAAAACGTCAAAGCCCCTGACAGTCCTCATCAAGTGATGCGCGGCCAAGGCAGCAAGTACTCGCGCAAAGAGCGCTTCATCTGGAACGCCTGGGCAAAGCTCAACAGCTCGCCGACGCTGTATCGGCTGTTCGGTTTCTTCGCCACTCGCCTGCGCGCCCTCACGCCAAGCAACGTTGGCCCGTGGACGCAAAACCATAGCGCGCCAAAACCCGCCGCCCGCTCACTGCATGACATGGCCCGCGAGCATCTGGCCAAACAGGGAGATCGCTGATGAGCGCCAAGCAAAACATCCTCGCCAAACTGCGCAACAGCCTGACCGGCACCACGCCAGTGCCTGACAACTTCGACGAAGCACTGGTGACCGAGCCTTACACCTACACCCCGGAACAACGCATCCCGCAACTGCGCAAACTGATGGAAGCGGTGCACACCGAAATCCACCTGACCAGCGAGCAAGGCTGGCCGGCGTTGCTCGCGCAATTGCTGCGCGACCGCCAGTTGCCGAGCCTGCTGATCGCACCGACTACGCCACACGGGCAACGTGTCACACAGCATTGGGCGAACAATCCCGACCTGCCCACACTGAAAGCCTACGACCGTCCGGTAGAAGAATGGAAAGCCGAGCTGTTCAATGACACCCCGGCCAGCCTCACCACCACTCTCGGCGCAATCGCCGCCACCGGCAGCCTGATCATCTGGCCGACCCGCGAAGAACCAAGGCTGATGAGCCTGGTGCCACCGGTGCATTTCGCCCTGCTCAAGGCCAGTGAAATTCGCGACAACTTTTATCAGGTGCAGCAAGAGTACGAGTGGGCCCAAGGCATGCCGACCAACGCCTTGCTGGTATCCGGCCCGTCGAAAACCGCCGACATCGAGCAAGTCCTGGCTTACGGCGCCCACGGCCCGAAAGACCTGGTGGTGCTGATCCTGGAGGACCAATGAGCCTACCGGCAGCTTTCCTGCGTGATGCGCAGCAACTGATTCCAGAGGACCGGCGTTTCGACGATCCGCTGTCGACCCTGGCCTTCGGCACCGACGCGAGCTTCTATCGGCTGATTCCGAAGCTGGTGATTCGCGTCGAGTCTGAAGACGAAGTGGTTGCCCTGCTGAAACTGGCCCAGCGTGACCGCGTGCCAGTGACCTTTCGCGCCGCTGGCACCAGCCTCTCTGGCCAGGCCATCAGCGACTCGGTGCTGATCGTACTCGGCGATAACTGGAACGGTCGCGAGATCCGCGCTCAGGGCACACAAATCCGCCTGCAACCGGGGGTGATCGGCGCACAGGCGAATGCCTGGCTGGCACCGTTTGGCCGCAAAATCGGCCCCGATCCGGCATCAATCAATGCCTGCAAAATCGGCGGTATCGTCGCCAACAACGCCAGCGGCATGTGCTGCGGCACCACGCAAAATACCTACCACACGCTGGCCGGCATTCGCCTGGTACTGGCCGATGGCAGCCGCCTCGACACCGAGGACGCCACCAGTGTCGCGGCATTTCGCAGCAGTCATTCCGAGTTGCTGGAGCGTCTGGCGACTTTGGGCCGCGAGACCCGCGCCAATGCCGAATTGGCCGCAAAGATTCGCCACAAATACCGTCTGAAAAATACCACCGGCCTGTCACTCAA
The DNA here is from genome assembly GCF_056397005.1 of Pseudomonas sp. 05N431. NCBI lineage: Bacteria > Pseudomonadati > Pseudomonadota > Gammaproteobacteria > Pseudomonadales > Pseudomonadaceae > Pseudomonas > Pseudomonas sp. 05N431. Next base: position 257,978 of record NZ_JBFTMN010000006.1, read on the forward strand.
TGCCTTGGTGGATTTCGACGAGCCTGTGGATATCTTGAGCCACTTGCTGGTGGGCTCCGAAGGCACGCTGGGGTTTATCAGTGCGGTGACCTACGACACGGTGATCGACCATCCGAACAAAGCCTCTGCGCTGATCGTCTTCCCGGATGTCGAAACCTGCTGCAACGCCGTGACTGTACTGAAAAACCAACCAGTCTCGGCCGTGGAGCTGCTCGACCGCCGCAGCCTACGCTCGGTGCAGGACAAACCCGGGATGCCGACCTTCGTCCAGCAACTGTCGGCCAACGCCTGCGCTTTGCTGATCGAATCCCGCGCGGCATCAACTGCACTGCTGCACGAGCAACTGGCGCAGATCATGAATTCACTGGTCGCGTTCCCGGTGGAGAAACAGGTCGACTTCACACAAGACCCGACAGAAAACGCCAGGCTGTGGGCGATCCGCAAAGACACCTTCCCCGCCGTCGGCGCGGTGCGCAAAACTGGCACCACGGTGATCATCGAAGACGTGACCTTCCCGGTGGAGCAACTGGCGGCTGGTGTGAACCGCTTGATCGAGTTGTTCGACAAACATCACTACGACGAAGCGATACTTTTCGGTCATGCACTGGAAGGCAATCTGCACTTTGTCTTCACCCAAGGCTTCAATAGCGCGGAAGAAGTCGCACGCTACCAGGCGTTCATGGACGACGTGGCGCAATTGGTTGCCGTCGAGTTTGGCGGTTCGCTGAAAGCCGAACACGGCACCGGACGCAACATGGCGCCCTTCGTCGAACTGGAATGGGGCAGCGATGCCTATCAGTTGATGTGGCAGCTCAAGCGCCTGCTCGACCCGAACGGCATTCTTAACCCGGACGTGGTGCTCAGCGAGGATCCACAGATCCACCTCAAGCACCTGAAACCGCTGCCGGCCGCCGACGAGATTGTGGATAAGTGCATCGAGTGCGGTTTCTGCGAACCGGTCTGCCCATCGAAAGGCCTAACCTTGAGCCCGCGCCAGCGCATCGTGATCTGGCGTGACATTCAGGCAAAAAAACGCGCAGGCATCGATACCTCCCAGCTGGAAGAGGCTTATCAATATCAAGGCCTCGACACCTGCGCCGCCACCGGCCTCTGTGCGCAACGCTGCCCGGTCGGAATCAACACCGGTGAACTGGTGAAAAAACTCCGTAGCCGCACGGCAACCCGGACGAAAACTGCCAACTGGCTTGAAGGAAATTTCGCCACTGCACTGCAAGGCGCACGCTTCACACTACACGTGGCCAACGGTGCGCGGATGCTACTGGGCGCACCACGGCTGACGAAGATTTCTGCTGCACTGACCAAGCTGTCCAAAGGACAAATCCCGCAGTGGACCAATGCCATGCCGCAACCGGAACGAGCGATTCGCTTCAGCCCGACGGTGGCCGACGAGCGCCCGCGCGTGGTGTATCTGGCGGCGTGCGTGTCGCGGGTGATGGGCCCGGCGGTGGGAGACAAGGAACAAATGTCGCTGTACGACAAGACCCGTGGCCTGCTGGAAAAAGCCGGCTACCAGGTGGTTTCGCCGGACAATCAGGACAACCTCTGCTGCGGTCAGCCGTTCGCCTCCAAAGGCTATACCGAGCAAGCCGAGCACAAACGCCAGGAACTGATCGGTGCATTGCTGCACGCCAGCCGCGGCGGGCTCGACCCGATCTATTGCGACACCAGCCCCTGCACCTTGCGCCTGATGCAAGACCTTGGCGATGTGCGTCTGGACCTGTACGACCCGGTGCGCTTCATTCGTACGCACTTGATCGACCGACTGGACTTCACGCCTCAGGAAGCGCCGATTGCAGTACACGTCACCTGCAGCACTCAGCACCTTGGCGAGAGCCAGGCGCTGATCGATCTCGCGCGACGTTGCAGTAAAAACGTGGTGATTCCGGAAGGCATTCACTGCTGCGGGTTTGCCGGCGACAAGGGCTTCACCACACCGGAACTGAACGCTCACTCACTACGCACATTAAAAGACGCCGTGCAGCATTGTAGCGAAGGTATCTCCACCAGCCGCACCTGTGAAATCGGTCTGAGCCAGCATGGCGGGATCGACTACCACGGGCTGGTTTACCTGGTGGACCGGGTGACCCAAGCCAAAACGCTCTGAAATCGAGGTTATCCAGCAAGGGGCGCTCTGCCCCTTTGCTGTACTCTCCTGCCGACGAAATACAACGCTATTTCCCCCGTCACAAGAACCCTTGTGCGCCGCCACAGTCTATCTGTTAAGCCCAAGCCCCTTGGTTCCCGATGCTGCTCAAGGAGAAAACCCATGAAGCGATCCGCCCTGGCCGGACTGCTTATCTGCACAACACTGACAACCGCCCACGCCTTTGCCTCGAACGAGAGCGATATGTGCGCAAGGAACCTTCAAACACTCACCAGCGAACTGGCCAATGCGACCAAGCTCGATGCCGCCACACAAAGCGACGCCACGAGCAAACTCCAGCAAGCAAAATCTGCTTATTCCGCAAAAAACGACAGGGAATGCGTATCCCTGACGCAGCAAGCGCTGCAGTCGGTTCAAAGCCACAAGAACAGCCAGTAACCCGGCTCTGACACGCAAGCGCGGACAGAAGGTCGACTCGCTCCACGCATTGGCGTACACTGTGTTCACCTGCTGGTTACACACAGCAGGTTCGGGGCCGTTTAGGATTCGACGCCGGTTGCGAAACTTTAGGTGCATGCCGAGTTGGTAACAGAACTCGTAAATCCACTGTTGCAACTTCCTATAGTTGCCAATGACGAAACCTACGGGGAATACGCTCTCGCTGCGTAAGCAGCCTTAGCCCTTCCCTCCTGGTACCTTCGGGTCCAGCAATCATCAGGGGATGTCTGTAAACCCAAAGTGATTGTCATATAGAACAGAATCGCCGTGCAGTACGTTGTGGACGAAGCGGCTAAAACTTACACAACTCGCCCAAAGCACCCTGCCCGTCGGGTCGCTGAGGGTTAACTTAATAGACACGGCTACGCATGTAGTACCGACAGCGGAGTACTGGCGGACGGGGGTTCAAATCCCCCCGGCTCCACCAAACGAAGCATCAACAAAGCCCGCCTAGTGCGGGCTTTGTTGCATCTGGGGTTTGAGCTTTCGCAAAAGCATGCCAAAAACGCTCAAGCACGGCACAAAGCCAGCAGACAGCCCGTCGCTAAAGTACTTCGCTCCTCCCCCCGACAGTCTCAAAATCCCCACAGACCTATCAATAAACATTACCATTTACGACGTAACAGCCGAAAACGATGGGAATTCGAATGCGCAGGTCTGCTGTATTTCTTTTGGCATCCATGCTGACAGCGTGCGGGACTGGGCTGCCCGTCGGCAATACAAAAGCAGTGGAGAACGTCGTGTCCGCGAATGGGCACACGCCACTGGAGATGGATGGTTATACCGCCAGCAAACTGGATGCCCTGCTCAAAGAACGCTCAGCGATCAACCCCGATGACATAGGGCAGATGAACAATCTGATTTCACGGGAGTTTTTGGGACGGCCCTATTCCGCGAACAGATTGCAGGGCTCTGCTACCACGCCGGAAGCATTGGTCGTCGACTTCAGGGGCCTGGACTGTTTCACCTATCTGGATTACGTCGAAGCGCTGAGAAAGTCCAACAATGAAGCGGACTTCTTCAAAAACCTCATTCAGACGCGTTATGTGAACGGCAATCTCGATTACCTGCATCGCCGGCACTTCTTCACAGACTGGTCGCAAGCCGAGCAAAAGTTGGCCGACGATGTCACCGCGCAAATCAGCCCTCATGCGGTAACCGTGGTTAAGCGCCTCAATCGAAAAGCCGATGGCAGCGCCTACTTGCCGGGGGTGCCCATGACCGAGCGCACGATTACCTATATCCCCAGCGCATTTGTTAACGATCATGTGATCAGCCGTTTGCAGACTGGCGATTACGTTGGCATCTACACCCAACTCGCCGGCCTGGACGTTACCCATACCGGGTTCTTTATCAACAAGGACGAAGGGCCCGTGCTGCGTAATGCCTCTTCGAAGAAAAAGAACAGGGAAGTCGTAGACTCTCCCTTCAAGGACTACATCGCGAAGACTCCGGGGATCGTGGTGTTGCGGGCACGGCAATCTGTGCCTGAGGCTCAATGAGTTCTGGTTCGCCCGTGTTGTGCGAACCCTCTACACCCTCAAACATCGACAAAGCCCGTCTTGTACGGGCTTTGTTGCATCTGGGCTTTGTCTATTACTTACCTGTTCAAGGAGTGGGTGCCAACGCCAGATCGGCTCGCCCGGTCTTCGGCACCTCGGCGGGACTTGCGCAGGCGACAAAATCCTCCTTGCGCAGTAGCACCAGTGCGATCAGCGATACCACGCCCGTGCCGATGTAAAAGTACCAGGGCGAGGTAATGTCGCCGGTCACCTTGATCAGCCAAGTGGAAATCAGCGGTGCACTACCGCCAAATACCGCCACCGGGATGTTGTACGCCACCGCGATGCCCGTGGAGCGGATTCGCGTGGGCAACAACTCGCTCATCAATGCGTAAGTCGACGAGGCATACAGGCCGAACAGGATTGCCACTGCCATCAACGGGTAGATAAACGAAGCCGGCGTCGCCGTCGGTGCCGATTTGAACAGCCAGAACATCGCCAGGGTGGCCAAGGTGCCGATCACCAACAAAAACGGCTTGCGTCCGTATTTATCGGTGAATGCGCCGCCGAACGGCATGACCACTGCGGCCGAGAGGCTGGCAACGAAGACGTAGAGCAAGGTCGTGCCGCTGTCGAACTTGAGGATGCTCGACATGTAGGTCGAGGCGAAGGTCAGCACCAGATAGAAGATCGAGCTGTGCAGGGTAATGATGAAGAACACCAGGGCAATCGCCCGTTTCCACTGCCAGACTTCTCGCAGAGGCGCTTTGGAGGTTTCCCCTGCGCGCTGCAGCGCGAGGAACTCGGGACTGTCTTCGAGCTTCAGGCGGATGTACATCGAGATCAGGCCCAGCGGCGCCGCGATCAGAAACGGAATACGCCAGCCCCAGGCTTGCATCAGGTCAGCGCCCATGACCCAGGTCATGCCGTTGGCCACCGCACCGCCCAGCAACAGGCCGAGTACCGCCGTCACCATCAACCAGCACGTCGCAAACCCGCGTCGCCCGGGCCCGGCGTACTCGGAGATGAAACTGGTGATGGTGCCGATCTCGCCACCGGCCGAGAAGCCCTGCACACAGCGGATCAACACCAGAAGGATCGGCGCTGCGATCCCTATCGAGGCGTAAGTCGGCAGCAGCCCCAACAAAAAGGTGGAGCCAGCCATCATCACCAACACCGTGATCAGGGTCTTGCGCCGGCCGATCTTGTCCGCCAGCGGACCGAAGAACAGCCCCCCCAGCGGTCGAATGAAAAAGCTCAAGGCAAAAGCCGCAAAACTGGCGAGCAGGCTGGTGGTCGGGTCGTCGGAGACGAAGAACGCCTTGCCGATATAGACGGCGAGAAACCCATAAACGCCGTAGTCGTACCACTCGATGAGGTGGCCGGACGTTGCACCGATAAACGCCCGACGCCGTTGCCGGGTCGGGTTCTTCTGTTGAATGCCCACGTGAGGGACTCCTGTCTGATTTCTTTCCATGGAAAACACGTCTCAGGGAACTGCAGTGCCGCTCGCAACCTCCTTCAACCAGAGGCGCAAATCGGTCTTGAGAATCTTGCCGTAGCTGTTCCTGGGCAGCTCGGTACGAAACACATACTTCTTCGGCTTTTTGAACGACGCCATGCGCTCGATGAACCAGGCATTGAGCAAAGACTCGTCGAGCACCCCGGCACTGCGGGGGACGACAAACGCTACCACCGATTCCCCCCACTGCACATCCGGCTCGCCCACTACGCAGACTTCAAATACTTCAGGGTGTTGCGCCAGCACTTCCTCGACTTCCCGCGGGTACACGTTGCAGCCCCCGGAAATGATCACATCCTTGGAGCGATCGGTCAGCGTCAGATATCCCGCGCAATCAAGAAAACCAATGTCGCCGGTCAACAGCCAGCCATCCACCAAAGTCTGGCGAGTCGCGGCGTCATTGCGCCAGTAGCCCTGCATGACGGTGGGACCCCGCACGGCGATTTCCCCCGGCTGGCCAGGCGGTAACGGCCGGTGCTCAGGGTCCAGAATCCTGATCTCCACGCACGATTGCGCCCGCCCCACGGAAGCGGCCAGTGAGGCCCAGTCGGGACGGCTGCGATCTGCGATCAGCTCTCGCGACAAGGCACTGATCGTCATCGGGCTCTCGCCCTGACCATAGATCTGCACCAACCGCGCACCAAAGGTCTCGACCGCGTCTTGCAGATCCGCCAGGTACATCGGCGCGCCACCGTAGACGATGGTTTTGATCCCGTCGCCGCCATAGCCTTGGCGACGGGCCTGCTCAACCATGCGCTTGACCATGGTCGGGGCGGCGAACAGGGTGATATTGCGCAGCCCGCTCGCCAGCTCGAACAGCTCGTCAGCCTTGAAGCCACGGGACTCGGGGACCACATGGCGAGCACCGCAACGCACATGGATAAAGTTGTAGAGGCCGGCGCCATGGGACATCGGGGCCGCGTACACCACTGCGTCATCCGGGCTGACCGGATCAACGTCGAGCGGATAACACAGCGACATGGCCGTCAGATTGCCATGAGAGAGCATCACTCCTTTGGATCGTCCGGTGGTGCCGGAGGTGTAGAACAGCCAGGCAAGGTCATCGGCATCACGAGAACAGGGATCTTCCAACGTCGTCGCATCGACCGAAGCGCAAGCCAGACTGGCCGCTGCAGTCAGCTCTCGACAGCCCTGCGGCAATGCCTCGGGCGAGAACACGTTGTTGCCATCGGTGAAAATCAGCCGGGCTTGCGCATTGTCGACGATCCAGCCGGCTTCAGCAGGGTGCAGCTTGCAGTTGATCGGCACCACCACCGCGCCCACCCACCAGACGGCATAAAGCAGTTCGAGGTATTCGCAACTGTTCTTCATGAACAGCGCCACACGGTCGCCGGGCGCAATGCCGTGCTCGTCTATGAGCTGCGCGGCACGGCTACGGACACGGGCGGCAAACGTGGCGTAGTCGGCGACTTGCCGCTGCCCCTCAAACAACGCTGGACGTTCTGGCCAGCGTCGGCCGGCGTCGTTCAACCAGTTGGCAATGTTCATGCTCAAGCCCTGCGTGCCTGAAGCACCGAAGCATAGTTGGCGACCGCCATGCCGCCCATGTTGAACAACAGACCGAACTCGGGATTCGGCACAGCCAGGCCGATCGGCTCGCCGGTCAACTGCCGAAAGGCCATAGCGTGCATCGACACCCCCGTGGCGCCCACCGGATGCCCCTTGGCCTTGAGCCCGCCCGACAGGTTCACCGGCAGACGCCCACCCGCCCGCACGATACCGTCATCCAGCGCCCGATGGCCTTCGCCTTTGGGCGCCAGGCCCATGGCTTCGTAGATCAGCAATTCGGCGATGGTGAAGCAGTCATGAACCTCGGCAAAGCTCAGGTCGGCCAAGGTGATATTGGCCCCGCGCAGCGCCGAATGGATCGCGCGCTGCGGGCCTTCAAACGCGAGGATGTCGCGCTGGGCAATCGGCAGGAAATCGTTGACCTGCGTCGCCGAGCGAATCAGTACGTCACGACGAAACCGCCTGGCGCGCTTGGACGAGGCCAGCACAATGGCCGCAGCCCCATCGCTGATCAGCGAGCAATCGGTCAGGCGCAACGACTCCGCCACATACGGATTGCTTTTCGACACGTTGTTGCAGTGTTCGAAATCCATGACCCGGTGCATCTGCGCCAAGGGGTTGGCCATGGCATTGGAGTGGTTCTTGGTGGCGATCGCGGCCATTGACGCCATCGGGCACTGGTAGCGGTCACGGTACTGTTGCGCAGCCAGGCCGAACAATTGTGGAAAACTGAGCCCAGCCTCTTCGACATCGTTCTGATAACCGGCACCGGCCAGGGCCTTGGTGACGTCGGCCGTGGAGTTGGAGGTCATCTTCTCGGCGCCCACGACCAACACCAGTTCGGCTGAGCCTGAGCGGATCGCGTTGATCCCCGCATGAATCGCCGCCGAACCCGAAGCGCAGGCGTTTTCGCAACGGGTCGCGGGCTTGAAGCGCAAGCCTGGGTCAGCTTGCAGCATCAACGAGGCGGGAAAACCATCCGCAACCATCCCCGAGTTGAAATGTCCGAGGAACAGCGCGTCGATTGCCGAGGCGTCGATGGCGGCGTCCTCCAGGGCTTCGCGGGTGACCTGAACGATAAGGTCTTCCAGCGTGGAACCGTCCAGACGGCCAAAACGGGAGTGAGCGGCAGCGACGATGGATACGGAATCATGGGGCATGGTGATTTTCTTCTGTGCTTGGATCAGGCATTCCCTACAATGACCTACCGTCCGGATCGCTCGCTAGTTCGTGGAACTACGTACATGGATAAGTAACGGTGCTGGCCCATGGTGTCGTCAGTACCGGATTTAATCGAGGCAGGATGCCCAATGACCGTTTTCGCACATCAACTGAAAGACCTTGAGCGCCTGGCATTCAGGGTGTCACCCGCCCCTCAGCTCATCACCGGCAACCGTGTGATGCTCGATTGCAACGAGGCATTTCTGGAGTTGTTCGGCTACGAACGCGAAGAGCTTCTGGGTCATCTGACCCTGCTGATCTATCCCTCCCAGGCGGACTACAAGACCATCGGCAATCGCAGCCAGACCTGGTTGCGCAACAGCCAGAGCGGCTCCTACTCCGACGAACGCTTTATGCAACACAAAAACGGCGAAGTGTTCTGGGCCAGGTCGCACGGCTACAGCCTGACCCCGGACGATCCATTCAAACTGATGGTCTGGCACTTCGAACGCATGGACCGGCCACACCACGCCACCGTGAACCTCACGCCCCGTGAACGCGAAATCTCGATGCACATCGTCAACGGCCTGACCTGCAAGGAAGTGGCAAAAAAACTGGCGATTTCCCACAGAACCGTGGAAGTCCACCGCGCCCGCCTGATGAAAAAGCTACAGGCCAAGAACAGCGCGGAGTTGGTGTCGAAGATTATTTTTGTGAGTTGATCAACAAGCACTGCCACACAGGCCTTAGCATTGAACTCCGCACAACCTGATCGGGGGCGCGGGGAAAAGTATCCGATTCACGTCTCGATCCTTTCCCCGCGCCCATTGCGTTTCAGCACTTCTTCGCCTGATCTTTCGCCTGAGCCCACACACGCTCTTCCTGCTCGCGCAGCTCCGGTGTGAACTCCGCGCCGAAATCTTCCGCCTCGAACACCTGGCGAATTTCTATCTCGGCCTCAGTACCCGGCATCGGGTTGGGGCAGCGTTTGACCCAGTCGATGGCTTCCTGCTTCGACTTCACCTGCCACAGCCAGTAGCCGGCGATCAGTTCCTTGGTTTCGGCGAACGGGCCGTCGATCACCGTGCGTTTCTCGCCCGAGAAGCGTACGCGGGTGCCCTTGCTGCTGGGGTGCAGGCCTTCGCCGCCGAGGAGGATGCCAGCCTTGACCAGCTCTTCGTTGTAGTTGCCCATCGCGGTCAACAATTCCTGGCTGGGCATCACGCCGGCTTCAGAATCCTGGCTGGCTTTTATAATGATCATGAATCGCATCGTCGTCTCTCCGTTGGATGTGAACTACTCACTACCTTGTCGAACGGTAGCGCCGCAAATCGACAGCCCTTCATTTTTTATTACCGCGCGCCCAACGATCCTAGGACATTTCCCGCACACTGCGGCGGCATTGATGAACTGGAAAGCCTCTCGTCGCGAAGATACCTTTGAATCGTCGCAGCAAATGAGCGACCGGTTGTGACAGGCCGTAAAAGTGTAGGCCTCTCGAGACTACCGGAGTTCCAGCATGAAAAAGATCACCCCCAATCCCCCCGAAAAAACCACCACTCCTGCAAGCAATCTCTTCACCCTCCTCCCCGACATCGACACCGAAACCCTGCTGATCCACACCAGCGAAACCCTCGCCTCGCTCAACGTCATGACCAGCGACCTGGCCTTCCAGCTCGAAGACTCGCGTCGCAACGTGGCGCTGGCGATTCAGCAGTTGATCGTGCTGGGTGAGTTGCTGGTGAATCGGGCGCTGGAGCATTTCGACACGCCGGACGCATCGCACGAACCTCAACCTGCCGCTCACCACTGAGTGGTCACGTTCTGCTCATGAATGGAGGTTCTGCCATGGCTCGATACATGCCCATCACCGGCATCGACTGTACTGTTGCATCCCTGTTGATCGACACCGAGGCGCCGCTGGACGTGCTGCACGAAACAGCCGCCTACCGCATCCGCACCACGACCCAGTTGCTGGAGATCGTCGCCACCAGCGAGGGGATTCACAGTGAACTGGCGCGCGCACTGGTGGTTTCACTGCGCGATGGTTGTGATTTGCTGGACGTCGTTGGGCGACGATTGCAGGCGCAGGTTTTTCCGTCATAAGGAAAAAATGGCCCTTGTGAGTAATGCCTGCCAGTTAAGAGATTACAGGGGCATCGCCTGACCCGTAGCAGCTGGCGAAGCCTGCGTTCGACTGCGAAGCAGTCGTAAAATCATGCAGTGCGGTCTTCCAGATCGACCGAGGAGGCAGGATTTACGACTGTTGCACAGCCGAACGCAGGCTTCGCCAGCTGCTACGGAAGGTTTCATATTCTGTCACTTACCGTTAAGCCAACAGGTCATGGTGAGAGGGCTACCGCGCACGCGCCCACCACCGCTTCACCCACAACGTCCCCACAATCCCCACGACAATCGAGGCCAATGGCAACGTCGAGGTCAAACTCAGCGTCGGGAATACCAGCAAAATCTGTGAGTCGTTGCCGCCGAGCATCATCGACGCGCCAATGCCCATCAGCACCCCGGCCAATAAGTGCACGCATGCCTTTGACAAGTTGAACGGCTGATAGCTGAAAGTCTTGCGGCGCAGGGTGAAGCTGAGCATGCCCACCAGCAACATCACGAACACCACGACGCGCTGGCCGGTGAGGGTCGTTTGTTCGGGCATCCAGAACAGCTGTGACAGGTGGTAGAAGAACACGCTGGGCGTCCATTGCGGTTCGAAGGTGTACAGCGCGCTGGTCAGCGCCCCCAGCAGCATGCTGGAGAACACCAGATGTTTGTCGCCGTGAACATAGGCCAGAAACAGCAACGCCATCAACACCACACCCAGGGTGAGCAGGTAGTGGCTGCTGGAGATTTCGGGCATCAGCAGGGTTCTGTGCTCGGGCAACATGTTGAGCCGATACCAGAGCACGATCCCCAGCACCCAGCCGACAATCGTAAAGGCTTTATTGAGATTGCCGCAGGTGAGTTTGGTCAGGGTGCCGACGCTGCAACCGTCGTTGAGCACCGAGGCGACGCCAAATAACAGTCCGCCACCGATCAGCAACGGATACCCGACTTCGGGCGTGAACAACGGCTGGCTGATACCGAAATGGTGATAAAGCGGCGCCAGGAGCAGGCCAAACAACCCGCAGGAAACCAGTGCCACGAACAAGGTGGGCCGACGTTTGAGCATTAAAGCGCTGGCTTTGACCAGGCACATGCCCATCCGCTGCGAAACCCAGCCAATCAGGAATGCCAGCAATAACGCGATCAGCAACGAAAGCACACGCCTCCTCACACCTCGACAGGCCCATCGATGCATTAAAGACTAGTCGGCTTTTCAGTGGGCTCGGCAAGGCGACAACTACGCCATCGTATTGACCTGCTCAAGGTTGTCAGCCAACGCAAAGACTGGCTAACAGCGGGATTACTGCTAGCTTTCAAGCGAGTCCTACACTTCGCCCAGCGGCGCCTTTCCTGTCTGCGCCAGCCATTCAGCCCACCTCGAAGGGACCTCATGAACACCCTCAAAGACCGTCTGAAACAGGGCAAAGATGCGCGCAAGCAGTGCTCGCGCAATGACCAGGCGCTGCACGGGAAGATCGATCGCGACCCACTGCCCCTGATCAAAGCCTCCAGTGCAGGGCGAATCCGTTCGCTGAATGAATTGCGCTTCGGGCGCATGCTGGTTTCGCCGTTCGCCTTCTATCGTGGCAATGCCCTGCTTCATGCCCACGACCTGTCCGGTACACCGGACATGGGGCTGCACTCAACCATTTGCGGTGATTGTCACCTGATGAACTTCGGTGGTTTTGGTACGCCGGAACGCAACCTGCTGTTCAGCGTCAACGACTTCGACGAAGCTCACCCCGGCCCCTGGGAATGGGACCTGAAACGGCTGGTGACAAGCTTCGTGGTCGCCGTTCGCGACCTGCGCCACGGTGCGTCAGTGGAGGAAGCCATCTGTCGCCGTGTGGTCGCAGCCTATCAAGAGAGCATGGCCGAATGTGCCGAACAAAGTGCCCTGGAAATCTGGTACGACGCCCTCGGTTACAACGACTTGCTCAAACAGGAGCCTTCCACCAGCACGCTGGAGCATGTGAAAAATGCCATTAACAAAGCCGAGCATCGTACCCATGCCGAACTGCTGCCCAAGATATGCGAGCGCGATAAACACGGCCGCTTGCTGATCCGTGATGATCCGCCACATATCTTCCATCTGCACAAAAACTCCACGCTGCTGGACAACGATGATGACTGGATGCGCGTGGACGATTGGCGGCCACTGTACGATTCCCTCATGCGCGATTACCGAGCCACGCTGATGGGCGATCGTCGCGAATTACTGGCGCGCTTCCAGGCCCAGGACCTGGCGTTTAAAGTCGTTGGGGTGGGCAGTGTCGGGACGCGCTGCCTGGTCGCGCTGCTGACCGACGATCAGGAGCGACCGCTGTTTCTACAGATCAAGGAAGCACGCCGCTCGGTGCTCGCCGATTACGTCAAAGCCAAATCGCGGATACGCCATGACGGTCAGCGCGTGGTTGAAGGCCAGCGCCTGATGCAGTCGGCCAGCGATCTGTTTCTCGGTTGGACCACCAGCCCCAATGGCCAGCACTTCTACGTGCGCCAGCTACGGGACATGAAAATCTCGGCAGAGCTGGAAACCTTCGATGCCGAAACGTTTTCCGCCTATGGCCACATTTGTGGCAAAGCCCTGGCTCGGGCCCACGCCAAAGCCTCAGGGCAAGCTGCGCAGATCAGCGGTTACATTGGCAAGAGCGAGGTCATGACCAATGCACTGTTCAAGTACGCCAAGGCCTATTCCGAGCAGAACGAGCGCGACTTCGAACGCTTTCAACGAGCCTGCCGCAAAGGCAAACTACAGGCCCGTTCGGAAGCTGACTTTGCCGCCGATCATCTGCCTTAGGCGCATATCTAAACAAACGCAAAGAGTGACCGACCCGGTTCTACTGAGCTATAAACCGGTCGCCCTTACCAATGAATGTTTCCAATTCACAATTTGTTAAGAAGTGGCCTCGTATACTTTCGAGTCCTGTTTTACTCTCGGCCCTCATCCTTCGGTAGCCTGATGCCTATGTCACGCCCTGCCCCACTCCTGTTTCTACTCACCTGCCTGCTGTTCTTCTTCGCCCTCGGCAATCACCAGTTGCAAGGTTCCACCGAAGCCCGGGTTGCCGGCATCGCCATGGAAATGCACCTGGATAACGATTGGGTGACGCCGCGCCTGTTTGGCCAGCCTTTTCTGGAGAAGCCGCCACTGAGCCTTTGGCTTGATGCCGGGGCGATTCGTGCATTTGGTGGCACACCATGGGCGGTGCGGCTGGCGTCGGCCTTCGCCGGTTTGTTCAGTGTGATGCTGCTGTACACCCTGCTGCGTCGGTTCGGCCGGCCAACGACCATCGCCCTGGTCGCCGGGATCATGCTGGCAACCATGGCCAGTTACTGGGGCAACGTTCGCGGCGTCGGTGAAGACGCGCTGCTGAGCCTCGGCGTAACCCTGGCGCTGCTTTCGTTCTATCAGGCCCATCGCCAACAAGCCGAACGGCGTGGCGCCCTGGGCAGCTGGCTGCTTTTCGCCGTCGGCATCGCCATCGCCACGTTGAGCAAAGGCGTGCTCGGTCTGGCGATGCCGGGCGTGGTGATCTTCTTCTATCTGCTGACCGAGAGCCTGATCGACAAACGCTTCAGCCTTGCGCGCTGGATAGGCCCGGCACTGGCGACCCTGCTCGGGCTGATCCCCTTGGTGATCTGGCTTTTCATGCTCTATCAGCGCGGCGGCTCGCAGGCACTGGCCGAGGTGTTGCTGACCAATAGCGTTGGTCGCTTCAGCGGTTCGTTCGTTCAAGCCGGTCACTATGAGCCGTTCTATTACTATCTGACCAAACTGCCGGAAGCCTTCCTGCCGTGGAACATCCTGGTGTATCTGGGCCTGTGGCATTTCCGTAAGAGCCTGGCGAACAATCGCTACCTGTTGTTCTTTACGGTGTGGCTGCTTGCACAATTCCTGATGCTGACCCTGGCGTCGAGCAAGCGCACCGTTTACCTGATGTCACTGACACCGGCCGCCGCGGTAATCGCCGCGGAATATGCCGCCGTGCTGTTCGAGCGTCTGCGCCAGCACACCGAAGCATCGACCTTGCTTGGTAAAATCGCCCGCAACCGTCGTGGTATTGCGATCGGCATCATCAGTCTGTTCGTCGTCGCTTATCTGTCAGCGGCCCAATGGGCGTTCCCACGTGCCGACCGCAAAGAGTCGTTCCTGCCATTGACCGATCAAATCCAGACAATGCAGGCCAACGGCCAGGAAGTAGCGCTGTTCAAGGCGAACGAACGGACCGCCGGGGCGACCGTGTTCTACACCCATAGCCTGCTCAAGGACCTGGAGACCGACGCCGAGCTGACGACGTTTCTCGCCGCCTCCCCAAACAATGTGGCGCTGCTTGCCGGCGATAAAGAACCCACTGCACCGCTGAAAATAGTGAAGCAAATACTGGTGGGCCGTCAGGTGTACTACTTCGTCACGCTCTAAGACAGCCAACAAAAAAACGGCACCTGATACAGGTGCCGTTTTTTATTGTCCGGAAAAAGTAGCGACGTTGAGTATCAGCCCAACACCTGCGCCTGGTTGTGTCTGAGGTGGCTTACTTGATATCGACGGATTGCCAGTCAGCGGCTTCGATAAGCCCAAGCAGTTTCGGCTGGGTTTGCGCGGTATCCAGCGTAAAAAACAGCGACGCGCCATACCCTGGGGTCGATGTTGGCAACTTCAGTTCTTTTTCCAGATCCACCATGCACTCGCTGTGAGTGACCAGCACCAGGTTACGGCCGGTGACCTTGTGCGCCAGCACGTCACGCAGCATCGTGCCTTTGCAGTTGATGAGCCAATCCTGGGCACTGTCAAGTGTATTGAACATGTAGCGCGACGTTTGCGCGGTCCGCGTCAACGGGCTGTTGTAGATGTCAGCGTTAGTCAGGCCCAGGTGTGCGTATTGCGAACCAATCCCGGTAGCTACCGCGCGCGCGCGTTCGGTAATGCCATCGGCACTGTCCAGGCAAGGAGCGGTGGAGTGGTCGCATCGTTCAACATGACGGATCAGCACAATCGTATCGCCCTTGGCCCAACTGGCCGCCAGGGCTTTGTCCCCGGCAATGTTGCCATGGGCCAGGTCCGCCGGGCCGACTGGGCGCAGTAGCCAGAAAGCCAACGCGATAACAAAGAGCGATGCCAGTAGGGCAAGGGCAATGTATTTGGCACGAGTGAGCCCTCCCCTATTCAGTGAACGCTTGATACCCGCAAGACCCCATCTTGACTCCACCTTCACACCACCTCGGACACACGAATACCCAATTGTACGGGCAACATTAAAAGTCGACGCGTAACTACCCAGTGAAATGAATGTGAAAAAATGCTCAACCGACGCGCATGCCCCGTATTTTCTCGTTACGAAAAACGTTTCAGCTATCGCACCTGCCGCCGATACACCCTCTACGAATACATTCTGCTGGCCTCCAAAAACAATAATCTTCCAGCCAACTGACGATAAGAAGCACAACGTTCCTGGAGGAATTTTTGATGAATAGCTGGTTCGCCAATATCAGCGTCAACCTGAAGCTGGGCCTGGGTTTCGGCCTCGTGCTGGCCCTTACGTGCATTCTCGCCCTGACCGGCTGGACCAGCCTGGGTGGGCTGATCGACCGCAGCAACTGGATGAGCGATATCACTCAGCTCAATGCGGGCCTGACCAAACTGCGGGTTACCCGTTTGCAGTACATGCTGGCCGACGGCGACGAAACCGTGGCGCAAACCGTGCAAACCGCCCTCGACGGCTTCAAGGCCCAGCAGCAATCGCTGGTATCGAGCTTCAAGAGCCCGGAAAACCTCAAACTGCTCAAAGAACAGGGCGCGGTCATCGACGCCTACCAGCAGTCGTTGAACAAAATGCGCAACGCTTACCGAACCGGGAACAGCGCGCGTCAGGCCATGGGCGAGAATGCCGAGAGCGCCAACACGCTGATCGGTGATATCGACACCCGCGTGCGCCAGATGCCCTTGAGCGATCAACGCTTCGAGCAGTTCCTGGCCATTACTGAGGCCAAGGAACAGTTTCAGCTCGCCCGCTACGAAGTCCGCGGCTACACCGCCGACAGTAATCCGACCACCGAGCAAAAAGCCGTTGCCCAACTCGACGCGGCAATCGCCAGCCTGAAAGCACTCAACACGCATTTCGCCGACACCCAGCAAGACGCGTTGCGTCAGCTGCAAAGCGCCTTGCTGAATTACCGCAGTGCGTTGCAGGCCTTCAAGGCAGCCAACAGCGAAGCGGTTCTGGCTCGTCAGGAAATGACCGTTCAGGGTAACGACATCGTTGCGCGCAGTGATGCGCTGTATCAGATCCAGCTGGATCGCCGCGACATCGAAAGCACCCAGGCACGCACCCTGCAACTGATCAGTACATTGCTGGCGTTGCTGGTCGGCGTTCTCGCGGCCGTGATCATCACCCGTCAGATCACCCGCCCGCTGCGCGAAACCCTGGCGGTGGTCGAGCGTATCGCCGGTGGCGACCTGACCCATGACGTCCACGTCACCCGTCGTGACGAACTTGGCGTGTTGCAGCAAGGCATCGCACGGATGGGCGTCACCCTGCGCGACCTGATCAGCGGCATCCGCGATGGCGTCACGCAGATCGCCAGCGCTGCCGAAGAGCTGTCGGCCGTCACCGAAGAAACCAGTGCCGGGGTCAACAGCCAGAAGATTGAA
This sequence comes from Pseudomonas sp. 05N431, assembly GCF_056397005.1. NCBI lineage: Bacteria > Pseudomonadati > Pseudomonadota > Gammaproteobacteria > Pseudomonadales > Pseudomonadaceae > Pseudomonas > Pseudomonas sp. 05N431. The sequence goes on from NZ_JBFTMN010000006.1 coordinate 275,083, forward strand.
ACCGATCAGGTCGCCACCGCCATGCACGAAATGACGGCCACCGTGCAGGAAGTCGCGCGCAACGCCGAAGAAGCCTCGCAAGCGGCAGCCGCGGCTGACGGTGAAGCCCGCGAAGGCGATAAAGTGGTCAACGAAGCGATCGCCCAGATCGAACGCCTGGCCAGCGAAGTGGTGCGTTCCACCGAAGCCATGACCGTGCTGCAACAGGAAAGCGACAAGATTGGCAGCGTCATGGACGTGATCAAGGCCGTCGCCGAACAGACCAACCTGCTGGCACTCAACGCCGCCATCGAAGCGGCACGCGCCGGTGAAGCCGGTCGCGGTTTCGCCGTGGTTGCTGACGAAGTGCGTGGCCTGGCCCAACGCACGCAGAAATCCACCGAGGAAATCGAAGGTCTGGTCGCCGGTCTGCAGAACGGCACCCAGCAAGTGGCCGCGGTGATGAACAACAGCCGCAGCCTGACCGACAGCAGCGTCGAGCTGACCCGCAAGGCCGGTGTATCACTGGAAAACATCACCCGCACGGTGTCGAACATCCAGTCGATGAACCAGCAGATCGCCGCCGCTGCCGAGCAGCAAAGCGCGGTGGCCGAAGAGATCAGCCGCAGCATCATCAACGTGCGCGACGTCTCCGAGCAGACGGCCGCCGCCAGTGATGAAACCGCCGCGTCCAGCGTTGAACTGGCACGGTTGGGCAATCAGTTGCAGATGATGGTGAGCCACTTCCGCGTCTGACCTGCCAACCCTCAGTACTCGCGGCCTGTAACGCGCCGACTCAGCCCCTTTCCTGCAACAGGTGTGGGGCTGACTGTCGGCGTTCTCCCGACGAAAAATCCGAACAACGGATTGCTTTTTCATACAGCCCAATCCCCAGCCACCCTACCGCCATTCCTGACCCACTCCTGTACGTTTTCTTCTGCCCAAGAACATTCCGTTCGAACAGGAGAATGACAACACATGGACGTAAGCAACGACTCGCTGTTACACAGGCCGGTTGACTCCCCTGGCGACGAAGACGGGACAAAAGCCGACTTCAAGACAGCCATGCAACGCATGGGTTTTGAATCGGTGTTCGACATCGTGCGCATGACCCAAGAGCAGTTCACCCTTGAACTCGCCAGGCATACCGACGCAGACGCCGGGCAGGCGTATGCCAACGCGCAAAGCTACGCCCGACAGATCAGCCGCCTGTATCAGGAACATCAACTGTCGTCCGGCGATGCCAATCGACGCGTGCGGCGCAACGTTGGTTCCGACTCGACGTCAGCGCCCGCCACCTATCAAGCATTGTTCAAAGAGAATTGGGAACAGTTTTGCGAGGACGGTGATATCGCTGCGATCGACTCGCCTGTGGCATATCTGCGAGCGCTGTATATGTTTGCCAAACAACTGGAAAACTCATCCCCACACACAGACAAAATCACCTTGGAGAAACGGCGCCCGGACCTCAAGAATCTGACGCTGGATCACCAGAGTGCCTTTGCTCCGCGGCCGATGCTGAATATCGTTAATGACACCTTGAGCAGTCATATCCGACAACACCTGGAAGAAACCAACGACTCGAAGAGCGTTCACAACGTATTGGCGACTGAGCACTACCCGTTCTCGCTGCCCTACGACCTTCATCACCAACAATGCTTGCTTGGGCTGGGCGCAGACAAACCGGCGCTGGGCGAGCTGAACTATCGGGTCAGTCTGAAACTGCCGTTTTCGCAGGGCAATTCGGGTTATGGATTCGTTTCGAACGCCGTTGTTGAGGCACAGAAACTGCTGTCCGGCCTGAGCCCGGAGCAGCAAAGGATGGTGATCGCACTTTACGCTGAAGAGACCGCCCAGAAGGCCTATGGCACTGACAACATCGAGCGTTTGGGTGAACTCGAGTTTTTCAAAGAACGTACCGGGCTGACGACTGATCAGGTTGAACAGGTGTTATCGCAGGGTAAACACCGCCCTCGAACTTCAACCATCAGCCCGACGTCCACTCAGCCTAACTACGGTTCCAACTACATCAACGGACCGATCTCTGAACAACAATCGAAGGGTGTTCTGAAAATTTCCCGGGTCGAAAAAAGTACGCAGGAGATTATCAACAGGTCTAAAAAACGTTTCGATCGTCTGCAGCGAATGATCCGACTGCAACGCTGGACCGGTATTCCCTTTGCCGAACTTGACACACTAATCGTCAATGCCCTGCGTTCGGACGACACGGCATCACAGTTGCTCAACACCAATACCGTCCGCGTCCTGGGAGTGTATCGATACCTGAATCAGCGCTACGGCATCGCGCCCGAGGAATTTGCTTCGCTACTGCACGACATGCCGACTTCCGCTTGCGGTGATCGTGTTCCGTTGTTCGATCAAGTGTTCAATCGTACTCAGTTACTCTCAAGCCCTCTGTTGCAAAACGAGGGGCAGGAGATTGATATCGAGGGCTCCAGATCGCAACCGACCCTCAACTATCTCAGCGCAGGGTTGGGGTTGCCCGTCACGCAAGACTCGCTGTTACTACTCGCGAACCAGACCAAGAAACACCGTGCTTCGCTCAAACATGATTTGCCCACAGTATCCTCGCTCTATCGCCAGGCCCGTATCGCCCGGATGTTTGGTCTGTCACACATCGAGTGCACGGAACTGGCGCGAATGCTGGGAGGTGATGACTTCTGCAAACAGTTGGTGACCGGTGCGCTACGCAAACCGGATGAATCGACAGCCGACATTCTCGACGTGCTGATGGCAATGGATTGGGCCGTTGACTGGCTCAAGCAAAGCAATCGTGATGTGTTGCAATGGTGTCACCTGTTCAACTCAGCAAAGAACGACTTACCAAAGATCCAGGAATTGCAAAAACGGCTGAGGACACTGCAAACGGACGAGGATCCCACCAATGACCAGCAAACGCGTCTGGTAGAAAACCTGCTCCACGATATCGCAGACCTGTCCGCAGAATACGTCCCCTGCGTGATGAAAATGGCCAGCACCTCCGCCATGAAGTTTTTAGTAGATATCAAGACCTTCACCCCAGGAAAAGTGCCTGAGTCGTTGGCAAACGTACTACGCGCTATTCAAGCATGCCAAGAACTGCACCTGAGCAGCAGCACGCTACTGATATTGAGGAACAATCCAGCATGGCTCGTGCTGGGTATCCGCCGACACCTTGCAGGATTTGCACTACACCTATGACGCGGTGGGCAATGTGACGCAAATCGCCGACAAAGCCCAGCCGGTAACGTTCGGCAGCAACCAGCGGGTCGAAGCCGTCAGCACATTCACCTACGACAGCCTTTACCAACTGATCAGCGCAACGGGCCGTGAAGCGGCAGGACCCAACAACCAGCCCCACCTTCCCACCTCCAGCAGAGCACCGATTGATGCCCGGCTACTGTTCAATTTTACCGAGCACTACACGTACGACGCCGGCGGCAACCTGACCGAACTGCGCCACGTCCGCGACCGTAACAACTACACCCGGACCTTGAACGTTGCCGCTGCAAGCAATCGCCTCCTGTCCTGGAACGAGGGCGACTCAACACCCGACATTGCAGCAGCTTTCGATGCCAACGGTAACCAGCAGGCGCTGCAACCGGGCCAGGCGCTGGAATGGAACACCCGCAATCAACTCGCCAGTGTCATGCTGGTCCAGCGTGAAGACGGGCGCGATGACATTGAACGCTATAGCTATGACAGCAGCGGCCAGCGCGTACGCAAGGTACAAACAACCTATGCGGCGTCGGTGACTCACACCCGGGAAGTCCGTTATCTGCCGGGCCTGGAAATCCACACCCGCACTCACGAGCGACTGGAAGTCATCACCCTGCAAGCCGGTCGCTGCAGCGTTCGTTACCTGCACTGGACTGAAGGACAACCGTCGAGTATCCCGGCAGCCGGTCAACTGCGCTATAGCCTTGACGACCATCTGGGTTCCAGTTCACTGGAACTTGATGACCAGGCGTGGCTGATCAGTCAGGAAAGTTATTTGCCTTATGGGGGAACGGCGTGGACGGCGTCCCGCTCGGCGGTGGAAGCGGATTACAAAACGATTCGATATTCCGGTAAGGAGCGTGATGCCAGTGGGTTGTATTACTACGGCCAAAGGTATTACGCGCCGTGGTTGCAGCGCTGGATCAGTCCTGATCCAGCGGGGTCGGTGGATGGGTTGAACCTGTATTGCATGGTGGGGAACAACCCGGTGAGGTTCACCGATCACCAGGGCCTGATGAGAACGGAAGAGCTCGAAGAGTTCGCGGCATGGGGGAGAGGCCGTTCACAAGAAATCATGAATGCAGCGAGAGGGGATTTTACCTATCGAGTGACCCCGGCTCACGTTGATAACAGTTCTGATACACAACTCGCTCCGGAAGTGTTGAGTAGAGAGTTTCTTGCTCACTCTTATGGCTACACCGAGACCTATGACGTTGGACTCAGTGACTACTTCAACCTTCCAAAACCCGCTGGTGGCATTCAAAGATACCGAGGGGTAGACAGGAGATATGTAGACACCGCCGACCGCACTGCACACCCGCGACACTATTTGAGACATGGAACCTACAAAATCAATAACACTCATGAATACCTGGCCGATTTAAGCGAGCGGTACAGCAACGCGGAAGGTCAAATGTTCCAGAACATAACCATAGATAACAATGCACTGCTGGACGAACCGACGCTGAACAGACTCACCAGTAGAGTCCATGAATTGCAACCACTGATCCAAGACCGTATAGAGAGACATATCGATCGGATGCATGGAATCATGCCAACATTGGCGGGGCCGCCCGGGGCTCATGCAGAAGTCCGACTGGTGAACTCAATTGTTGCGCTCTACCCGGGTAGAGCGGAAAGGATGCTTCAAGACACAACGGTACTCACAGACACATTGTCTCGGGGAAACGCCCCTCAGCCGTTTCCTGCCTGCATTAACTGCAGCGGCATCATTCCCTGCGAGGTCAACATTCCGACCGGACGCCGAGACCCCGACTACGCGGGATACAACAGATATGCCCAGCCAAGAAACAGGTCACGAGGAGCACGGCCGCCCTACGGGCGGGCCAGTGGACATGGTTCATCACGGTACAATCCGTATTAAGCCACCGGTTCTGAACATCGATCCGCTCAAACACTGATCGCATTGCAAAACACCAACCGATTCCCAAACGGATCGCTGATGGTCATGTCCTGGCTCCCCCAGGGCATGGCCTGAATCTGTGGATGAGCGAAGCGGTATGCCTTGGCCAGCAATTGCTGCTGGAACGCTTCCAGCTCATCGGTCTCGATGCGTAGCGCCGAACCCGGCGTAGCGTCGCCGTGATGCTCGGACAGATGCAGCACGCATTCACCCCGCGACACTTGCAGATACAGCGGAAAGCTCTCGCCAAACTTGTGCTGCCAGTCGAGCGTGAAACCGAGGAAGTCGACGTAGAACTCCAGCGCCTTGGCTTCATCGAAGATCCGCAGGATCGGGGTGGTTTTACCGAAGCTCATGGCGCTACTCCCAAACTGAAAGGCCCCACTCTAAGTGGGTTGCATGACAGCGCTTCGGCTTGGGGAAGGCATTCTTTAATTGCACAGTGCCATCACTGTGATCAACCCCACAGATTGCTGTTACCTGAAGCCTGAACCGAGAGTTCCTTCACGCGCCAAAAACCGCCCTTCCCGACGTCCATTCGGCTGACCATCGATATAGCTGCGCACCCCATTGACCCACACACCGTCGATGCCCTCGGCCGCCCGTTGCGGGTCGTTGAAATCCGCCACGTCACGCACCCGCAACGGGTCGAACAGCACCAGATCCGCCCAATGCCCTTCGCGGATTTCACCACGCTCTTTCAGGCCGAAACGCGCCGCCGACAGTCCGGTCATCTTGTGCACCGCGGTGTGCAGCGGGAACAATCCGAGATCCCGACTGAAGTGCCCAAGCACCCGTGGAAACGCACCCCACAACCGTGGATGCGGGAACGGGTCTTCCGGCAAACCGTCGGAACCGATCATCGATAAGGGGTGGGCCAGAATCCGCCGCACATCCGCCTCATCCATCCCGTAATAGACCGCCCCGGCCGGTTGCAGGCGACGGGCCGCGTCCAGCAGCGGCACGCCCCACTCGGCGGCGATGTCCATCAGGTTGCGACCGCCCACTTCAGGGTGTGGCGTCGACCAGGTGATGGTGATGCGAAACGCGTCCGTTACCTGCTTGAGGTCCAGGGTCGAGGAACTCGCCGCATAGGGATAACAGTCGCAGCCCACCGGGTGGGTTTTCGCCGCGTGCTCGAGGGATGCCAATAGCTGCGGACTGCGCCCCCAGTTGCCGGCGCCAGCGCATTTGAGGTGAGAAATGATCACCGGACTTTTCGCGTGGCGAGCGATCTGGAATGCCTCGTCCATGGCCTCCAGCACAGGTTCGAATTCGCTGCGCAAATGGGTGGTGTAGACCGCGCCGAAAGCCGTCAGCTCTTCAGTCAGTTGCATGACTTCATCGGTAGATGCCGAGAAGGCGCTGGCGTAAGCCAACCCTGTGGACAAGCCCAACGCACCGGCCTCCAGGCTCTCACGCAGTTGCTCGCGCATCGCCGCAATTTCGCTCGGTGTGGCAGTGCGAAACAGGTCGTCCAGATGGTTACTGCGTAGCGCCGTGTGGCCGACCAGTGCCGCCACGTTCAGCGTCGGATTGGCCGCTTCGACTGCCGCACGGTAATCACTGAAACGCGGATAAACAAAGGCTGCGGACGTACCGAGCAGGTTCATCGGGTCCGGCGGATCGCCGCGCAAACTCACCGGCGAGGCGCTGATCCCGCAGTTGCCGACGATCACCGTGGTCACGCCCTGGCTGAGCTTGGGCAGCATCTGTGGTTGGCGAATCACCACCGTGTCGTCATGGGTGTGTACGTCGATAAAACCTGGCGCCAGCACCCGCCCGGTCGCGTCGATTTCCTCATCGGCGCTGGCCTCCTGCAAATCACCGATGCGCGCGACACGCCCATTCATAATCGCTACATCGGCGGAATAACCCGGTGTATTGCTGCCGTCGATGATCAGGGCGTTGCGGATCAGCGTGTGGTACTGCATGTCAGTCTCCCAGCGGCAGATGATCATCGCCGCCACGGTAGTCGTCGAGGGCAAGTTTGATCCGCCGCAGACGTTCTTGATTGTCTTCAGGTTGAGCCAGCGCCAGCTCGGTGGCCAGCACGTCGATCGCCAGCAGCATGCCGTAGCGCGCCGCCGTCGGTTTGTAGATGAACGAGGTTTCGGCGCTTTGCAGCGGCAGCACTACATCGGCCAATTGCGCCAGCGGCGAGTCAGCCAGGGTAATCGCCAGAATGCGCGTGCCGTAGCTGCGCGCCAACTCGACAGCCTCCAGCAATTCCGGGGTGATGCCAGTCAGTGAACAGGCAATCAGCGCATGCTCCGCGCCCAGCGATGCGGCGGTCACGCGCATCATCACCGGATCATGGCAGGTGGCAATCGGGTAGCCGAGGCGCACCAAACGCACTTGCAACTCATCGCTGCACAGCGTCGAACAACCGCCCATGCCGAACGCGTGAATCATCCGCGCCTTGCCCAGCAATTTCACCGCGTCGGCGAAACGCGACTCATCGAACGCCGACAAATGTTGATGCAACGTCGACTCGATATCGCCAACGATCTGCCGATAAAACGCCGACTGTTCCGGCGTCCCCGCCGGGTCGAGAAAACGACTGCCGACCCCACTGGCCTGGGCCAGTTGCAGGCGCAAATCACGCAGGTCACGGCAGCCGACACTGCGGGCAAACCGCGAGAGTGTCGCGCTGCTGACTTCGGCTCGCAGCGCCAGCTCGTCGAGGCTCGCCGAGGCGGCAAAGCCCACATCGTCGAGCATCAACCGGGCAATCCGCCCTTCACCGGCGCTGAAGGAATCCTGACGCGCGCGAATCTGGTAGAGGATGTCCATTTACCGCACCTGCTATTCAAAGCACATAGGAAAGACCCAGCGTCAGGCCGAAAGCGACCAGCGAGATCAAGGTTTCGAGCACCGTCCAGGTCTTGAAGGTCTGGGTCACGGTCATATTGAAGTACTCCTTGATCAACCAGAAGCCGCCGTCGTTGACGTGAGAAAAGATAACCGAACCCGCGCCTGTCGCCAGCACCAGCAATTCCGGATGGGGATAGCCCAGACCAATGGCCACCGGCGCCACAACACCTGAAGCGGTGGTCATGGCCACGGTCGCAGAACCGGTGGCGATGCGCATCAATGCCGCGAACAGCCAGCCCATCAACAACGGCGACAGCTGAAATTCGTGGGCCAGGCCGACGATCTGGTCCGTCACCCCGGCGTCCACCAGAATCCGGTTCAAGCCACCGCCAGCGCCCACCAGCAAGGTGATGCTGGCGGTCGGCGCCAGGCATTCGTTGGTGAACTTGAGGATCGATTCACGATTGAAACCCTGGGCCAGACCGAGGGTCCAGAAGCTCAGCAACGTTGCCAGCAACAGGGCGATCACCGAGTTGCCGATGAACAGCAGGAACTGGTTGAAACCGCTGCCCGGCGTGGAGATCAGATTGGCCCAGCCGCCGATCAGCATCAGCACCACCGGCAGCAGAATCGTCGCCATGGTGATGCCGAAACCCGGCAAGCGGTCGCGCGGTTCGCGCTCGATGAACTGTCGCTCCAACGGGTTTTCCGCGGGCAACTGGATGCGCGGCACGATGAATTTGGCGTACAGAGGACCGGCAATGATCGCCGTCGGGATGCCGATCAGAATCGCGTAGAGCAATGTCTGCCCCACCGAAGCCTGATAGGCCTGCACCGCGAGCATCGCCGCCGGATGCGGCGGCACCAGCGCATGTACCACCGAGAGCCCGGCAACCATCGGCAAACCGACCATCAGAATCGACACGCCCACCCGCCGCGCCACGGTAAAGGCAATCGGCACCAGCAACACAAAGCCGACTTCGAAGAACAGCGGCAGGCCCACCAGAAAGGCAATGCAAACCATCGCCCAGTGCGCGTTTTTCTCGCCGAAACGCTCGATCAGCGTGCGCGCCATCTGCTCGGCACCACCGGACTCGGCCATCATCTTGCCGAGCATCGTCCCCAGCGCCACCACCAACGCAATGTGCCCCAGGGTCTTGCCGACGCCCGCTTCATACGCGCCCACCACGCCCGACGGCGGCATCCCGGCGAGCAACGCCAGGCCAATGGAAACCATGGTAATGACAATGAACGGATTGAGTCGGTAACGGGCGATCAGAACGATCAGCGCAATGATGGCGATAGCGGCATAAACCAGCAGCCAATAGCCGAAGGACGGTGCCATGCGGTACTCCTCGAAAAGGGTCACGTCGATGTGTTGTGAAACCCATAAATCATTTCGAGGATGATCTTTCAAACCTGATGAAAGTAATTTTCGTGTAGAGGCATGAGATGTCGTTTTCAGGCATGTCTTGTCGCGATTAATGAAAATCTGCCGGGCGTTTTTTCATCCCTTCGACGCGAACCTTCCCATCACACAATTCACTACGGCGATAGCTGCTTCGATGATTATCAGGAGTGCTACCAACGGTGCGACGGAGTCATTACCCCGGTCATCCATCAGGACTGATCCCCCTGAGAATACAACCCACCGCCCCGCCTCCTCGCCGTCCCGTAGCAGCTGTCGAGCCTGCGAGGCTGCGTTCGAGGACGAAGTCCTCGCATATCCTGCGTACGCGGTTTACCAGAAAGAACGCGCTGTCTGATTTCACGACTGCTTTGCAGCCGAACGCAGCCTCCCAGGCTCGACAGCTGCTACGGGGATACAGGGATACGGGAGCCAGTTTCGCGCATTAGTCGCGGATCAGCCTTCAAACACCTCGTTCGCGTAACTCGCCAGCTTGCCCTGGATGAAGTCCAGGAAACATTGAATGCGCAAGGCCAGTTGCGAGTTGCGGTAGTACACCGCATTGATCGGTTGGCGATAGCCGCTATTGGCCTGCGCCAGCAGCAACTTCAGCCGGCCGGCCTTGATGTCGTCGATGGTCATGAAGTGCGACAGACACACAATGCCCTGCCCCTCCAGCGCCAGGTGCCGCAGGGTTTCGCCGCTGGAGGCGCTAAGGCTCGGCTGAATCTGCCAGCGGTCGCCGTGCACATGGCGCAATGGCCAGTGGTTGAGGCTTTCAGTCTGGGTGAAGCCCAGCAGCGAGTGGCCGGCCAGTTCGGCAACCGTGGTCGGCGTACCGTGTTTTTCCAGGTACGCGGGGCTGGCGAGGATGTGCAGCGGGCTGCTCCCCAGCGAGCGCGCGTGCAGGGTCGAATCCGCCAACGGCCCGATACGGATCGCGATGTCGGTGCTTTGCTCCAGCAGGTCGATGATCAGGTCATTGCTGTTGAGTTCCAGCTGGATGTCCGGGTACAGACGACGGAACTCATCGATGTAGGGCACGACGGCGTGCAGCATGAACGGCGACGCCGCGTTGATCCGCAGTCGCCCGGAAGGTGTCTTGTGGCGCGAGGACAGACGCTCTTCGAGCTCGTCCATCTGGTCGAGAATCAGCTTGGCCTGTTCGAAGAAGTACTTGCCCTCCTCGGTCAGGTCCATGCGCCGCGTGGTGCGATTGATCAACGTGGTGTCGAGCTTGGCCTCCAGACGCGACAGCGTACGGCTGACCGCCGAGGGCGTTTGCCCGACCTGTTCGGCCGCAGCAGAAATCGAACCGCACTCGATCACGCAGACGAAAATCTGCAACTCATCGGATCTGGCTTTCACAGGTGTCCTCGTTTTCGGGGGCTTTGAAAAGATCGCAGGCTTCGCCAGCGCCTACAATGCGAAACCGTAGGAGCCGGCGAAGCCTGCGATTTTCCCCCGGATACTAGCTCATGCCTACGCCTTCAGATCGAACACTTGCTTAAGGTGCTGCTCATAGCGCGCGACGTCGGCTTCAACGTTCGGCCGCTTCATCACGTCGACACACAGGAAGGTCGGCAAGCCGCTCATGCCGAGAAAGGTGTTGGCCTTGTGGAACGGGAAGTACACCGCGTCCACACCCTTGGCTTCAAAGAAGTCGCTCGGGTCATCGAAAGCTTGCTGCGGTGCGTTCCAGGTCAGCGACAGCATGTACTGCTTGCCCTGCACCAGGCCGCCACTGCCGTATTTCTGCGAAGCATCGGAACGGGTCCGGCCATCACTGGCGTAGAGGCTGCCGTGGCCTTCGGTGAAGACTTCGTCGATGTACTTCTTCACGATCCACGGCGCGCCCATCCACCAACCCGGCATCTGGTAAATGATTACGTCGGCCCAGAGAAACTTGGCGACTTCTTCAGCGACGTCGTAGCCCTCGTCGATATGGGTGACTTTCACATCGACACCGCCACGATCCAGCACGCTCAAGGCGGCTTCGTGCAGGGTGGCGTTGTAGCGACCGTCGGAGTGGGCGAATTTCTTGCCACCGTTGAGCAACAGAACTTTTTTCATGGAAAGCCTCATCAGGGTCCGATCCGCCACGCTGTGGATAAGTCGCGGGATCGAGAAGTTTCAAATGTGATGGCGGCAGAGTATCGATGCCCGTTCCCATGAATAAGCCCGAAGCCGGCAAAATACATTTGACCAAAACGCACGATTCACCAGCTGATTGTTGCCATAGAATTTTCTCAACCCTGACTTGAGGAGTTCTGCATGAGCGAACAACACGGTTTCATCCTGCACGCCAAAACCCGCCCGGAAAAAGCCGACGCCTTCGAAGCCCTGTTCCGCGCTTACGTCGAACCCAGTCGCGCCGAACCTGGCTGCATCGAGTACCACATGCTGCGCGACCAGCAAGACCCGACGCTGTTTATCTTCTACGAGATCTGGCAATCCCGGGCCCATCTGGACGTGCACTCGAACCTGCCGCACATGCAGCAGTTTTTCGAGAACCGCATGGATTACCTGGAGCGCGACTTCGATATTCGCCGCATCGACATGCTCAGCCCGTCTTCGGCTAGCCGCTGATCAGCAGATGGCCGCCGAGTACTCCAATGCCGACGAAGAACACTCGCTTGAACAGCACGGCGCTGATCCGCTCTCGCAACCATTGCCCCAGCAGCATGCCGAGCAGCGCCGGGATCAGCGCCAGCAGTGAAGCGCTCAATTCGCCGCCGCCCAGCGCCCCGCGCCACAACAGGCCGGCAGCGAGTGCCAGGGTCGACACGGTGAACGCCAGGCCCAGCGCCTGCACCAGTTGATCCTTGTCCAAGCCCAGCGCTTGCAGATACGGCACCGTCGGAATCACAAAGACTCCGGTGGCCGAGGTGATGATCCCGGTCAGCGCACCACTGAGCGGGCCGAGCCAGCATTCGGTTTTGCTGCTGACCCGCAAAGTTGGCAGAAACAATCCGCTCAAGGCATAGAGTAATAGCGCCACCCCAAGTCCTCGCACCACCCACTCTCCGCTCCCAATCCCCAGCCACAACGTACCCGCGCCAGTGCCGACGAATATCGCCAGCAGCAGGGGCCACAGCCGTTTGACCAGTGGACGCAAGTGCCCGCCGAATGCCAGTTGCCAGACGTTGGTCAGCGTCGCCGGAATGATCAACAACGCCGCAGCCTGTGTCGGCGCCATAGCCAGACCGAGCAAGCCCATGGCAACAGTCGGCAACCCAAGGCCGATCACCCCTTTGATCATCCCGGCCATCAAAAAGGTGATGATCACCAATAAAGACAAGGCCAGACCGAGGTTTTGATAGAACGCGAGAAATGTATTCATGGCGTTATCCTGGACCTTTCGAAGGGCCCTGAAAATCTGCCATATACTGAGCCTGCCTCTTGTTTTGACAGAGCCTAGATACCTTGATCGTTCCCATGCTCTGCGTGGGAATGCAGCCCGTGACGCTCCGCGTCACCTGCCGAAGCGGACGCAGAGCATCCAATGAGGCATTCCCACGCGGGAGCGTGGGAACGATCTTTAGGAACTCCCATGCACTTCGACCTGATCGACCTCAAGCTCTACCTGAACATCCTCGATGCTGGCAACATCACCGCCGGCGCGGCCAGCAGCCACCTGTCACTGGCGGCGGCGAGCGCGCGAATCCGTGCGATGGAAGCTTCGTTGGGCACGGCGTTTTTCGAGCGTGGGCGCCGAGGCATCAGCCCTACACCGGCCGGCAAGGCGTTGGCGCAACATGCCCGGGTATTGTTGCGACAGGCCGAACGCATGCAACAGGATCTGGCGGAATACGCCAAAGGCGTCAAAGGTCAGGTGCGGTTGTTGTGCAACACCACAGCGATCACGGAATACCTGCCCGAGTTGCTGGCGGACTTTCTGTGCGAACACCCCAACCTCGACATCGACCTGCAAGAACTGCCGAGCCTGCGCATCACCCATGCCTTGCGTCAGGGCGCGGCCGACCTTGGTATCGTTTCCGATGCGGTGGACACCCATGACCTCGACACCCGAGCATTCCGCGATGATCCACTGGTGCTGATCATGCCTTCCGATCATCCGTTGGCCGAAGGGCAAGCACCGAACTTCAGCCAGACCTTGTCTCACGATTACGTCGGGCTAAACGCCAACAGCGCGCTGGCGATCTATCTGGAAGAACAGGCGCTGCACGCCGGGTTGCGCATGCAGATCCGCATTCGCGCCGATGGTTTCGACGGGGTGATTCGCATGGTCACCCATGGCGCGGGATTGGCGATTGTGCCGTTGGCGGCGGTCGAGCGCTGGGCCGGTGGGCAAGCGCTCAAACGTCTCGCGCTGAACGAGCCATGGGCCCAGCGAAAACTGCTGCTGTGCGCACGCTCGTTCGACGGCCTGCCCCTTTATGCCAAAGCCCTGCTGGAGGCGTTGCAACCTCAGCAAGGCAGCTAGATCAGCCCTGGACTTTCGGCAACGGACTCAACGCCGCACTGGCCCTGGTTTTTCTGAAGAACACCGCGTAGACCAACGACAGGATCAGCAGGAACGGCACACCAAACACCAAGGTCATTTTGAACGCCTCGGTGAAGTAGGTGGTGATCATCACCGCGCCCATCAGCACCAGCCCCAACAGCGTGGTGTAAGGGAACAGGCGCATGCGGAACGACAGTTTCCGCTCGCCGTGACGCTCGTGATAACGACGGAAACAGTAGTGCGTGAGGAAGATCATGAACCAGGTGAAGATCGCGCCGAACATGGAGATCGCCATCATCAAGGTGAAGGAGCTTTCCGGGTACATCACGTTCAGCAGCGTCGCCAGCGCAATGCCCGAGCTCGACAGCAGCAAGGCATTCAGCGGAATTCCGCTCTTGCTCAACGCGCCCATCGCCTTGGGGGCGTAACCGCCACGGGACAGGCTGAACATCATCCGCGTGGTGATGTAGAGCTGACTGTTCATCGCCGACAACGCGGCTATCAGAATCACGAAATTCATCACCCCGGTGGCGCCGGGAATGCCGATGGTTTGCATGACCGTGACGAACGGGCTCTGCGCATGACCCGCCTGAACCCACGGCACAATCGCCAGCATCAAGGCCAGGGTCAGCAGGTAAAACACCACCAGCCGCACGATGGTCGCGCGAAAGGCTTTCTTCACTGCGCGCTCCGGATCCTCGGCTTCACCGGCTGCCACCGCGATCATTTCCACGCTCAGGTAGCTGAAGATCGACACGATCACCGCCACCCACATCCCTTGCAATCCATTGGGGAAAAACCCGCCGTGGCTGGTGTAGTGATGCACGCCGTACTCCGGATTTCCGGAACCGAACACCACGTACACCGCGAGGATGATGAAACCGACAATCGCGCCGATCTTGATGGTCGAGAACCAGTATTCGAAGGTGCCGAAGGTCTTCACGCTGATGGCGTTGAGCACGATCAGAATGCTCGAGAACGAGACGATCCAGATCCACTCGGGCACGTTAGCGAACCAGTACTTCATGTACATCGCAACCGCCGTCACTTCCGTGCCGACCGCCAACACAATCGCCGCCCAATAGGCGTAGCGCACCAGGAACCCGGCCAGCGGGCTGATATAGAACTCGGCATACGCGCCGAACGAACCCGAGGTCGAGTGGGCCACGGTCATTTCCGCCAGACAGCCCATCAACAGCAGCGTGATGACCGCGCCAATCGCATAGCTGAGCAGCACGCTCGGCCCGGCATAGCCAATGGCGTAGGCGCTGCCCATGAACAGCCCGGTGCCTATCGCACCGCCAATCGCGATCATGCTCATCTGCCCCGAAGTGAGCTGGCGCCTGAGGCCGTGCTCACGGTTGGAGATGGTTTCAAAACCGAGGGTGTCGGTCATTTCTCTGTCCTCTGAATATTGTCTTTTTTGAAGAGAGCACATGGTTTGAAAAAAACAGGCCGTGCGCAGCTATTGCGCACTCCCGTAGCAGCTGTCGAGCCTGCGAGGCTGCGTTCGGCCGCGGAGCGGTCGTAAAATCAGGCGGCGCGTTCTTCCAGGCAAACCGCGTATGCAGGACTTACGAGTACTTCGTACTCGAACGCAGGCTTCGCCAGCTGCTACAGACACTCGCCGCGAGTCCGGTTGTCAGAGGTTTCAGGTGACGCTATGGCGCACTTGGAACTGCGCTTGCGACCAGGTTTGCTGATCGAGAATCTCGCCAAGGATCTGCACCGCATCAAAGACTTCGGTGAAGCTGGTGTACAGCGGGGTGAAACCGAAGCGCATGATCCGCGGCTCGCGGTAATCACCGATCACGCCTCGGGCGATCAAGGCCTGGATCACTGCGTAGCCTTGCGAGTGTTCGAAGCTGACATGGCTGCCACGCCTGGCGTGTTCGCGTGGGGTAATCAGTTTCAAATCGTGAGCGGCGCAGCGCAGCTCGACCAACTGAATAAACAGATCGGTCAGTGCCAGGGATTTGCGGCGCAGGCTGGGCATATCGGTCTGGGCGAAAATCTCCAGGCCGCACTCGACCATGGCCAATGAGGTGATCGGTTGAGTGCCGCACAAGTAGCGAGCGATACCGCTGCTCGGCTCGTAGCCTGAGGCCATGTCGAACTGTCGGGAATGACCGAACCAGCCGGACAACGGCTGCGTGACCAGATCGCAAAGCTGCGGCGCAACCCAGACAAACGCTTGCGAACCGGGGCCACCATTGAGGTACTTGTAGGTGCAACCGATGGCGTAGTCCGCGCCGGCCTGACGCAGGTCGACCGGAACCGCACCGGCGGAATGTGCCAGGTCCCAGATCGCCAGCGCGCCGCATTCGTGAATCAACGCCGTCACGGCCTGCATGTCGTGCATGTAGCCGGTCTTGTAGTTGACGTGCGTAAGCATGACCACCGCGGTGTCCTGATCAATCGCCTGCGCCAGTTCTTCCGGGCTGTCGACCAGACGCAAGCTATAGCCCTGCTGGAGCAAGTCCATCAGCCCTTCGGCGATGTACAGATCCGTCGGGAAGTTACTGGACTCACTGACGATCACCCGCCGCGTCGGCGCCCGCGTGGCCTGCACGCGCAAGGCTGCGCCGAGGACCTTGAACAGGTTGATCGAGGTGGTGTCGGTGACCACCACTTCGCCCTCACCGGCGCCAATCAGCCCGGCCAACCGATTGCCCAGACGCTCCGGCAGATCGCGCCAGCCGGCACTGTTCCAGCTGCGGATCAAGCCATTGCCCCACTCCTCGGCGATGACCGCCTGAGCACGCTCAAGCGCCGCAATCGGACGCGCGCCAAGGGAGTTGCCGTCGAGGTAAATCACCCCTTCGGGGAGCGCAAACTGGTGACGCAGATGAGCCAAAGGGTCTTGCGTATCAAGCGCCAGGCAATCGTTTCTTGTGATCATTGTCGGTCCTGTTCTCTAGATGACATGTCGCCGTGTTTTGGGCATTTTCACGCCGGCACAATGAGCAAATAATGAACGAAGCTTTGGAGAATTTTCGTGCAAAGTGGGCAGCCATATAGTAGTTATCTCGAAGATAATTCGAATCCAACTCAAAAAATCGCGGATTTATTCAAGCCATGACCCTCGACTCGACAGACCTGCGGATCCTGCATTACTTGCAGCAGGACGGGCGTATCAGCAATCAGGAATTGGCGGAGAAAGTTGCGCTGTCGCCGTCGGCTTGCCTGCGGCGTTTGCGGCTCCTGGAAAGCGAGGGAATCATCACCGGCTATCGCGCGGTGTTGAACGCTGAACGGCTGGGCATCGAGCTGGAAGCAATCGTCCACGTGTCGTTGCGACAGGACGTCGAGGACTGGCACGAGACCTTTATCAAGAAGGTACAAGGGTGGCCGGAAGTCGCCACCGCGTACGTGATAACCGGCGCCAGCAACTATGTGCTGCGAGTTCAGGCGCGCAACCTGAAACACTTCTCGGATTTCATCGTCAACAAGCTCAATCGCACCGCGGGGGTGACCGATATTCGCTCGGAAATCGTCCTGCAGAAAATCAAGGAACGCGACGATTTGCTGGATCTGGTCGCCCGCAAATAAGCCTTTACCGACTGCCTCTGCGTCAAAGCCCGCGCATGCGCCGGGCCTCGTTGCGCTGCAAGGTGGCGCTCGGGGCTTCGTCGAACAACTTGCGGTACTCGGCGGAAAAACGCCCCATGTGGGTGAAGCCCCAGCCCATGGCAATCTCCGAGATATTGCGCGCCAGACCCTGTTCAAGAATGTCCTGGCGCACCGCATTCAAGCGGTATTTTTTCAGATAGGCCATCGGCGACAGGGCGAAGTATTTTCTGAAGGCCTCGAACAACTTGAACCGCGAAACCCCGGCTGCCGCTTCGATGTCTTCCAGGTGCACGGCTTCGCGAGCGTTGTCGTGAATGTATTGCTTGGCCCTGATCAGGTAATGCGGCAACTTCACACCCAACACGTCCCGCAGCTCATCGGAGTAATTGTTCGGCTGGGCGAGGATCAGGCCTTTGATCAACGAGCTTTCGATGTCCCGCGTGAAGACCACCTGTTCGAACAACGCGCTACTGCGCTCAAGTTCCCCGATGAAATACCGCGCCATGCGCCACCACGAGGCCGACGCACCGTCCACCGCATCCATCACCGGCTCGAAGCGCAACGGTACATCCAGTGGGCGCTGCAACATCCCCTCAAGGGATTCGCTCATGGCCGCACGAGTGATCACCACCTGGACCTTGCGGCAGTCACCGGAGATCGCCAGCATCTGGTTTTCATTCGGGGAGATGATCACGCCTTGATCGCGATTGGATTTGAGCAACGTGCCGTTCTTGCTCAGCTCCTGCTCACCGACCAGAGGCAGGCTGAGGCTGTAGCTACTGAAGTGCTCGGCGTCTTCGATATCGACGGTCACATCGGTGCCGTATTCGATGGTGCCCAGGGTCGTGGCCATCGACTTGAAGACGTTGGCGGTGTGATGAAAGCGGATCCGTTCGGGCGTCGCGGTTTCGAGACGGTGCGGCCCGCAGATACCCGACATCCAGGTCCGCGCGCCCTCAAGGTCATAGTGATCGATACGAATATCGCGAAACTGCGGATCGGCTTTGCTACTCATCACGGCGCACCCACGGCAATTTTTTTTCAGCACGCTCTGACGGCGCGCCTCTGACTTGAGCCGAGCAAGTTCCAGACCACTCAACGCCTGCGCCAACCCGATGGATAGCAATCATCGATTAACTGGATAACGCGGCGGTTCCGGTACCGGGGCTCACCTTCAAACAACGCTCAAGGCTGCCCAAGACAGTACCTCAATGCTGCAAACAGGGGCGGCCGTTCATCGAATGGTGAAAAGCCTTGAGTATTACCTGCCCAGAACAGCGCATGGGTGTTACCCCTTTGCGCGTCAGTACAAACCCCCGTAGCAGCTGCCGAGCCTGCGAGGCTGCGTTCGGCTGCGCAGCAGTCGTGAAGTCAGTCACCACGGTGCTACAGGAAGATCGTGCATGCAGGGTTTACGACTGCTGCGCAGCCGAACGCAGCCTCGCAGGCTCGGCAGCTGCTACGGAATCGGTGCACCACCGAATATCCATTTACTCACCCATTACCGTCGAACTTTATGGACTGCCTTCGTCGACAAACCGGATAGACCCCTGCCCGCCCCACTCTCTCTAATGAGTGCACCGATTGACCCGAATAAAAAAGGTGCACACCCATGAGTGGCGAAAAAAATGTCGAGCAGTGGAAAGCGTTCATTGAAGGCTGCCTGGACTTCCGTCCGGCAGAAGGCGTATTCCGCATCGCTCGGGATATCTTTACCGAGCCGCAACTGTTCGATCTGGAGATGGAACTGATCTTCGAGAAGAACTGGATCTACGCCTGCCACGAAAGCGAACTGGCGAACAACCACGACTTCATCACGATGCGCGCCGGTCGCCAGCCGATGATCATCACCCGTGACGGTGACGGCCAACTCAACGCACTGATCAACGCTTGCCAGCATCGCGGCACCACATTGACCCGCGTCGGCAAAGGCAACCAATCGACGTTTACCTGCCCGTTCCACGCCTGGTGCTACAAAAGCGACGGACGCCTGGTCAAGGTCAAGGCCCCCGGCGAGTACCCGGAAGGTTTCGACAAAGCCACTCGCGGTTTGAAAAAAGCCCGCATCCAGAGCTACAAGGGCTTCGTCTTTATCAGCCTGGATGTTCACGCGGATAACAGCCTCGAAGACTTCCTCGGCGATGCCAAAGTGTTCTTCGACATGATGGTCGCCCAATCGCCCACCGGTGAGCTGGAAGTACTGCCCGGCAAGTCGGCCTACACCTATGACGGTAACTGGAAACTGCAGAACGAGAACGGTCTGGACGGCTATCACGTCAGCACGGTCCACTATAACTATGTGGCCACGGTGCAACACCGCCAGCAGGTCGACAGCGAGAACGGCACCCGCGCCAGCGGCACGCTCGACTACAGCAAACTGGGGGCCGGCGACGCCAATACCGATGACGGCTGGTTTGCCTTCAACAACGGTCACAGCGTGCTGTTCAGCGACATGCCCAACCCGACAGTGCGTTCCGGCTACGCGACAATCATGCCGCGCCTGATCGAGGAGCACGGTCAGGAAAAAGCCGAATGGATGATGCATCGGCTGCGCAACCTGAACATCTACCCGAGCCTGTTTTTCCTCGATCAAATCAGCTCGCAGCTACGGATCATCCGTCCGGTGGCCTGGAACAAGACCGAGATCATCAGCCAGTGCCTGGGCGTGAAAAACGAATCGGACGCCGATCGGGAAAACCGGATCCGCCAGTTCGAAGACTTCTTCAACGTGTCCGGACTCGGCACCCCGGACGACCTGGTGGAGTTCCGTGAAGCCCAGCGCGGTTTCCAGGCGCGGCTGGAACGCTGGAGTGATATCTCGCGCGGCAGCCACCAGTGGGCGACCGGCGCCACGCCCAACAGCGAGGCGATCGGCATCGCTCCGGCCATGACCGGCACCGAATTCACCCACGAAGGGCTTTACGTCAACCAGCACAGCAACTGGCAGAAATTCCTGCTCGACGGCCTGGACGCGAAATCCCTGAAGCTACGTGAGGTGTGAACATGAATCCGCAATTGCAGTATCAGATCGAGCAGTTTTTCTACCGTAAATCCGAACTCTGCGACGCCAAGGACTGGGACGCCTACATCCAGCTCTTCGACGAGCAGAGTGAGTTTCACCTGCCGCAATGGGACTCCGAACACGTCTACACCCGTGACCCCAAGCGCGAAATGTCGTTGATCTACTACGCCAATCGCTCGGGCCTGGAAGACCGCGTGTTCCGTCTGCGCACCGGCAAAGCCGCGTCGGCTACACCGATGCCGCGCACCCTGCACCTGATCAACAACGTGCGCATCAGCGAACTCGAAGCCGGTGAGCTGGAGGTGCGGCTGAACTGGCACACGCTGTTCTATCGCCTGGCCACCTCCGAGCAGTTCTACGGGAACGCAACCTATCGCCTCAAGCCTCACGCGGACAGCTGGGTGATTACCCGCAAGCACGTATTGCTGCTCAACGACACCATCAACTCGGTGCTCGATTTCTACCACCTCTGAAACCATGGAGACCGGGGCATGAACCACAAGGTTGCGTTCAGTTTTGCCGACGGCAAAACACTGTTTTTTCCCGTGCAGGCCAACGAAATACTGCTCGATGCCGCCCTGCGCAACGGCATCAATATTCCGCTGGATTGCCGCGAGGGTGTCTGCGGAACCTGTCAGGGCCGCTGCGAATCCGGCGACTACAGCCAGGACTATGTGGATGAGGAAGCCCTCTCCAGCCTCGACCTGCAACAACGCAAGATGCTCACTTGCCAGACCCGCGTGAAGTCCGACGCCGCGTTCTATTTCGACTTCGCTTCCAGCCTGTGCAATGCCGCGGGGCCTGAACAGCTCAGCGGTACGGTCACGCATGTGCGTCAGGTCTCGGCCAGTACCGCGATCCTCCATCTGGATTTGGGCGCGGCCACCCAGCCACTGGATTTCCTGCCGGGGCAATATGCGCGCCTGTTGATTCCAGGGACCACAAGCAAGCGCTCCTACTCCTTCGCCAACCGCCCGAGCAGCAGCAATCAGCTGCAATTTCTGATTCGCCTGTTACCCGACGGGGTGATGAGTAATTACATTCGTGATCGCTGCAAAGTGGGCGATACCATTGGCCTGGAAGCACCGTTGGGCGCGTTCTATCTTCGCCACATCACCCGGCCGCTGATTTTGGTGGCCGGCGGCACCGGACTGTCCGCGCTGCTGGGGATGCTCGACGAAATCGTCGCGCGCGGATGCGAGCAGCCCGTGCATTTGTACTACGGTGTACGGGACGCGGCCGATCTGTGCGAAAGCGAACGAATCAGTGCCTATGCTCAACGCATTCCGGAGTTTCGCTACACGCCGGTGGTCAGCGACCCGTCACCGGGCTGGGAGGGAAAACGTGGCTACATTGCCGAGCATTTCGAGGCCAGCGAGCTGCGCGATGCCGCAGTCGACATGTACGTCTGCGGGCCACCGCCGATGGTCGAGTCGATCAAGAGCTGGTTGCAGGATCAAACCCTGGACAACGTGCAGCTGTATTACGAAAAGTTCACTGAAAGTAACGTCTGAGGGCCACAAACGAGCGGTAATTGAATAAGCTGTCGGCCTGCAACAAAGCCTGACCATAACAACTAGAAGGTATCCAGATGGCGGATGAACAACTGCAACAGGGCGTGCTGAAGCGGGGGCTGAAAAACAGGCATATTCAACTGATCGCGCTGGGTGGCGCGATTGGTACAGGGCTGTTTCTCGGCTCCGCCGGCGTGCTCAAATCGGCCGGCCCGTCGATGATCCTCGGCTATGCCATTGCCGGTTTCATCGCCTTTCTGATCATGCGCCAATTGGGAGAGATGATTGTCGAGGAGCCGGTCGCCGGGTCCTTCAGCCATTTCGCGCACAACTACTGGGGTGGTTTTGCCGGCTTCCTGTCCGGCTGGAATTACTGGGTGCTGTATGTGCTGGTAGGCATGGCCGAGCTGACTGCCGTTGGCAAGTACGTGCAGTTCTGGTGGCCAGAGGTCCCGACCTGGGTCAGCGCGGCGGCATTCTTCGTACTGGTCAACCTGATCAACACGATGAACGTCAAAGTCTTCGGGGAAATGGAGTTCTGGTTCGCCATCATCAAGGTCGTGGCGATCATCGGCATGATCGCCCTCGGCTGTTACATGCTGGTCAGCGGCACCGGCGGCCCGCAGGCCTCGGTGAGCAACCTGTGGAGCCACGGCGGTTTCTTCCCCAATGGCACCAACGGTTTGCTGATGGCGATGGCGTTCATCATGTTCTCCTTTGGCGGCCTGGAACTGGTGGGCATCACTGCCGCCGAAGCCAGCGAACCGAGGAAAGTCATTCCCAAGGCGATCAACCAGGTGGTTTACCGCGTGTTGATCTTCTACGTCGGCGCACTCACCGTGCTGCTGTCGTTGTACCCGTGGGACCAACTGCTACAAACAATGGGCGCTTCCGGCGATGCCTACAGCGGCAGTCCGTTTGTGCAGATTTTCGCCTTGATCGGCAGCGACACCGCGGCGCAGATCCTCAACGTTGTGGTGCTCACCGCAGCACTCTCGGTCTACAACAGCTGCGTCTATTGCAACAGCCGCATGCTCTACGGCCTGGCGGAACAGGGCGATGCCCCCAAGCCACTGATGAAGCTGAACAAACGGGGCGTGCCGTTACGGGCGCTGGGCGTATCGGCGCTGATGACGATGTTGTCCGTGCTGGTTAACTACGTCGCCCCGCATGAAGCGCTTGAGTTGCTGTTCGCGCTGGTGGTCGCCTCGTTGATGATCAACTGGGCGATGATCAGCCTGACGCATCTGAAGTTTCGCAAAGCCATGGGCCAACGCGGCATCGTCCCGGGCTTCAAGGCATTCTGGTCGCCATACACCAATTACCTGTGCCTGGCGTTCATGGCCATGATCATCTACGTGATGCTGCTGATTCCAGGTGTACGCGCGTCGGTCTATGCCATCCCGGTCTGGGTGCTGATCCTGTTCGTGTTCTACCGGATTCGGGTCGCCAGAACTCGCGCGTTGTCGGTCGCTTAATAGCCTTCAGCCAGTCGACAAAAAGCCCCGGCATTCGATGAATGCCGGGGCTTTTGCTTTCTGTAGCAGCTGGCGCAGCCTGCGTTCGAGCGCGCAGCGCTCGTAAATACAAACAACTCGGTGTGCCTGATGCACCTCAGCGGATGATTTTACGACTGCTGCGCAGCCGAACGCAGCCTTCGGCAGCTGCTACAGGGTCCGTGCGCCGGGAATCCCCTAGTGCCTGGTTCAGAGGGTCGAGCGCACGCGCCACAACTCCGGGAACAGCACGGTATCGAGCATCTTGCGCAGATAACCGACACCTTCGGTGCCGCCGGTACCCGGTTGGAAGCCGATGATCCGCTCAACCGTAGTGACATGGCGGAAGCGCCATTGACGGAACGAGTCCTCAAGGTCGATCAGTTTCTCCGCCAACTGGTAGAGATCCCAATACCGCGAAGGGTCGGTGTAGACCACACGCCAGGCAGCTTCGACCGAGGCGTCATAAGCGGTCGGGCTGACTGGATCGCGCTCGAAGCGCTGCGGATCAATCGCCAACCCGGCGCTGACCATCAACCGAATCGCCTCGTCATACAGCGACGGTGTGGCAATCGCCTTTTCCAGCTCCGCCAACAGTTCCGGCCGGTGCGCATGCGGACGCAACAGCGTTGCACTTTTGTTGCCGAGGATGAATTCGATCTCGCGGTACTGGAACGACTGGAAGCCCGATGACTGGCCCAGAAACGGCCGGATCGCGTGGTACTCGGTAGGCGTCATGGTCGCCAGCACCGTCCAGGCATGCACCAGTTGATCGAAGATCCGCGAGACCCGCGCCAGCATCTTGAACGCCGGCGGCAACTCGCCCAGCCTGACGTGTTCGCGAGCGGCCTTGAGCTCGTGCAGCATCAGCTTCATCCACAGCTCGGACGTCTGATGCTGGATGATGAACAGCATCTCGTTATGGTCCGGCGACAGAGGGTGCTGGGCACTAAGAATCTTCCCCAGATCCAGGTAATCGCCGTAGCTCATGGAGTCGGAAAAATTCAGCTCGGCGTTATGCCATTCTTCCGGCTGATTTGATGAAGACAGATTTGAAGAAGAATAGGGACATTGGCTCATTGAGCAGGCTCCTCAAGTGGCGGTTTGTTCAGTGGACGCAAAATAGCCCTGACCGGACTGGCGTCCAGGTTGGCAAACCGCAACGGCAGCGCAATCAGTTCATAGTCGCCTTCCGGCACGTCATCGAGCACGATGCCTTCAAGAATCGCCATGCCATGGCGGGCCACTGCGTTGTGCGAATCCATGGTCTTGGACTGTTGGGGGTCCAGCGACGGCGTATCGATACCGATCAACCGCACGCCAAGGCTCGACAGCAGGTCGACGGTTTCCTTGGCCACAGCGGTGAAGTCCGGGTCCCAGGCTGTCAGCGGCGCCTGTTGATAAGTGCGCAGCAAGACGCGCTCGGGCAGATCGGCAAGGCGTCCTTCCAGTTGCCCGGGCTGAACCAGCCGACCGCTGTCCAGACAATGCAAGACGCGACACGGACCGATGTAGACATCCAGCGATACATCGCCAATGGCCGCGCCGTCAGCGCTGTAATGCAGCGGCGCATCGACATGAGCGCCGGTATGAGGAGACAGGGTAATGCGGCCGACATTCACCGGGCATTCAGGTCCGAAGGTCCAGACGCGCTCTTCCTGAAACGGCGTATCACCCGGCCACGTCGGTGTTGCGGTGCTCAAGGGCGGGCTGATATCCCACCACAACATTGTTTTTTTCATTGCATAGCTCTCGGCAACTCTCGCGTGAATGATACGAGTGATGCCTGTGAAGATTCTTGCGAAATCCGTCGGGAACACTCAAATGTTTCGCACTTAATGCCAAGAACCTGAAGTTTAGCGGGTGAAAATTTCAATGCGCGAATCGGACTTCCGGATGTCCGCTTGAGCGGGTTTGATCGATAGCGCGTTTCTGGACAGCTGAATGTCGAGCACAGACAACTGACACCCTGCCGGGCGCTATAGGGTGCGACTTCAGTCCTGCCTAACGCTCGGAGTCAGCATGTCCAAACCCATTACCGTTCTTCGCGATACCCATCCACTGCCAGTGCTTGACGCCTGCAAATGGGAGAAACTCGAAGGTGACCCGCACACCGTCAACCTCAACGCCTACACCAGCGAAGACGGCAGCAAGATCATGGGCACCTGGATCTGCACACCGGGCAAGTGGTACGTGGAGTATGTGAAGTGGGAATACTGCCACTTCCAGGAAGGCTACTGCGTGATCACCCCGGACGGCATGGAACCGATCCATCTGCGCGCGGGCGATATTTTCGTCATTGAGCCGGGCATGAAAGGTACGTGGGAAGTGGTCGAGACCGTACGCAAGTATTTCGTTTTCGCCTGATAGAACAAAAGATCGCAGGCTACGGCATCTGTAGGAATTGCCGTAGCCTGCGATCTTTTTTTCGACGAATAAAAAACCGGGAACCCGCCCGACGCGGGTTCCCGGAAAAAACCCTTAGTGGGGTTTGCGATAGCTGTTGATGATTGCCGAGAAATCCTTGCCGCCTTCGCCACGCTGACTCATCGCCTGATACAGCTGCTGAGCCACCGCGCCGAGCATCACCGGTTGATGCGCCTGACGCGCAGCTTCCGTCGCCAGCCCCAGGTCCTTGAGCATCAGTTCGGCACCAAAACCACCGGTATAACCACGCGATGCCGGTGCTGTTTCGACGATACCCGGCCACGGGTTGTACATCTCCGAACTCCAGCAACGACCGGTCGAACTGTTGATGATCCCCGCCAGCACCTGAGTGTCGATGCCCAAGGCATCGCCAAGGGCCATGGCTTCGCTGACGCCGACCA
The DNA here is from genome assembly GCF_056397005.1 of Pseudomonas sp. 05N431. Lineage (NCBI taxonomy): Bacteria > Pseudomonadati > Pseudomonadota > Gammaproteobacteria > Pseudomonadales > Pseudomonadaceae > Pseudomonas > Pseudomonas sp. 05N431. The sequence goes on from NZ_JBFTMN010000006.1 coordinate 301,331, forward strand.
TGGAAATCGCCAACAACAGGTTGTTGCAGATCTTGGCGATTTGCCCGGTGCCGACTTCACCGCAATGCACGATGTTGCGACCCATTTGTGCCAATACCGGTTGCAGGGTGGCGAACAGCTCCGGCGTGGCGCCGACCATGAAGGTCAGCGTCCCGGCCGCAGCACCGCCGGTGCCACCGGAAACCGGTGCGTCCGCCATGGACACACCTTGCTTGGCCGCGGCCGCGGCGACATCGCGGGCAGTTTGCGGGTCGATGGTGCTGCAATCCACGGCGGGAACGCCCTTGGCGATCCCGGCCAGCACGCCGTCTTCACCCAGCCAGACGCTGCGCACATGGACAGCCGCCGGCAGCATGGTAATCACCAGTTCGGCGCCTTGGGCGGCTTCACGCGCGGTGGCGCTGATAGTGCCGCCCAGTTGCGCCAGTTCTGCGAGTACGGCTTTGTTCAGGTCGACCAGGTTCAGCGAATGCCCAGCCTTGATCAGGTTGCGCGCCATCGGCGCGCCCATGTTGCCGAGACCGATAAAAGCGATTTTCATGTCCGGCTCCTTAACGCAAATTAATGGTTGTGTTCACACCGTCATTGACGCTGTCATCGTCGAACCAGCGACTGGTGACGGTCTTGGTTTGAGTGTAGAACTGCACCACTTGCTTGCCATACGGACCGAGGTCGCCGAGCTTGGAACCCCGCGAGCCGGTGAAACTGAAGAACGGAACCGGTACCGGGATCGGGATGTTGATGCCAACCTGGCCAACGTCGATCTCGTTCTGGAATTTACGTGCCGCCGCACCGCTCTGGGTGAACAGACCGGTGCCGTTACCGAACGGGTTGGCGTTGACCATGGCGATCGCCTGATCGAGGGTGTCGACTTCCAGCACCACCAGCACCGGGCCGAAGATTTCCTGGGTGTAGATCTGCATGTCGGTGGTCACCCCGGAGAACAGGGTCGGGCCGACAAAGTTGCCTTTTTCGTACCCTGGGACGCTGATTTCACGGCCGTCCAGCTCCAGCTTTGCGCCTTCCTTGATGCCGCTTTCGATCAGATCAAGAATCCGCGCCTTGGCCCGTTTCGAAATCACCGGACCAACGTCGGTGCCTGGCTCGCTGCCGGCATTCACTTTAAGTTTTTGCGCCAGGGCCTTGAGGTCTGGCAGCCATTGCTTGGCCGCGCCCACCAGCACCACCACCGAGGTGGCCATGCAGCGTTGACCGGCCGCGCCGAAACCGGCACCGACCAGCGCATTGAGGGCTTGCTCACGATTGGCATCGGGCAGCACCACCGCGTGGTTCTTGGCGCCCATCATCGATTGCACGCGTTTGCCGTGTTTGCCGGCCAGGTCGTAGACATGAGTACCGACTGCCGTTGAACCGACGAACGAAACAGCCTTGATGTCTTTGTGGGTGCAGAGCGCGTCCACCACATCCTTGCCGCCGTGAACCACGTTGAGCACGCCGGCTGGAATGCCAGCCTCGATGGCCAGTTCCACCAGCAGCATGGTCGACATCGGGTCCTGTTCGGACGGTTTGAGCACAAAAGTGTTGCCGCAGGCGATGGCCATCGGGAACATCCACAGCGGGATCATCGCCGGGAAGTTGAACGGCGTGATGCCGGCGCAGACGCCGATCGGTTGGCGCAGGGTGTAGGTATCAACACCACCCGCCACGTTTTCAGCGAATTCGCCCATTTGCAGGCTGCCGATGGAGCACGCGTGCTCGACCACTTCCAGGCCACGGAAGATATCGCCTTCAGCGTCGGCGATGGTTTTGCCCTGCTCGGCGCTGAGAACCACGGCGATGCGCTTGGAGTGCTCGCGAATCAATGCCTGAAGCTTGAGCATGATGCGCATCCGCGCGCCGATCGGCGTCAGCTTCCAGGTCTGGAAGGCGCGGTGGGCGGCACTGATCGCAGCGTCGACTTCCTCAGCGGTCGCGAACGGTACTTTAGCCAGCACTTGCTGGGTCGCCGGGTTGACGATGTCGTGCCATTCGGTGGTCTGGGACTCGACCCATTGGCCGTCGATCAACAGCTTGACCTTTTGCACAGTGGTTTCTGGCGTGAGCGATGCGTTCATGACGGTCTCCTGGACTTGTTGTTATGCAGGGAGCCAAGGCGAGAAAAGTCGCCTTGTGATGAGGCGTGTGTCGCGAATTGGTTGTCGGACTGTTTTTGGAGTATAGATGTGCAAACTTCTAATAAGAACGCACATAAAAGCCGGTCCAACATGCAAAAAAACATCACATCGTTAGGCTCATTGAACTGGGACGACCTGAAGTTTTTCCTCGAGGTCGCCCGCACCCGCAAGGCCAGCAGCGCCGCCAAACGCCTGGCCGTGGATTACACCACCGTGTCACGACGGATCAGTTCGCTGGAAGGTGCATTGGGGACATTGTTGTTCGAAAAATCACGGACCAATGGCTTCGTTTTGACCGCCGAGGGTCAGCGTTTACTGGGTTATGCCGAGTCCATCGAAAGCACGCTGCACATGGCGTGCGAACAGGTGTCCGGCTCGGGCGTGGCGTTATCCGGCCATGTGCGGATGGGCTGCACCGAGGGGTTCGGCAGCTTTTTCATCACCCCGCAGCTCAGCCACTTCGTCGATGCCTATCCGGCGATTTCGGTGGATATCCTGCCGCTACCGCACTTCATCAGCTTGTCCAAGCGCGAGGCAGACATTGTCATCGCCCTGGAGCGCCCGGAGCACGGCCCGTACGTCTGCTGCAAACTCTGCGACTACCGTTTGCAGCTGTACGCGACCCAGGATTACCTCGACCAACACCCACCCATCCGCCGCCCGGCAGATTTGGGCAAGCATCAATTCATCAGTTATGTCGACGATCTGGCATTCAGCTCGGAGTTGCTGTACCTGGCCAATGTGCTGCCCGGCGCCAGCGCCAACCTGCGCAGCACCAGCGTCATTGCGCAATTCGTCGCCGCGCAGCAAGGCCGTTCGCTGGCGATTCTGCCGTGCTTCCTGGCGGCCCAGGATCCACGATTGCTGCCGGTGCTGCCGGAGGAAATCAACATCACCCGGCAATTCTGGATGTACTGCCGCGAGGACTTGCGCAAGCTCAAGCGGATCACGCTGTTGTGGGATTACATTCGCGCCGTGACCGAGCAGAATCAGGCGCTATTGATGGGGGAAACCCGCATGATGCACTTCGCCGACTAGTCAGCGCTCACCACGATCGATACCCGGCGATTCTCGGTGCGTCCGGCGACGGTGGTGTTGGATGCCACCGGTTCGGCGCTGCCCAGACCGCGCAGGCGAATGTTCTCCTCGCGCATGCCAACGCTGGTCAGCACTGCGCCGACACTCTTGGCGCGGCGAAGGGAAAGTTGTTCGTTATAGGCCTCTTTACCCGAGCCGTCGGTGTGGCCATCGACCCGCACGCGCTCAATGCCGGCACCGTGCAGCGCCTTGCCGATTCGCTCGACGATTTGGGTACTTTGCGTGTTCAGGTGATCAACGTCGCTGCCAAACAGCACCTTGCCCGACAAACCGAAGGCCCAGCCCTCCTCGGTCAATTCGAAACCCTGCTGTTTAAGCACCACGACCTGCGCTGGAGTAAGGCCTTTTTGCGGTGCGGTCTGGCAGCCGCTCAATGCCAGCACGGCCATGAACAAGGTAAAGGTAAAGAATCGCAGGGAACGCTGAGCAAGTGAAAACAAGGCTGTTAACTCCTGGTTTGGACGTTGGCGACAAGGTGCTCCGACCCTGCCGTATATTGCCCGCCTCGAGCGAGACGTTTGGCTTGATACATTGCCGCATCGGCGGCATCGAGCAGAGTCCCGGGTGTGGCGCCATGATCAGGGTAAATGGCGATGCCAACGCTGAGTGAGGTCAGCACCTGGGTATCGCCTGGCAACTGAACCGGCAACTCCATGCTGGCGATGATCTTTTCGGCAATTCGTTCGGCGTCTTCGGTTTTGTGCAACGGCGTCAGCAGCACCGCAAACTCATCGCCCCCCAGGCGCGCGACCAAGTCCTCTTCACGCAATTGCGCCCGGACTCGCGTTGCCACGGCAACCAGCACGGCATCGCCAGCGGCGTGACCGAAGTTGTCATTGATGCCCTTGAACCGGTCACTGTCGAGAAACAGTACGGCAACCCGTTCATCGTGCTTGCCGGCGTTGCGCAATGCACGGATCAGCCGACCTTCGAAAAACGCCCGGTTCGGCAAACCGGTGAGGCTGTCATGGCTGGCCTGGTGGGCCAGCGTTTCGTTTTCGCTTTGCAGGTGGGTTTGCCAGGACTCCAGTTCATCGAGCAAGGCATTGAAGTCGTTGCCCAGGCTGTCGAGTTCGGCAATTCGCGCCGGCGGCACGCGACGATCGAAGGCTCGCTCGCAGCGTGCAGCGTGAGCAACCTCAGCCAGGCTACGCAGTGGGCCGGTAATCCCGCGTAGCTGACGGCGTGCCAGATACAACGCGACCCAAGCGCTGACCGCCGTACACAAGACAATCCCGGCCAGACCGCTGAGCAAAAAACGCATCAGACTGCCGCCATGCCCGGTTAGCAGGATGCTGCCGACTTCCTGACCCTGATGGAGGATCGGCATATTGATCGGTTTTTCCAGAAGTGATCGGGCGATCTGCATTTCCAGCTCGGAAACCAGACCGGTTTCCGGTCGCTGCCAACGAGCGAGCAGTTGGCCCTTTTCATCGAACACCTGAGCATCGGCCACTTCTTCAGTGGATGCGATCAGCGCCAGCGCTTCAGTCGCCGCCGCGCTGTCGTTGAACACCACTGCGGCTTCCACGGTGTAATTGATCGAACGGGCAATCAGGTGCAGGTTGTGATCGGCATACACCCGCAAGGCCAGTACCCCGAGCAAGGTCAGGGACAGACTGGCCATGGCCACCCCAACCAACGCCACAATCAGGTGTCCACGGCCAATGACCGATTGCAAAGTCGGGCGGTTACCGGACCTCAACAGGCTCATGGGGCCGCCGCTTTACGGCGGGAGAGTTGCAAGACGCTGGGGTGAATGCGTACACCGCTGCGGGCTACCGAATCGAGGTTGACCTCAAACGAGACTTGATTGTCACTGACTCTCAGGCAGAACAGGCTGCCTACCGTGCATTGATCGCCCCCCTCGCTGATACTCAGCACCGGATGGCCTGCCAGGGAAGCGAAGAGCGTGCTTCGCTCTTCATTGGTCAGTTTGCCGATGTAGACCGCGTCGCACTCACTGGCGATTGCCGGGTAATTGGCCAACAGTCGCCGAACGACCACTGGACGACCCGTGGCTTGAGTGGTGCCTTTGAGCAAATCGTCGGTGTACTCGGTGGGACCGACCACGCATAACCGCAATTGCGCTGGCTCCACTGGCCAGCGAGCGTAGCTGAGGATTCCCAACACCACTTGAGTGACCGACATGGCGCGCTGATCAGCCATGCTCACTAGCGCCTGCGGCTCGGCGAAAACAGGGAGGCTCCACAAGCATAAAAGGCCGGCCAGCAGTAGCTGCTTCCAGCCAGCAATGCGTTCTGTCGTCCAGACAGCCAGCTTCATGCGGGAATTCTCGTTGATCGTCATGGATGATGCCGCAACGATAGCATATCCGGTGAAACGCTCACGAAAACCGCGAGCATTGATAGGCGCCTATTTGTTTATAAAATCCTGAAGTAACAATTTGGGGTTTCCTATTTTTCTCTGTTTCACCCCATGCCTACCATCGGCACCAACGTGACCTGTAACCGCACTGCGGTCCTAATAACAATAAAAGCTGACAGCGACGTAAATGAGAACGGATCCACCGAGATCCGACTCATGAAAACCTTTTGCTACTGCCATAACAGCTCGATTCGGTCATGCACCGGCGTCGAGCCTTGAGTAGTTGAAGGCGTCGTGGAGGTTCACCGATGAAACTGGAAATATTCCGTACCCTCTGGGGCTATAGCGCGAGCAAGGCCCAGGCACTCGATGAGTTGCTGAAAGCCGGCTTCGATGGCATGGAAGCTCGCCTGCCGCTGGAAGTCCGCGAGCGAGCCGAGTTCGGCGCCTTTCTGAAGGCCAATGAACTGGCTTACATCAGCACCGTGTTTACCGCCTATGACGTGCTGCCGGAACAATCCGCGTCGCCCACCGAACACCTTCTGGATCTGGACAAAAAACTCGCTTGGGCTGCCGAGCTCAATCCACGCTTCGTCAATGTGCTGGCCGGCAATGACCGCTGGCCACTGGCGCAGCAGGTGGAGTTCTTCGGCCAGGCCATGCTGCTGGCACGCAAGCACGGGCAATTCTGCAGCTTCGAAACCCATCGCTCACGTTCACTGTTCAACCCTTGGCTGACGCTTGAACTGATCCGGCAGCTACCCGACTTGCGGTTCACCAGCGATATCAGCCATTGGGTCGTGACGTGCGAGCGATTGTTGAATGATCCGGCGGATGACCTGAGTGCCTTCGTCGAGCGCGTGCACCACATCCAGGCCCGGGTCGGTTATGACCAAGGCCCGCAGGTTCCCCATCCCGCCGCCCCGGAGTACGCCCGGGAACTGGCCTTCCATCAACAGCACTGGGAAGCCATCTGGCGCTCCCAACAGGCTCGCGGCTATCAGGTCAGCACCCTGACGCCAGAGTTCGGTGCCGACGGCTATTTGCACCACTTGCCCTTCACCAATGTGCCGGTCGCGGACCTATGGTCGCTGAATGTCTGGATGGCCCACACAGAGCGCGAACACTTCGATCGCTTCAATCACTCAACCCTCGCGTGAGGTGCTTGCAACATGTCTGAGCAGATCAATAACTCTACGCCCCAAGCGAACTTCAAGAGCATTCCGGTGGTGGATATCGCCGGCCTGTTCAGCATCGAACGGGAGCATCGACTGGTCGTTGCAGAACAGCTCGGGGTGGCCGCCAGTGACGTCGGCTTTCTCTATATCACCAGCCACGGCATCGATCCGCAGCTGATCACCAACTTGCGCCAGGCAGCCAAGGACTACTTCGATCAGCCCCTGGAAACCAAGATGCAGCACTACATCGGCACCTCGAAGACTCACAAGGGCTTTGTCCCGGAAGGTGAAGAGGTTTACGCCAAGGGCAAACCGGATCATAAGGAAGCCTTCGACATCGGCTTCGAAGTTCCGGAAAGCGACCCGCTGGTGCTGGCGAACACGCCGCTGCTCGGGCCGAATGAATGGCCGTCGCTGCCAGGTTTCAAGGAAGCCGTACAGGCCTACTACGCCGCGATCTTCGCCCTCGGTCGACGGCTGTTCGGTGGCTTCGCCCTGGCATTGGGTCTGGAGGAAGACTATTTCGACAGCATGGTCACCCGGCCGCCCTCGAAGTTGCGGCTGATCCACTACCCATTCGACGGCACGGCTCAGGATGCACCCGGGATTGGTGCGCACACCGACTACGAGTGCTTCACCATTTTGCTGGCAGACAAACCCGGGCTGGAGGTGATGAACAATCTTGGCCAGTGGATCGATGCACCGCCTATTCCAGGGGCGTTCGTGGTGAACATCGGCGACATGCTCGAAGTCATGACCGCGGGTGCATTCGTTGCGACGGCTCACCGTGTCCGCAGTGTCAGCGAAGAGCGCTACTCCTTCCCGCTGTTCTATGCCTGCGACTTCCATACCCAGATCAAACCCCTGCCAGGTTTCGCCAAGACCGGGCAAGAGTATGAGCAGATCGCCATTGGCGAACACATGTACAGCCAGGCGCTGCAGACTTACCAATACCTGCGCAAGCGGGTGGAAAACGGAGAAATAACGTTGCCGGAGAAGGCGCGTAAGCCTTCGAGCTTCGGGCACCTGAAAAATCAGACGCAACCGTCCTGATCATTGCTGTCGGCCACTACTTTCTAATCGGAGTCACCGAAAATGCTTTACAAAAATAACCGTGCTGCCCGTTTGTCCCTGCTCGCCGCCAGCCTGTTTTGTGCAACTGCCAGCATGGCTTCCGCTGCCACACCGGGTCAGTTGAAAATCGGTATGGAAATCACCTACCCGCCGTTCGAATCCTATGACAGCCAGAAGAATATCGTCGGCTCCGATCCGGAACTGGCTCAAGCCCTGGCCAAGCAGATGGAAGCCAAGGCGGAGTTCGTCGATACCAAGTTCCCCAATCTGATTTCCGGCCTGAATTCCGGGCACTACGACGCGATCATCTCCGGCATGTACATCACGCCAGAGCGTCAGACTCAAGCGATGACCATTGGCTACGCGGTGACAGGCGCGGCGATCATGGCACCGAAAGACAGCGGTCTGAATGCGCAAACCCCAGAGGACCTCTGCGGCCTGAAAGTCGGGCTGGAACAAGGCACCACCTGGGTCGCTCAATTGAAGAAACTCTCGACCGACTATTGCGTGCCGAACAACAAGGGCGCCATCACTGTCAGCGAGTTCCCGTCGGCACCGGAAGTGACCCAGGCCCTGCTGTCGAAAAATATCCAGGCCCAAATGGAAATCGCCGGCGCAGCGAAGATGATCGCCGAACACACCAACGGTCGTGTAGTGATCACCTCCCAGCATCTGGTCTATCCGCAAACCCTCGGCATCTTCGTCAAAAAGGGCAACGAGGAGACCTATCAGGCGCTGCTCAAGGCATTTGATGAGGCGAAAAAAAGCGGTGACTACGCAGCTATCCTGAAGAAGTACAACCTGGAAGAAGCGTCCAACTAAGGCTCCGCCCCTTCGCGGGCCAGCACACGCTTACCAAAGTACCGCTCCCTATGCGGGAGCGGCTTACCCGCGAAGATTTCAATGCGGTTCGAGGTCCTTATGCAATTCGATTGGACGTATTTCTTCTCCCTGTTCGCAGACTCCGCCTTCTGGCAAGCCTGCGTCACCGTGATCGAACTCAGTGCCCTGGCCTGGTTCATTGGCATGCTGTTGGGCTTTCTGCTGGCCTCGGCCAAACTGTCGACTTCGGCCTGGCTCAGACTTCCGGCGACCGCTTATATCTGGTTCTTCCGCAGTATTCCGCTGCTGGTGCTGGTGGTCTTCGTCTACAACCTGCCGCAGTTATTCCCGATGACCGGCTCGGTCCTGTCCAACCCCTTCTACTCCGGGTTGTTCGCGCTGGTGATCACCGAAGCGGCGTATATGGCAGAGATCCATCGCGGTGGCCTGATTTCGGTCGCCAAGGGTCAGAAAGAGGCCGGGCGCGCGCTGGGTATCGGCTTCCTGGGCTTGCAGCGTTTGATCGTGATTCCTCAGGCTTTTCGCATTTCCCTGCCAACCTTGATCAACGAATACATCACGGTGGTGAAACTGACGTCGCTGATCTCGGTGATCTCCCTGACCGAACTGCTGACCGTCGGCCAGCGCCTGTACGCGCAGAACTTCCTGGTTATGGAAACCCTCGCCGCGGTAGCGGTGTATTACGTGTTTATCGTCAGCGTGTTCGGCTGGTTTTTGCAGCGACTGGAACGCCATCTGGATCTGAACCAACGCAAGCCGCAAACCCTCGACGAAACCGCCGTGAGCCAACTCAAGGCCCAATCCCAACCGCTGACCAGCACTGCCAGCTTCCCGGTCAACCGCGGTGCGGTACCGGTTCTACAACTGGAGAAGATCCACAAGCGCTATGGCAATCACGAAGTGCTCAAGGGCATCGACCTGACTGTCGGCAGTGGCCAGGTGATTTCGATCATTGGCCCCTCAGGCTCAGGTAAAACGTCGTTGATTCGCACCATCAATGGACTGGAAAGTATTGATCAAGGCGAGATCATGCTATTTGGCGAAAGCTTCATCGGTTCCAACGACACCCCCAACAGCGCGAGGGTTCGTAGTGGCGTACGGCATATCGGGATGGTGTTCCAGAACTTCAACCTGTTTCCCCATCGCTGCATTCTCGACAACATTACTCTGGCGCCGCGCTTCCACGGCAGCGCAAAACCCTTGAGCGAACAACGCGCTTATGCGCTGCTGGACAAGGTCGGACTGCTGGCCCACGCGCACAAGTATCCACATCAGCTTTCCGGCGGTCAGCAACAACGGGTAGCGATTGCCCGGGCATTGGCCATGGAGCCGAAGATCATGCTGTTCGACGAACCGACTTCGGCCCTCGATCCGGAACTGGTGGGCGACGTATTGAACGTGATCCGTGATTTGGCCAAAGAAGGCATGACCATGCTGATCGTGACCCACGAGATGGACTTCGCGATGTCGATTTCCGATCGGGTGATTTTCATGGAAGGCGGGAACATTCAGCTGGATGCAAGCCCGTATGCCATACGCAACAAACAGACCGGCGAACGTGTTCGACGCTTCATGGGCCTGACCGCCCAGACCGAAATGGCGCTGGCAGCGGAGTAGGCCTCGGAGCAGGCCAGGTCTTGGTGGCGAAAGGTCAAATCCTCTCGCCACCGCACAGCACCCGCTCACCCCAGTTCCAGCATCAACCCGCTCAAGCGCTTGACCTTGCGTCGTACGGCCTCTTCGAAAATCCCGGTACGTGGTTCGATCAGGCTGAACCAGTTCTTGGCGCGAGTGATTCCGGTGTAGATCAGCTCTTTGGTCAGCACCGGGTTCAGCGCATCGGGAAGGATCAACGCCGTGTGGGCGAATTCGGAGCCTTGGGATTTGTGCACGGTCATGGCGTAGACGGTTTCCACGTCATTGAGCCGGCTGGGCAGAACAAACCTCACACCACCCTGACCATCGTTACGCGCAAAAGCGACCCGCAGCACCTGGCGTCCAATCTCCTGACCATCGCGCTCAGGCAATTTCAGGGCGATACCGATATCGCCGTTCATCAGACCCAGACCGTAATCGTTGCGCGTCATCAGTACCGGACGCCCTTCGTACCATTGCTGATCATTGTCGATCAATCGTGCCTTCAGCAGCGCGCCGGTAATCCGCTGATTCAGCCCCTCGACACCCCACGGCCCCTTGCGTACGGCGCACAGCAACTGGAAAGCGTCGAAGGCTTGCAAGACATTGCGCGCCCACTCGACCCAGCACGGATCCTCAGGAAGTGAGTCGAAGGACGGACGTTGGTTGCGCAAGAGGCTCAGGTAATGCCGATACCCCTGCGGACCTTCGCCATGGCCTTCAAGCAACAGTCGCTCCAGCGCACGGTCCTGCTCCCCCTTGAGGGCCAGCGAATAAAGATCGGCATGACTGCGGGCGGCCAGCAGCTTGCGGGCCTCATCGGCCTGCTGCTGATTGACCCAGCGCGCTAGCTGACCAATACCGCTGCCTTCGCCAAATCGCCGCGAATGACGCAGCATCACGACCTGCTGGGCCAACGGATGACTGGCGTCGGTGTCTTCCTGCAAACCGCTGGAACCAAGATTTTCACCGCTGACGGCCTCCAGCCAGTCGCGGGTCTGCGGGCTGTACCAACCGGCTTCGGCATCGCGGCACAGATCACCGAGTACGGCCCCGGCTTCCACCGACGCCAACTGATCCTTGTCGCCGAGCAAGACCAACCGGGCATGCGTCGGCAACGCATCAAGCAAATTGGCCATCATCTCCAGGTCGATCATCGAGGCTTCGTCGACCACCAGCACATCCAGCGGCAGACGATTACCGGCGTGATGGCGGAAATGCCGGGTGCCCGGCCGGCTGCCGAGCAGGCGGTGGACCGTGGTCACGTCAGAGGGGATTTTGTCCCTGACGCTCTCGGCAACTTGCAGTGTTCGAACTTGCTGACTGATGGACTCTGTCAGCCGTGCGGCGGCCTTGCCCGTGGGCGCGGCAAGTCGAATCCGCAGTGGCTTGCCCGCCTCCACGGCGGGCGCCTGGAGCAGGGCCAGCAAACGCACAACCGTGGTGGTTTTGCCGGTTCCAGGCCCGCCCGTAACGATGCTGAATGCACCACGGGTGGCCAGGGCACAGGCGAGTTTCTGCCAATCGATCTGCGCACTGGAACTGGCCTGGCCAAACAGGCCACCCAGGCGTTCGGGCAGGTCATCAGGTGTTGGTTCATGGACGATAAGTCGTTGGCGCAGCGCACTGTCGATGCGCCGTTCGTACGTCCAGTAACGGCGTAAATACAGTCGCTTGCCAGACAATACCAATGGGCGCTGCTGTGATTCATCACGCCCATCGACGGCCAGCGCCACAATACTGCTGGACGCCAGGACCTTGCACCAGTGTGCCCCCTCCAATGCTTCAAGCAATTGCGATGGCAACAACAGGGTACCGGTCTGCAGATCGCCTTCCGGCGGCAGGGATAGCGCGAAATCCGGCTCCTTGAGCGTCTCGAACAGATCGAGGCACACATGCCCGTGTCCCAGTTGATGGCTGGTCAAGGCTGCCGCCAGCAATACCAGCGGATCGCCATCGGGTGCCAGTTCGTGGAGGAAGGCGACAAAGGCTTTGTCCAGTGCCCGAAGCCAGCCACGCTCGACCCAGCGCTCAAGTAACAACAACAGGTCATCGGCGCGGCTCAGCGGTGTCAGTTGCGCAAGGCTCTCGGCCGTCAACGGTGTGGGTAACAAATCGGCAAAGGAACGGCTCATAGCAATACACCCTGCTCCCAGGCCGGTTCAGGCTTGGGTTCTGGTTTTCCCTGGAACAGCCGGTCCAGTCGTTCGATCAATTCCCGTGGCGGACGAGTGAAATACACGCCTTGGCCAGGTGCCCGGGTGCCCCGCAGGAACAGGTACAAGGCGCCGCCCATGTGCCGGTCATAGTCGTAATCGGCGAGTCGCGCCTTGAGCTGGCGATGCAGCGCCAGTAGATACAACACGTATTGCAGGTCGTAGCGATGATCGAGCATCGACTGTTCCATGGCCTGCTCGGTATAGGCCGAATCGTCAGCACCGAGCCAGTTGGACTTGTAATCCGCAACGTAGTAACGCCCGGCGTGCTCGAATGTCAGGTCGATAAAGCCTTTGAACATGCCATTCAGCAGTACCGGCTCGGCAACGACACGAGAAGCGCCTGCATGGGTGTATTGGCGCACCAGTTCGTCGAGCTTCAACACATCGACTTTATGGCTGGCAAACCAGAATTCCATTTCGACCCGGTACTCGGTCAGTTGCTCGAACACCACCGGCGGTTGTTCGGCACCGATGCGTAGCGGCGCTTGCAACAAGTGCTGCAGCCAGTCGCTCAGGGTATTGATCCAGCCCTCCCAACCACGGCGGTTGCAGCGGCGCGCAATGGCGTCTTCGATGGATTTCGGGTCTGCGGCGAAACCTTCATCGCCCGCCCACTCCAATAACCCATGGAGAAAAGTCCCGGGATTCGGCCCGCGCGGGAAGCGATGGATATCACCACCGCTGGCGAGCACTTCGCGTGGAGCCTCGGGATCAAGTCGCTCGTCGTCAAAAAGCTTTTGCGCTTGCGGGCTTTCCGGCGCTTCGTCGCTGCCGGCGCTCAGGCTATCGCCAATGCGCAACGCACTGTAGGAGGCGATCCACCAGTTCTCGGCCGCCTTGCGCTTCGGTATCAGCGGTGCGAGCAACGTTGCCTCATTGCGTGGCGGGAGAAAACGTTCGGTTGTGGCTTCAGGCATCTCGCCATAGCTCAATGCGCTGCAGTCTTGCTGCAAGTCTTCCAGCCAACGCTTCAGCGCCGTCGATTCGGCCAGCTTCTCGCCGCCACCCAGCAGATAGCCCAATGCCGACAGGTGCAGTACCGAACTGTTGTTATTGCCGCGCTTGAGGTCGGTGACTCCCAGCCAGCAAGCATGTTGGGCACGGGTCAAGGCCACATAGAGCAGACGCAAATCTTCAGCCAGGCGCTCATCGTCCGCCAGGGCAATCAACTCAGGGGTTGGGCTCAACGTTATCTGGGCTTGCCCGTTCGCATCGTGGTAGTGCATCGGCAAGCGACTGCCGTCCACCGGTTTTGCCGAACAAATGAACGGCAGAAAAACCAGCGGATACTCAAGGCCTTTGGACTTGTGGATGGTCACTACCTTGACCAGTTGCTCATCGCTTTCCAGGCGCAGAATCTGCTCTTCGCCGGCCTGCCCGGATAACGCCAGATGCTCGGACAAATGACGGATCAGGGCTTGCTCGCCATCAAGCTCGGCAGCGGCTTGCTGCAACAGTTCCGAGAGATGCAGCAGGTTGGTCAGTACCCGCTCGCCATCGCTTCGGGCAATCAAGGCCTGAGGCAGTTCGAAATCGTGCAGCAACCGGCGCAACATTGGCAGGATGCCCTGACTGCGCCAGATCACCCGGTATTCGCGAAACTGCATGACGCGCTTCTCCCAGGCCAGCTCATCCTGGTTCAAGCGCTCAAGTTCTGTCAGTGACAGGTTCAGGGTGATGCTGGCCAGCGCTGCACGCAGCGGTCGCTCGACATCCGGCTCGGCGCAGGCCTTTAGCCAACTCAACAGGTCGTGAGCCTCCTGAGCCGCGAACACCGAGTCCTTGTCCGATAGATAAACACTGCGCACGCCTCGCGCGGACAACTCGTTACGTACCGCCTGAGCCTCTTTACCATCGCGTACCAGAATCGCGATATCTGCCGGTAGTAGCCCCTGTAGATCCTCTGTCCCCCGGACAAAACCCACACGCCGCTGCTGACCGCCATTGAGCAATGCAGTGATTTCACTGGCGCAAGCTGCAGCCAGTTGCTGTCGGTACACAACACCGGACAATGGTTGCTCGCTGGACAGCTGCCAGATATTCAGCGCGGGTACGGCCTGACCGTTGATCTGCAAAGACTCTTTACGGCCTTGAGATTCAACCGGCAGAAATGGAACCGGGTTTTCGCCGTTTTTCTCACGAAACAGAAACGCACCACGCCCCTGCTCGCGAGCTTCGGCACGCTGGAACACGTGGTTCACCGCATCGACCATCCCGTGACTGGAGCGGAAGTTGGTGCCCAGGGTATGCAAACGACCACTCGTTGCCTGGCGCGCGCGCAAGTAGGTATAGATATCGGCGCCACGGAAGGCATAGATCGCTTGTTTAGGGTCGCCGATCAGAAACAGCCCGCATTCGGGATTGTTATCTTCGATGCGATAAATGCTCTCGAAGATCCGGTACTGTACCGGGTCGGTGTCCTGGAATTCGTCGATCAACGCAACGGGAAACTGCTCGCGGATCAAGGTCGCCAGACGCTCGCCACCTTCGGCTCGCAATGCAGCATCGAGCCTGAGCAGCATGTCGTCGAAACCCATTTCAGCACGACGACGCTTCTCTTCTTCAAAGCGCGCCCCCACCCACTGCGCAGCATGTTTCAGGACCGCGGCGTCCGGAGTCGGCAATGCATCGAGACTGGCTTTCAGGCCGGGCATCGCATCCAGGCCCGGGTGACTCGGTGCCTGACCTTTCCAGGCCTCAGCCATGCCATCGGGTGTCAGACGATTGAAGCCAGTGCCGATATCCAGTTGCTCAACGCTGTCGTCCTCGGCCCAGGCAGTGATTTTTTCAAACCAGGGCTCGAAGTAACGCGCTTGCATCTTGCGTCCGTCGACGGACTTGCTGGCAACGCCTTGCAGACAGATCTCACGCAACTCCTGCGCCCATTGTCGCCAAGGTGCCTTGAGCTCCAGCAACGCATCACGTCGAGCTTGCAGGCACTCAGCGATCAACTCGGCAGGTTCTTTCCCTTCAGCGCTGTCATGCTCACTCGCGAATAACCCACGTACCCGTGGCAGCAAGGCCGCCGGGCCGCCCCAATGGCTGCGAACCCAGTTCAGTGCATCACCTTGCATCGGGTAGCAAAACAGCCGCCAGTAATCGCGCAGAACTTCACCGAGCAGATCGCTGTGATCAACTTCCAGGGTTTGGGTGAACAGACTGCCACTGTCGAATGCGTGCTCGCGCAGCATCCGTTGGCACCAACTGTGAATCGTCGAAACAGCCGCCTCATCCATCCACTGTGCGGCGATGTCCAAACGGTTCGCACAGCCGGACCACTGTTCGGGACTGAACTGCCCACGCAACTCGGCAATCAGGCTATCGGGCGCTGGCGTTTCGTCGCGGAAAAACCGCGCGGCCTCGGCAAGACGCGTACGGATCCGTTCACGCAGTTCTTTGGTCGCGGCATCGGTAAAGGTCACCACGAGGATTTGCGGTGGCAGGAGCTCACGGCCAAATCCGGCAGACTCGTCACCGTGACCAAGCACCAGTCGCAGATAGAGGGCGGAAATAGTGAACGTCTTGCCGGTGCCGGCACTGGCTTCGATCAGTTGACTACCGCGAAGCGGGAAGGCTAATGCCAGAGGGACTTTCGCCGTCATGAGTGCGACTCCTCATTGGTCAATGAGCGCCAGGGAGCTTCAAGCAGTGGACGGTAGAGCGCGTCACACCAATCGACAAAGGTTTCGTCGGCAATCAAGGCGTTGTAGTCGGTAAACTGGCGAGCCAGTGCAGGACTTTCGCGGCGCTCGCCATCGGTGGTCTGACCGTCGCCTTCATAGGCTTTGCGAGCGGCAGCCTCGGCTTTGAGCGGATCAGTCTGCCCCAGCCAGGCGAAAGCCGTTTTTACCGCTATGGGCAATGGCTGGCGCATACCTGATTGCCAGGCCTGTAACAGATTACCCAGGATTTTCAGCGCGGCGTCTTGTTCGATAGGTGCGAGCAGCAAGGTATCGTCACTGGCCACCAAACCCGTGGTCATCGACAAGCCGCTCGCACAGGCCACCAGGTGGTTAACCCAAGGTCGGATCAAACGATGCCACTTGCGGGTCTTGATCGAACCAATGCTGTTGGGGATCGTAGTGACAGCCAGCAACCCGCCATCGCTGCGTTGATGGAGACCGCTGAGCCAGCCTTCCAGGCTCACTCCCTGCAATTGGAGCGTCACCGGCAAAGCACTGTTTTGCGGTGTCGGCCACATTGCCAGCAACTGTTGATAACGTTGCAGCAGATCCGGTAGCGGCTCGATCAACTCACGTTGCAAGCACTCGCCGAAACCAGCCATCGGCAGCAAGCCACTGTCCTGCAACCTTTTGGCCTGCGCATGCAGAGCTTGTTCCGGTTGGTCGGGGCTAGCCAGCGCAGCTTCAAGCAAGCTGTCACTCAGGCTGTAGCGTTGCAACGCATCGAGCACGAAGGGCTCTTCATCCGCCAAAGGCGCTTCAGCCGCTTCGAAAAACACCTTGAGACGCTGACTAAAAAAATGCCGCACGGGGTTACGCAGGAAATCCTGTAGTTGACCAAGGCTCAGCGGCTCTTCCTGAACATAAGCATCAAGTATTTCCAAGGCTGGAGTGCTGTCATGTTGCTCATGCAACAGCTGCCATTCCCGGGCATAGCTGAACAGTTGATCCCCTTCATGGAAATAACGGGCACTGAAGGGTTGTAACGGATGCTCCTGGGTCATCGCCTCAAGGAGTTCTTTAGTACCGTCGGTGTTTTTCCAGCCGTTAGCCAGATGGTCACGCAGCTGACCGATCAATACCGATGCGGGGCGCTCGCTATTGTCGCGAATACTGCGCCCGACCCAGCTGATGTAAAGCTGGTCCCGCGCCGAGAGCAAGGCTTCGAGCAACAGATAGCGGTCATCCTCTCGCCGAGACCGATCACCGGGACGGTAATCGCTGCCCATCAGATCGAAGTCCAGTGGCGGTTGCGCACGCGGATAATCACCGTCGTTCATGCCCAGCAGGCAAACGAGTTTGAACGGGATCGCCCGCATCGGCATCAGCGTACAAAAATTCACTGCGCCGGCCAGGAAGCGTTGAGACAAACGCCCCTGATCGAGACCGGCCAACCAAGCCTCGCGGACCACCGTCAGTGGCAGTTCGTCCTGCAAACCAACCGATTCGCAAGTCTCCAGCCAGGTTTCGCGGAGCAACTCGAGCTGGGCCAGCAGATAGTCGTCATGCTCATTGCTGGCCAGGAAAAATAGCTGCATCAATGCTTGCAGACGCACACCCCATTGATCAGGCGATGCAGGTTGTGAGAGCTCCTTGTGAGCAATCTGCAAAGCATCGAGTAAAGCTACCAATGGGCCAATCAGTGCTGCATCCAGTCCGCCGATTTCATCATAAGGTTCGATGCCATCGCAGGAATGACCACTGCCAACGGCATACCCCAGAAGCATGCGACGCAAGCCAAAACGCCAGCTGTTTTGCTCAAGTTCATCAGGTAAACCTAGACCGGCGCGCTGTTCCGCGCTCATACCCCAGCGAACACCAGCCCCTTCGATCCAGCGATGCAAGGTCGGCAGGTCGCGCTCCTCTACTCCGAATCGCGCGCGCAATGCCGGAACGTCCAGCAAGTCGAGGATCTCGCTGACCGGAAAACGGCTGTCAGGCAGCTTGAGCAAATGCTCGACCGCGATCAGCAACGGGTCGCGACCACGCTGGCCCTGATCGGTCAGCGTAAACGGGATAAAGCGCCGATCCTCCCGCTCAAGTTGACCAAATACGGCGCGGATGTGTGGAGCGTAACTGTCGATATCCGGAACCATCACGATCACATCGCGTGGGCGCAACTGCGGGTCAGCGCTGAAGCACGCGAGCAACTGATCGTGAAGTATCTCCACTTCACGTTGTGCACTATGGGCAATGTGAAAACGGATCGACTCATCCTGCTTCAGATCGACCGCAGGCCAGAGCAGGCGGGTTTCATTCAGCGGACGCAACTCGAGGATGTCGTCCTGCAATTGATTGAGCATGCACGACGGCTGGCTTTCGCTGAAAAGATCGATACGTCCATCGCGAAAAGCTGATCGATAGCTGTTGGGATCGTCATAACTGTCGAGCAGGTTGATGTAGTCGCGCCCCTGCTTGCCCCAGGCTGCCAGCAGCGGGTGAGCATGTTGATGCAGGGTTTGCGGGTCAAGTACGACCGGCATGCCGGTCTTGCGCGCCTGCCGCTTATATTGGTGCCTTAAAAGGTCTTTATCGGCGACGATGTCGGCCCAGTGGTGGCGACATGGATTGTGCACACAGAGCAGAACCTGGCTGAAGCGAGCCAATCCTGCGAGTGCTTCCAGGGCTTGAGCAGGTAGCGAAGAAATGCCGAACACGATCACCCGTGGAGGTAATCCCTTAGGTGCAGTGTCCAGGCCAGTGATTGTCTCGATGAAACGTTGGTGAACGCCTGCCCGACTTTGCGCCATGCCTTGCTCACCGACGTCCAGCAACAGTGCACGCCACAACTCAGCCTGCCAGCAATTGGCCGGAGTGAGCGGTTTGCTCTCACCTCTACCGTTACGCAGTTGATGGCGACCTGCTGCCCAATCTTCCAGCCAGTCCGCCCGGTACACTTGATACTGGTCAAACAGATCCGCAAGCCGCTCAGCGAGCTGATAGCGCTTACGCAGGTCGGTATCGTGAGTCAGGAAGCGTTGCAGCGGTTCGAAGTGCGGTTGATCGATCAGTTCCGGCAATAGACGCATTAATCGCCAGGTTAGAGGGGCCTTGTCCAGCAACGACTTCGCTGGAATTTCATCACGCCCAAGCACTGATCGATAAAGTTGCCACATAAAGCTGCCGGGTAACTGCACATCAATGGCCGCGGCGATGCCACAGCCGCCCATGTCCTCATCTTCAGGGTCTTCAGCCAATGCCAGCTTCAGCCATTGGGCAATACCGTTGCTCTGCACCAGAGCGATTTCATTTTCCAGGGGCGCAAGCGGATAACGCCGCATCCAGCTGACTACCAGGCTACGCAGTTCGTCCAGGCGGTTGCCGTGAACCACCATAAAACCAGCACTGAGGAACGAGGCGTCCGCCATAAGGGCTTCCTTGGAGAAATACAAAAGCTAGGGCCGAACCTTAGCATTGTCAGGTGACTGTGACAGCCGTGAGACGTCCGATGTTGCTGTACGAACTTTCTCGCAGGCAAAACAAAACCCCAACTGCTTTCGCAATTGGGGTTTCGGAATTTAATCTTGACGATGACCTACTCTCACATGGGGAAACCCCACACTACCATCGGCGATGCATCGTTTCACTGCTGAGTTCGGGATGGGATCAG
>NZ_JBFTMN010000007.1:0-271355 GCF_056397005.1 Pseudomonas sp. 05N431
GACACATCGAGAGGAGGTCGTCGCGCAGCAGACCGTAGGCGATGCCCCCTGATGGACACCGGAGTGAGGGAACGCCGAGCCTAGGCGAGGTGCCGTACGCTTGGGGCGAGACCTTTGGTTACTTTGGGGCGTTTGCCAAAGTGACACGCCGTAAGGGCGGAACCGTAAGTGGCCGTTACCGCAGAAATGGATATGTACACCAACGGGAGATTGGTCGGCTGTCAGGCCGCCATCGCAGGCAAGCCAGCTCCCACACTTTTGATTGGGGTACATCCGCGGGAGATAGGGCGGCTGTCAGGCCGCCTTCGCAGGCAAGCCAGCTCCCACAGGTTTGATTGGGGTACATCTGCAAGAGATCGGTCGGCTGTCAGGCCGCCATCGCGGGCAAGCCCGGCTCCCACACTTTTGATTGGGGTACATCCGCAAGAGACTGGTCGGCTGTCAGGCCGCCTTCGCAGGCAGGCCAGCTCCCACAGGTTTGATTGGGGTACATCCGCAAGAGATAGGTCGGCTGTCAGGCCGCCTTCGCAGGCAAGCCAGCTCCCACAGTTGAACTGTGTACATCTGCGAGAGGTTGGTTGGCTGTCAGGCCGCCTTCGCGAGCAGGCTCGCTCCCACAATAGATCGGGGTACATCAACAAATAGCAGGCATAAAAAAGCCCCGACTCGCGAGAGCCGGGGCCTTTTGGGGGACGCTACAAAGGCTTAGCCGTTGAACACGTCATCCACGCTTTTCAGCGGGTAGTTCTTCGGATACGGCAGAGTCGCCACACCCGTCTCGATCGCAGCCTTGGCCACAGCATCCGAGATCACAGTGATCAAACGCGCATCCATTGGCTTCGGAATGATGTACTCACGACCGAATTCCAGCTTGATGCCACCGTAAGCGTCACACACTTCCTGAGGCACTGGCAGCTTGGCCAATTCACGCAGAGCGTTGGCCGCAGCCACTTTCATTTCTTCGTTGATGCGCTTGGCGCGAACGTCCAGAGCACCACGGAAAATGAACGGGAAGCCCAGTACGTTGTTCACCTGGTTCGGGTAGTCCGAACGGCCGGTCGCCATGATCACATCGCTACGGGTGGCGTGAGCCAGTTCCGGGGCGATTTCCGGATCAGGGTTCGAGCACGCGAACACGATCGGGTTGGCTGCCATCAGCATCAGGTTTTCAGCGCTCAGCAGGTTCGGACCGGACAGGCCAACGAACACGTCTGCGCCTTTCAGGGCGTCAGTCAGCGTGCGCTTGTCGGTCGCGTGAGCGAAGACCGCCTTGTACTGGTTCAGGTCGTCACGCTCGGAGTGGATCACACCGGTACGGTCAACCATGAAGATGTTTTCGATCTTGGCGCCCATGCTCACCAGCAACTTCATGCAGGAGATAGCGGCAGCGCCAGCGCCCAGGCAGACGATCTTGGCTTCTGGCAGGGTTTTGCCAGCGATTTCCAGGGCGTTGATCATGCCGGCAGCGGTTACGATTGCGGTGCCGTGCTGGTCATCGTGGAACACCGGAATGTCGCACTGCTCGATCAGAGCGCGTTCGATCTCAAAGCACTCAGGTGCCTTGATGTCTTCCAGGTTGATGCCACCGAAGGTGATGGAGATACGCTTGACGGTGTCGATGAAGGCTTGCGGGCTTTCGGAGTCGACTTCGATGTCGAACACGTCGATACCGGCGAAGCGCTTGAACAGCACGCCTTTACCTTCCATCACCGGCTTGGAAGCCAATGGGCCAAGGTTACCCAGGCCGAGAATCGCGGTGCCATCGGAAATGACTGCAACCAGGTTGCCCTTGCCGGTGTATTTGTAGGCCAGTTCAGGATCGCGGGCGATTTCGCGTACTGGTTCGGCTACGCCGGGGCTGTAGGCCAGCGACAGATCGCGGGCGGTAGCGGTGGCCTTGGTGAGCTCGACACTCAGCTTACCTGGACGAGGATGGGCGTGATATTCGAGAGCGGCAGTTTTCAAATCAGACATGTGGGCATTCCGCTTTTACTGTTGAACGACGGACCGCCGAGGATACTCGCGTCGCAAAGTCCCCACAAGACTGACCGGTCACCCCTGTCAAGCGCCCTACCCTACGACTTTGGGCCAAGAGCCACGGAACACAAGGGCTCAACTGTTCACAATCGACTTAAAAAATGTCGACAATTTCTTTTTACGGCATTGCTTGCAGCATGGCCGGATGGGTCAATGGCAATAACCAGCGCGCCTCACCGGAATCCAGACCACCGCGCCGTGAGCGATCGATCACCCAGCCACGCGCCTCGATCTGCTTGCCGTTGAGCCGTTCCAGAGCCGCCAGATCGAATTGACCGAGCAGATTGGGTGCAACGCGCAATACAACCGAATCCTGCAACTCGATCCAAACTCCGCCGCGATTGCGCTGAACCTTGCTCACACGTCCACTGAGCAGCGCAAAACCCGAAGTGTTGATCTGCGCCGCTTTCAGCACAGGTGACCGCCGCCATAACCCCAGCTGGGCCTGCCGCGCAGTGCGTTCGGCAGCCTGTTGGCAACTGACAAAATCGACGTTCGGCGCCACCGCCACCAGATAACCAAGCCCCTCGGCAAGCATCTGCGCTTCGAGATTGTCACCGTTGGCGCTGTAAAGATGGGCCAAGGTGCGCCCGTAACGATCCTTGCCCTCTTGTCCCGCCAGCAAACCCAACCGTCCGTCGCTTGCGGCCACCAATGTTTCCAGACGCTTGCGTGCAGCCGCAGCGAAGGGCTCGTCGGTGCGACCTTTCTTGCCCAGTTCCGGGGTATTCAAACCGATCATGCGCACACTGCGGCCATCGCGCAGGCGCACCGTGTCGCCATCCACCACGCGCTGCACGCTGACAGTTTCCAGCCGACTGGTTGGCGCAGGACAGAGGGCCTGGGCGCTGGAGAGCCAAATCGCGGGCATAAAAAAAGCGCCCACGAGGGACGCCTTTTTTATCAGTCTGGAGAAGCCGAAGCGACTCTCCAAAATGATCAGCCTTAGGCTTTTTTGCCAAAAGCACCGAAACGATCGGCGAACTTCTGAACGCGGCCGCCGGTATCCAGAGTCTTCTGCTTACCGGTGTAGAACGGGTGGCACTCGTTGCAAACGTCGATCGGCAGAGCTTTGCCGAAGGTCGAACGGGTTTCGAACTTGTTGCCACAGCTGCAGGTAACAGCAATGACTGGGTAATCTGGATGGATATCGGCTTTCATGGTGTCTTCCTCAGGCTAGCGTGCCGCCACCCAACACTATTGTTGAATACCGCACGTAATTAGGCCGCGGATTCTACCAGACCTTTACGATCACGCAAGCTGTCCAAAGTGTCCTCCATCAGAAAAGGCTGTTCGATTCTGGCGGCGGCTTTTAATGCCATGCGGCGTTGCCGCTCCTCCCCATAGCACGCTATGGCTCGTCGCGGCGCCTTGCATGGCATTAAAATCCACTCGCCAGCACTCGAACGCTTTCCTAATGGAGGACACTGCACCGACCGTCTGCTAGGCTCCGGCCCTTCTTCACCGCCCGTTCAATGAGATTCCCCCGCGTGCCCGACGCCATTTTGCGCCTCGCCCTGCCTTCGCCCTTGCGCCGCCTGTTCGACTACCGTGCCCCGGCTGGAGTCCTGCGCGCGCATCTGCATCCGGGCATGCGGCTGCGGGTGCCGTTCGGTCGCCGCGAGATGATCGGCATCCTCGTGGAAGTCACCAGCCACAGCGAAGTCCCGGCCGACAAGCTCAAACCGGCGCTGGCCCTGCTCGACGCCACTCCACCGCTGCCGGCAGCGCTGTTCAAGTTGTGCCTGTGGACTTCCCAGTATTACCAGCACAGCCTCGGCGACACCTTGAGCTGGGCGTTGCCGGTATTGTTGCGTCAGGGCGAAATGGCTGAAGCGCGCCAGGAACGGTTCTGGTCAATCACTCCGGGGGCGAAACTGGATGATCCGCGCATCGCCCGCGCGCCACGTCAACGCGAAGCCTTGGCGACGCTGGCCCAGCATCCGCATGGCGTCGCCCATCAGTTGCTGAGCAAACTGATGTTGAGCAAGGACAGCCTCGACCTGTTGCTGGCCAAAGAACTGGTGCAGGTGGATATCCGCAAACACGCGCCCGGCGAACGTCATGAACACTGGCTGGCACAGCCGGAGCTGCCGCTGAACCCGGAACAACGCGCCGCTTATGAAGCGATCCGCGCAGGCTTCGACAGTTTTCATGCGTTCCTGCTGGCCGGTGTCACCGGCAGTGGCAAGACCGAAGTCTATTTACAGCTGATCCGCGAAACCCTTGAGGCCGGCAAGCAAGCGCTGGTGCTGATCCCCGAAATCAACCTCGGACCGCAGACCCTGGCGCGCTTCGAGCAGCGCTTCAATGCGCGTATCGCTCTGGTGCATTCGGCGGTCAATGACCGCGAACGGCTGGAATCCTGGCTCGCTGCCCGGGATGGCGAGGCCGACATTATTATCGGCACCCGCTCGGCACTGTTCACACCGATGAAAAACCCCGGGCTGATCATCATCGATGAAGAGCACGACGGCTCCTATAAACAGCAAGAAGGTTTGCGCTATCACGCCCGCGACCTGGCGTTGGTGCGAGCGCGGCAGGAAAATATCCCGATTGTCCTCGGTTCGGCGACGCCGTCACTGGAAAGCCTGCACAACGCCTACACCGGTCGCTACGGGCTTCTGCGCCTGAACGAGCGCGCCGGCGGGGCGAAACAACCACGCTTCCTGCGGCTGGACGTCAAAAGCCGTCCGCTGGACAGCGGTATTTCCGGGCCGATGCAACAGGCGATCGGCCAGACCCTCGCCGCCGGCCAGCAAGTATTGGTGTTTCTCAACCGTCGCGGCTTTGCACCTACCCTGCTCTGTCACGACTGCGGCTGGATGTCCGAATGCCAGCGCTGCGATGCGCGAATGACCGTGCACCAGCGCTCCGGCGAGCTGCGTTGCCACCATTGCGGCTACGTTGAACGCGTCCCTCGGCACTGCCCGAAATGCGGCAAGGTCGATTTGCGCCCCGTAGGTGCCGGCACCGAACGCGCCGAAGAGCGCCTGGGGATTCTGTTCCCGGACTATCCGGTGTTGCGGGTTGACCGCGACAGCACCTCGCGCAAGGACGCGATGAATCAGTTGTTTGCGACCATTCAGAAAGGTCAGCCGTGCATTCTGGTGGGCACGCAGATGCTCGCCAAAGGGCATCACTTTCCGCGGGTGACGCTGGTGTCGATTCTCGATGCCGACGGCGGACTGTTCTCCGGTGATTTCCGCGCCAGCGAGCGCATGGCCCAGTTGATCGTGCAGGTGGCAGGGCGTGCCGGTCGCGCCGAAGAGCCGGGCAAAGTGATCATCCAGACTCACCTGGCTGACCACCCGTTGTTGGTGCAACTGACCGAGCAAGGTTATTTCGCCTTTGCCGAGCAGGCCTTGAGCGAACGTCGTTCCGCCGGGCTACCGCCCTTCGCGCATCTGGCGCTATTGCGGGCCGAAGCGCACAAACCGGGGCAGGCCGAAAGTTTCCTCGATGAAGCCTGCAGCGAGGCGGAGCGATTGTTGGATGAACACAACCTGACCGGCATCGAATTGCTGGGGCCGGTACCGGCGCCGATGGAACGGCGGGCCGGGCGTTATCGGGCGCAATTGTTGTTGCAGGCCACGGCACGGGCGCCACTGCACCGATTGTTGAGTGCCTGGTTGCTGGCGCTGGAGCAAATGCCGAGCGGGCGGGCGGTGCGCTGGTCTTTGGATGTTGATCCGGTCGATTTGTATTAATAGTGAGATCGCCATCGCGAGCAAGCTCGCTCCCACAGTGGATCTAGGGCGTTCGTACATTTTGTGTTCAGCACCGACTCCCTGTGGGAGCGAGCTTGCTCCGGGCGGCGATCCGACGATGACGGCCGAATAGTCACCACATATCCATAACCTGCCTGCTATGGTTGGCAAGCCCGACTTCGCAACGGATAATGCCCAGTTTTTCCACCTGCGCATTGATGCGCCGCCGCTCTGCGGTTGAAAGAGAAGACCATGAAAGACACCATTCGCCAGTTGATCCAGCAAGCCCTCACCCAACTCGTTACCGACGGTGTGTTGCCTGAAGGCCTGACGCCGGCGATTCAGGTGGAGAACTCCCGTGACAAGACTCACGGCGACTTCGCCAGCAACATCGCCATGATGCTGGCTAAACCGGCCGGCATGAAACCGCGCGACCTGGCGGAAAAAATAATCGCCGCCCTGCCGGTAGACGAAAACGTCAGCAAAACCGAAATCGCCGGCCCCGGTTTCCTCAACTTCTTCCAGAACACCCAGGCCCTGGCCTCGCGCCTGGACGCTGCCCTGGCTGACGCCCAGATCGGCGTGCGCAAGGCAGGTCCCGTGCAGCGCACCGTGGTCGACCTGTCGGCGCCGAACCTGGCCAAAGAGATGCACGTCGGTCACTTGCGTTCGACCATCATCGGCGACGGTGTGGCGCGCGTGCTGGAGTTCCTCGGCGACACAGTGATCCGCCAGAACCACGTCGGCGACTGGGGCACCCAGTTCGGCATGCTGATGGCGTACCTGCAAGAAAACCCGATCACCAGCGACGAGCTGTCAGACCTGGAAAATTTCTACCGCGCCGCCAAGCAACGCTTCGACGAATCCGAAGAGTTCGCCGACCGCGCCCGTGGCCTGGTGGTCAAGCTGCAAGCCGGCGACCCGGACTGCCTGGCGCTGTGGACCAAGTTCAAAGACATCTCGCTGTCCCACTGCCAGAAAATCTACGAACAGCTGAACGTCAAACTGACCATGGCCGACGTGATGGGCGAAAGTGCCTACAACGACGACCTGATCAACGTGGTCAACGACCTCAAGGCCAAAGGCATGCTGGTCGAGAGCAACGGCGCCCAGTGCGTGTTCCTCGACGAGTTCAAGAACGCTGACGGCGACCCGCTGCCGGTAATCATCGTCAAGGCCGATGGCGGCTACCTCTACGCCACCACTGACCTGGCGGCCGTGCGCTACCGTAACGGCGTGCTGAAAGCCGATCGAGTGCTGTACTTCGTCGACCAACGTCAGGCCCTGCACTTCCAGCAGGTATTCGAAGTGGCTCGCCTGGCCGGTTTCGTGACCCATCCGATGGACATGGAGCACATGGGCTTCGGCACCATGAACGGCGCCGATGGCCGTCCGTTCAAGACCCGTGATGGCGGCACCGTGAAGCTGATCGACCTGCTGAACGAAGCCAAGGAACGCGCCTACACGCTGGTGAAGGAAAAGAACCCTGAGCTTGCCGAAGCCGACCTGCGCAACATCGCCAAAGTCGTGGGCATTGGCGCGGTGAAATACGCCGACCTGTCCAAGCACCGCACCAGCGACTACAGCTTCAACTTCGACCTGATGCTGAACTTCGAAGGCAACACCGCGCCGTACCTGCTGTACGCCTACACTCGCGTGGCCGGCGTGTTCCGCAAACTCGGCAAGGACTTCAGCGAAGTCGAAGGGCAGATCGTCCTCGAGGCCACTCACGAGCACGAACTCGCCGCCAAGCTGGCGCAGTTTGGTGAAGTGCTGAACAACGTCGCCGAAAAAGGCACGCCGCACATCCTCTGCACCTACTTGTACGATGTTGCCGGTCTGTTCTCCAGCTTCTACGAGAACTGCCCGATCCTCAGCGCCGAAACCCCGGCACAAATGCAAAGCCGCTTGCGCCTCGCCGCATTGACCGGTCGCACCCTCAAGCAAGGCCTGGAACTCTTGGGTCTGGAAACTCTGGAGCGTATGTAAGTTGGCTGCCAAGAAAAAACCAGCACCAAAGCGTGGCGCCAGCCGTTACCAAGCTCCTGCAAAAAAGCCGATTCCGGGATGGCTGTGGATGGCCATCGGCCTGACCGTGGGCGCCTTCATCGTGTTCCTGATGAAGCTGGAGCCGGGTAAAGGCAGCGAAAGCGTCAAGCGCGAGAAGGTCGAACAACAGAAAGCCAGCAAGATCGCCGAGGCCAACAAGACCCCGCCGAGCCCGACGCAACCGGTGAAGCCGAAATACGACTTCTACACCTTGCTGCCGGAATCGGAGGTCATCGTGCCGCCGGATGCCGTGCCGGAGAAAACCCTGCCGACGCCGCAGACTGCACCCGTTGCACCGGTAACTCCGGCAGAAGCGGCGAAGATCGACACCGCACGTGCGCAGGCAGCCCTGAGCGGCGTTACCCCGCCGCCAGCGCCACCCGTGGCGAAAGCGGCGCCGGTGACCAAGTTCTTCCTGCAGGCGGGCTCGTTCCGCAAGGAAGCCGACGCCGACAAGGTTCGTGCGCAGATCATTCTGCTCGGCCAGGCGGTTTCGGTGGAGTCCGGCACGGTGAAGGACGAGACCTGGTACCGCGTGCTGGTCGGCCCGTTCAGCAACCGCGAACAACTGACCACCGCCCAGAAACAACTGTCTGGCAGCGGCTTCAGCAACCTGTTGTTACAACAACGCCAAAGCCGCTGATCCTCCCCTGTTCGTCGCTGATCGTTCCCACGCTCCCGCGTGGGAATGCCTCTAGGGACGCTCCGCGTCCAGTGACGCAGAGCGTCACGGGCTGCATTCCCACGCAGAGCGTTGGAACGATCACCACAAACACCGCTCGTCCCCCGCCGCGTCCCGCAGTTGAAAAACGCCTCACCACCCCCATATGAGTTGGGATAAGGCATTTTCGCCCCGCTGCGTGGAGACTCTTCCCTTGACCACCATCGTTTCAGTTCGCCGCCACGGCAAAGTCGTCATGGGCGGCGACGGCCAGGTTTCTCTCGGCAATACCGTGATGAAAGGCAACGCGAAAAAAGTTCGCCGCCTGTACCACGGCCAGGTCATCGCCGGGTTTGCTGGCGCCACCGCTGACGCCTTTACCCTCTTCGAACGTTTCGAAGGCCAGCTTGAAAAGCACCAGGGCCACCTGGTTCGCGCCGCCGTCGAACTCGCCAAAGAATGGCGTACCGACCGCTCCCTCAGCCGCCTCGAAGCGATGCTAGCAGTCGCCAACAAAGACGCTTCCCTGATCATCACCGGTAACGGCGATGTGGTCGAACCTGAAGAAGGCCTGATCGCCATGGGTTCCGGCGGCGGTTACGCTCAGGCCGCAGCCAGCGCCCTGCTGAAGAAAACCGATCTGTCGGCCCGCGAAATCGTCGAAACCGCGCTCGGCATCGCCGGCGACATTTGTGTATTCACCAACCACAACTTCACCATTGAGGAGCAGGATCTCAGCGAATAAGCCTGTTTCGGCCATCACGCCACGGCATTCATTTTTGCTTGAGGACCACCCATTACCATGCCAATGACTCCCCGCGAAATCGTCCATGAACTCAGTCGCCATATCATCGGCCAGGACGATGCCAAGCGCGCCGTCGCCATCGCCCTGCGTAACCGCTGGCGCCGGATGCAACTGCCTGAAGAGCTGCGCGTTGAAGTAACGCCCAAGAACATTCTGATGATCGGCCCGACCGGTGTCGGTAAAACCGAAATCGCCCGTCGCCTGGCCAAACTCGCCAACGCGCCGTTCATCAAGGTTGAAGCGACCAAGTTCACCGAGGTCGGCTATGTCGGCCGTGACGTCGAGTCGATCATTCGCGACCTCGCCGATGCAGCGATCAAGCTGCTGCGCGAACAGGAAATGACCAAGGTTCGCCATCGCGCCGAAGATGCCGCCGAAGAGCGCATCCTCGATGCACTGCTGCCACCGGCACGCATGGGTTTCAGCAACGAAGACTCCGCACCGGCCCAGGATTCCAACACCCGCCAACTGTTCCGCAAGCGCCTGCGCGAAGGTCAGCTGGATGACAAGGAGATCGAAATCGAAGTCGCCGAAGTGTCCGGCGTCGATATCTCCGCGCCACCGGGCATGGAAGAAATGACCAACCAGTTGCAGAGCCTGTTCGCCAACATGGGCAAGGGTGCGCGCAAGAGCCGCAAGCTCAAGGTCAAGGAAGCGCTGAGACTGGTGCGCGACGAAGAAGCCAGCCGCCTGGTCAATGACGAAGAGCTCAAGGCCAAGGCCCTGGAAGCGGTCGAGCAGAACGGCATCGTGTTCATCGACGAAATCGACAAGGTCGCCAAGCGTGGCAATTCCGGTGGCGTCGACGTGTCCCGCGAAGGCGTACAGCGCGACTTGCTGCCACTGATCGAAGGCTGCACGGTCAACACCAAACTGGGCATGGTCAAAACCGACCACATCCTGTTTATCGCTTCCGGTGCGTTCCACCTGAGCAAGCCAAGCGATCTGGTGCCCGAGCTGCAAGGCCGCCTGCCGATCCGCGTCGAACTCAAGGCCCTCACGCCGGAAGACTTCGAGCGCATCCTCAGCGAACCGCATGCCTCGCTCACCGAACAGTATTGCGCCCTGCTGAAAACAGAAGGCGTGACCATCGAGTTCCAGCCGGACGGCATCAAGCGCGTGGCAGAGATCGCCTGGCAGGTCAACGAGAAGACCGAGAACATCGGTGCCCGTCGCCTGCATACCCTGCTCGAGCGCCTGCTTGAAGAGGTGTCGTTCAGCGCCAGCGATCTGGCCAGCACCCACAGCGAAGAGCCGATCCGCATCGATGCGGACTACGTCAACAGCCACCTCGGCGAATTGGCGCAGAACGAAGACCTGTCTCGTTATATCCTGTAGGCCATACTTACAGCACTAGCGGACCTGTGGGAGCGGGCTTGCTCGCGAAAGCGGTCTGACATTCAACGTTGATGCTGAATGTTATGGCCCCTTCGCGAGCAAGCCCGCTCCCACATTTGAACTGTGGTGTTTTGCAGATCAAGTTCCGACAGGTCGCTCATACAGACGGACTACAGGTCATGACCCAAATCCCCACCGCCATCAAACTGCACAAAGCCTCGAAAACCCTGGAGCTGCAATACGCTCCCGATGAGGTCTATCACCTGAGCGCGGAATTCTTGCGCGTGCACTCTCCTTCCGCCGAGGTCCAGGGCCACGGCAAACCCATCCTTCAATTTGGCAAGATCGGCGTAGGCCTGAACAAGGTAGAACCGGCCGGTCAGTACGCACTGAAATTGACCTTCGATGACGGCCACGACAGCGGTCTGTTCACCTGGGAATATCTCTATCAGTTGGCGCGACGATATGACGCACTCTGGGACGACTATCTTGCCGAGCTCAAAGCTGCCGGAAAAACCCGCGATCCAAACGAGTCTGTCGTCAAGCTGATGCTCTAGGTCAAGGCTTGCGCTCTTTAGAGGGCATTTTCTAATTTCATCTGTTTGAATGCTGGGCCGCGGTGCCAATGATTGGCCTGCTTGCGAAAAAAATTAAACTCGGGTAACCAATGGAGCTGGCAAGTTCTGTGCAGTGCTCCCTGAATTGAAAGTTCAGCGATGTGCAATTAACGGTCACCCGAGCAGTACCTGACACTGGCTGTGTGACTACACAGCTCGACTCAGGTACTCGCCTCAGGACAATGGAGCGTCGTAGATGAGTAACAAGAATAACGATGACCTGAAATTTCAAGCCTCGGAAAATACCCTGGGGCTTAATCCGGTCATCGGCTTGCGTCGAAAGGATCTGCTTACCTCTGCCCGCATGGTGCTGACCCAGGCCATCAAACAACCCATCCACAGCGTCAAGCATGTCGCGCATTTTGGCATTGAGCTGAAGAACGTGATGCTCGGTAGATCCGAGCTGCAACCGGAAAACGATGACCGTCGTTTCAACGATCCGGCGTGGAGTCAGAACCCGCTCTACAAACGCTATCTGCAAACCTACCTGGCGTGGCGCAAGGAACTCCACGACTGGATCGGCGAGAGCAGCCTGTCCGAACAGGACATCAGCCGCGCGCACTTCGTGATCAACCTGATGACCGAGGCCATGGCCCCGACCAACAGCGCGGCCAACCCTGCTGCCGTCAAACGCTTCTTCGAAACCGGTGGCAAAAGCCTGCTCGATGGTCTCTCGCACCTGGCCAAGGATCTGGTGCACAACGGCGGGATGCCGAGCCAGGTCAACATGGGCGCCTTCGAAGTCGGCAAGAGCCTGGGTACCACCGAAGGCGCGGTGGTATTTCGCAACGATGTACTGGAGCTGATCCAGTACCGGCCAATCACTGAACAAGTGCACGAACGCCCACTACTGGTGGTGCCACCGCAGATCAACAAGTTCTACGTTTTCGACCTGAGCCCGGACAAAAGCCTGGCGCGCTTCTGCCTGCGCAACAACGTGCAGACCTTCATCGTCAGCTGGCGCAACCCGACCAAGGCCCAACGTGAATGGGGTCTGTCGACCTACATCGAAGCGCTCAAGGAAGCGGTCGACGTGGTCACCGCGATCACCGGCAGCAAAGACGTGAACATGCTCGGCGCCTGCTCCGGCGGCATCACCTGCACCGCGCTGCTGGGCCACTACGCGGCGATCGGCGAGAAGAAGGTCAATGCCCTGACGCTGCTGGTCAGCGTGCTCGACACCACCCTTGATTCCCAGGTCGCGCTGTTCGTCGACGAGCAAACCCTGGAAGCCGCCAAGCGTCACTCCTATCAGGCCGGTGTGCTCGAAGGTCGCGACATGGCCAAGGTCTTCGCCTGGATGCGCCCCAACGACCTGATCTGGAACTACTGGGTCAACAACTACCTGTTGGGCAACGAGCCGCCAGTCTTCGACATTCTGTTCTGGAACAACGACACCACCCGCCTGCCTGCGGCGTTCCACGGCGACCTGATCGAAATGTTCAAAAACAACCCGCTGATCCGCGCCGATGCACTGGAAGTGTGCGGCACGCCGATCGACCTCAAGCAGGTCACTGCCGACGTCTACTCCCTGGCGGGCACCAACGACCACATCACACCGTGGAAGTCGTGCTACAAATCGGCGCAGCTGTTCGGTGGCAAAGTCGAATTCGTGTTGTCCAGCAGCGGCCATATCCAGAGCATTCTGAACCCGCCGGGCAACCCGAAATCCCGTTACATGACCAGCACCGAAATGCCGGTCCATGCCAACGACTGGCTGGAAAACTCAACCAAGCACACTGACTCCTGGTGGCTGCACTGGCAGGCCTGGCAGGCCGAGCGTTCGGGCAAACTGAAAAAAGCCCCGACCGTGCTCGGCAACAAGACCTATGCAGCAGGTGAGGCATCACCGGGGACTTATGTGCATGAACGTTAACTGACACACCTTGCCCTCATGTGGGAGCGAGCTTGCTCGCGATGACGGCGCCACTTTCGGCCAATGTGCTGACTGACACACCGCTATCGCGAGCAAGCTCGCTCCCACCGGGGACGAGCAAGCATTAGAGACAACCCACAGGGCTTGAAGCATGCCGCAACCGTTCATATTTCGTACCGTCGACCTGGATGGTCAAACCATCCGCACCGCGGTACGCCCCGGCAAGCCTCACTTGACGCCCTTGCTGATTTTCAACGGCATCGGCGCCAACCTCGAGCTGGTGTTTCCGTTCGTCCAGGCGCTCGACCCGGACCTGGAAGTGATCGCCTTCGATGTCCCCGGTGTCGGCGGCTCATCGACCCCTAACCACCCCTATCGATTTCCCGGCCTGGCCAAGCTGACCGCACGGATGCTCGATTACCTCGATTACGGGCAAGTCAATGTGGTCGGTGTTTCGTGGGGCGGAGCACTCGCCCAACAGTTTGCTTTCGACTACCCCGAGCGCTGCAAGAAACTGGTGTTGGCGGCGACGGCGGCGGGCATGGTGATGGTGCCGGGCAAACCGAAAGTGCTGTGGATGATGGCCAGCCCCAGACGCTACATCCAGCCATCCCACGTGATTCGCATTGCACCGCTGATCTACGGTGGTTCGTTCCGCCGTGATCCGAACCTCGCGGCGGAGCACGCGAGCAAAGTGCGTTCGGCGGGCAAACTC
Source organism: Pseudomonas sp. 05N431 (assembly GCF_056397005.1). Taxonomy (NCBI): domain Bacteria; kingdom Pseudomonadati; phylum Pseudomonadota; class Gammaproteobacteria; order Pseudomonadales; family Pseudomonadaceae; genus Pseudomonas; species Pseudomonas sp. 05N431. Next base: position 13,809 of record NZ_JBFTMN010000007.1, read on the forward strand.
GGTTACTACTGGCAGCTGTTCGCGGGCCTGGGCTGGACCAGTATTCACTGGCTGCACAAAATCAATCAGCCGACCCTGGTGCTGGCCGGTGACGATGACCCGCTCATTCCGCTGATCAATATGCGGATACTCGCCTGGCGTATTCCCAATGCCCAGCTACACATAATCGACGACGGCCATTTATTCCTGATCACTCGGGCTGAAGCCGTCGCTCCGATCATCATGAAATTTCTCCAGGAAGAACGCCAACGGGCGGTGATGCACCCGCACCCGGGGTCGTTTGGCGGCACATAACGTACTGCGTATGTCGACAGGCGTGTCGAAAGCCGCAAGGGAGGTCCGAAGCGACTATGGTGTCTATTCGGAATTGATGTACTTGTTGATGGCTTGACGAAGGAGTGTTGACTCATGCGAGACAAAAAAGCGCCGGGCGCCTTTCCTCCACCCGCCGCATTCATCAATGCCCAGAGTGCGATCACCGGTCTGCGCGGCCAGGATCTGCTCTCGACTCTGCGCAGCGTCGCCGCCCATGGCTTGCGCCACCCGGTACAGAGTGCCAAACACGCACTGGCATTGGGTGGTCAACTGGGCCGGGTACTACTGGGCGAGACCCTGCATCAGCCCAACCCTTCGGACAGTCGCTTTGCCGACCCGAGCTGGGCCCTCAATCCGTTTTACCGACGCGGCCTTCAGGCTTACCTGAGCTGGCAGAAGCAGATCAAGACATGGATCGATGAAAGCGGCATGCCCGCTGATGACCGTGCACGCGCGCACTTCGCCTTTACCCTGCTCAACGACGCTGTCTCGCCATCCAATACTTTGCTTAACCCGCTGGCGGTCAAGGAACTGTTCAACTCTGGCGGCCACAGTCTGGTACGCGGTCTCAGCCATCTGCTCGACGACCTGATGCACAACAATGGCCTGCCCAGCCAGGTGACCAAGCACGCCTTCGAAGTCGGCAAAACGGTCGCCACCACCACCGGTGCCGTGGTGTTTCGCAACGAACTGCTGGAGCTGATGCAGTACAAGCCAATGAGCGAAAAGCAGTACGCAAGGCCGCTGCTCATAGTGCCGCCACAGATCAACAAGTACTACATTTTCGACTTGAGCCCGCACAACAGCTTTGTCCAGTTCGCGCTGAAAAACGGCCTGCAGGTGTTCATGATCAGCTGGCGCAACCCGGATGTCCGTCATCGCGAATGGGGCCTGTCGAGTTACGTCGAGGCCGTGGAAGAAGCGCTGAATGTTTGCCGGGCGATCAGCGGCAGCCGCGAGGTCAACCTGATGGGCGCCTGCGCCGGCGGCCTGACTATCGCCGCCCTGCAAGGACATCTGCAAGCCAAGCGGCAGCTGCGTCGGGTCTCCAGCGCGACCTATCTGGTGAGCCTGCTCGACAGTGAACTGGAAAGCCCGGCAACCCTGTTTGCCGACGAACAAACCCTCGAAGCGGCCAAGCGTCGCTCTTACCAGAAAGGTGTACTTGAAGGTCGCGACATGGCCAAAGTCTTTGCCTGGATGCGTCCCAACGACCTGATCTGGAACTACTGGGTCAACAACTACCTGCTGGGCAAAGAGCCGCCAGCCTTCGACATTCTCTACTGGAACAACGACAACACTCGCCTGCCGGCCGCCTTCCACGGTGACCTGCTGGACTTCTTCAAGCACAACCCGTTGACCCATCCTGGCGGACTGGAGGTCTGCGGCACGCCGATCGACTTGCAGAAAGTCAACGTCGACAGCTTCAGCGTCGCCGGGATCAACGACCACATCACGCCGTGGGATGCGGTGTACCGCTCGACACTGCTGCTGGGTGGCGAGCGGCGCTTCGTGCTGTCCAACAGCGGCCACGTGCAGAGCATTCTCAACCCCCCGAGCAACCCCAAGGCCAACTACGTCGAGAGCCCGAAACTGAGCAGCGATCCACGGGCCTGGTACTACGACGCCAAACACGTCGACGGCAGTTGGTGGAACCAGTGGCTGGGCTGGATTCAGGAACGTTCCGGCACTCAGCGCGAAACGCTGATGGCGCTGGGTAACCAGAACTATCCACCGATGGAAGCGGCGCCAGGCACCTACGTGCGCGTACGCTGAACTCTCCCCCGTGCCACGGCCTGAAGTGTCGGCCGTGGCCTGACGAATCACTAAGAAGACTGGATGAAAACCCGCGACCGGATTCTTGAATGTGCCCTGCTGCTGTTCAACCAAAAGGGCGAGCCAAATGTCTCTACCATGGAAGTTGCCAATGAACTGGGGATCAGCCCCGGCAACCTCTACTACCACTTTCACGGTAAGGAGCCGCTGATTCTCGGGTTGTTCGAGCGCTTTCAAGGCGAATTGACGCCGTTGCTCGATCCACCGTCGGACGTGCAACTGGCACCGGAGGATTACTGGCTGTTCCTGCACCTGATCGTCGAACGCCTGGCGCACTACCGCTTCCTGTTCCAGGACCTGTCGAACCTGGCCGGACGCTTGCCGAAACTGGCCAAGGGCATCCGTAACCTGCTCAATGCCCTCAAGCGCACACTGGCCTCTTTACTGGCGCAATTGAAGGCTCAGGGGCAACTGGTCAGCGATACCCAGGCACTCGGGCAACTGGTGGAACAGATCACCATGACCTTGCTGTTTTCCCTGGACTATCAGCGGATTCTCGATCGCGAAGGCGAAGTGCGGGTGGTGGTCTACCAGATCATGATGCTGGTGGCGCCGCACTTGCCGCCGTCGGCGAAACTCGCAACCGAGCAGCTCGCATTACAGTATCTGGAAGAACACGAATAACCCTGTGGGAGCGAGCTTGCTCGCGATAGCTATCTTACAGTCACCAACAATGTTGAATGTGACGGCCTCATCGCGAGCAAGCTCGCTCCCACAGGGGATCTATGGGGTTGCCTGGAACGCATTCCAAAACAAAAACGCCCGACCTTCGCAGGCCGGGCGTTTTTGCGTGCCCTGGGGTAATCAGGACTGACTGGTTGGCGCCGATGGGGTTGGCGCTACAGTCGGGGTCACAGCAGGGGTTGGCGCCGCGGCGGAGTTCGCCGGGCTGACCGGTGCTGCCGGTTTGGCGGCGGCCACTGCTGGTTTCGGTGCGGCAGCTTTCGGGGCTGCAGGCTTTTTGACTGCCGGCTTCTTCGCAGCAGCAGGCTTGGCGGCGGCTTTGGCGGCAGCCGGTTTGGCTGCTGGCTTGGCCGCTGCAGGTTTGGCTGCCGCAGTTTTAGCTGCTGGCTTGGCTGGCGCTTTAGCCGCTGGTTTGGCAGCCGGTTTGGCGGCAGCTTTTACCAGGGGTTTGGCGGCAGTTTTAGCAGCGGGTTTGGCTGCTGCCGTTTTAGCGGCAACAGGCGCAACCTTGGCGCCGGTGAGTTTTTCGATTTGCTTGGTCAGGGTATCGACCTTGCTGTGCAGCGCTTTGACTTCATTGCGGCTTGGCACGCCAAGACGCGAAATGGCGCTGTTCAGGCGCTTGTCGAAAGCCCCTTCCAGCTCATCCCACTTGCCCAGCGCACGATCCTTGACATCACTGATACGCGACTTGGCCGATTGAGCAGAGCCTTTGGCAGCGTCGACAGTTTTGCCGACAGCGCTCTTGGTGAGCTTCTCGGCTTTTTCGCCATCTTTAACCAATGACTCGAAGAGTTTACTGCCGTCAGTGTCGATCTTCGAGTACACGCCTAAACCAGCAAGCCAGATTTTGCGGGAGTAGTCTTCGACTTTCCCAATCCACGAGCTGCCTTCTTTCTCGGTGTTCTTTTTGCCAGCCATCCCGTTCTCCTTAATGTTTACGCGCGACGCGTTCGAGCAATGCCGTCAGCTCATCGAGCTTGGCAGAGAGTGTCTCAACGTCATGTTTAGACGGAATGCCGATACGATTCAAGGCACTTGCAACACGTGTGTCGAAAGCCTTCTCGACTTTGTCGAGCTGAACTTCGACTTTGCCTTTGAAAGTGCTGACTTCACTCTTGGCTTCATCAATCTCGGCATTGGCCGCTTCAAGCTTCTCGGCAACGACTTTTTTGCCTTTCTTTTCAACAGTTTGACCAGCCTTGATCAACTCCTGAAAGTACTCGCTGCCTTCCTGACCGACCTTGGTGTAGGCACCCAGGCCTGCCAGCCAGATCTTGCGGGCATAGGATTTCACCTCGTTCAACGCAGTCGGCTGAACGTCAGTTTTTTTCTTCAAAGTAACTTTGGCCATGGTGCACCTCACGCGCAGAAGGTTTGAGGAACTGCCCGTCAAGCGTCGGGCTCAGGCACAACGTAGTGAGAAAAATTAGAAACGGCACCCTAACAACTGACATAAACCTTCGGGCGAACCACAGGCAAATGTGGGAGCGGGCTTGCTCGCGAATGCGGTGTGTCATTCAACATTGATATCGACTGACCGGGCGCTTTCGCGAGCAAGCCCGCTCCCACATTTAATCTCATTCCACGCAAAGACCCGGTCAGACCAATGCTTTATCGAGGGCTCTTTCGATTTCCGACTTGATGGTGCCGCTCATGGCTGACATCAACAGACCGAGTTCGACATCGACCCTGATCGAGGTGTCGCCCACATAGACCGCACCTTTGACCCCGGGACGCTTGAGGTTCAGGGTGTCGCCCGACCACTGAGGTTCCAGGCCATATTGCGCCGCCAGTTTTTCCGCCAGTTTGTCAGCCTTCTCGCGGGCTGCTTCCTTACCCAGGCTATGGGCACGCTCAACACTAATATGGGCCACTGAATGACTCCTGTTTTATCGGGACTTGCCTCACGCATTCTGACCCCTACTGCGTCAAAACGTCCGGGCGGTTGCCTATCTTACCTTCAGCCTTGCCAAGACAAAGCATGCCTGCGGGATTAGAATGTCGCGCATTCTCTTTTGGTGACAGCGATATGACTGATCAGCGCAAAGGCAGCGATGCCGAACCCACCACTCACTTCGGCTTCAAAAACGTTCCGGAAAGCCAGAAAGCGGAAAAAGTCGCTGAGGTTTTCCACTCGGTAGCCGCCAAATACGACCTGATGAACGACCTCCTGTCGGGCGGCATGCATCGTTTGTGGAAGCGTTTCGCGATCGAACTGTCGGGCGTTCGCACCGGCAACCGCGTGCTGGACATCGCCGGTGGCACCGGCGACCTGACCAGAAAGTTCTCGCACCTCGTCGGTCCGACCGGCCAGGTCGTGCTCGCCGACATCAACGAATCCATGCTCAAGGTCGGTCGTGACCGCCTGCTGGATCTGGGCGTGGCCGGCAACGTCGAGTTCGTTCAGGCCGACGCTGAAAAGCTGCCGTTCCCGGACAACCACTTCGACTGCGTGACCATCGCGTTCGGCCTGCGCAACGTCACCCACAAGGAAGACGCCCTGCGCTCCATGCTACGGGTGCTCAAGCCCGGCGGTCGTTTGCTGGTGCTGGAGTTCTCCAAGCCGACCAACGCGCTGATGTCCAAGGCCTACGACGCCTACTCGTTCGCCTTCATGCCGTTGATGGGCAAGCTGATCACCAATGACTCGGAAAGCTATCGCTACCTGGCCGAATCGATCCGCATGCACCCGAACCAGGAAACCCTGAAGTCGATGATGGTTGAAGCCGGTTTCGACCGCGTGACCTACCACAACATGACCGCAGGCATCGTCGCCCTGCACCGCGGCATCAAACCCTGATGTTGCTCGCCGGCCTGCTCGCCAGCGTCGAACTCGGCCTCAACCGGGTACTGCGACTCGACAGCACGGCACTGCCACGCCTGGCATCATTGAACGGCAAGGTGATTGCCGTCGATTGTCGCAGCCCGGCGTTGCAGATGTTCATTGTGCCCAGCGACGAAGGCCTGATGCTGGCAGCACACTGGGCCGCAGATGCCGACTGCACCTTGCGCGCACCGGCGGCAAGCCTGCTCAAGCTGGCCCTGAGCAAGGACAAGACGTCGGTCCTGCATGGCCCTGAAGTTGAACTCGACGGCGACAGCGGCGTGCTGCTGGCGCTGGCGTCGGTCCTTCAGGACCTGGAGCTGGACTGGGAATACGAACTCTCGCGCTGGCTCGGCCCGGTCGCCACGCAACTGCTGGGCGGTCACTTGCGCAGCCGTGCACGCTGGTATCAGCAAGGTTTCGCCAGCCTGAACCAGAACCTTGCCGAATACCTCGCCGAAGAGTCGCGCGCCCTCGTCGGCCAGCGCGAAGCCGAAGCGCGGTTTAGTGAACTGGACCAGATCAAACTTGATCTGGAACGTCTTGAGGCGCGCTTCGAGCGTCTTTCCCGATCCCTTGATTCAAGCGATAACGCATGAAGCTGCTTGCCGTCCGCCGTTTGTTGCGCATCCAGCGCGTCGTGATCCGCTACCGCCTCGATGACCTGCTGTTCGCCCTGCCACTGCCGTGGTTCCTGCTGGGGTTGCGTTATGCGCTGCCGTGGCGCTGGTTTCCGCGTAAAACCCTGGACCTGAGCCGGGGAGCGCGCTTGCGGCTGGCCTTGCAGGACCTGGGGCCGATTTTCATCAAGTTCGGACAGATTCTTTCGACCCGCCGCGACCTGCTGCCCGAAGACATCGCCGATGAGCTGATGCTGCTGCAGGACCGTGTGCCGCCGTTTGACTCGCAGGTAGCGGTCAAGCTGATCGAAGAACAGCTGGGCAAGAAAATCAGCGATGTGTTCAGCCGATTCGACATCGAACCATTGGCTTCGGCTTCGGTGGCGCAAGTCCATGCAGCGCAGCTGAAAAGCGGCGAAGAAGTGGTGGTCAAGGTCATACGCCCGGGCCTCAAGCCGGTCATCGCACAGGACCTGGCCTGGCTGTTCATCCTCGCCCGCGCGGCAGAAAAGCTCTCCGCCGACGCCCGCCTGCTGCACCCGGTGGAAGTGGTCAGCGACTACGAAAAGACCATCTTCGACGAACTCGACCTGCTGCGCGAAGCGGCTAATGCCAGCCAGCTGAGACGCAATTTCGACGGCTCGCCGCTGCTGTACGTGCCGCAGGTCTACTGGGACTGGTGCCGGCCAAAAGTGTTGGTGATGGAGCGTATCTACGGGATTCAGGTCACGGACCTGGCGACCCTCGCCGACCAGCGCACCGACATGAAAATGCTCGCCGAACGTGGCGTGGAGATCTTCTTCACCCAGGTGTTCCGCGACAGCTTCTTCCACGCCGACATGCACCCCGGCAACATCTTCGTCAGCACCGTGCAGCCGTGGAGCCCGCAGTACATTGCAATCGACTGCGGGATCGTCGGCAGCCTGACGCCTGAAGACCAGGACTATCTGGCACGCAACCTGTTCGCCTTCTTCAAGCGTGACTATCGCCGCGTCGCCCAACTGCACATCGATTCGGGCTGGGTGCCGGCGGAAACCAAGCTCAACGAATTCGAAGCGGCAATCCGTACGGTCTGCGAGCCGATCTTCGAAAAGCCGTTAAAAGACATTTCCTTCGGCCAGGTGCTTATGCGCCTGTTCCAGACCGCGCGACGCTTCAACATGGAAGTGCAGCCGCAGCTGGTTCTGCTGCAAAAAACCCTGCTCAACATCGAAGGCCTGGGTCGTCAGCTGTACCCGGAGCTGGACCTGTGGAACACCGCGCAGCCGTTCCTCGAACGCTGGATGCGCGAGCGCGTCAGCCCGAAAACCTTGCTCGGCAACCTGCACAACCAGGTCGAGCAACTGCCGCACCTGGCCAACATGACCCGTGACCTGCTCGATCGCCTGTCGCAGCCGCACGCCGTCAACCCGCCACCGGCCTGGCATCGCCGCTCGGACGACTGGTTCCTGCGCCTGCTCGGCACCGCGCATCTGGCGGGCGGTGCGATCCTGCTCGCCGGCGGCCCTCTGGACGGACTGGGCCATTGGCCCGGCGCAATCATGGTGGCCGTGGGCTTGTATCTGATCGTTCGACGATAGCCAGTTGGGCCGCGCACTGGCACACTGTTTCAACGCCAGGGTTCCACTACTGAAGTGTCGAGCCCACTGTCGGAGTCGAAGATGAAAGATTGGCTGGACGAGATCAAATGGGACAGCGACGGCCTGGTGCCGGCGATCGCCCAGGATCATAAAACCGGGCGCGTGCTGATGATGGCCTGGATGAACCGCGAAGCGCTGGAACTGACCGCCGCCGAGAACCGCGCCATCTACTGGTCACGTTCGCGTGGCAAGCTGTGGCGCAAAGGCGAAGAGTCCGGGCATGTGCAAACCCTGCATGAGATGCGCCTGGACTGTGACGCCGACGTGATCATTCTGATGGTCGAGCAGATCGGCGACATCGCCTGTCATACCGGCCGCCAAAGCTGCTTCTACCGCGTCTATGAGAACGGCGACTGGAAAACCGTCGACCCGGTGCTCAAGGACCCGCACGCCATCTATTCGGACCACAAACATGACTGACACCCTGACCCGTCTGGCCCAAGTGCTGGAAGAGCGTAAAGGCGCCGCCGCCGACAGCTCTTATGTCGCCAGCCTTTACCACAAGGGCTTGAACAAGATTCTGGAAAAAGTCGGCGAAGAATCGGTCGAGACGATCATTGCCGCCAAAGACGCCGCCATCAGCGGAGATTGCAGTGATGTAATCTACGAAACCGCTGACCTGTGGTTCCATAGTATGGTCATGCTCGCCCAACTGGGGCAGCATCCGCAGGCTGTCCTCGATGAGCTGGACCGCCGCTTCGGCCTGTCCGGTCACGTCGAGAAAGCCTCGCGCCCGTCCGCCTGAATAACGATTAGAGAGGAACTGCAACATGGGCATTTTTGACTGGAAACACTGGATCGTCATCCTGATTGTCGTGGTACTGGTATTCGGCACCAAAAAACTGAAAAACCTCGGCACCGACGTCGGCGAAACGATCAAGGGCTTTCGCAAAGCCATGAACGACGAAGAGAAGCCTGCCGAACCCGTCGTGCCGCCGACCACTGCACAGCCAACAGCGCCGGTGCAGCCACAGGCCTCGACCCTGAAAGAGCCGCACACCATCGACGTGCAGGCCCATAAAGTCGAAGAGCCGACCCGCAAAGACTCGTGAGCACAGACTAATGTTCGGTATCAGCTTCTCTGAACTGCTGCTTGTCGGCCTCGTTGCCCTGCTGGTGCTGGGCCCCGAGCGTCTGCCGGGCGCTGCGCGCACCGCCGGCCTGTGGATCGGACGCCTGAAGCGCAGCTTTAACGCGATCAAACAGGAAGTTGAACGTGAAATCGGTGCCGACGAGATCCGCCGGCAACTGCACAACGAGCACATTCTGTCGCTGGAACAAGAGGCCCGCAAAATCCTCAATCCAGCCCAACAGCCGACGCCAGTCGAAACGGTAGCCGAACAGACGGTCCAGGCGCCTGCGCCTGTTGCCGAAACTGCGGCTGTCGCAACACCGGTAGAGCCGCCTCCAGCGGTCGTTGCCGCACCACCGACAGCGCCTGTTACTCCTGCGGCGGCAACCACTGCGCCGGCTCCCCACGACCCAACACTGCCGCCGCGAGCCCCATGAGCGATATTCCGGAATCCGACCAGCACATGCCGCTGGTTTCGCACCTCACCGAGTTGCGTACTCGCCTGCTGCGCTGCGTCGCGGCGATTTTCCTGATCTTCGCCGGGTTGTTTGCCTTCACCCAGCAGATCTACACCTTCGTCTCGATTCCGCTGCGCCAGTATTTGCCGGCGGGCGCGACGATGATTGCCACCGACGTGTCCTCGCCGTTCCTGACGCCGTTGAAGCTGACCATGATGGTCTCGCTGTTCCTGGCGATCCCGGTGATCCTGCATCAAATCTGGGGCTTCATCGCGCCGGGCCTGTACAAGCATGAAAAGCGCATCGCGGTGCCGCTGCTGGTTTCCAGTATCCTGCTGTTCTACACCGGCATGGCGTTCGCCTACTTCCTGGTGTTCCCGCTGATCTTCAAGTTCTTCGCCTCGGCCACTCCGGCGGGCGTGGAAATGATGACCGACATCACCAGTTACCTGGATTTCGTCATGACGCTGTTCTTCGCCTTCGGCGTGGCGTTCGAGATCCCGGTGGCCGTGGTGCTGCTGGTGTGGATCGGCGTGGTCGACGTCAAATACCTGAAGAAGATCCGCCCGTACGTGGTCATCGGCTGCTTCGTGGTCGGCATGATCCTGACCCCGCCGGACATCTTCTCGCAGACCCTGCTGGCCGTGCCGATGTGGCTGCTGTTCGAGATCGGCATCCTGTTTGGCAGCCTGGTCAGCAAACGCGAAAAACCGGAAGATGAACAGCCAGCTGACGATCACAACGACCAGCCGCCAGCGACTCAACCGTGAACCTGCTGCTCCTCGAAGAGGCCGACTTTATTGCGGCCGACCGGGTGATCTTGCGCGATCGCCGACTCACTCACATGCAGGAAGTGCATCGCTGTGAAGTCGGCGACAGCATGCGGGTCGGGCGGGTTGGCGGATTGATGGGCTCAGCCGAAGTGCTGCGCCTGGAAGCCACCGAAGCCGAACTGCGCGTCACCCTCGACCAGCCACCACCGGCCAAGCTGCCACTGACCCTGCTGCTGGCCCTGCCACGGCCGAAAATGCTGCGCCGGGTGTTCCAGACGGTGGCCGCCATGGGTGTGCCGCGAATCGTGCTGGTGAACAGCTATCGGGTCGAGAAGAGCTTCTGGCAGACACCGTTCCTCGAACCCGAGGCGATTCGCGAGCAACTGATCCTCGGTCTCGAACAGGCCCGCGACAGCGTGCTGCCCGAGATCGTCATCGAAAAACGCTTCAAGCCCTTCGTCGAAGATCGCCTGCCGGCCATCGCCGACGGCACCCTCGGGCTGATCGGCCACCCCGGCAACTACCCGCCCTGCCCCCGCGGGCTGAACGAACCGGTGACCCTGGCCATCGGCCCGGAAGGCGGCTGGATCCCCTACGAAGTCGACCTGCTGACCAAGGCCGGCTTGCAACCGGTGCAGCTCGGCGACCGCATCCTGCGGGTCGAAACCGCTGTCACGGCCCTGCTTTCGCGGCTGTTCTGACACAGCTCTGTGGCGGCCTTCAGATATCCATCTGTCGGCCGATAGTCTCTCTATAAATCCAATTAACGTGGTCATAGGGAGTCCGCAGCATGTACCGATGGTTAGCCGAACACCTTGGGAATGTGAGCGTCAATCGCAAGCTTGGCATCGGCTTTGGCCTGGTATTGCTCCTGACTCTGCTGATCACCGTGGATGGCTGGACGGGCATGAGCAGCATCATCAGCCGCGGCGACAAGCTCGGATACATTTCCAGCCTCAATGAGCTGACCAAAGACCTGCGCGTTGCTCGCCTGGACTACGAAATGCGTCGCGGTGAACAAGGCCCCGCCGCTGTCAGCGAGTTGCTGGACAAGCTCGATTCAGGCCTGCAAGGCGCCCTCAAGATGATCGAGCAGCCAGCCGACGTGGCGATGCTCAACCAGCAACTGGAAGCCGTCAGCGAATACAGGCACGCCTTTACCGACATGACCCAGGCCACCGCCAACCGCGAAGCGGCCCGTGCCAAACTCGGCGCCACCGCCGACAACGCCGTAGCCCGCGTGTCGGAAGTCGAAAAAGCCCTGCTGCAAGGTGACAGCGTCACCCAGTTCAACAGCGTCATCGAGCTGAGCAAGTTGATCCAGCAAGCACGCTTCCAGGTACGCGGCTACACCTACAGCGGCAAGGTCGAGGCTGAACAACCGGCGCTGGACGCCATCGACAACGCCTTGAAGTACCTCAAGGCCCTGCCGGAAAAACTCCCGGAACAGCACACCGCCAACCTGCAACAAGCCACCGACTCGCTGATTGCCTACCGCGCGGCCGTCAGCCAATACCGCGACTCCCAGGTGGCCAGTGCCACCGCCCTCAAGGACATGGCCCAGCAAGGCGACTTGCTGTTCGACCTGAGCAAGAAACTCACCACCTCGCAAACCGTCGTGCGTGATAGCGATGCCGCCGCAGCCAAAAACACCCTGCTGCTGGTGACCGCGCTGGCACTGACATTCGGTCTGCTCGCTGCCTGGGCCATCACTCGGCAGATCATCATCCCGCTGAACCAGACTCTTAAAGTTGCTGAACGGGTGGCTGCCGGGGACCTGACTCACAATCTCATTTCCCAGCGTCGCGATGAACTCGGCCAGTTGCAACGCGCGATGCAGAGCATGACCGTCGGCCTGCGCGAACTGATCGGCGGCATCAGCGAAGGCGTGACACAGATCGCCAGCGCTGCCGAAGAACTCTCCGCGGTGACCGAGCAGACCAGCGCCGGGGTCAACAGCCAGAAGGTTGAAACCGATCAGGTAGCCACCGCCATGAACGAAATGGCCGCCACCGTGCAGGAAGTCGCGCGCAACGCCGAGGAAGCATCGGAAGCCGCCGTCGCCGCCGACCAACAGGCTCGCGAAGGCGACAAGGTGGTCGGCGAAGCCATCGCCCAGATCGAACGCCTGGCCACCGAAGTCGGCAACTCCACCGAAGCCATGGGCCATCTCAAGCGCGAGAGCGACAAGATCGGCAGCGTGCTGGATGTGATCAAGTCCGTGGCCCAACAAACCAACCTGCTGGCGCTCAACGCTGCCATCGAGGCTGCGCGTGCCGGTGAGGCCGGACGTGGTTTTGCCGTGGTTGCCGACGAAGTCCGCAGCCTGGCGCAACGCACCCAGAAGTCCACCGAAGAGATCGAAGAGCTGATTGCCGGCCTGCAAAGCGGTACTCAGCAGGTCGCCACCATCATGGACAACAGCCGCAGCCTGACCGATAGCAGTGTCGAGCTGACTCGCCGCGCCGGCGGTTCGCTGTCCAATATCACTCGTACTGTCTCGGCGATTCAGGCGATGAACCAGCAGATCGCCGCAGCCGCCGAACAACAGAGCGCCGTGGCCGAGGAGATCAACCGCAGCGTGCTCAACGTGCGTGACGTTTCCGACCAGACCTCGGCCGCCAGCGAAGAAACCGCGGCCTCCAGCGTCGAACTGGCGCGGCTGGGCACCCATCTGCAGATGCTGGTGGGCAAGTTCAAGGTTTGAGGTGATAGAGATGCCTCGGTTCGCTTGGGACTGAGGCGATGCTTTCGCGAGCAAGCCCGCTCCCACATTAGATTTTCGGCGAAAGCACTTTTTGTGTTTGACCGAGATCCAGTGTGGGAGCGGGCTTGCTCGCGAAGGCGATTCGACAGGCGACGAGGTTATAGAACCTGCCGCAAAAACGCCTGCGCCCGCGGGTCCTTCGGCGCATCGAAGAACTCGGCCGGCGAGGCATCCTCCAGCAGTTTGCCGTGATCGAAGAACAACACCCGATCCGCCACTTCCCGTGCAAATCCCATTTCGTGAGTCACGCAGACCATGGTCATGCCTTCCACGGCCAGGGTCTTCATCACGTCCAGCACTTCGCCGACCATTTCCGGGTCCAGCGCCGACGTCGGCTCATCGAACAACATGACCTTCGGCTCCATGGCCAGCGCTCGGGCAATCGCCACGCGCTGTTGCTGACCGCCAGAGAGGCGCGACGGAAACTCGTGGGCCTTCTGCGCGATGCCGACCTTTTCCAGCAAGGCCAGGGCCTTGGCCTCGCGCTCCTGCTTGCCGCGCTTGCGCACGACTTTCTGCGCCAGGCAGAGGTTCTCCAACACGGTCATATGCGGGAACAGGTTGAAGTGCTGGAACACCATGCCGACTTCACGGCGGTAAGCGTTGACGTCGGTTTTCGGGTCCGCCAGTTGCAGACCGTCAATGCTCACCGAGCCCGAGTCGAACGCTTCCAGCCCGTTCAGGCAGCGCAGAAAGGTCGACTTGCCGGAGCCCGACGGGCCGATCACCACCAGCACTTCGCCCTTGGCCACTCGAGTGGTGACGTTATCCACCGCGCGGACCACTTGACCGCGCGTGTCGAAGACTTTTACCAGATCGCGGACTTCAATCACTTTGCGCGAGCCTCCGTTCAAGCCGGCTGGCGATTTTCGACAGCGGCAGGTTGATCAACAAGTACAGGCCCGCCACGCAAAACAGGATTTCGAACGGCGAGAACGAGGTGGTGATGACTTCACGGCCACTCTTGAGCAGCTCGGTGATGGCGATCACCGACACCAGCGAGGTGTCCTTGACCAGACTGATGAATTGCCCGGCCAACGGTGGCAGCACGCGCTTGAACGCTTGCGGCAACACTACGTGGCGCATCGACTGGCCAGCGCTCAAGCCCAGCGAACGGGCGGCTTCGTTCTGCCCGCGGGCAATCGACTGCACGCCAGAACGAATGATCTCGGCCACATAAGCGCCAGTGAACAGCGACAGTGCGGCGATCCCGGCAAATTCGCGGGACAGATTGAGCACCGTGCCGATAAAGAAGTAGAAAATAAAGATCTGCACCAGCAGCGGCGTGCCGCGCACCAGCTCGATGTAGACGGTCGACAGATCGCGCAGGGTCGGGTTGTTCGACAGCCGGCAGAGGCCGGTCGCCAGGCCGATCAACAGCCCGAGCACGCCCGACACCAGCGACAGCCACAACGTTGTCCACAGGCCCCACAACAGCGGTCCTGCCGCCCAATGCCGGGTCACGCCAACCACATCGCCTTCCGCCACGTCGTCGCCACGGGCCACTTGCAGGCTGTTGTCATCAACGCTCAGCAGCTGTTCGACCCCGGCGTCATTGCGCAGGGTCACTTCGGCCTTATTGCCAGTGCGCACCAGCTCGCTGACGGTGGAAATGTCAGCAGCACGCTGGGTTTCTTCGGCCTGATAGGCGAAATACTGCGGCACACGGTTCCAGCGCCATTCGTAAGACATCAGCGAGGTGGCGTAGTACAACGCGCCAGCCATGCCGATCAGCACCAGCACGGTCAACACGTGCCAGGGCCATTGGGCTTTTTTCTGTTTCATCTGTCAGCAAATTCCGAATTCTATGTCGCCAGTGAGGCCGTCTTCGCGAGCAAGCCCGCTCCCACATTGGATCGCGTGCTTAGCTAGCGACTCGGTCTACTGTGGGAGCGGGCTTGCTCGCGAATGGGGCGGCGCGGTCTATCTGACTGAGGCCGCCTGTCAGGTGTTACTCCATGTCCTTGAGCCAGGCGGAGTCTTTGAACCACTTGTCATGGATGCGATCGTAGGTGCCGTCTTCGTGGATCTGGTGCAGGAAGTTGTTGATGAAGTTGATGCTGTCGTAGTCACCCTTCTTCAGACCAAAGGCCAGCGGCTCGTAGGTGAACGGCTTGTCGAGGAACACCAGTTTGCCGTTGCCGACCTTGTTCACCGCCACGACGTTGTAAGGCGCGTCGTAGATGAAGGCGTCAGCCTTGCCGTTGACCACATCGAGCACAGCTTCCTGCTCGTTGTCATAACCGTGGTACTTGGCTTTGGAGATCAGCTTCTTCGCGACCATTTCGCCGGTAGTACCGAGCTTGGAGGTGATGCGGTAGTCAGCGGTGTTCAGGTCTTTGTAGGAGGTGATGGTGCCTTCCAGCTCCTTGCGGATCAGCAATGTCTGGCCGACCACAATGAACGGATCGCTGAAATTCAGGCGCAGGTTGCGTTCCTGGGTCAGGGTCATGCCGCTGCCGATCATGTCGAACTTGTCGGTCATCAGCGCCGGGATGATCCCGTCGTAGCCGGTGGAGACCATCTCCAGCTTGACGCCCATGGCCTTGGCCATGGCTTTGAGGATGTCGACTTCGAAGCCGATGATCTCGCCGCGCTTGTTGGTCATTTCAAACGGCATGTAGGTCGGGTCCATGCCGACTTTCAGCGTGCCGCGCTTGACTGCGTCGTCGATGGCGCCGGCGTGCGCCGCGTTGACGGCAACCAGTGCCGTGACGCCGAGCAGCAGCCTCGAGAGATACTTCTTCATCATCAACTCCCCTACCCATTGTGTTGTCAGGCGCGCAAAAAGCCGATTTTCCTTTGAAAACCGACAGATACGGACAAAAAGTTGTCCGGGCGCACCAAAGAGGGTGGCGATGCTAACGCACTCGTCCGTTTGTACAAGGGGGTGGAAGGGGATTTGTTGTTTTACCGATGATCGTTCCCATGCTCCAGCGTGGGAATGCCGCCCGGGACGCTCCGCGTCCCTTCGTAAGCGTGACGCAGAGCGTCACTGGATGCATTCCCACGCAGAGCGTTGGAACGATCAATGGGCCAAGAAAAAGCCCCGCATCTTTTCAGAAGCGGGGCTTTTTCATCAGGCCGGTTGTGCCTGTGCGCTCAGCGGTCTGAGCGGTAACAGCGGTGCGTGAGGATCGGCTTTCACCGACGCTCGCCAGGCATCCAGCCACTCGACGTGACCTTCGCTCCAGACCTGCTCATGCAGGCGACCCAGTGCCACCGGGTCGCTCAGCAGTTGCAGACGCTCATGGTTGTTCAACCCGGCAGGGCCGGCTTTCAGTGCATGACGAACCCGTTCGATACGCAGCCACTCGATTGGCTCGGCCAGACCGTGACGCGAAGTCGCCAGCGCGCACGCCAGGGCATTCTGCTGTGGATCGACCACGGCGCGGATGAAGCCGTCGTTCAGTGCGTGCCAACGGTTTTCGTGGGTGTACTGATCGGTTGCCAGCAAGGCCTGCGGCGGGGCGTATTCCTCAGGGATCAGGAACAGACTTTCGTCACGGGACTTGAGGCCCAGCTTCACGCGGCTGGAGATCACCGACACCGGGATCGACAGCATCAACGAACCGACGATCGGTACCAGCCACCAGAGGAAACTCGGGTTCAGCCAGACCACGAGCAAGGCCCAGAAAAAGCCCAGCAAGGTTTGCGGACCATGACGGCGCACCGCTTCGCTCCACGGTGTGGAATCGTCGTCACGTTGTGGCGAGTTCCAGGTTGCCGCCCAGCCGAGGAACGCGGCGAGTACGAAACGGGTGTGGAAGATCATCCGCACCGGCGCCAGCAGCATGGAGAACAGCATCTCCAGCAGCATCGACAGAGTCACCTTGAACTTGCCGCCGAACTCTTTCGCGCCCTTGGCCCAGATCAGGATGATGCTCAGCAACTTCGGAAGGAACAGCAGCACGATGGTCGTCGAGAACAGCGCAACGGCCTTGTCCGGGTGCCATTGTGGCCACAGCGGATACAGCTGTCGCGGCTCCATGAAGTACTGCGGCTCCATCAGCGTGTTGACCGCCAGCAGCGCCGTCGACAGCACCAGGAAGAAGAACCACAGCGGTGCCGACAGGTAAGACATCACGCCGGTCAGGAACACCGCACGGTGCACCGGGTGCATGCCCTTGACCAGGAACAGCCGGAAGTTCATCAGGTTACCGTGGCACCAGCGACGGTCACGCTTGAGCTCGTCGAGCAGGTTCGGCGGCAGTTCTTCGTAGCTACCGGGCAGGTCGTAAGCAATCCACACGCCCCAGCCGGCACGGCGCATCAGCGCAGCTTCAACGAAGTCGTGGGAAAGGATCGCCCCCGCAAAAGCGCCTTTACCGGGCAACGGCGCCAGGGCGCAGTGCTCGATGAACGGCTTCATGCGGATGATTGCGTTGTGGCCCCAGTAGTGGGATTCGCCCAACTGCCAGAAGTGCAGGCCGGCGGTGAACAGCGGACCGTATACCCGCGTGGCGAACTGCTGCATGCGCGCATACAGCGTGTCCATGCCCGAGGCACGTGGCGCGGTCTGAATGATCCCGGCGTCCGGCGTGGCTTCCATCAAGCGCACCAGACTGGTCAGGCATTCGCCACTCATCACGCTGTCGGCGTCGAGTACGACCATGTATTTGTAATCACCGCCCCAACGACGGCAGAAGTCGTCGAGGTTGCCGCTCTTGCGTTTCACACGACGGCGACGACGGCGATAGAAGATCTTGCCAAAGCCCTTGGCTTCGCGGCAGACGTCCAGCCAGGCTTGCTGCTCGGCAACGCAGATATCGGTGTCGTTACTGTCACTGAGGACAAAGAAGTCGAAGCGATCCAGGTCACCGGTGGCCGCGACCGATTCGAAGGTCGCACGCAAACCGGCGAACACCCGCGGCACGTCTTCGTTGCAGATCGGCATCACCAATGCAGTGCGAGCGTCCTTGGGAATCGGCTCGTTGCCGGCGCTGGCGCCGGAAATGCGGTACTTGTCGTGCCCGGTGAGCAACTCGAGGAAGCCCATCAGTGCGGTCCAGAAACCGGCCGACACCCAGCAGAACAGAATCCCGAACAGAATCAGGATGCTGGTTTGCAAGGCATAGGGCAGCACTTGCGTGGCGGTCTGCAGCAGCGGTTGGTGCAGGACTTCGTTGAGGTCGACGAACGACCAGCCCTGGTACGGCATGATGCCTTTCATGTACCAGCCCGCAACGATGGTCTGGCCCAGCATCAACACCAGCAGGATGTAGCGGCGGATCGAACCGACAGTGCGCCAGCGAGCCGCCGGCAGCACGCGCTCATCCTTCGGCGGTGCCGGAGGGTTGGTGCGACCG
Source organism: Pseudomonas sp. 05N431 (assembly GCF_056397005.1). Lineage (NCBI taxonomy): Bacteria > Pseudomonadati > Pseudomonadota > Gammaproteobacteria > Pseudomonadales > Pseudomonadaceae > Pseudomonas > Pseudomonas sp. 05N431. Next base: position 32,110 of record NZ_JBFTMN010000007.1, read on the forward strand.
GTCAGGCGCCGCCAGCCACGCACCAGGATATTGGTACGCCATGGCTCGGGCACGACCTTGGTCCGACGAATCGGCGGGGTTGCCTTCAGGCACACCCGACCGCTGGCGTCGAGCGCCAACATCTCGGCCTCCTCCAGCTCCTCGGCGGAGTTGAGGGTCAGCCGGCGACCGACCGAAGCCTGGTTCGCTTCGCCTGGTGCGTCGAAGGTCTTCGACGACAGGCGCTCATGCAGTTCGCTGAAAGATGTGCAGCCCGCAAGTTCTGCGCGCTGCTCATCGGTCATTGGCAGGTGCGCCAGATACTCGTTGAGAGTTTCTGGCTGTACTTGGGAATTACTCATCGGCTGGCAACTGGTAGCTCCAGGTCTCGGTCAGCACTTGTTCAGTCTTGGCTGCATCCGGGGCAGGAGGTGTGGCAGGGGCTGCTTCGGCAGCGGCAGGCTGCTTGGCGTCTTTGTCTTTCGCTTCCTTGGATTCCTTTTCTTTCTTCTCGAGTTGCTTGGCGGCGATCTTGTCGGCCTTGGCAATGGAAGAATTGGCGTTCGGCAGCGAAACCTTCGCCGGCTCAGGGGCGACGATTTCCTTGACCAGCGCAGCACGCATCTCCGTGGATTTGCTTGGGTCCTTGATCTTCATGCGCAGGGTCAGGCGCCAGCCCTGGGTCTCAGGGTTGTAGCGCACGCTGTTCTCGACCACTTCGGCGTTGTCGCCAACGCTGACCTGGCTGCGAACGGGTGCATCTTCCGGCAGTGCCTTGAGGGACGGGCCTGTGAAGTCCACCAGGTAGGCAACGCTGCCATCTGGCTGACGAATCAGGTTGGACTGTTTCACGTCACCGGTGGAACGCAGAGTCTGTTGAACCCAGGCGCTGTCTGCCGAATGCAGGGCAGCTTCGTCGATGGTCCAGTGCAAACGATAAGCGAAGTCCAGTGGCTGACCAGGCTCAGGCAGCTTTTCCGGGCTCCAGAAGGCAACGATGTTGTCGTTGGTTTCATCGGCGGTCGGAATCTCTACGAGGTCGACAGTACCTTTGCCCCAGTCGCCCTGTGGCTCGATCCAGGCGCTTGGGCGCTTGTCGTAACGGTCATCGAGGTCTTCGTAGTGGCTGAAATCACGACCACGCTGCAGCAGGCCGAAACCACGCGGGTTCTCAACCGAAAAGTTGCTGACAGCCAGGTGTTTCGGGTTGTTCAACGGGCGCCAGATCCACTCGCCATTGCCGGCATGGATCGACAGACCGCTGGAGTCGTGCAGTTCGCGACGGTAGTTGAGCACTTTCGACGGCTGGTTGGCGCCGAACAGGAACATGCTGGTCAGTGGCGCGATGCCCAGTTTGCTGACCTTGTCACGCAGGAACATCTGCGCCTTGACGTCGACAATGGTGTCGCTGCCCGGACGCAGGGTCAGGCGGTAGGCGCCGGTGGCACGCGGCGAGTCCAGCAGGGCGTAGATCACCAGGTGCTTGTCGGTCGGCTTGGGTTGCTCGATCCAGAACTCGGTAAAGCGCGGGAACTCTTCACCGGACGGCAGCGCAGTGTCGATCGCCAGGCCACGGGCGGACAGGCCATAGGTGTGGCCTTTGCCGACGACGCGGAAGTAACTCGCGCCGAGCATGGTCATGATTTCGTCTTGCTTGTCGGCCTTGTTGATCGGGTACAGCACACGGAAGCCCGCATAACCCAGCTTTTCGGTGGATTTAGGATCGAACTTCACGTCGCCGAAATCGAAACGACTCGGGTCGTACTTGATCTCTTCAACGTTGTTGGCGGTGATTTCGTTGATTTTCACCGGCGTGTCGAAGTGCATGCCCTGGTGATAGAACGACAGCTTGAACGGGGTTTTCTGGTCGGCCCATTCGGCTTTTTCAGTCAGGAAACGAATTTTCTGATAGTCCGCGAATTTCATCTCACGGAATTCGTTCGGCAGATTGCTGCGCGGAGCTTCGTATTTCTGCCCGGCCAGCTCTTTTGCCTTGGCCGACACATCATCCAGATTGAATGCCCAAAGCTGGCCAGCGCTGAGCAGGCAAAGCAAAGCAGAGCCCGTCACCAGTGCGTTTCGTAACCGTTTGGCAGACAATTTTGGTGCATTACAGGGACTAACAATCACGAGCAACCCTCGCCGAAAACAGATCAAAAAACCAACGGCCAGCTATCTATATGCCAGGTTGGCGAGCATTGTTCCGACTCCGATGGGGCTAAATGATTCCCCAAACGGTTGCGGACAAGTCTCTACCTAAGTCAAAAATGGGCCAACGAACGCTGATCCCCGTAGCGCGGGATTATCTAGTAGGCCGCGTTACAACGCATCAGGGGTAACAAAGTATTTATCGCGAAAAACCCCTGTTTTCGACCGAAACACGCCTGAAAAGATGTTTCAAGCGCCTTCAGGTCTGTAACAGGAAGGTTACCGGGCCATCATTGACCAGATGCACCTGCATGTCTGCGCCAAATCTACCTGATGCCACTTTGCCATGTAACTGCTGCGCTTTGGCTAATATATAGCCAAAAAGCTCTTCTCCCAGGGCCGGCGGGGCCGCGGTAGAAAAGCTCGGACGCAAACCATTTTTGGTATCGGCGGCCAGGGTGAACTGCGAGACCAACAACAAACCACCGCCGACATCAGCCAAGGACAGATTCATCTTGCCCTCGGCGTCACTGAATACCCGATAGTTAAGCAGCTTATGCAGAAGTTTGTCAGCGCTGGCCCGAGTGTCTTGCGGCTCGACCGCCACCAGCACCAGCAAACCCTGGTCTACAGCGCCAACAACCTCCCCCGCCACTTCGACGCGTGCACTTCGCACGCGTTGTAACAGGCCCTTCATGCTTCTTCAGGCGGCAGATCAAGCAAACGCCGGGCCATCTGGCTGGCCGCACGCACCAATGCATCGGTGATACCCGGCTCGGACGCCGCGTGTCCGGCATCGCGGATCACCTGCAGTTCGCTGTTCGGCCAGGCCTGATGCAGTTCCCAGGCATTATCCAGCGGGCAGATCACATCGTAACGGCCGTGGACGATGACGCCAGGCAAATGGGCGATCTTGCCCATGTCGCGAATCAGCTGGTTGGGCTCGAGGAACGCATTGTTGGTGAAGTAGTGGCATTCGATCCGGGCAATCGACAGCGCGCGCTGCGGCTCGGAGAAGCGGTCGACCACCATCGGGTTCGGACGCAAGGTAGCCGTGCGGCCTTCCCAGGTCGACCAGGCCTTGGCTGCGTGCATCTGGGCAATCTGATCGTTGCCGATCAGGCGTTTGTGGAATGCGCTGAGCAGGTCGTCGCGCTCGTCCAGCGGGATCGGCGCGATGTAGTCCTGCCAGTAATCCGGGAACAGACGGCTGGCGCCGGCCTGGTAGAACCATTCGATTTCCTGAGGGCGGCAGAGAAAGATCCCGCGCAGGATCAGACCGTGCACACGCTCCGGGTGGGTTTGTGCGTAGGCCAGGGCCAGGGTCGAACCCCAGGAGCCGCCGAACAGCACCCATTTGTCGATCCCCAGGTGCTGGCGAATCCGCTCAAGGTCGGCGACCAGATCCCAGGTGGTGTTGTTTTCGAGGTTGGCGTGCGGGGTGGAACGACCGCAGCCGCGCTGATCGAAGGTAACGATGCGGTACAGGTTCGGATCGAAGTAGCGCCGACTCTGCGCATCACAACCGGCCCCCGGGCCACCGTGAATGAACACCACCGGCAAACCTTCCGGTGAACCGCTTTCGTCGACGTACAGCGTGTGTATTTCATCGACGGCCAGATCGTGCCGGGCGTAGGGTTTGATCTGCGGGTACAAAGTCTGCATTGCGCGCTCCGTAAGGGGTCGAGTTCATCCCTGGGGGGACTTCAATTATTCTGCCGTCCGGCATCATAAACCCGAATTACGTGAATGAGCATGCCCGCAAAAAATCAGACTTCGCTTACAAGAAACCGATGCAAATACGCCAACAGGTTTTCATAGAGCAGATCCACTTCCGCGACCTCGCCCCGGCCCCGCAAACACCCGTGAATCAACCCTTTGCCCAAATACAGGTTGACCTCGCCCCCTGCGGCTTCAAGTCGTCGGGCATAACTGACGCCGTCGTCGCGCAGCGGGTCGAACTGCGCGACGGCGATCATCGTCGCTGGCAAACCGCTGAAATCATCGGCGAGCAATGGCATGGCGTAGGCCGACGGCTGCCGCGTACCGCTCAAATACAACGCGTGATAGCAGTCCAGGTCGCTGCTGCTGAGTAGCGGCGCGTCGGCACATTCGCTGCGCGATGAAAGACTGGCGTCACCGCCCAGCCCTGGGTAAATCAAGACTTGTGCGCAGGGCAAGCGCTCGCCCCGGTCACGCAATGCCAGGCACAACGCGGCGGCAAGATTGCCGCCGGCGCTGTCACCGGCCACCAGCATCCGCGTCGCGTCCAGCGCAAACGGGCTCGCCCCCGCGCACAGCGCCCGCCAGACGCCCAGGCAGTCATCGAACGCCGCCGGAAATGGATGCTCCGGTGCCAGTCGGTAATCGACAGCAATCACCAGCACCCCCAAAACCGCCGACAACTCGGTGCAGATGAAGTCGTGCGAGTCCAGATCCCCCACCACCCAGCCACCGCCGTGCAGATAAAGGATACACGGCCAACCCGAATCCGACGGTGCAACCGCTGGCTGGTAAGACCGGACACGAACGCTTTCCAGCGTAAAGTCGGCGACCTCCAGCCCGTCCGGGCGGGCCGGGGTAAATGCCCGGCACATTTGACTGTAAGCCTGTCGCTGCCCGTCCAGGTTGCTGTCGGGACTGTTGAAGCTGAGGGTTCTCTCGACAAATGCCGAGAGCTGCGCAGAGATCGGATAATCAGCCATAAGGTTCTCGACGGCTCAGAGCTTCAGGCTGGCTTGTACCGCCGCCACGCCATCCTTCTTGCCATCGAAACTGCTGACACCCGCCAACCAGCGCTGAAGATCCTCGGGATGGTCACGCAGCCATTGGCGGGCAACTTCCTGTGCGGTCTTGCGCTCCATGATCGGCACCATCAACTGGCTTTCCTGAGCGGCGGTGAACGTCAGGTTTTCCAACAGACGGTTCACGTTCGGGCAACGCTGGGCATAATCCGGAGCAGTCACGGTCGAGACCGTCGCCGCTCCTTCGTTAGGTCCGTACACATCCTCGCTGCCGGTCAGGTAGTTGATCTTCATGTTGATGTTCATCGGATGCGGGGTCCAGCCGACGAACACCACGAACTCCTTGCGATTGACTGCCCGCTGCACGGCGGCAAGCATGCCGGCTTCGCCGGATTCGATCAGCTTGAAGTCCTTGAGACCGAAGTGATTGGTCTCGATCATGGTTTTGATCGTGGTGTTGGCGCCGCTTCCCGGCTCGATGCCGTAGATCTTGGCACCCAGTTGGTCTTTGAATCTGGCGATATCGCCGAAGGTTTTCAGGCCCGCGGCCGCGACATAGTCAGGCACTGCGAGGGTCGCCTGGGCGTCAGACAAGCTGGGCTTGTCCATGACCTTGAGCTGATTGGCAGCGATGAACGGCGCGATGTTCTTGTCCATCGCGGGTTTCCAGTAACCGAGGAAGATATCCAGGCGTTTGTCGCGGATGCCGGCGAAGATGATTTGCTGCACGGCGCTGGTTTGCTTGCTTTCGTAGCCAAGCCCGTTGAGCAAGACATCGGCCATGCCACTGGTGGCGATCACGTCGGTCCAGTTGACCACGCCCATACGCACGGATTGGCAGGACGCCGGTTCGCTGGCAAAGGTGTTGGCGCTCAGGAGTGCGGTGCCGGTAAGGATTAACAGACAGCGGTTGAACAGTCGTTTCATCGGGAAGGCTCGCTCGGCAGCTGGTTATTGTGGGCCCGGTGTCTTCGTGCACCGTGCCCACAACGTTACTCAGCGTCTGAGCGACAAAAACGCCCTGAGGCGACTGTGTCTTGCACAGTGGCGACTGACCGCCAACCTGTGGGAGCGAGCTTGCTCGCGATGGCGGTCTGACAGACAACAACAATGTTGAATGCGATGGCCTCATCGCGAGCAAGCTCGCTCCCACAGGGTTATGCGCCGTAGTGTTTCTGCCCCCAGGCCAACAACCCTTCCAGCAACTCCTTGAGCACCACTTGCGTCGGCGCCGCCAGATCGGGCCGATAGCGGAACGGTTCGACCTCTTCCATGTAAGTGCACTGCCCCAGTTCCAGCTGCACCGCATGGATGTTTTCGGCCGGATTGCCGTAATGACGGGTGATGTGGCCGCCCTTGAAACGCCCGTTGAGCACATGGCTGTAATCCGTGTGCCGAGCGCAGATGGCTTCCAGCTGGCTGGCCAGCTGTGGATCACAACTGGCGCCGTTGAACGTGCCGAGGTTGAAGTCCGGCAGCTTGCCGTCGAACAGGTGCGGGATCACCGAACGGATCGAATGCGCATCGAACAACAGCGCATAACCGAACTCGGCCTTCAGCCGCGCCAGCTCTTGCTGCAGGGTGCTGTGGTACGGCGTCCAGACTTTCTCCAGGTACGTCGCACGCTCCTGTGCAGACGGCTCCAGCCCTTCGCGGAACAACGGCACGCCGTCGAACAATGTCGCCGGGTACAGGCCCGTCGTCGCGCCGACATACAACGGCTTGTCATCGGACGGACGGTTGAGGTCGATGACGAACCGCGAATACTCGGCGGCCAGGGTGCTGGCGCCCAGCTCGGCGGCAAATTCGTAGAGCGTGGGAATATGCCAGTCAGTGTCCGGCAGGCTTTGTGCCTCAGGGATCAAACCGGCTTCAACCGCAGGCGTCAGACGCACACCAGCGTGAGGCATGCTGATCAGCAACGGCACCCGGCCTTGTTTGAAGTTCAGAACCTTATCCACAACTGCTCTCCTATAACTCGACTTCGACGCCGTGACGCACGACGCGTTTTTCCAGGTCACCGCCCAACCAGTACGACAGGTCGGCTGGACGATCGATCTGCCAGGCCACGAAGTCAGCGACTTTGCCGACTTCGAGCGAACCATGGGTTTGCTCCATGCCCAATGCCTTGGCGGCGTGAATGGTCGCGCCGGCCAGCGCCTCTTCCGGGGTCATGCGGAAACAGGTACAGGCCATGTTCAACATCAACCGAACCGACAACGCTGGCGAGGTGCCAGGGTTGAGGTCGCTGGCAATGGCGATTTTCACCCCGTGCTTGCGCAAGGCATCCATCGGTGGCAACTGGGTTTCCCGCAGGAAGTAGAAGGCTCCTGGCAGCAACACGGCAACCGTGCCGGAGGCCGCCATGGCGATAGCGTCCTCTTCGGTCATGAACTCCAGATGGTCGGCTGACAGCGCGTGATAACGCGCCGCCAGGCTGGAACCGTGCAAGGACGACAGTTGCTCGGCATGCAGCTTCACCGGCAAACCAAGTTGCTGCGCCGTGACGAACACCCGCTCGACCTGCGCTGGCGAAAACGCCAGGTATTCGCAGAACGCATCCACTGCATCCACCAGGCCTTCGGCGGCCAGTGCCGGCAGCATTTCGCTACAGATATGATCGATATAGTCGTCGGCGCGGTCGGCGTATTCTGGCGGCAAGGCGTGAGCAGCCAGGCAGGTACTGCGCACACTGACCGGCAGTTCGGCGCCGAGGCGACGGATCACCCGCAGGATCTTCCGCTCGCTGGCGAGGTCGAGGCCATAACCGGATTTCATCTCGATACTGGTCACGCCATCACGCAGCAAGCTTTTCAGACGTTTCTTCGCACTGGCGAACAGCTCGTCCTCGGTCGCCGCACGCGTGGCGCGCACGGTGCTGGCAATGCCACCACCAGCCGCGGCGATTTCTGCGTAGCTCACGCCTTGCAGGCGTTGCTCGAACTCGCCGCTGCGGTTGCCGCCGAACACCGTGTGGGTGTGGCAGTCGATCAGGCCCGGGGTGACCCAGGCCCCCGCGAGGTCATGGACCTCGGGGTATTCGCCGGATGGCAGCTCGCTACGTGGGCCGATCCACTCAATGTGCGCTCCTGACGTCACGATGGCGGCATCCTCGATGATCGAGTAAGTGCCCTGCGCCATGCTTGCAACGTGGCAGTGTTGCCAGAGAGTTTTCATCCGAGGCCTCCGTTAGTTATCGATGAGAAAAAGAAGGATCACGCGCGACCAGGGCCGCCTGCCCTGCCGCCGGTTTGACCCACGTCAGATAGGCCAGCACCAGCAACACGATCCAGACCACGCCGACGATCAGCGCCGCTTGGGTATCCGGGAAATAACCCAGCACGCCGAAGACAAACAGCATGAAGGCAATCGCCGCCATCGGCGCATATGGCCAGAACGGTACCGGGAATTTCAGCTGCGCCACTTGCTCAGGCGTCATGGAGCGACGCATCGCCACCTGAGTGAACAGAATCATCAGCCAGACCCAGACGGTAGCAAAGGTCGCAATGGACGCGATCAGCAGAAAGACGTTTTCCGGGATCAGGTAGTTCAGCAATACGCCCAGCAGCAGCGCAACGCTCATCACCACCACGGTCATCCATGGCACGCCATTGCGCGACAGACGGGCGAAGCCCTTCGGTGCGTGCCCTTGCTGGGCCAGACCGAACATCATGCGGCCAGCGCCGAAGATGTCACTGTTGATCGCCGAAATCGCCGCCGTAATCACCACAATATTAAGGATGGTGGCCGCCGAGCTGATCCCCAGCTTATCGAAGATCTGCACGAACGGGCTGCCCTGGCTACCGATCTGCTGCCAAGGAAAGATCGACATCAGCACCAGCATCGTCAGCACGTAGAACAGCAGAATCCGCAACGGTACGGCGTTGATTGCACGAGGCAGCACGTGCTGCGGGTCTTTGGCCTCACCTGCGGTGACGCCGATGATTTCAATACCGCCAAACGCAAACATCACCACTGCGAACGAAGCGATCAGACCGCCCATGCCATTGGGCATGAAGCCGCCTTGGGTCCAGAGGTTGCTGATGTCGGTCACTTGGCCAGGGGCCGTGCTGATACCGAACAGCATGACGCCGAAGCCCCCGAGGATCATCGCAACGATGGCAGCGACCTTGAGTAGCGACAGCCAGAACTCCATTTCACCGAAGACTTTGACGTTGCACAGGTTCAAGCCGCCGACGATGGAAACGACGCCCAACACCCAAATCCAGCGAGAGACCTCCGGGAACCAGAAGCCCATGTAAATACCGAACGCAGTGACGTCGGCCATGCCGACGATGACCATTTCGAATGCGTACGTCCAACCGAGGATGAAACCTGCCATCGGTCCCAGGTAGGTGCTGGCGTATTGACCGAAAGAACCTGCGACCGGGTTGTGCACGGCCATCTCGCCGAGGGCGCGCATGACCATGAACACCGCTGCGCCACCGATCAGGTACGCAAGCAGCACCGCAGGACCGGCCATCTGGATGGCCGAGGCAGAACCGTAAAACAGCCCGGTGCCGATCGCCGACCCCAGTGCCATGAAGCGAATATGTCGGGCAGATAGCCCGCGTTTCAAGCCGTTTGCTGGCTTTTGCATTTCTCGTCCTTAGTTGTTCTTATCGACGCAAAATCGAATCGCGAGCAAGCTCGCTCCCACAGGTTCAGCGTAATCCTTGTGGGAGCGAGCTTGCTCGCGATGGGGCCATTACAAGCTAGGCAGCAACTTCGCCATCACCAGCTCATTCAGGCAGCGCGAAGCCAGCAGTTCGCTCGCGGCGTTGATGTCCGGAGCAAAGAAACGGTCCTTCTCGTAGAACGGTACTTTGGCGCGCAGGGTGCTGCGAGCTTTTTCCAGTTTCGACGAAGTCTTCAGACCATCACGCAGGTCCAGACCCTGGCAGGCAGCCAGCCACTCGACAGCCAGAACACCGCGAGTGTTTTCAGCCATTTCCCACAGACGCTTGCCAGCGGCCGGGGCCATGGAAACGTGGTCTTCCTGGTTGGCGGACGTCGGCAGGCTGTCGACAGAATGCGGATGCGCCAGTGCCTTGTTTTCGCTGGCCAGAGCCGCCGCAGTCACCTGGGCGATCATGAAGCCGGAGTTCACGCCACCGTTGGCCACCAGGAACGGCGGCAGTTGCGACATGTGCTTGTCCATCATCAGCGAGATGCGACGCTCGCTCAGGGAACCGATTTCAGCGATGGCCAGGGCCATGTTGTCGGCAGCCATGGCAACCGGTTCGGCGTGGAAGTTACCGCCGGAGATCACGTCACCTTCAGCAGCAAATACCAATGGGTTATCCGATACGGCGTTGGCTTCGATCGCCAGCACTTCAGCGGCCTGACGGAACTGAGTCAGGCAGGCGCCCATGACTTGCGGCTGGCAGCGCAGCGAGTACGGGTCCTGAACCTTTTCGCAGTTCTCGTGCGAATCGGAAACTTCGCTGCGCTCACCCAGCAGGTCGCGGTAAGCGGCAGCAGCGTCGATCTGGCCTTTTTGACCACGGGCAGCATGGATGCGAGCGTCGAATGGCGAGCGCGAGCCCAGCACCGCTTCAACGGTCAGACCGCCAAGGGCCAGGGCGCCAGCGAACAGGTCTTCGCCTTCGAACAGGCCACGCAGTGCGTAGGCGGTGGATACCTGAGTACCGTTGAGCAGCGCCAGACCTTCTTTGGCCGCCAGGGTCAGCGGCTTGAGACCAGCCACTTCCAGTGCTTCGGTCGCTTGCAGCCATTGGCCTTTGTAGCGGGCCTTGCCTTCGCCCAGCAGAACCAGCGACATGTGGGCCAGAGGCGCCAGGTCACCGGAAGCACCGACCGAACCTTTCAATGGAATGTGCGGGTAAACCTCGGCGTTGATCAAAGCGATCAGCGCGTCGATCACCACCCGGCGAATGCCGGAGAAACCACGGCTCAGGCTGTTGACCTTGAGCACCATGATCAGACGTACCAAAGCGTCGCTGATCGGCTCGCCCACACCGGCAGCGTGAGACAACACCAGCGAGCGCTGGAGGTTTTCCAGGTCTTCGCTGGCAATGCGGGTCGAAGCCAGCAGGCCGAAACCGGTGTTGATGCCATAGGCCGTGCGGTTTTCCACGAGGATCTGTTCCACGCAGGCAACACTGGCTTCGATCTGGGCCGATGCACTGTCGTCGAGGCGCACGTTAACCGGTTGCTGATAAACAGCACGCAGTTGGGCAAGGCTCAGTTGGCCAGGGATAAGGTTCAGGGCAGTCATAATCAGTCTCCTTTTGAGAGTTTTTATGCTCTTTATATTAAGAGCGTTAACTAACCAGTCGCTCCGGATGATTCCGTTGTCCGTCGCTTCCCGCTTTTTTGAGGGGGGTGGCGCCTTGGCACGCTGGCTTTTGTAGAAATCAGTACAGCTTCGGTAACACGGTTTACAGCAGTATCGGGTCTTTCAAATTCAATTCGGTCTGGGGCATGGCAGTTCTCTTAAACCGTCGCAGCGCGACGCTGGACAAATCGGTCGACGTATTCATCGGCCGGCGAGTGAAGGATCTCTTTCGGCGTGCCGACCTGAATCAACTGCCCATCCTTGAGAATCGCAATCCGGTTGCCAATGCGCACGGCTTCATCGAGGTCATGGGTGATGAACACGATGGTCTTGTGCAGCGTCTGTTGCAGTTCGAGCAACTGGTCCTGCATCTCGGCGCGAATCAGCGGGTCGAGGGCACTGAAGGCTTCATCCATCAGGATGATGTCGGTGTCCGCAGCCAAAGCACGGGCCAGGCCCACACGCTGACGCATACCGCCGGACAACTGATGCGGGTATTTGTTTTCGTAGCCTTGTAGGCCCACGGTGTTGATCCAGTGTTGCGCGCGCTCGGCGCACAGTTGCTTGCTTTCACCTCGCACTTTCAAACCGTAGGCGACGTTGTCCAGTACGTTCTTGTGGGGTAACAGGCCGAAGCTCTGGAACACCATGCTGATCTTGTGCCGACGAAATTCGCGCAGGGCTTCCATGTCGTATTGCAGGATGTCCACGCCGTCCACCAGGATCACGCCGCTGGTCGGGTCGATCAGACGGTTTATGTGCCGCACCAGTGTCGACTTGCCGGAACCCGACAGGCCCATGATCACGAATATCTCGCCGGTAGCGATGCTCAGTGACAGATCATTCACGCCAATCACACAGCCGGTCTCGGCCAGTACCTGATCCTTGCTCTTGTTCTGTCGGATCATGTTCAGCGCGTCGGTCGAACGGTCACCGAAAATCTTGAAAACGTTTTTGACTTCGATCTTGGCGGCATTGCTCATTGGCTCACCTCATGCCGTGGACGACCGTAGGCTTGGGTAATGCGGTCAATGACCACTGCCAGAATCACGATCGCCAGACCGGCTTCAAGACCACGTCCGACGTTGAGGGTCTGGATCCCCACCAGCACGTCTTCACCCAGGCCACGGGCACCAATCATCGAGGCGATCACCACCATCGACAGGGCCATCATGGTGGTCTGGTTGATCCCGGCCATGATGCTCGGCAGCGCCAGCGGCAGTTGCACGCCGAACAGTTGCTGCCAGCGGTTGGCACCGAAGGCATTGATCGCTTCCATGACTTCGCGATCGACCTGGCGAATGCCCAGATCGGTCAGGCGAATCAGCGGCGGTACGGCGTAGATCACGGTGGCGAAAATCGCCGGGACCTTGCCCAGACCGAATAGCATCAGCACCGGAATCAGGTACACGAAGCTGGGCATGGTTTGCATGATGTCGAGCAGCGGCATCAGCACTGAACGCAGGCGATTGCTGCGCGCCGACAGAATGCCCAACGGAATGCCGATCAGCACCGAAATAACCGTCGCCACCAGCATCAGTGCCAGCGTTTGCATGAGCTTTTCCCAGAGGCCGACAGCGCCCACCAGGAACAGCAAACCAACGATCACCGCCGTCGTCACCAGCTTACGGGTTGCGTGCCAGGCAATGCCGGCAACGATCACCAGCATCAACCACCACGGCGCCGCACGCAGCAGGCCTTCGAGGTTGACGATGGCCCAGAGCAAGGTGTCGGAGATGTGGCGGAACACATCCCCGTAGTTGACGACCAGCGAATCAACCCAAACGTTGACCCGGTCGGCGATGGAAAAGGTGAAGCTTTCGGGAAACATAAGAGACTCTCAATCAAGTGGATGTAGCGAACGTCCCGGCCAGCCTCTCGGTTAGCCGGGAGGTATCTGCCTACAGTTCCGCGTTGATTTTCCTGGCAGCGTCGGTGGTAACCCGCAACTGCCAGATCTCAGGATGTGCCTTCACGAAGATCTTCGCCAGTTTCGTCCAGTCAGATTGCTGCAACGCGATCCGTCCCACTTGTTTTCACTTTTACCGCGTCGCCCTGCTCAACCGGCAGTATCAGGCGATCGGGTACCGCGCTATGCCACTTCTTGGCGGCGACGTAGTACATCGCTGCCGGGACCACCAGACCGATGATCCACGAGATGTCGGTATCACCGAGGCTCGCGACCAGAGGGCCGGTGTAGAAGTGGGTGGAAATGAACGGCATTTGAATCAACACGCCGAACACGTAAATGCTGATGCCCATGATGTTCCAGCGACCGTAGCGACCCTCGGGGTTGGACAGTGCCGGAATGTCATAGCGTTCTTTGGTGATGCAGTAGAAGTCCACCAGGTTGATCGCGCTCCACGGCGTGAAGAACGCCAGCAGGAACAGGATGAACGCGGAGAATTCCTTGAGGAACGAGTCCTTGCCAAGCAATGCCAGAGCAGCGGCAAGCGACACCATGATGAAGATGTACAGCAGGCGCACACCGCTTCCAATGTGGCGGCTGCCACGGAAGCCACTGATGATCGTCGCGATCGACATGAAGCTGCCGTAGGCGTTCAACGTGGTCACGGTGACTTTGCCGAAAGCCACGGCGAAGTACAGCAGCGCCGCGACAATCCCGGTACCACCCAGGCTGACAATGAACGACACCTCGTGGTGAGCGAACTGCGAACCGGCCAGGGCTGCGGCGAACACGCCGAAGACCATCGACGCCTGTGCACCGATCACCGAACCCAGGCCAACGGCCCAGAAGGTTTTCGACGCAGAGGTGCTGCGCGGCAGGTAACGCGAGTAGTCCGCCACATAAGGGCCGAACGCAATCTGCCAGGACGCCGACAGCGACACCGCCAACAGGAAACTCGCCACCGAGAAATGCTTGTTGCCCAGCAACGCGCCAATGTCGTTACCGGCCAGCAGTTTGTAGAACAGGTAGATGAACGCCACCACGCCCAGCACACTGGCGACCCGGCCGATGCCGTGGATCACCCGATAGCCAAAGATGGTGAAGACCATGATCGAGCCTGCGAACAGGGTGATACCGACCCAGTCTTCGACGTGCAGCAACTGCGCTACCGCCTGCCCCGCCAGCAAGGAGCCGCTGGCCGAGAAGCCGATGTACATCAGGCACACCAGCACCAGCGGAATCACCGCTCCATACACGCCAAACTGCACGCGGCTGGAGATCATTTGTGGCAAGCCGAGCTGCGGGCCTTGGGCGGCGTGCAGCGCCATGACGCCACCGCCGAGCAATTGGCCGATCAGCAAACCGATCAACGACCAGAACACATCCCCGCCCAGTACCACTGCCAAAGCACCCGTCACAATCGCAGTGATTTGCAGGTTGGCACCCAACCACAGAGTGAACTGACTCAATAGACGACCGTGTCTTTCCGCTTCCGGGATGTAGTCGATCGAACGTTTCTCGATCAACGGTTTACTGCGTGCACGATCATCGTTAGCCATGGGTCAACCTCTGTGGATTGTTATGGGTATACCTGGTGTTGGGGTGTCGGCTTTAGTGGGAGCGAGCTTGCTCGCGATAGCGGTTTGTCAGTCAACAAAGATGTTGAATGTGCTGGCCTCATCGCGAGCAAGCTCGCTCCCACCAAAAGCTCCTGCGCCTACAGGTGTTGCGTTATTTACCGGTGATCATCGGCAGGTTCAGACCCTGCTCCTTGGCACAGTCGATAGCGATCTGGTAACCGGCATCGGCGTGACGCATAACGCCGGTGGCCGGGTCGTTGTGCAGCACGCGAGCGATACGCTCGGCCGCTTCGTCAGTACCGTCGCAGACAATCACCATGCCCGAGTGCTGGGAGAAGCCCATGCCGACGCCGCCGCCGTGGTGCAGGGAAACCCAGGTCGCGCCGCTCGCGGTGTTCAGCAGGGCGTTGAGCAGTGGCCAGTCGGACACGGCATCGGAACCGTCCTGCATGGACTCGGTTTCGCGGTTAGGGCTCGACACCGAACCGGAGTCCAGGTGGTCGCGGCCGATCACGATCGGCGCCGACAGCTCGCCGCTGCGGACCATTTCGTTGAATGCCAGACCGAGCTTGGCGCGCAGACCCAGGCCCACCCAGCAGATACGTGCCGGCAGACCCTGGAAGCTGATGCGCTCGCGCGCCATGTCCAGCCAGTTGTGCAGGTGGGCGTCGTCCGGGATCAGCTCTTTGACCTTGGCGTCGGTTTTGTAGATGTCCTCAGCGTTGCCCGACAGTGCAGCCCAACGGAACGGACCGATACCACGGCAGAACAGCGGACGGATGTAAGCCGGTACGAAGCCTGGGAAGTCGAATGCGTTTTCGACGCCTTCTTCTTGCGCCATCTGACGGATGTTGTTGCCGTAGTCGAAAGTCGGGATGCCTTGCTTCTGGAAGTCGAGCATCGCTTTGACGTGCACGGCCATCGATTGCTTGGCGGCTTTGATCACAGCAGCCGGCTCGGTCTTGGCGCGAGCGCGGTACTCTTCCCAGGTCCAACCGGCTGGCAGGTAACCGTTGAGCGGATCGTGGGCGCTGGTCTGGTCGGTGACCATGTCCGGACGCACACCGCGACGGACCAATTCCGGCAGAATTTCTGCCGCGTTACCCAGCAGGGCGATGGAAATCGCTTTGCCTTCTTTGGTGTATTTGGCGATGCGCGCCAGCGCGTCGTCGAGGTCTTTGGCCTGCTCGTCGACATAACGGCTTTTCAGACGGAAATCGATGCTCACTTGTTGGCATTCAATGTTCAGCGAGCACGCGCCGGCCAGGGTAGCGGCCAGTGGTTGAGCGCCGCCCATGCCGCCCAGACCTGCGGTCAGGACCCAGCGACCGGTGAGGTTGTCGTTGTAGTGTTGGCGACCGGCTTCAACGAAAGTTTCGTAGGTGCCCTGAACGATGCCCTGGCTGCCGATGTAGATCCAGCTGCCGGCAGTCATCTGGCCGTACATGGCCAGGCCTTTGGCGTCGAGTTCGTTGAAGTGTTCCCAGCTCGCCCAGTGTGGCACCAGGTTGGAGTTGGCGATCAGTACGCGCGGGGCGTTGCTGTGGGTCTTGAATACGCCGACCGGCTTGCCGGATTGCACCAGCAGGGTTTCGTCGTCATTCAGGTTGGTCAGGCTCTCGACGATCTTGTCGTAGCATTCCCAGTTACGTGCCGCGCGACCGATACCGCCGTAAACCACCAGTTCTTTAGGGTTCTCGGCCACTTCCGGGTCGAGGTTGTTCATCAGCATGCGCAGCGGCGCTTCGGTCAGCCAGCTTTTGGCGGTCAGCTTGTTGCCGCGGGCAGCACGGATTTCAACGTCACGATATTTCGTTGGTTTCTGGGTATTGTCAGTCACGAAAAAAACTCCTCAGCAATCAATCCAAACCAGCCCAGGCAGTGGGCGAGCAAGCCAATGTGCAAACGGTGCACACCGGCGAATCAGTGGACGATGGTCGAGTCTTCGTGACTCATACACATACGTCTTTACTTGTACATACAAGCATATGCAATCAAGCGGCCAACTTTCTGGATGGCGCTTTAACAAAGTGCTGAATCTGGCTGAAAAGCCCTTGGGACAAGGGTTCTGCGGCTGTCGATATTTTTTGGGGAAGGATTTTTTCGAGGAGTGACAGTTGTTACCTGAGCACGGCTTTGCGCCACACTGGGGCGTTCGGTAACAAATTGGTGCGCGCAGGGAAACGGCGAGGATGATCGTTCCCACGCTCTGCGTGGTAACGCTGCCACGGACGCTCCGCGTCCGCTTTGTGACGCAGAGCGTCACGGGATGCATTCCCACGCTGGAGCGTGGGAACGATCAGAGTAGGTGTTGGATCAGAGCGCTGTCAGTTCAATCACGCAGCACTGGCCGTTGACGGAAACATCCAGCAGCCCGGTGTTACCGTTCAGTTGCAGGCAATCATGACGACCCAGTGCATGGGCCGCATTGCCATCGATTCGAACTTCAAGTGCATCAGCCACGCTGAAAACCAGCAGCGTTCCGGTCGAACTGAAAAACCGTTGCTCGCCCTTCAGCCACTGCAACCGCGCCTGGTAGCGATTCGGCGCATAAATCAGGTTGAAGTCGCGGATCGCACCGCCAAGCAGCGTGCACGAAACATGGCTTTCGCCACTGAACGCAAACGGGTCCAGCGGTAACAGTGGTCGCGTGTTCTGGCCATCGACCGTCAAGGTCATGCCTTCGCCCTGCAGCACGGTGATGACCCGCTCGTAGCCTGCAAAGGTCGAGAACCCGCCCGACTCACCGATATCGGCAATCGACAGGCGCCAGCCAAAGCCATCCAGGCCGGTGCCTGCATCGCGGGTGATTTCTTCAGTGCTGCCGCCGCCGTTTTTCCACGGCATGCGCGGATAATTCGCCGCGCGCAAAACGTTCAACTGACTCATTCGGGCCTCTTATTATTTATAGCTCTTTAATTTGTGGCTCTTTATTTGTGGAACCGCCCTTCCAGACGATGGCGGGAACCGGGGTGGATCAGACGAGCGGCCGTCACTGGCTGACGCCCGGACCAGGTCCGACGACGGATCAGCAGGCACGGCTCACCTTTTTCAATCTGCAGCAATTTGCATTCGGTAGGCTCGGCAAGAATCGCCTCGACCACGTGCTCGCCTTCGGTCAATGGCGCGACCTGATTCAGATAGGCATAAGGCGTTTGCAGGGTGAAGTCTTGCTTGAGGTATTCCGGCGCAACCAGGGCGTTGACGAAGCGGTCCTCGATTTGCACGGGAATATCGTTCTCGAAATGCACGATCAGCGAGTGGAAGACCTTCTGGCCTTCGCGCATGTCCAGCGCCAAAGCGCGCTCGGAACCGGCGGCCTCTTCTTCCAGAGTGATGACCTTGCACGTGTGGCGATGGCCACGGGAGGCGATTTCGTCGGCAATGTTATGCACTTCGAACAACGCCGACTGGCTCTTGGGTTCGGCGACAAAGGTACCGACGCCCTGCATGCGCACCAACAGGCCGTCAGCCGTCATCTCGCGCAGGGCGCGGTTGATGGTCATGCGGCTGAAACCCAACTGGCTGACCAGTTCGCTTTCCGACGGCACTCGGTAGTGCGGCGGCCAGTTTCCACTGTCGATTTGCTGGGTGATCATCTGTTTGACGCGAGCGTACAAGGGCGCCGGACTGTCACCCAGATTGGCACTCAGCGGTGAGACTACAGGCGGAGTCGGCACAGGAAATCCTTGTTCGTTGATGAAAGTCACTAGCTTGCCGGAGTTTACCGAGCAGGCAAACGTCTGTATATGTATATACAAATAACACACGATGGGGTGCTGAACCATGTCCGCCTTCTTTGCCGAACGCGCGCTACTGCCTAATGGATGGGCTAACAATGTACGTCTTGAGGTCAGTGCCGATGGCCTGCTGACCCACATCCAGGCCGATGCCAGCGCTGAAGGCGCCGAACGGCTGAGCGGTCCGCTGCTGCCGGGCATGCCGAATCTGCACTCCCACGCCTTCCAGCGGGCGATGGCTGGCTTGGCCGAAGTGGCGGGAAATCCGAACGACAGTTTCTGGACCTGGCGCGATTTGATGTATCGCCTCGTCGGAAAAATCAGTCCGGAACAACTCGGGATCATCGCCCGCCAGCTCTACATCGAAATGCTCAAGGCCGGTTACACCTCGGTCGCCGAATTTCATTACGTGCACCACGACCACAACGGTCATCCGTACGCGGACCCGGCCGAACTGTCGTTGCAAATCAGTCAGGCCGCCAGCGCTTCCGGCATCGGCCTGACCTTGCTGCCCGTACTCTACAGCCACTCCGGTTTCGGTGGCCTGGCACCCAATGAAGGCCAGCGACGCTTCATCAACAGCACCGAAAACTACCTGAAGCTACAAGCCCGCCTGCAGCCGCTGCTGGCACAGCAACCGGCGCAACAACTGGGCCTGTGCTTCCACTCGTTGCGTGCGGTCACCCCGCAGCAGATCAGCGAAGTGCTGGCAGCCAGCGACAAACACTGCCCGGTGCACATCCACATCGCCGAGCAGCAAAAGGAAGTCGACGACTGCCTGACCTGGAGCGGTCGCCGTCCGTTGCAATGGCTGTATGAAAATACTGACGTCGATCAGCGCTGGTGCCTGGTCCACGCGACCCACGCCAACCCGGAAGAAGTCAGCCTGATGGCCAAGAGTCGCGCCATCGCTGGTTTGTGCCTGACCACCGAGGCCAACCTGGGCGACGGGATTTTCCCGGCCGTAGACTTCCTCGCCCAAGGCGGGCGCATGGGCATTGGCTCCGACAGCCATGTGTCGCTGAGCGTGGTGGAAGAACTGCGCTGGCTGGAATACGGCCAGCGCCTGCGCGATCAGCGACGTAACCGCTTGTATGGCGCCGATCAGCCGATGGTCGGGCGCACCCTGTACGACGCCGCACTCGACGGTGGCGCACAGGCGCTGGGGCAACCGATTGGCGCATTGGAAGTCGGCAAACGCGCCGACTGGCTGGTGCTCGACGGCAACGACCCTTACCTGGCAACCGCCAGTGGCGACGGGATTCTGAACCGCTGGTTGTTTGCCGGTGGCGATCGCCAGGTGCGTGACGTGCTGGTGAACGGCAAATGGGTGGTGCGTGATGGGCATCACGCTGGCGAAGAAGACAGTAACCGCGCGTTCACCAAGGTCCTGCGCGACCTGTTGGGCTGACGCATAAAACTGTGGGAGCGAGCTTGCTCGCGATGGGGCCATCAAGCTCAACAATGATGTTGACTGACAGACCGCTATCGCGAGCAAGCCCGCTCCCACATGGGTTATGCGGTGGCTGTTATTTCGAGGTCTGGGCCATTTTGGTGTCCGACACTCGCCAGATCAGGCGTGTGGTGTCGTAACCCTGCTGACGCGCCCTGCTCAGCAGTTCCTCGCGGGTATCGGCGTTGACTTCCGGCTTGCGTGACAGCAACCACAGGTTGCGCCGATTGGGGCTACCGACAATCGCGGTCTGGTAGTCATCGCTGACATACAGCACCCAGTAATTACCCTTGCTCATGCCTGGCAACAATCGGGTAAACCAGTTATCGAAGTTCACCCACAGCTTGTCGTTCTTGCCCGGAATCTGCGGCGTTGCCGTGCCCCTGGCCTCTTCCCATTTCCACTCAGGGGTCAGGCAACGGTTCAACACGTCCATGTCACCGTCGGTCTTGAGGGTGTAATGGGCTTCGGATTGCGCGCAGTTACGCTGGAAGTACATGGGCATGCGCGCCAATTCGTACCATTTACCCTGATAACGCTTGAGATTGACGCTATGGGCCGTTTTCGGCGCCAGCGAATCATCGCCAGAAGTGGCGCAGCCGGCCAACAACAGACCAGCCAAAAGAACTATTACTAACCGCATCATTATTTTTCTCCCGTGGGCGTTCGGCCCCGGTTTACTTCAGGCCTTGCCCGGAAAACATCAGCACTTTGTCACCGGCGTACTGCACGCTGATAAAGCTGTTCTTGTCGCCCCAGGTGCAGCTGGACATGCCCAACGCGCCTGAACAATCGGCAGGTTTACCCAACAAGGCTTCGACCTCGGCCTTGGGCATGCCCGTCGACAGTTTCGAATAGTTTTCCTGGTTGATCTTGCTGCACGCAGCCAACAGCACGCAAAACGACAACAAGGCGATAGATCGCAGCGACATGGTGTAACTCCTGGTAAAGAGGGGGAGGCATGGCTGCCAACCAGAAGCTTAGAAGAGAAAACCCCCTTCTGGTTCCCACCGGTACCGGGTATTTCTTGAAGGGTGAAATCAACATTTCGCACCAAAATCAGGCATTTTTATGCGCTGATCGGTATTTCGTCGGTTTTCGTAAAACCCGCCTAATCTTTGGCGCTCCCCTGTCGACATAGAAGCAGCGCCAAGCCTGCCTGTGGCAATTTGACGCTCCTCGTTGATCAGTCCTCCCGCGGTAGCGCCTTTAATGACCAGAAACATGAAGTTCAGCCACAAGATCCTGCTCGCTGCTGCCCTTGTGGTCGCGGTAGCGTTCGCCTGTTTCATTCTGTTCAACGACTACCGTCAGCGCCAAACCCTGCGCAGTAGCACCGAGTCCTCGATGCAGGAACTCGGCAGCCTGACCACCAGCAACATCCAGACCTGGCTGGAAAGCCGCATCCAGTTGCTGCAATCGCTGGCCCAGCAAGTGGCCGTCGACGGCCCGGCGCTGGACAGCCTGAAACGCGCCGTCGGCCTGCCGGCCTACACCAGCAACTTTCAGTTGAGCTACTTCGGCGGTGCCGACGGCGTGATGTTCTCGGTCCCGGCCGGCAACCGCGCGGCGGACTATGACCCACGCGCCCGTGGCTGGTACAAGGCCGCCAACAGCGCACAGCAGACCATCGTCACCGAACCCTACATCGCTGCGTCCTCGGGCAAGCTGGTGATCACCGTCGCTACGCCCGTGCAGCATCAGAACCAGATGATTGGCGTGGCCGGTGCGGACATCGACCTGAGCAGCGTCAGTGCGATCATCAACTCGCTGAACTTCGGTGGCCACGGTCACGCATTCATCGTCAGCAGCGAGGGCAAGATCCTCATTCACCCGGACAGCAAACTGGTGCTCAAAAGCCTCACCGAGGCCTATCCCGCCGGCGCGCCAAAGGTCAGCCCCGGCATGAAGGAAGTCGAGGTGGACGGCAAGACCCAGTTCATCTCGTTCACCCACGTCAACGGCGTGCCGTCGGCCGACTGGTACGTGGCCCTGGTGCTCGACCAGGACACCGCCTACTCGATGCTCAGCGAGTTCCGCACCTCGGCAATCATCGCCATGGTGATTGCCGTGGTGATCATCATCGCGCTGCTCGGCATGCTGATCCGCGTCCTGATGCAGCCGTTGCTGACCATGGGCCGCGCCATGCATGACATCGCCGAAGGCGAAGGCGACCTGACCAAACGCCTGACCATTCATGGCCAGGACGAATTCGGGGCGCTGGGCACCTCGTTCAACCGCTTTGTAGAGCGTATTCACACCTCGATCCGCGAAGTGTCGTCGGCCACCGGCCAGGTCAACGAAGTCGCCCTGCGTGTCGTCAGCGCCTCCAACTCTTCGATGTTCAATTCCGACCAGCAAGCCTCGCGCACCAGCAGCGTGGCTGCAGCGATCAACCAGCTTGGTGCCGCCGCCCAGGAAATCGCCCAGAACGCCGCACTCGCCTCTCAACATTCAAGCGATGCCCGCAGCCTGGCCGAAGACGGTCAGCAGGTGGTGGATAAGACCATCGCGGCGATGCAGCAGCTGTCGGCAAAAATCAGTGACTCGTGCGGCAACATCGAAACGCTGAACAGCAACACGGTGAACATCGGGCAGATTCTCGAAGTGATCACCAGCATCTCGCAACAGACCAACCTGCTGGCCCTCAACGCCGCGATCGAAGCGGCGCGCGCGGGTGAGGCCGGACGTGGTTTCGCCGTGGTTGCCGACGAAGTGCGCAACCTCGCGCATCGCACCCAGGACTCGGCGCAGCAAGTGCAGAAGATGATTGAAGAGCTGCAAGTCGGCGCCCGTGAGGCGGTCGCCATCATGACCGACAGTCAGCGCCAGAGCGAAAGCAGCGTCGGCATCGCCAATCAGGCCGGCGAGCGCCTGGGCAGCGTGACCCAGCGCATCGGCGAAATCGACGGCATGAACCAGTCGGTGGCCACCGCTACCGAAGAGCAAACCGCCGTGGTCGAATCGATCAACGTCGACATTACCGAGATCAACACCCTGAACCAGGAAGGTGTGGAGAACCTGCAATCGACCTTGCGCGCCTGTGCCGATCTTGAGCAGCAAGCGGCGCGGTTGAAGCAATTGGTGGGTAGTTTCAGGATCTGACGCGTCCTTGAAGGCCCCATCGCGAGCAAGCTCGCTCCCACAGTGGATCTCGGCTGAACACAAAATTTGTGTCCGCTGAAGATCAAATGTGGGAGCGAGCTTGCTCCGGGCGGCGTTCCGACGATAGCGGTATCAGCAACAACGAATAGCTAGAACCGAGACCCAGGCCCTGCAAGAAACTCCAGTTCCTCAGCTGTAGACTCCCTTCCCAACACCGCATTGCGATGGGGAAAGCGTCCAAACCTTGCGATGATCTTCTGATGCCGTTCGGCGTAATCGAGGTTATTGGCAAATACCGCACGATCCGCCTCGGGTTGCTCAGCCAGCAAGTCGGCGAAGCGTGAGACGGCTTCGTTTTGCACCGCCAGATGCTCGCAATGCTCGAACACCAGATAGATGAACACCCGCTGGATAGGCGGAAGTTGCCGATCGAAATCCGCGGCGATGCCTTGCGCCACCAGAGCCTGGGCTCTCAAGTCGCCTGCAAAGGAATTGGGGGTTTCGCGAAAGATCATTCGCGGTAACTGATCGAGCAACAACACCAGGGCCAGCCAACCTTCGGGACGTTGCGTCCACTCGGTCAATCCGCCGGCCAGTGCCTGTTCCACCAGATCCCCGAAACGCGTGCGCGCTTCGAGGTCCTGGCTGTCACGTTTACCAAACCACAACTTGCCCTTGTCAGCCGCTACGTCATTAGGTGCTTCGGCTGAACCGAACCACCATTCGAGCAACGGCTGCCAAGGCGCGCTCATGGTTTATTCCTTGTGGTAAGCCGTGACGCGTTCAACTTCTTCTTTCGAGCCCAGGAACACCGCTACACGCTGGTGCAGGCCTTCTGGCATGATGTCGAGAATGCGCTGGTGACCGTCGGTGGACGCGCCGCCGGCCTGTTCAACCAGGAACGACATCGGGTTGGCTTCGTACATCAAACGCAGTTTGCCCGGCTTGGAAGGCTCGCGGCTGTCACGAGGGTACATGAACAGGCCACCACGGGTCAGGATGCGGTGTACGTCAGCCACCATCGCGGCGACCCAACGCATGTTGTAGTTCTTTTTCAGCGGGCCTTCTTCGCCAGCCAGCAGTTCGCCGACGTAGCGCTGTACCGGCGCTTCCCAGTGACGCTGGTTGGACATGTTGATCGCGAACTCCTGAGTGGAGGACGGGATCGTGATGTCTTCATGGGTCAGCACGAAGCTGCCCATTTCACGGTCCAGGGTAAAGCCTTTCACGCCATCACCCAGGGTCAGCACCAGCATGGTTTGCGGGCCGTAGATGGCGTAACCGGCGGCTACCTGTTGGGTGCCTGGCTGCAGGAAAGCCTTTTCGTTCAAAGGTTCGTTCTGGCTCAGGTATTCGTTCGGGCAACGCAGTACCGAGAAAATAGTACCGACCGGCGCGTTGATATCGATGTTCGACGAACCGTCCAGTGGGTCGAATACCAGCAGGTACGCGCCTTTCGGGTATTTGCCCGGAATCTGGTAGGCATTGTCCATTTCTTCGGACGCCATGCCGGCCAGGTGACCGCCCCATTCGTTGGCTTCGAGCAGGATCTCGTTAGAGAGCACGTCGAGTTTCTTCTGGACTTCGCCTTGCACGTTTTCAGTGCCCATGCTGCCCAGAACGCCGCCCAGGGCGCCTTTGGAAACGGCGTGGCTGATTTCCTTGCAAGCACGCGCCACTACTTCGATCAGAAAGCGCAGATCGGCAGGAGTGTTGTTGCTACGGGTCTGCTCAATCAAATAGCGACTCAAGGTAACGCGGGACATGGAAGGCTCCGGAGGAATGGGGGCTAAAAACCCGCGCAGTTTAACGCGAGTCGATGCGCAATTCCTCTTATCAGACGAGATTCACTGAAGAGAGTTCATGCGCGGGGTTGAGCGTAGTTCGAAACCAGTGGGGTGTGGCCGTAAGATAGGCGCCAGTTTTGATATTTTTGGTGGTTTCAAGGACGCCATCGCGAGCAAGCTCGCTCCCACAGGATTTGCGCTGTCCTTGCTCGCGATTGGGTGCGAAGCACCCGCTTTCAGGATTTGACGGGGGGCTTGCGCAGCAAACTGAACGCCATCCCCGCCAAACCCGCCACACCGAGCAAGAGCACCGCCCACAGGCCGATCTTCTTCCAGTTTGCGCCCGGGACAATCGGCGCCACAGCTGCTACCGGTGAAGTCACCACCGCCGCACCATCGACCCTGGCCTGGCCCAACGTCGTCAGACGCTTGGGACTGTAATCGGGAATCAGCGTCGACAGCGGCAAGCTCGCCGCTTTAACCGTCGCGCTACCCAGCGCCAGTGTGTACGGCCCCGCCCCGCGAGCGAGGAACACCACCTGGGTCGAGCGCACGGCATAACGCACTGTCGGAGCCTGTGCACCCAAGCCGCCGCCGCGCTCATCGACAGTCAGCTTCAACTGCTGCACCACCTGGCCAGGCACCTGCAATTCGTTCTGCACCACGTCCTGACCATTTTGCGTCAGCCGATAGAGCAAACCACTGCTCAACGGCTGCCACGGCAAGCTGCTTTCGCGACGCCCCGACAGGGTCACCGGCGCCAGGCTGTTGGCCTGGCTCAACTCGACCTGCAAGCGCTCGACGCTCAAGCCCATCGGCAATTGCCAGGTGTATTCGCCGGCCCTGGTGCTGCTGCCGGCCAACGGCTCGGACCAGACCAACGGCTGCGGCAGGTAGCTGGAACTGGCGCTTTGCAGTTGCGCGGAGGTCAGCGCGGGCGCTGCCTGCGGGGTTTTCCACAGCAAGCGCAGATAACGCGCGCTCTGCCCCGGCAAACTGACTTCATGCTGCTCGACCCGTTCGTCGGCAAACGACAGCCGCGCCACCTGGCCTTCACCCCACGGCTGCCAATGCTGCAAATCATCACTGGCTTCGATGCTGAAACGCTGGAAGCCGTCGCGTTCACTGCTCCAGTCGAGGATCAACTGCTGCAACGGCGCCTTGATCGCACTGGCGTCCAGCAACCAGCCGCGCAGTACTTCTTCGCCAGCCTTGAGCGGGTTCGATGGCTGGACGTCCACCAGCGTGCCATTGGCGCTCGACTGCACGCGCACGCTCGGCACCGATGCACTGGCAGAGGCCGAGTCGTAAATCGGGAACCACTTAACGTTATTCACCACCAGACTTTCGCGGCTCTGCGCCTGCTCCCGCGCCAGCGAATAGGCCTGCACCTCACCGGCTGCGTTGAATACCCGCACGTCGCTGAGATCGGTCTGGCGCGCATTCAATTGCACCGCCAGCGGCAAATCGAGGCGATACCACGGCCCCTCGCCGCTCAGGCTCAATGGCACCTGCGTGGTGAAGTCTGCCGGTGCTTCCTGAGCCGTGGCCGACAACGCCACACAGAGTCCAACAACGCCCAGCGACAACTTCCGATTCAAGACGACACTCCTTCAGATTCATTGGCCGGCTTCTCAGGCCCAGGCGTTGGTTCGGCGCGCTTGGGCGGCAGCGGTGCGAAATAGCCCACCACCAGCAGCAACACGCCCACACCGATAAACGACACGATCCGCGCCAGCCCGCCGCGGTTACTCAGTTCGACAAAGACCAGTTTGGCGACCACCAGCGCAATCAACGCTGCGCCGACCAGCCAGACTTCCCGACGATGGCGCAAATGACCGCCGATCATCAGGCTCAGGGCAATCAGGGTCCAGACGATCGACAAGCCCGCCTGCACCAACATCGACTCCAGCAACGCATCCAGCTCATACGGCACGCCACCCCAATGGTGAGCGCTGCGCATCACCAGCGCGGTGAAGAAGGCGAACAGTGAAACCCCGGCCACCACTTGCGTGGCGTGCTCGGCGTAATCGACACGAATCGCCAATGAGCTGACCGCACTGCGCGACCAGACATACACACCGAACAAGGCAAACAGCAGGCCGATTTCCAATGGGTTGAGCAACGGCAGATAAGGCAGCGGTTCGGCGGTGCCGTCACTGGCAATGTTCGCAAGCCAGAACCAGCCGAGCATCAATAGCGCCAGCGGTAGTGCGGCGTACACGCGGTACTCGCGGGCATACGCCGACACCGGCCACGGCCAGGCGCGCGGTGCGGCCATCAGCACCAGATACAGGCTCGGCAAGATCGCCCAACCCAGCCAGCGCCAGGCGTTGTATTGCTCGGACAACACCAGCAAGCCGTAACGCAACTCCAACGCCAACACGCCGATCAACAGCCAGCAACCCAGCACATGAGCCGCGCTCGATACTCGCGCGGGGAGCATCGGCGCCAAGTGCCGCAACGAGATGAAATGCATCCCGAACACCATCGCCCACGCCAGCCAGCCGAAATTCGCCGCCGGGTGATAACGCGAATGCCAGGCTGCGACCAAGACCAGCGCCGCCGCTGGAATCAGCAAGGTGCAGAGCACGCCCAGTGCCGGCCATTGCAGTCGTCGGGACAACAACGTCCACACCGCGACGCTCAGCGCCGCGAGGCCCAGCAACAGCGTGGCTTGCAGGTTCAGCGGTGCAAAACGCAGCACTTCGCTGATCAGCGCCAGTGCCCACCAGGCCGCGCCCCATACCAGCAACAACTCGGACAAGCGCTGCAAGCTCAAGGCATCGAACGCACTGGCATGATTGCCAAGCTGCAAGCGCCAGGCACCGACAATCGCCGCCAGCCCGAGCACCATCGGCGTCCAGAAACCGCTGTGGCCCAGTGGTCGCAGACCTTCGCTGGCGAGCGGCCCGAGCAGTTCGGGGCCGGCGATCAGGAATGCCGCGCCGCCGATCACCTGCAACAACAAGCCAAAGACAAAACTCACCCGCTGCTGCAAGTACAGGCTCAACCAGATGATCAACAGACCGCTGGCCGCCCATACCGCACTCGCCGTTTGCCACGGCAACACGAACAGCACCGCCAGATTGATCAGCACCAACCCGGCCAGCAACACCACCGACAGCCCACGCAGCAACCGCGCGTCACTGCGCACCATGTCGTCACGGGCGGCGAACAACATCCCGCCGATCAACGCCAGGCCAATCAACGAAGCAGTGAGCAAACCACTCCAGCCCGCGCTGAACACCGCCGTTGCCTCACCGCTGGCACCTTGCAGCCGCAGCAGAAACAACACACCGCCCAGCAGTTGCACCGCGAACGCCGTAAACAGGAAGGTCCGCGATTGCAGGCGCAAGCCGACAAACAACGTCACCAAACCGGCCAGCGCCCAACTGATCGCAGTACCGTGGGTGAAGAAGAACAACGGCGCCAGCAGATAAAGGAACGTCAGCCCCACACAGGCCAACACCGGCAAGCCTTTGCGCTCCCAGGCCGCGGTTTGCTCAGGGGAAGCATTGCGCAAGTGATAGAAACTGAACAGCAACGCCACGCCGAGCATCAGCGCACCGAGCGGTGAGCCAGCCAGCAGGCTGCTGTCGCCCTGGCTCAGCTTGCTGAGGAATGCCAGCGCCGAACCCAGTTGCAACAGCAAGGCAAAAGCCCGTGCCAACGGCCGATGCTGACGCAGACCAAGCCAGAAAATCCCTGCGCCCTCCACCGCCCAGGCGGCCGCCGTCCAACGCGCATCCAGACCCAGCGGAATCGCCAGGCTGGCGAAAATCACCCCCAGCGCCAGGCAGGTTTCCGCCAGCAGCAGGGCTCGACCGCCGCTGAGAAAACGCGCCAGGCCCATGTAAATAACGCCCAACGCCAGCGAGCTGAATGCCGCCGCGAACTCAAAATGATGAATCAGCGCGAACTGCATGCCAAAGCCCACCAGTGGCGGACCGAACAGCATCGTGCCGTCGACGTAGTCACCCTTGCGTGCCGACCAGCGCAGCAGCGCTTCACGGCTGTCATCCTCCGGCGCGTCAGTCATCTCGAGCAATTTGCGGCGAGCGAACAACAAGCCAATCGCCAGGAACATCAGGAAGAACAGAATCAGGAACGGCTCGGTGCTCCACAGCAGTTCCGGCGCATAGGAACGCAGGCCCCAGGCGAAACCGATACCGAAGGTGCCCGCGAAGCCGATCAGGTTCAGCGGCCGCCAGGCCTTGAACCAGGCAATAGCGAGAATGCCGGTGTTGAGCAAGGCGAAGTAGCTGAACAGCGCGACATGGTTACCGGCGCCGGTGGAGGTCAGGATCGGCGCGGCAAACCCGCCCAACGCCGCGGCGCAGGCCAGCGCAAGCGAGTCCTGGGTGATCGCCAGAATCGCCGAGAAGATCGTCACGGCCACCAGCAAGCCCAACGCCGCCGACGGGTCTAGCAACGGGTGCAAGCGCATGGCGGCAAACACCGTCAGGTACAGCACGGCGATGCCGGTGCCCTGCAAGATCAACGCATAGTTGGTGTTGCGCAGTCGCAACCACCAGCCCAGACCCAGCAACGCCAACGCGGCCGCAGCGACCCCGGCGTAACGCATTTCAATCGGCACCACCATGCCTTCGGTGGCGTAACGCAGCAGGAACGCCAGACCAAAGAACAGCAGCACCACACCGACCCGCAGCACAGTGTTGCCACCGAACAGCCAATTGCGCGCGGCGGCAATGCCGCGCTCGATCAGATTCGGGCCACGGGGTTCGGCAGGTTGTAGCGGCTCGCTGGCTTGCGGGGCCCAGAGATCGGCAGGCTCAGGGGTGATGCTCGCGTGCGCCGGTTCGAATTCGGGCGGCAATTCCCAGACCAGTTCCTGCGCGGCAGACAACGGCGCCGGGCCAGGCTCAGGTGCTTGGTCAAAGGTGATTTCAGGAGAAATAGTCGGCTCGCTGGCCGTTGTCGACTCAGGGACCGGAGCTGCCTGGACGCCATGGGTTTCGAGTAGCGCCAGCCGTTGCTCGACCGCGCCGAGGGCGACCTGCGCCTGCTCCAGTTGGCGACGCTGTTCGTCCGCTTGTGAATTCAGGCGCTTGAGCACAATCGCCTGCCCCGCACCCAGGCCGATCAACGCGCCAATCAGCGCATCGCTGAATGACTCATCGAGCACCCAGCCCAGCACCATCCCTATCAGCATGAACATCCATTGCATGGTCAATATCCCTAAGCGGCCCATTGCCGGGCGAGTCCGGGCACAACAGCGTCTGGTTCAGTCTAGTGTGAAACAGCACAAACCTTGTGGGAGCGAGCTTGCTCGCGATAGCGGATTTACATTCAACATCAATGCTGAATGAAATGACCCCATCGCGAGCAAGCTCGCTCCCACATTGGATTGCCTATGCGTCCAAATTTGACTGAGCCCTTTGACACTGCGGCCCTGCAAAACTGCTGCCTAGTATATCGATCCGGCCCCACAACCGTAGGGCCTTGCTCGCAATTATTGCTAAAAGTTACTCCAGCGCTTTCCAGATATCCGTGGCGTACTCGCGAATGGTCCGGTCGGACGAGAACCAGCCCATGCGCGCACTGTTGAGCACCGCCGAGCGCCACCACTCCTTCGAGTCGTGCCAGCGCTCTTCAACCCGCGCCTGGGCGTGCCAGTAGGAATCGAAGTCGGCGCAGACCAGGAAGCGGTCATATTCGATCAACGAATCGATCAGTCCGGTGTAACGCGACGGTTCATCGGGCGAGAACACACCGCCACGAATCGCTTGCAGTACATCCCCCAATCGATGGGAGGCGGCGATGTCCGGTGCGGCATAGAACTCGTGATTTTGCTTGCGCGCCTCAACCTGCTGCGCCGTCAAACCGAAGATGAACATGTGCTCGACGCCAATGCGCTCGCTCATTTCCACGTTGGCACCGTCCAGGGTGCCGATGGTCAGCGCGCCGTTGAGGCCGAACTTCATATTACTGGTACCGGAAGCCTCAAAACCGGCCGTGGATATCTGCTCCGACAGGTCGGCCGCCGGAATGATGCTTTCCGCCAGGCTGACGTTGTAGTTAGGCAAGAACACCACTTTCAGCAAGCCGCGCACCGTCGGGTCGTTGTTGACCACCCGGGCGATGTCGTTGGTCAGTTTGATGATCAGCTTGGCCTGGTGATAACTCGCGGCGGCTTTGCCGGCAAATATCTTCACCCGCGGCACCCAATCGACTTCCGGCTCGGCGCGAATCGCCTGATACAGCGCCACGGTGTGCATCAGGTTGAGCAACTGGCGCTTGTACTCGTGAATCCGTTTGACCTGCACGTCGAACATTGCCGCCGGATTGACCGCAATCCCCAACCGCTCATGAATCAGATAGGCCAAGGCTTTTTTACTGTGCAGGCGCTGCTCGGCGAACTTGTTGCGGAACGCCGCTTTCTCGGCAAACGGCTCCAGGCCGATCAGTTTCTGTTCCGGGTTATCCAACAGATCCGGGCCCAGCGCATCGACCATCATCGAGGTCAGTTCCGGGTTGGCCTGATAGAGCCAGCGGCGGAACGTAATGCCGTTGGTCTTGTTGTTGATTCGCTCCGGATACAGCTTGTGCAACTCGGAAAACACCGTGCTGCGCATCAGTTGAGTGTGCAGGCCGGACACGCCGTTGACACTGTGGGAACCCAGAAACGCCAGGTTGCCCATGCGCACCCGGCGACCATTGTCTTCCTCGATCAGCGACACCGCGCGCAATACGTCAAAGTCATGCATGCCTTTGGCGCGCAGCGAGTCGATGTGATGGGCGTTGATCAAATAAATGATCTGCATGTGCCGTGGCAGCATCCGCTCCATCAAACCGACTGGCCAGGTTTCCAGCGCTTCGGGCAAGAGTGTGTGGTTGGTATAGGAAAGCGTATCGACCGTGATCTGCCAGGCTGCGTCCCACGCCACGTCATACACATCGACCAGTTGGCGCATCAACTCGGCCACCGCGATCGAGGGGTGCGTGTCATTGAGCTGGATCGCCGCGTGATCGCCCAGGGTCAGCACCGAGGTGTGCATATTGCGGTGACGGCGCAGCAAGTCCTGCAAGGACGCCGCGACGAAGAAGTACTCCTGACGCAGCCGCAACTCCTGACCGGCCTCGGTGCTGTCGGCAGGATAGAGCACGCGGGAGATGCTTTCCGCACGGGCCACTTCGGCCACCGCACCCAAGTGGTCGCCGGCGTTGAAGCGCTCCAGGTGCAAGTCTTCCATGGCACGTGCACGCCAGAGGCGCAAGGTGTTGACGCTAGCGCCGCGCCAGCCGACGACTGGCGTGTCGTAAGCAATTGCGCGAACGGTTTCCGCCGGCGACCAGACCTGTTTGGACCTGCCGGTCTCATCGGTCACGGTTTCAACGCCGCCACCAAAGCCGATCGGGTAAGCCACTTCCGGCCGCTCGAATTCCCAGGGGTTACCGAAATCCAGCCAGTTTTCGGTCTGCTCCTGCTGCCAGCCATCGACAACCGCCTGGCGAAACAACCCGTGTTCATAACGAATACCGTAGCCATGTCCAGCGATGCCAAGCGTCGACATGCTTTCCATGAAGCACGCCGCCAGTCGGCCGAGGCCACCGTTACCCAGTGCGGCGTCCGGCTCCAGCAGGCGAATACGTTCGAGGTCGACGCCCAGCT
The DNA here is from genome assembly GCF_056397005.1 of Pseudomonas sp. 05N431. Lineage (NCBI taxonomy): Bacteria > Pseudomonadati > Pseudomonadota > Gammaproteobacteria > Pseudomonadales > Pseudomonadaceae > Pseudomonas > Pseudomonas sp. 05N431. Next base: position 64,492 of record NZ_JBFTMN010000007.1, read on the forward strand.
CGGTCAGCGCTTCACGAGCCACATCGAGCAGGCCAAGGTTGCTCAGGCTGTCGTAGAGCAAGCGGCCGATGAGGAATTCCAGCGAGAGGTAGTAAACGCGCTTCTGGCCTTTGCGGTAGATCTGCCGCGTGTGGTCCATCCAGTGCTCGACCATGTGATCACGCGCCGCCAGGGCAATGGCTTCAAACCAGTCATGGTCAAAAGCGTGATCCGGATCCTTGCCCACTGCATAGGTAAGTTTGGTCAATACGGCGTCGCGAAATGCGGCCACTTCAGCTTCACGAACTAGTGGTTCTTGAGTCATCGATAGGACCTCGGACGAGCATGAAATAGACGAGCCTAGTCGGTCTGACAGGAGATAAATGCACTCGTTCGGCGTTTTTTTCAATCGCCTGAATCGAGCCTATCCCCTTGCCGATACACGTTGAAAAGATGCAGATGCCATGCCGATCGCTCGGAAAATTCAGTGTAGCCATAAAAAAACCGGCAAATGGTCGTTCAAAAAATCACCAGTCCCGGTATGATCGCGCGCCCTGATGCACGCTGGTAATTCCACATGATGAAGCCGAACCTGATCGCCGCCGCGGAGATCGACCGTCTCGATACCTGGGCCAAGTACTCTGCCCCGATGTGCGGCTCGTGCGTGTCCAGCTGCTGCACGCTGCCGGTCGAGGTCAAGATCAAAGACCTGATCCGCATCGGCATCGTCGACGAATTCGAACTGGGCGAACCACCCAAGAACATCGCCAAGCGCTTGCAGAAGGAAGGGATTGTCGAGCGCTACAACCAGAAATCCGAGATCTTCACGCTCCAACGCATGAGCAACAACGATTGCCTGTATCTGGATCGTAAGAGCCGTTTGTGCACTATTTATGAAAAGCGCCCGGATACTTGCCGCAACCACCCGAAAATCGGCCCACGGCCTGGGTATTGCGCGTACAAGCCGAAAGAAGTCGTGCGCGAGAGCAATCCGCGGACCCTCGACAAGTTCTGATCAAGCATCTCGCTATCTGACAGGGCCCCATCGCGAGCAAGCTCGCTCCCACAGAGTTCGGTGCTGAGCACGAATTCTGTGTACGCCACAAATCACTGTGGGAGCGAGCTTGCTCGCGATGAGGCCGGGACAAACACCGCACAAACCCCAGACAAACAAAAACGCCCCCGGCCTTTCGACCGGGGGCGTTTTCATTCAGCCTGAGTTAACTCAGTTCTTGGCTTTCTTGGCAGCGCGGGTACGCTCGCCTTCGTCCAGGATCTTCTTACGCAGGCGGATCGACTTAGGTGTCACTTCGCACAATTCATCGTCCTGGATGAATTCCAGGGCCTGTTCCAGGGTGAAGCGAACAGGTGGAACCAGGGCGATGGTTTCGTCTTTACCCGAAGCACGCATGTTGTCGAGCTTCTTGCCTTTGGTTGGGTTGACGCCCATGTCGTTGTCACGGCTGTTCAGACCAACGATCTGACCGTTGTAGATCTCTTGACCGTGTTCAACGAACAGCTTGCCACGCGCCTGCAGGGTTTCCAGGGAGTAGGTCAGTGCCTTGCCGGTTTCTACCGATACCAGAACACCGTTCTGACGGCCGGACATGTCGCCGGACTTCATGGTGTCGTAGCGATCGAAGATCGAGGTCAGGATGCCAGCACCGTTGGTCAGGGTCAGGAACTGGTTACGGAAACCGATCAGACCGCGAGCAGGGATGTTGTATTCCAGACGAACACGGCCTTTGCCATCCGGCACCATGTTGGTCAGGTCGCCTTTACGCAGGCCCATCTCTTCCATGACCTTGCCCTGGGATTCTTCAGGGGTGTCGATGGTTACGTTTTCGAACGGTTCCTGCTTCACGCCGTCAACTTGACGGATGATCACTTCCGGACGACCAACGCCCATTTCGAAGCCTTCGCGACGCATGGTTTCGATCAGTACCGAGAGGTGCAGCTCACCACGGCCGGAAACCTTGAACTTGTCAGCCGAGTCGCCTTCTTCAACGCGCAGTGCAACGTTGTACAGCAGCTCTTTGTCCAGACGTTCCTTGATGTTACGGGAAGTCACGAACTTGCCTTCTTTACCGCAGAAAGGCGAGTCGTTGACCTGGAAGGTCATGGAAACGGTTGGCTCGTCAACGGTCAGAGGCTTCATAGCCTCCGGGGTGTCCAGCTGGCACAGGGTGTCGGAGATGAACAGCTCGTCCATACCGCTGATGCACACGATGTCGCCTGCGGCAGCTTCTTCAACGTCGATACGGTGCAGACCGTGGTGACCCATCAGCTTCAGGATACGACCGTTACGCTTCTTGCCGTCGGCGCTGATAGCGACAACCGGGGTGTTCGGCTTGACGCGACCACGAGCGATACGGCCAACGCCGATAACACCCAGGAAGCTGTTGTAGTCCAGTGCGGAGATCTGCATCTGGAACGGACCGTCACGGTCGACTTTCGGCGCAGGTACGTTGTCGACGATCGACTGGTACAGCGGGGTCATGTCTTCAGCCATGTCGGCGTGGTCCAGACCGGCAATACCGTTCAGGGCCGAGGCGTAGACGACTTTGAAGTCCAGCTGTTCTTCGGTGGCGCCCAGGTTGTCGAACAGGTCGAAAATCTGGTCCAGAACCCAGTCCGGACGCGCGCCTGGACGGTCAACCTTGTTGATGCACACGATCGGACGCAGGCCGGCTTCGAAAGCCTTCTTGGTCACGAAACGGGTTTGCGGCATAGGGCCGTCTTGAGCGTCAACCAGCAGCAGAACGGAGTCAACCATCGACATTACGCGTTCAACTTCGCCGCCGAAGTCGGCGTGGCCCGGGGTGTCCACGATGTTGATGTGGTAGCCGTTCCAGTTGATGGCGGTGTTTTTCGCCAGAATGGTAATACCGCGCTCTTTCTCCTGGTCGTTGGAGTCCATCACGCGCTCGTCGTTGAGCTCGTTGCGCTCCAGAGTGCCGGATTGACGCAAGAGTTTGTCTACCAGGGTGGTTTTACCATGGTCAACGTGAGCAATGATGGCGATGTTACGTAGATTTTCGATCACTTGTGTATCTCGATCAGAGGATTCGGTGTGCTGACAAGTCTTGGCAGCGATTTACAGTAGAGTCAGGCCTTGCCGTTACAGCTTGACGGCAGAGTCGGGGGGCCGGTGACGCAGGCCACAGGCAAACAGCCCCGGGCTCTTAGCTCGGTCGATAAACGCGCACATTGGCATGCCCCTCACTGAGCAAATGGTGGGCATGCAGGCGACTCATCACGCCTTTGTCGCAATAGAGCAGGTACTGGCGAGTAGGGTCCAGTTCCTTAAAACGAGCGTTCAGAGCATAAAACGGCATCGCTTGTACCTCGATGCCAGCAAGCTCCAGCGGGTCGTCTTCGGCGGCATCCGGGTGACGGATGTCGATGATGATCTGACCGGCCAGCGCCTCACTGACTTCTTCAACCTGCACATCCTGGCCCAATTCGTCGATTACCCGATCGATCGGCACCAGTTTGGCGTTCTCGAGCGCACGCTCGAGCACTGCCATATCGAATTCTTTCTCTTCATGCTCCACGCGCGGGCGCTTGGCGTGGGTCTTGGGGTTCACCGAAATGACCCCGCAGTACTCCGGCATGTGCTTGGCGAAATCGGCGGTGCCGATCTCGTTGGCCAGGTCGATGATGTCCTGCTTGTGACTGGCGATCAGCGGGCGCAACACCAGCTTGTCGGTCACGCAGTCGATCACGGACAGGTTTGGCAGCGTCTGGCTGGAAACCTGGGAAATCGCTTCGCCAGTGACCAGTGCCTCGATGTCCAGCCGATCAGCGATCCGGGACGCAGCGCGCAACATCATACGCTTCAATACTACGCCCATATGACTGTTATCGACTTTGCCGAGAATTTCTCCCAGCACTTCCTCGAACGGCACACTGACAAATAACACGCGCTGGGAGCTGCCGTACTTCTTCCAGATGAAATGCGCGACTTCCATTACGCCCAATTCGTGGGCACGCCCGCCGAGATTGAAGAAGCAGAAGTGGGCCATCAGCCCGCGACGCATGATCTGGTAAGCCGCGACGGTGGAATCGAAACCGCCGGACATCAGCACCAGGGTCTGTTCCAGCGCGCCGAGCGGGTAGCCGCCGATGCTGTTGTGCTGGCTGTGAATCACAAACAACCGTTTGTCGCGAATTTCGATGCGAACTTCGATTTCAGGCTCTTTAAGCGAAATCCCGGCGGCGCCGCACTGACGACGCAGCTGACTGCCGACGTATTTCTCGACGTCCATCGAGCTGAATTCGTGCTTGCCGGCACGCTTGCAGCGCACCGAAAAGATCTTCCCGGCCAGCGACTCACCGTAGTGCTGCTTGCACTTGGCGACGATGTCGTCGAAGTCGCCCAACGGGTACTCGTCGACCTGCAGGAAATGCGCGATGCCCGGCATGCAGCTCAGGCGCTCGGTCATGTCCTTCAGGGCCTTGGGGTCACTGACGCGTGTTTCCAGCTCGAGGTTGTCCCACACGCCGTTCACCACCACGGCCGGATCCAGATCGCGGAGCACGGCACGGATGTTCTTGGCCAATTGACGGATGAAACGCGTCCGTACCGGGCGGCTCTTGATGGTGATCTCGGGGAAGACTTTTACGATTAGTTTCATGAAAACAGCGCGCGCAGGGCCAGCCGAAAAAGGGGGGCGCGGATTATAGCGGAAATTGCTCAAGGTTTAACCAGTTAATGTGCAGAAGGTTTTCAATGCACCAAAACAGGTCATTTATGAAATTGAGCGCTACATTAAAGGGCGAGATTTTCCGTTTTAAAGCGCTTTGCACCTTTATAAGCGTGATATTGGGGCAATAAATCCAAGTCGGGGCACTGGCATGCAATTTGCTCCCTTGTGAGGCAGGTTGCCAAGGCAGAGTATTCGCGCCGGCATCACCCACATTCTAAGGGCATCCATTACTAAGCCCGAAGCCACCCGGAGGACACTATGTCGAAGTCGGTTCAACTCATCAAAGATCATGACGTCAAGTGGATTGATCTGCGCTTCACGGACACAAAAGGCACTCAGCACCACGTGACCATGCCGGCTCGCGATGCGCTGGATGAAGCTTTCTTCGAAGAAGGCAAAATGTTCGACGGTTCCTCCATCGCTGGCTGGAAAGGCATCGAAGCTTCCGACATGATCCTGATGCCGGACGACACCACTGCCGTTCTGGACCCGTTCACCGAAGAGCCGACCCTGATCCTGGTTTGCGACGTGATCGAGCCTTCGACCATGCAAGGCTATGACCGTGACCCACGTGCCATCGCCAAGCGCGCCGAGGAATACCTGAAGTCCACCGGTATCGGCGACACCGTTTTCGTCGGTCCAGAGCCTGAGTTCTTCATCTTCGACGAAGTGAAGTTCAAGTCCGACATCTCCGGCTCGATGTTCAAGATCTACTCCGAACAAGGTTCGTGGATGTCCGACCAGGACGTGGAAGGCGGCAACAAAGGCCACCGTCCAGGCGTCAAAGGCGGCTATTTCCCGGTTCCGCCGTTCGACCACGACCACGAAATCCGTACCTCCATGTGCAACGCCATGGAAGAAATGGGCCTGGTCATCGAAGTTCACCACCACGAAGTGGCGACTGCCGGCCAGAACGAAATCGGTGTGAAGTTCAACACCCTGGTCGCCAAGGCTGACGAAGTTCAGACCCTGAAGTACTGCGTACACAACGTTGCCGATGCATACGGCCGCACCGCGACCTTCATGCCTAAGCCGCTGTACGGCGACAACGGTTCGGGTATGCACGTTCACCTGTCCATCGCCAAAGATGGCAAGAACACCTTCGCTGGCGAAGGTTATGCCGGCCTGTCCGATACCGCCCTGTACTTCATCGGCGGCATCATCAAGCACGGTAAGGCCCTGAACGGCTTCACCAACCCGTCGACCAACTCCTACAAGCGTCTGGTCCCAGGTTTCGAAGCTCCAGTGATGCTGGCCTACTCGGCTCGCAACCGTTCCGCTTCGATCCGTATTCCTTACGTGTCGAGCCCTCGCGCTCGCCGTATCGAAGCTCGCTTCCCGGATCCGGCAGCCAACCCGTACCTGGGCTTCGCTGCACTGTTGATGGCTGGCCTGGACGGCATCCAGAACAAGATCCACCCAGGCGATGCGGCTGACAAAAACCTGTACGACCTGCCGCCTGAAGAGGCGAAAGAGATCCCGCAAGTTTGCGGCAGCCTGAAAGAAGCCCTGGAAGAGCTGGACAAAGGTCGTGCGTTCCTGACCAAAGGCGGCGTTTTCAGCGACGACTTCATTGACGCTTACATCGCCCTGAAAAGCGAAGAAGAAATCAAAGTACGTACCTTCGTACACCCACTGGAATACGAGCTGTACTACAGCTGCTGATCCAGTAACGCTCGCGCAAGCGGCGTAACAAAAAAGAGGCCTCCTTCGGGAGGCCTTTTTTGTGGGCGAACACTTATTATCAGGCCTACTGTTATAGGCATCATGCCTTTCCACGGAATGAAGAAGAGACATCCCATGTACCTACGCTTGAGCCTCGCACTGTTCACCGCCCTGCTCGCCAACTCAGCCTGCGCTGCCACCGCCGCCACTCATGCTCCAGCTCCAACCCCGGCACCCGCAGCCCTCGCCCCGCTGCTCAGCACCATTCAGGAGAGACTGGTGATTGCTGACAAGGTCGCGCTGAGCAAGTGGGACAGCGGCAAACCTGTCGAGGATCGTCAGCGTGAACGTGAAGTCATTGCCGACGCTATCGCCGAAGCGCCCTACTATAAATTGAGCAATGAAGCCGTAGAGCAGTTCTTCTCAGCGCAGATCGAAGCCAACAAGTTAGTGCAGTACGCGCATTTATCCGACTGGCACGCACAAGGCAAAGCGCCCAACGACCCTCGCCCCGACCTCGTTGGCTTGATCCGCCCGCAACTCGACCTGCTGCAAACACGCCTACTGCAACAATTGGCCGACTTCACCCCGTATCGCAATGATCCACACTGCCCGTCATGGCTGGCCACAGCCAATAAGGCCGCGACCCAAGTGCCGCTGCGCGAGCTTGCGCTGGTACGCGCCACTGCAGAATTGTGCGGCGTCCATCCGTAGGAGCTGGCGAGATTTATTGATCTTTCGTGTCAGGGTGTAAGTGACGTGGGCCAGCACGTAACCCTGACCTATGCTGCAACCCAACGCTTTCGTTTATTGGTCGGTTTTTATGGGTCGTGTTTTTCTGTTCATCCTGTTGCTGATTGCCCAGCCCGCTATCGCGCAGATCTACCGCTACACCGACGCCAGCGGCAATACCGCCTACAGCAATCAACCGCCCGATGGCGTGAAGAGCCAGGCCGTCGAGCTGCCACCACTCAACAGCATCGAACGCCAGGCACCGATAGCGCCCGAACAACCGGCCGCGCACGCAGACAAAAACACCATGTATTCAGTACTGGAACTGACCGGCCTGCCCAGCGATGAAGCCTTGCGCGCCAATAACGGCACCTTCACCGTCGGCGTGCAGATTCAGCCACGCCTGCAAGGGTCGCATCTGTTTCGATTGCTGCTGGACGGTCAACCGTATGGCCAGCCGAGCAATGTGCCGCGCTTGCAACTGGTGAACATCGATCGCGGCGAACACAGTCTCGCGGTGCAGGTGCTCGCCGGAGAAAGCCTGGTGCAGCAAAGCCCGACCCTCACCTTCACCGTGCAGCGGGTACACCTCCCGTGAGGTGCTGGACACTCGCCATGTGCCTGTGGCTGACCGCCCTGCCGGTGCAGGCCGAGGTCTACACCTACGTCGACGCCCAGGGCAATCGGGTCTTCACCGATCAGCCCCACCCTGGAAACGCCAAGCGAGTCACACTGGCGCCGGGTAATCGCATGTCGGCCAACCCCGGCAATGCAGCACGGCAAGCAGCCCCCAAAAAGCCTGAGGAAAAACCACTGTTTCACTACGACATGCTTCGCGTACTCGTACCGGAACCGGACGCTTCGGTGCGCAGCAGCGCGGGGGAAGTGATCGTCAGTGTCACCAACGAACCCACTTTGCAACGCGGCCATCGCTATCGGTTGTTACTGGACGGCCAACCGACTGCCGATCCCGGCCCTAGCCCGGTGTTCGCCTTGAGCAATATCGATCGCGGCACCCATCAACTGGCGGTGGAAATCCTCGACGAACACGGACGGATTGTCGAACGCACGGCTAATCAACCCTTCCATATGCTGCGCATCTCTCTGGCGCAGAAGCGCCAGATCAAGCCCTGCACCCTGACCGATTACGGCCAACGCCCGGAATGTCCGCTCGCGGATAAGCCTGAAGAAGAAAAAGTCGGGATTTTTTCTTTCTTCTGAACACCGTTCAGGTTTGCGCACTATATTGGTGCATTGTACTGCACCACACCCATATTCCAACCCATTTTGGTTCGAAAGTACCCGCGAGCGCTGGCAGAACGCCGCGCAAACGAGCGTCAAACGCCTGTTTCAGGGCCTGAGCGCTTCTTTTCGGAGCCTTGGTTTGGTTTTTGCATTTTCCTCGTATCAGCGCCCAGTTCACGCGCGCGATTCAGACCCGTCTGAGCCGCCACGCTCCAAAAGAGGTCCTAATGACCATCAGCGACGCACTGCACCGCTTGCTACTCGACAACCTGACGACCGCCACCATTCTGCTCAACGCCGAACTGCGCCTTGAGTACATGAACCCCGCGGCGGAAATGCTCCTGGCCATCAGCGGCCAGCGCAGCCATGGGCAGTTCATCAGCGAGCTGTTCACCGAGTCGACCGAGGCCCTGAATTCCTTGCGCCAGGCGGTCGAACAAGCGCACCCGTTTACCAAGCGCGAAGCGATGCTCACTGCGCTGACCGGCCAGACCCTGACCGTCGACTATGCGGTGACACCGATCCTGAGCAACGGCGACACGCTGCTGCTGCTCGAAGTCCATCCGCGGGATCGCTTGTTGCGCATCACCAAAGAAGAAGCCCAGCTCTCCAAACAGGAAACCAGCAAGATGCTGGTGCGCGGCCTCGCTCACGAGATCAAGAACCCGCTCGGCGGGATTCGCGGCGCCGCTCAGTTGCTGGCCCGCGAGCTGCCGGAAGAAAGCCTCAAGGACTACACCAACGTCATCATCGAGGAAGCGGATCGCCTGCGTAATCTGGTCGATCGCATGCTCGGCTCGAACAAACTGCCGTCGCTTGCCCTGTGCAACGTCCACGAAGTGCTGGAGCGCGTCTGTCATCTGGTGGAAGCCGAAAGCCAAGGTTGCATCACTTTGGTGCGCGACTACGACCCGAGCATTCCGGACGTGTTGATCGACCGCGAGCAAATGATTCAGGCCGTGCTGAATATCGTGCGCAATGCGATGCAGGCCATCAGCACCCAGAACGAGTTGCGCCTGGGCCGCATCACCCTGCGTTCGCGCGCCATGCGCCAATTCACCATTGGCCACGTGCGCCATCGCCTGGTGACCAAGCTCGAAATCATCGACAACGGCCCGGGGATTCCGGCAGACCTGCAGGAAACCATCTTCTTTCCCATGGTCAGCGGCCGCCCGGACGGTACCGGGCTCGGCCTGGCCATTACCCAGAACATCATCAGCCAGCACCAGGGCCTGATCGAATGTGACAGCCATCCAGGCCACACCACGTTCTCGATCTTTCTGCCACTGGAACAAGGAGCCACATCGACATGAGCCGTAGTGAAACCGTGTGGATCGTCGATGACGACCGTTCTATCCGTTGGGTCCTGGAAAAAGCCTTGCAACAGGAAGGCATGACCACGCAAAGCTTCGACAGCGCCGATGGCGTGATGAGCCGCCTGGCGCGCCAACAACCGGACGTGATCATCTCCGACATCCGCATGCCCGGCACCAGCGGCCTGGACCTGCTGGCACGGATTCGCGAGCAACACCCAAGGCTGCCCGTGATCATCATGACCGCGCACTCCGACCTGGACAGCGCTGTCGCGTCCTATCAGGGCGGTGCGTTCGAGTACCTGCCCAAGCCGTTCGACGTCGATGAAGCGGTGTCGCTGGTCAAGCGCGCCAACCAGCACGCCCAGGAACAGCAAGGCCTGGAAGTGGCGCCAATCCTGACTCGCACTCCGGAAATCATCGGTGAAGCGCCGGCGATGCAGGAAGTGTTTCGCGCCATCGGGCGCTTGAGCCACTCCAACATCACTGTGCTGATCAACGGTGAATCGGGTACCGGTAAAGAACTGGTGGCCCACGCCCTGCACCGCCACAGCCCGCGCGCGGCCTCGCCGTTTATCGCACTGAACATGGCGGCGATCCCCAAGGATTTGATGGAATCCGAGCTGTTTGGTCACGAAAAAGGCGCGTTCACCGGCGCGGCCAACCTGCGGCGCGGACGGTTTGAGCAAGCGGATGGCGGCACGCTGTTCCTCGATGAAATCGGCGACATGCCGGCCGACACCCAGACGCGCTTGCTGCGGGTACTGGCCGATGGCGAGTTCTATCGCGTCGGCGGTCATGTGCCGGTCAAGGTCGATGTGCGCATCATTGCCGCGACTCACCAGAATCTGGAAACCCTGGTGCACGCCGGGAAATTCCGTGAAGACCTGTTCCACCGCCTGAACGTGATCCGTATCCACATTCCGCGCCTGTCGGACCGTCGCGAAGACATTCCGACCCTGGCCAAGCATTTCCTCGCCCGCGCTGCACAAGAACTGGCGGTGGAACCGAAGCTGCTGAAAAGCGAAACCGAGGAATACCTGAAGAACCTGCCGTGGCCAGGCAACGTACGGCAGCTGGAAAACACCTGCCGCTGGATCACGGTGATGGCGTCGGGTCGCGAAGTGCACATCAGTGACCTGCCGCCCGAGTTGTTGAGCCTGCCGCAGGATTCGGCACCGGTAACCAACTGGGAGCAAGCACTGCGTCAGTGGGCCGATCAGGCGTTGGCACGTGGTCAATCGAGCCTGCTCGACAGCGCCGTGCCGAGCTTCGAGCGGATCATGATCGAAACCGCCCTCAAACACACCGCCGGCCGCCGCCGCGACGCCGCCGTATTACTCGGCTGGGGCCGCAACACCTTGACCCGCAAGATCAAGGAACTGGGGATGAAGGTCGATAGCGGGGATGATGACGAAGGGGATGAGGGTTAAGCAGCCTTTAGATCTTCGCTGATCTCCAGATCCAATCGCGAGCAAGCTCGCTCCCACAGGGTTCAATGGTGTTCACACAATGATGGAACACTGAAGTCCACTGTGGGAGCGAGCTTGCTCGCGATGCATTTAGGGCCTGTGTGCACCGCCTCAATGCACCGTGAACCGCAATCGCGCACTTCACGGCAAGCAAAATCCCGCCTCTGCCCATACGAAAAACCACTCAACAAAAACGCAGAAGCCCCGAATAACGGGGCTTTGAGCGCTGCCTGCAAGCTGTTTTCTGCAACATCTCTAAACCTGGCACGCCCCCTGCAATAGTCCAATCAGTGATTCGATTCACTACCCAGTTTCGGGGGCCTTGGTACAGGCAGGCCGGGGATTCCCCTCTTTACATCCGGGGTTCATCACGCAGACCGCGACGAACCCCCTCCCGTTTTGGGGAACCTTGGTACAGGCAGGCCGGGGATTCCCTCTTTTATTGCTCCTGGAGATGGATCTCCAACCGCCAGCGGTCATTGACCTCGCTGCCGGCCCACTCACCCTTCAGGGGGCGGGCCGCCACCAGCGTCAGCAACAAGCCCTTATCACTCAATCGCACCCGCCAGTTCACATCCTTGTCGTTGAGCTTCAGCTGGCCGTTCTGCGCCTTGCCTTCAGCCTCGAACAGCAACGCGACGCTGCCGTCGATGAACTCGCCGTGGGTCTTCGGTTCATTGTTGAACCACACCACCAAGCCATCCGGTTCGACCTCAACCTGTTGCAATACTGTAGGGTCCGGCTCGGTCAGGCGACCGATCATCATCCCGACCATTACACCGACGATTGCCAATGAGGCCATCACCCTAGGGAATAGCTTCGGCCGCAGGTCCACTTCAGGCGTAGAATGCTGCCCATCTTTACCTTCGGAGCCGTGCATGTTTCACGTCATCCTTTTTCAACCAGAAATTCCGCCGAATACCGGCAACGTTATCAGGCTGTGCGCCAACAGTGGCTGCCACCTGCATTTGATCGAACCGCTGGGCTTCGAGATGGACGACAAGCGCCTGCGCCGGGCGGGCCTCGATTACCACGAGTATGCCACCTTGCAGCGCCATGCCGACCTTGCCAGCTGTCTGGAAAGCCTTGGCCATCCGCGCTTGTTCGCCTTCACCACCAAGGGCTCCCGGCCGTTCCACGACGCCAGCTTCGCCGAGGGTGATGCTTTCCTGTTCGGACCGGAAAGCCGTGGTTTGCCCGCCGAGGTGCTGGACGCCCTGCCCGCCGAACAGCGCCTGCGCCTGCCGATGCGAGAGGGCTGCCGCAGCCTGAACCTGTCCAACACCGTGGCGGTGGCTGTATACGAAGCATGGCGTCAAAACGGTTTTAAATAGCACCGCATAACAAATGTGGGAGCGGGCTTGCTCGCGAAGGGGACATCAGTTTCAACATTGATGTTGACTGATACACCGCTTTCGCGAGCAAGCCCGCTCCCACATTGGACTTGCTTCGACGCTCAGGAACGCTTACTGAACGGTCTGTGCGCCGTCTTGCTGCATGCGTTGCAGTTCTTGCGCGTACAGAGCGTCGAAGTTCACCGGAGCCAGCATCAGGGCCGGGAACGAACCACGGGTCACCAGGCTGTCCAGGGCTTCGCGAGCGTACGGGAACAGGATGTTCGGGCAGAAAGCACCGAGGGTGTGGCTCATCGAAGCTTCGTCGAGGTTCTTGATCAGGAAGATACCGGCCTGCTGAACTTCAGCGATGAACGCCACTTCATCACCGTTTTTCACGGTAACGGACAGGGTCAACACAACTTCGTGGAAGTCGGCTTCCAGCGTTTTCTGACGGGTGTTCAGGTCCAGACCAACGCTCGGCTCCCACTGCTGGCGGAAGATCGCCGGGCTTTTCGGGGCTTCGAAGGACAGGTCACGCACATAAATGCGCTGCAAGGAGAATTGCGGTGCAGTTTCTTCTTCGTTCGCAGTAGTGTTCTGTTGGTCAGTCATCTCAGATCCTTTCTGATCTTGGGGTCTTGTAGGGTTTGCTGATCTTAAGGGGTCAGTCAGGCCGTGAGCAGCGCGTCGAGCTTGCCGGCGCGGTCCAGGGCAAACAAATCATCACAACCACCAACGTGGGTGCTGCCGATCCAGATCTGCGGCACGGACGTACGTCCGGCTTTCTGGGCCATCTCGGCACGCACCTGCGGCTTGCCATCGACCTTGATCTCTTCGAAGGCTACGCCCTTGTTCTCGAGCAGGTACTTGGCTCGCGAGCAGTAGGGGCAGTAATCGCTGGAATAGACGACGACGTTTTTCATATCACTTCACCAGCGGCAGATTGTCGGCTTTCCAGCTGGAGATCCCGCCGGACAGCTTGGCTGCGGTAAAACCGGACTTCAACAGCTCGCGAGCGTGAGTACCGGAATGCTGGCCCAGGGCGTCGACCAAAATGATGGTCTTGGCCTTGTGCTTTTCCAGTTCGCCAACGCGCGCGGTCAGTTTGTCCTGCGGAATGTTCAGCGCGCCAACAATGTGACCGGCGGCGAAATCCTTGGTGGTACGGATATCGACAACGACGCCCTGGTCCTTGTTGACCAGCGCTGTCAGCTCGGCAGTGCTGAGGCTGCGGCCGCCACGGCTCATCTCGCGGGCGATCAACAACGCCAGCAGTACGACGAAGATACCGACGAGCAGATAGTGGTTAGTGGCAAATTCAATCAGGTGAGCAACCATCAAGGAGGTTCCAGGGCGTTAAAATGTCGGCCAGTATACACAGCCACTATGGTGGGCCAAACCCCGTCCGGCGGTGACGCGGTCGGAACTTCGCTTTAAACTGCCACTCCCTTTTTCCATCGCCCCTTTAACTTAAGCCAGAGTGGAATCCATGACTACCACGCCTAAACCTTTGGTCCTGATTATTCTCGACGGCTTCGGTCACAGTGAAAGCCAGGAATCCAACGCCGTGTTCGCGGCCAAAAAGCCGGTCCTCGACCGTTTGTACGCCACCGTACCGAACGGCCTGATCTCGGGCTCGGGCATGGACGTCGGCCTGCCGGACGGGCAGATGGGCAACTCGGAAGTCGGCCACATGAACCTCGGCGCAGGCCGCGTGGTGTATCAGGACTTCACCCGCGTGACCAAAGCGATCCGCGATGGTGAATTCTTCGAAAACCCGACCATCTGCGCCGCCGTGGATAAAGCCGTTGCTGCCGGCAAAGCCGTGCACTTCATGGGCCTGCTGTCCGAAGGCGGCGTACACAGCCACCAGGATCACCTGATCGCCATGGCCGAACTGGCCTTCAAGCGCGGCGCCGAGAAGATCTACCTGCACGCCTTCCTTGATGGCCGCGACACGCCGCCAAAAAGCGCACAGTCGTCGATCGAACTGTTGGATGAAGCCTTCAAGACGCTGGGCAAAGGCCGAATCGCCAGCATCATTGGCCGTTACTTCGCCATGGACCGCGACAACCGCTGGGATCGCGTGTCCCAGGCCTACAACCTGATCGTTGACGGTAACGGCGAATTCAATGCCGCCACCGCCCAGCAAGGCCTGCAGGCGGCATACGAACGTGGCGAGAGCGATGAATTCGTCAAAGCCACCACCATCGGTGAGCCGGTCAAGGTCGAAGACGGCGACGCCGTGGTGTTCATGAACTTCCGCGCCGACCGCGCCCGCGAGCTGACCCGGGTATTCGTCGAAGACGATTTCAAGGACTTCGAACGCGCTCGCCAGCCGAAACTGGCCGGGTTTGTCATGCTGACCCAATACGCAGGCAGCATTCCGGCACCGTCGGCCTTTGCTCCGGGCAGCCTGGAAAACGTACTGGGCGACTATTTGGCGAAAAACGGCAAAACCCAGCTGCGCATCGCCGAAACCGAAAAATACGCTCACGTGACCTTCTTCTTCTCCGGTGGTCGCGAAGAACCGTTCCCGGGCGAAGAACGCATCCTGATCCCGTCGCCGAAAGTCGCAACCTATGACTTGCAGCCAGAAATGAGCGCGCCGGAAGTCACCGACAGGATTGTCGACGCGATCGAAAACCAGCGCTATGACGTGATCGTGGTCAACTATGCCAACGGCGACATGGTCGGTCACAGTGGCGTGTTCGATGCCGCAGTGAAAGCCGTCGAGTGCCTGGACCTGTGCGTCGGCCGCATCGTCGATGCCCTGGAAAAAGTCGGCGGCGAAGCACTGATCACCGCCGACCACGGCAACGTCGAGCAAATGTCCGACGAAACTACCGGCCAGGCGCACACCGCTCACACCACTGAACCGGTACCGTTCATCTACGTCGGCAAACGCGACCTCAAGGTTCGCGAAGGCGGCGTACTGGCAGACGTTGCACCGACCATGCTCAAGCTGCTGGGCCTTGCGAAGCCTGCGGAGATGACGGGTACGTCGATTCTCGTGTAATCAAGTCGTTCAAACGCTGCTACACCCTGTGGGAGCGAGCTTGCTCGCGATAGCAATCTGACAGCCAACATCGATGTTGAATGTTTAGACGCCATCGCGAGCAAGCTCGCTCCCACAGTGGTTTGTCGTGTTTTCAGGAAACAAAACCTGCCTTCAAATCCTCGCCCTCTGCTCCAGTTATCACACAGCCCGAATTGGACGTTTTTTTTACAGTCTTGGCCGGGCATACTAGGCTGTCTTTTTTCCCCTGGTGTCGCCCGCCTCTATGCTTCGCGCCCTGATTGCCCTTGCCCTGACCTGCCTGCTCCATCCGGCGTTTGCCGATGAACGCGCGCAAACCCAACAACAGTTGGACGCTACGCGTCAGGATATTGCCGAGCTGAAAAAGCTGCTGGGCAAATTGCAGGAAGAAAAGTCCGGCGTACAAAAGGACCTCAAAGGCACCGAGACCGAGATGGGCAAGCTCGAGAAGCAGGTCGATGCCCTGCAAAAAGAGCTGAAGAAAAGCGAATCCGAGATACAGCGACTCGATGGCGAGAAAAAAAAACTCCAGAGCGCGCGCATTGAACAGCAACGACTGATCGCCATTCAGGCCCGCGCGGCCTATCAGAACGGCCGTCAGGAGTACCTGAAGCTGCTGCTCAACCAGCAGAACCCGGAAAAATTCGCCCGCACCCTCACCTATTACGACTACCTGAGCCAGGCACGCCTGGAGCAGTTGAAGAATTTCAACGAAACCTTGCGCCAACTGGCCAACGTCGAACAGGACATCGCCCTGCAACAAGCCCAGTTACTGGTGCAGAAAAGCAGCCTAGACAGTCAGCGCGATGAACTCGACAAAGTCCGCAAGGAGCGTCAGCAAGTCCTGGCCAAGCTCAACGACGACGTGAAAGCCCGCGACCAGAAGCTGCAAGCCCGCGAGCAGGATCAGGCCGATCTGTCTAAAGTACTCAAAACCATCGAGGAAACCCTGGCCCGCCAGGCCCGTGAGGCAGAAGAAGCGCGACAAAAAGCGCTGATCGCCCAGCAGGAAGCCGAAAAAAAGCGTTTACGTGAGGCTCAGGCCCGGGCTGAAGCCCCTACTGATGCCCCACGCAAGCCCGCCAAATCGACATCCGGCGCACTGGTTTCAAGTGCAGGCGAGTCCTTCGGCGGACCCTTTGCTTCAGCTCGCGGAAAACTTCCGTGGCCTGTCGATGGTCGATTGCTTGCGCGCTTTGGTGAAACCCGCGGTGACGATGCCCGAACCAAGTGGGACGGCGTGATGATCAGCGCCTCTGCAGGCAGCCAGGTGCATGCCGTACACGGCGGTCGCGTGGTGTTCGCCGACTGGTTACGCGGCGCCGGTTTGCTGGTGATCCTCGACCACGGCAATGGTTTTTTGAGTTTGTACGGCCACAACCAGACGCTGCTTAAAGCGGCCGGTGACGTGGTCAAGGCCGGTGAGTCCATCTCCACTGTCGGTAACAGTGGTGGCCAGGACACACCTGCGCTGTATTTCGCTATTCGTCAGCAGGGTCACCCGAGTGATCCAGCACAATGGTGCCGCGCGCAAGGATAGGCGTTGAGTCACCTACATTAGGAGTTCGTTCGACATGCTGCATTTGTCCCGCCTCAATTCGCTGGCCCTGACGATCGCTCTGGTGATCGGTGCGCCGTTGGCGTTTGCCGCTGAACCGGCCCCGTTGGCCCCGGCCGCGACCACCAAGGCGCCATTGCCGCTGGAAGAGCTGCGCACCTTTGCCGAGGTCATGGACCGGATCAAGGCAGCCTATGTCGAACCGGTTGACGACAAGACCCTGCTGGAAAATGCCATCAAGGGCATGCTCAGCAACCTCGACCCGCACTCCGCCTACCTCGGCCCGGAAGACTTTGCCGAGCTGCAGGAAAGCACCAGCGGCGAATTCGGCGGCCTGGGTATCGAAGTCGGTGCCGAAGACGGCTTCATCAAAGTCGTTTCGCCAATCGATGACACGCCAGCCTCCAAGGCCGGCATCCAGGCGGGCGACTTCATCGTCAAGATCAACGGCCAGCCAACCCGCGGCCAGAGCATGACCGAAGCCGTGGATAAGATGCGCGGCAAGATCGGCGAGAAGATTACCCTGACCCTGGTGCGCGACGGCGGTGCGCCGTTCGACGTGACGCTGGCCCGCGCGACCATCCAGGTCAAGAGCGTGAAGAGCCAGTTGCTGGATTCGGGCTACGCCTACATCCGCATCACCCAGTTCCAGGTCAAGACCGGCGAAGAGGTCTCCAAGGCCCTGGCCAAGTTGCGCAAGGACAACGGCAAGAAGCTCAGCGGCATCGTGCTTGATCTGCGCAACAACCCGGGCGGCGTGCTGCAAGCGGCGGTCGAAGTGGTCGACCACTTCATCACCAAAGGCCTGATCGTTTACACCAAGGGCCGCATCGCCAACTCCGAACTGCGCTTCTCTGCCACCGGCAAGGACGAAAGCGAAGCGGTGCCAATGGTTGTGCTGATCAACGGCGGTAGCGCCTCGGCGTCGGAAATTGTCGCCGGCGCCTTGCAAGATCAAAAACGCGCAGTAGTCATGGGCACCACCAGTTTCGGCAAAGGTTCGGTGCAAACCGTGCTGCCACTGAACAACGACCGTGCGCTGAAGATCACCACCGCGTTGTACTTCACGCCGAACGGGCGCTCGATCCAGGCCCAGGGCATCGTTCCGGACATCGAAGTGCGCAAGGCCAAGATCACCAACGAGCAGGACGGTGAATACTTCAAGGAAGCCGATCTGCAAGGTCACCTGGGCAATGGCAACGGCGGCGCCGACAAGCCCACCAAGTCCAGCGGCAAAGCCAAACCGATGCCACAGGACGACGATTACCAGCTGGCCCAGGCCCTGAGCCTGCTCAAAGGCCTGAGCATCACACGCGGCCACTGAGATGCGCTTGCGGGTCATCCTCAGTCTGCTGTGCTGTCTGGCAGGCGCTGCTCACGCGGCGTCTGCCGAGACGGCGGCGCCCCACAAGGCCTACCTGAGCCTGATCATCGATGACCTCGGGCAAAACCTGCCCCGCGATCGCCGCGTGCTGGCGCTGCCCGGGCCGGTGACCACGGCAATCATGCCCGACACTCCCCACGCTGCCGAATTTGCCCGCGAGGCCCACCGCGCCGGCAAGATCGTCATACTGCACATGCCCATGGACCCGGCCACCGGCCCGTTCGCCTGGCATCCCGAACTCCCCATCGAAGAGCTGGAAAAACGCCTGAACGCGGCGTTCAAAGCCGTGCCCTTTACCAGCGGCATCAACAACCACATGGGCAGCCGCATGACCGCCCAGCAACCAGCCATGACCTGGCTGATGGCCGAACTGCAACGTCGGCACAAGTTCTTTGTCGACAGCCGCACCAGCGCCCAGACAGTCGCCGCCGCCGAGGCGCAGAAGATTGGTCTGGCCAGCGTCTCACGAGACGTGTTTCTCGATGACGAGCGCACCGAGGCCGCAATCTTCACTCAGCTACAGACCGCCATCAGCCTGGCCCGCAAACAAGGCTCGGCGGTAATGATCGGCCACCCTTATCCGCAAACCCTGGCGGTGCTGGAGCGCGAGCTGCCCAAGCTCAAGGCCCAGGGCATTGAGTGGATCGATATCAAGTCGATGATCGGCCTGCGCGGCAATCGCGCGACAGCGGCCCATGGCACCGATGGGAACTACCGCACCCGCTGAAACGCACCACCGAGCCTCGGACTTCGGCCTTCTGCGATGCAATAACTATCTATGTCTTCAGGTACTCAGGCACGTGCCAGGATAGAGCTCGCTCCGAATTTCATCCCCAAGGAATGGCCATGAAATACATCAATCACCTAGCCCTTTACTGCCTGCTGATCACCAGCACCTGCCTGCAAGCGCGGGACCTGGGAGAAGGCGCCGCCAACGAATCAGCCTCGAAAGCACTGCAAAACATCGACAACCGCTACGCACTCTGGAGCGGCATCGGACGCCTGACCCATCGTTCGGGCGCCTCCTGCAACGCCGCCCTGCTCGATACCCGAAACAGCCAAGGCAAAGCGATAGGCCCCGCGTACCTGATTACCAGCGGCCATTGCGTTGTCTACGAATACGGCACTGCCCGCACCAACGTGCCCATCGAAGCGAACATCACCTTCAACTATTTTCATGACGTGCCCGAACAGCAGCTTACGTTCCCGGTACGCACCGCACTCTGGAGCAGCATGGTCGGCACCGATCTGGCGGTCATCGAGGTTGATGCATCACTGGCAACCATGATCAAACGCGGTATCAAACCACTCAAACTTGCTGCCCACCAAAGTAACGATAGCCGTGACGTACTTAACATTGGAGCTCCGACAGGGCTCCCCGAAAAAGGCCTCCGCATGAGTGCCTGCTCGGAACACCCGGCCGGCAGTTTTACTGGGCACGAAGGAGTGTTTCCTGATGCGCTGCGAAATCGCTGCGACGCAATCGGTGAAGGTAGTTCCGGAAGCCCGATGCTGGATCGCAGCAACAGCGAGATCACCAGCATCGTCGGCAAGTACGCGCTCCCTGCGGATCAAACCAGCCAGCCCCAATGCAGAGACAGCGGCACCTGTGAGGCAGCGACCTACAACTACAGTTACGCCGCCAACTTTCTGCACTACTGTTTTATCAATGGCAGGTTTGACGGCAACTCAACAAACTGCCTGTTGCAACCTGTGGACATTGCAATCGAAGAGCCCTGGAACATACGAAGCCACGTCTACAAGGAACGGCGCACTGGCCAGGAAAGTATTTTGCCAACCTGGAACTACAGGTTCTCTATCAGCTCACCCTTCTATCGATACAAAACTACACGCCATGCAAAAGACTGCCGTATACCCAATCATTACAGTGCAGCCTTTGACTCCGCCATGCCCTATATCAATCGGACCATAGGGCCTCAAACCGGTGTCCATGTGCTGTGTATCATTGGCGTCGATAGCGCAGAACAACCCATCACCACTGCATTGTTACGCAATGCATTCACGTGGGCGGTCTACCTTGCTGAACACACATCAGCCGCTCGAAACGCACTGAACGCGATCAGAGATACCGCGCCATGATGTCGTCCACCACGCCTTCCTTGCGCAACTGATCCAGCGCAGCCTGAAGCTTGGCGACGATTTCGTCCGACACGTCTTTGTTCAGTGCCAGATAAAGTTGAGCACTGTTGAAACGCAGTACAGTCTTGAGGCCGGTCACACCATCCTGCCGAGCCAGGTAACGGCCGGCAGGATCTCCCGTCGCCCAAAGATCGATCTGGCCATTGACCAGCTTCTTCGCATTGTCCTGATCACGCAGCACCACGATCGGCTTCAGACCCTGCTTGGCCAACGTTTCGGCAATCGCATCACCTTTGTAGGCGCCGATCTTGTACTTGCGCGCCTGCGCCAGCGACTCGAGGGTAATTTTGCTGTCAGCCTTGGCCAGCATGATCCAGTCGTCCGGACCAATCGGGCCGACCCATTTGAAGAGTTTCTCGCGGTCCGGCAATCGCGCCATGACGAACACGCCATACCCGGGTTTCTCCAGGGCGAGCTTGTAGATTCGCTCCCAAGGAAAACGCAGGGTCAGGCTGTAGGTGATTTCGGCGCGCTTGAACATCTCGCGGACGATGTCCACGGCGATGCCATTGATGTTGTCTTCCTGAGCGAAGTTCTTGCCGTTCTTCGCCATGTTGTACGGCGGGAAGTTTTCCGTCAGCAACACCAGGTCGGTGCCGGTTTTTTCTGCAGCACGTGCAGCGCCAGCCAAGAGTAACGAGGCGCTGGCGAGTACCAGGAGAAGACGTTTGAGCATGACGGTTTACCGGAATCCATGGCGTGCCCAAGCTTGCCCTGAGCCCGCCATGCTGTCCACTGGCCTTTATCGGACGCAGATACCGCGTTGTGCCATATAAGCCTTGGCTTCCGGCACGGTGTATTCGCCGAAGTGGAAAATACTCGCCGCCAACACTGCGCTGGCATGACCTTCGAGGATGCCGTCAGCCAGGTGCTGCAAATTGCCGACGCCGCCCGAGGCGATCACCGGAATCCCCAGTGCATCGCTGATGGCGCGAGTGACGCCCAGGTCGAAACCGTTTTTCATGCCGTCCTGGTCCATGCTGGTCAGCAGGATTTCGCCGGCCCCCAGACCTTCCATCTTCTTCGCCCACTCCACCGCATCCAGCCCGGTAGGTTTGCGACCGCCGTGGGTGAAGATCTCCCAGCGCGGGGTTTCGCCCGGCAGTGAAACCTTCTTGGCGTCGATGGCGACAACGATGCATTGCGAGCCGAAATGCTGCGCTGCTTCGCCGACGAATTCAGGGTTGAACACCGCCGCGGTGTTGATCGAGACCTTGTCGGCACCGGCATTGAGCAGGTTGCGGATGTCTTGCACGGTGCGCACGCCACCGCCAACGGTCAGCGGGATGAACACCTGGCTGGCCATGCGCTCGACGGTATGCAACGTGGTATCGCGGCCATCGACGCTGGCGGTGATATCGAGAAAGGTAATCTCGTCGGCACCCTGTTCGTCGTAGCGACGGGCGATTTCCACCGGATCACCGGCGTCTCGGATGTTCTCGAACTTCACACCTTTGACGACCCGGCCGTTATCCACGTCCAGGCAAGGAATGATGCGTTTGGCCAGCGCCATGGTAAGTCCTCAGCCTTTGTACGAATCGCAGAAAGCTTGCGCTTCAGCGACGTCGAGGGTGCCTTCGTAAATCGCCCGGCCGGTGATGGCGCCGATGATGCCTGGCGCCTTGGCGTCGAGCAGCGACTTGATGTCACCCAGGTTGTGAATACCGCCGGACGCAATCACCGGAATCCGCGTGGCGGCGGCCAGTGCTGCGGTGTACGACACATTGCAGCCCTGCATCATGCCGTCTTTGGCGATGTCGGTATAAACGATCGCAGACACGCCGTCGGCTTCAAACTGCTTCGCCAGGTCGATGACCTGCACAGTGCTGATTTCAGCCCAGCCGTCGGTGGCAACAAAGCCGTCTTTGGCATCCAGACCAACGATAACTTTGCCCGGGAAGGCGCGGCAGGCTTCGGCGACGAAGGCCGGATCCTTGACCGCTTTGGTGCCGATAATCACGTAGCTCACGCCCGCTTTCACGTAGTGTTCAATGGTTTCCAGCGAGCGGATACCACCACCGATCTGAATCGGCAGGTTCGGGTAGCGCTTGGCGATCGCGGTGACCACTTCGCCGTTGACTGGCTGGCCTTCAAAGGCACCGTTCAGGTCGACCAGATGCAGACGACGGCAACCGCCCTCCACCCACTTGGCAGCCATGCTCACCGGGTCATCGGAGAACACTGTGGAATCTTCCATGCGGCCCTGGCGCAGACGTACGCAGGCACCGTCTTTAAGATCGATAGCGGGAATAATCAGCATCTGGCAAACCTTTAAATTCGATTTTTCAGCGTTGCTCGGAAATCAGTTTTTCTCGAGCGCCCACAAGTCGCTTTCGATGCTTTCGAACCTCTCTTTGAGGTGCGCCTGCACATCGAAAATCGCCCTGTTGTAATAGTGCGGAGCAATTTCGCGGGTAAACAGCTCAAGAATTTCAGCCGCCTCGAACGAACCAAGGTCAAGTTCGAAGCGGTCTTCCATGAAACGCTTGATCTTGCCGTTGGCCTCGTTCTCTTGCTCGGGTGTGAGCGTGAGAATCGGCGGCTTTTTCTTGACGGCCATTACCAGCGACCGTCCCACGCAGCGAAGTTCTGCAGCAATTGCAGGCCATGGGTATGGCTCTTCTCCGGGTGGAACTGCACAGCGAAACGCGAACCTTCGGCCAGCGCTGCAGCGAAGTCGACGCCGTAGTGACCGCTACCCACGACCTGCCGCGGATTGCCGGCGGCGATGTAGTAGCTGTGCACGAAGTAGAAACGCGCGAGGTCCGGAATGTTGTGCCACAGCGGGTGATCCACCGTCTGCTTCACTTCGTTCCAGCCCATGTGCGGGACTTTCAGGTGTTCGCCGTCTTCATGCAGACCTTTGCCGAAGAACTTCACCTGGCCGGGAAACAGGCCGATGCAGTCGACGCCGTCGTTTTCTTCACTGCGCTCGAGCAAGGCTTGCATGCCCACGCAGATGCCGAGGAACGGACGGTCCTGGCTGACTTCACGCACCAGCGAGTCGAAGCCCAGGCGACGGATCTCCGCCATGCAATCGCGAATCGCGCCCACACCGGGGAAAACCACCCGGTCGGCTTCGCGAATCACGTTGGCATCGCTGGTGATCAGCACCTTGCCGGCACCGACGTGCTCGAGGGCCTTGGCCACCGAGTGCAGGTTGCCCATGCCGTAATCGATAACCGCGACCGTCTGCATTACAGAACGCCCTTGGTCGAAGGCATTTGCCCGGCCATGCGCTCATCGAGCTCGACGGCCATGCGCAATGCGCGACCGAAGGCCTTGAACACGGTTTCGATCTGGTGGTGGGTGTTGTGCCCACGCAGATTGTCGATGTGCAAGCTGACGTTGGCGTGGTTGACGAAGCCCTGGAAAAATTCCTGGAACAGGTCGACATCGAAGCCGCCGACAGTGGCGCGGGTATACGGCACGTGCATCTGCAGGCCAGGGCGGCCAGAGAAGTCGATGACCACGCGCGACAGCGCTTCATCGAGCGGCACATAGGCGTGGCCGTAACGACGGATGCCTTTTTTGTCGCCGATGGCTTTGGTGAAAGCCTGACCCAGCGTGATACCGACGTCTTCCACCGTGTGGTGGTCGTCGATATGCAGGTCACCCTTGCACTCGATATCCAGGTCGATCAGCCCGTGACGGGCGATCTGGTCCAGCATGTGCTCAAGGAAGGGAACACCGATATCAAATCGGGCCTTTCCGGTGCCATCCAGGTTGATCGAGGCTTTGATCTGGGTTTCCAGAGTGTCGCGCTCGACTGACGCCTTACGTTCGGCCATCACCAGCTCCGCAAAATCATTGGGCGAAAAAGGCAACCATTATAGGGGCGCGGACGCCAAACAGAAACACGCGAGGTGATATCCCTGACGGGCTGAACCCAATGCCACCGGGGCTATACATGTCAGTACAAGCCAGAATTCATTGCGAAGCATGGCTGTTGACATCATGTGGGAGCGAGCTTGCTCGCGATAGCGGACTGACATTCAACATCAATGTTGAATGTGAAGTCGTCATCGCGAGCAAGCTCGCTCCCACATGGGTATTGCGTTTGTTAGTGGAACAGGACGGCTGTCTTCTGCAACGTCACCCAAACGCCCCACGCCAGTGGAATGCCCACCGCCAGCCATGCAGCAATGGCCAACGGCACGCTGCCCGAGGAAGCTTTCCACTCCAGCACGGTCGTGCTGTTCGCGCCTTTGTCGTGGCCCAGCGCCTGCTCGGCGGCCAGCTCGGCATCGGTCATGAAGTACTTGTCCGCCACCGGGCGCACCAGCAGGTTGCAGAGGAAACCCAGCACCAGCAGGCCGGCAAGGATGTACAGGGTGATGTCATACGCAGCCGCGCGCTCGACGCCGATGCTCAACTGATACTCACGCAGGTAGTTCACCAACACCGGGCCGAGCACGCCGGCAGCGGCCCAGGCGGTCAGCAGGCGACCGTGGATCGCACCGACCATCTGCGTACCGAACAGGTCCGCCAGGTACGCCGGAACCGTCGCAAAACCACCGCCGTACATCGACAGAATGATGCAGAACGCCGCCACGAACAGCGCGATATTGCCCAGGTGGCCGAGGTTCGGGATCAACGCGTACAGGGCAACCCCCAGAGCGAAGAACACGAAGTAGGTGTTTTTGCGGCCCAGATAATCGGAGAACGACGCCCAGAAAAACCGTCCACCGATGTTGAACAGACTCAGCAAGCCAGTGAAACCGGCAGCGATTGCGGCGATCGACGCCAACTGCGAGGCGTCCAGCTGACCAAAGGTCAGGTCGTTACCGAGCAATTTACCGGCGAACACTTCCTGCAACAGCGGCGACGCCATGCCGAGGATGCCGATACCCGCCGACACGTTCAGGCACAGCACCAGCCACACCAGACGGAACTGCGGAGTTTTCCATGCGACGTTAACGTGCACATGGCGGTGAGTGATCATCGCGTTCGCGGTTTTTTTCGCCGGTGCGGTCCAGCCCTCAGGCTTCCAGCCGGTCGGCGGAACGCGGTACGACAGCGCGCCGCCGATCATGAACACAAAGTAGATCGCAGCCATCACCAGGAAGCTCTGCCAAACGCCGACGCCAGCCGGCGAAGCGAAATGGCCCATCAGCGCTGCTGCCAGCGGAGCACCGACCATCGCACCGCCACCGAAGCCCATGATCGCCATGCCGGTCGCCATGCCGCGCTTGTCCGGGAACCACTTGATCAAGGTTGAAACCGGCGAGATGTAACCCAGCCCCAGGCCAATCCCCCCGATGACGCCGGAGCCGATCCACATCAGCCAGATCTGGTGGGTATACACCCCCAGCGCGGAAATCAGCAGACCGCCGCACCAGCACAATGCCGAGACGACACCGGCCTTGCGTGGCCCGGCATGTTCCAGCCAGCCACCCCAGATCGCTGCCGAGCAGCCGAGGAAGATGAAAAACAGGGTGTAGATCCAGCCGAGCATCGAGATCGGCCAGTCACACTGGGACGAGAAAATCTGTGCAATGAAGCTCATGTCAGGTGCGCAGGCCACCGGCGCAGTCACGCCGAGGGCTTTGGACAGCGGCAGCCAAAACACCGAAAAACCGTAGGCCATGCCGATGCACAGATGGATGGCCAACGCGGCCGGTGGAACCAGCCAACGGTTGAAACCGGGCTTGGCGATGATCCGCTCCTTGGACAGGAACGCTGACTGGGCGGGAATAATGCCCGCCTCGGTACTCGTGCTCATTTGTGTTTCCCCCAATTATTAGTATGGTTCGCCAGACACTCTTAACTCTCGGCCTTGTTGCACGCCGGCATGACCGTTTTATCGAGTAGAGCTCCGTTCGGGCGCGACGACAGGTCGCGGAAGGACCGACGAACGGGCAAAGATTACCATTTGCCCGTGACAGAAAAACCAAACTGATATCACCTTTTGTGTGACATCTGTTCCGATCACGCACTAAAAAACCGTTTCACCCGTTGACGGGTAATACCCGGACAACCCTTTCACAGGAAACCCTATGCCCATCGTCGTCGAATCGCTGAACGAACCCAGCTATCAGGATCAGCAGGATCTGCAGAAGATCTACCACGACGCCCCGCATTGGCTGCTTGCTCCGTTCAACAATCAGGCGCAACTGATTGAACACAGCCTGCGCGACGGCTCGCTGATCGCTGGACGCTTCAATGACCGACTGCTTGGCGCGGCACGCCTGCACCGGCAGCAGGACATCTGGCAGCTATCCCATTTGTGCGTGCGAAAAATCACCCGTCGCCGCGGCGTGGCTGAGCGTCTGGTCAGCGAAGCACAAAAAATGGCCGAGCTCGCGGGGGCCAAATTGCACTTGCAGGCCCCGGCCGGGCACCTCGAAGCCCAGGCACTTGCTGCCAAGCTCAAATTGCCTCTGGACCTGCTATAGGCGATCACTGACCAGTCGTCGGTTTCGGGGCGCTATACTCCCTGGCTAAATTACGACATTGACTCATTACAAGGACTCGCCCATGAAAGCGTTCGGCAAAATCCTGGGATTGGTGCTTCTCGGGTTGTTGCTGATCATTGTGGCGCTGGGCTTTGCCCTGACCCACTTCTTCGATCCCAACGACTACAAAGACGAGATCCGCCAAATTGCCCGCGACAAGGCCCACATCGAGCTGACGCTCAATGGCGATATCGGCTGGAGCCTGTTCCCCTGGCTCGGCCTTGAATTGCACGACGCCGGCGTCGCGACCCTGGCCAACCCGACCCAGCCGTTTGCCGACCTGCAAATGCTTGGCCTGTCCGTGCGGGTGCTGCCGTTGCTGCGCCGTGAAGTGCAGATGAGCGATGTCCGCGTCGAGGGCCTGAACCTGCGCCTCAACCGTGACAAGAATGGTCACGGTAACTGGGAAGACATCGGCAAAGTCCCGCCTGTCGCCGCCAAGGCGGACGCGCCAGCTACCGGCAGCACCAGCGAGCCGGTCGCCGAAATACCCGCGGCCCCGGAAAAACCGACCCAACCAATTCGTCTCGACATCGACAGCCTGACCGTGAACAACGCCCGGGTTGAATACAACGATGAGCAAACCGGCAAGCAGTTCAGCGCCGAAAGCATCCAGCTGAGCACCGGTCCGGTGCACGACGCGACCAACATTCAGGTCAAGCTGACGGCATTCCTGGCCAGCAACCAGCCGGACGTGCGTGTGCGCACCGAACTCAACGGCGAGCTGCGTTTCGAACGCGCCCTCCAGCGCTACCAGTTCGAAGACATGAAACTGGCAGGCGAAATCTCCGGCGAACCGCTGCAAGGCAAGATCGTGACCTTTGCCGCTCAAGGCCAACTGTTGCTGGATAAAGCAGCGAATGTCGCCGAATGGACCGGCATCAAGATCTCTGCCAACCAGTTGCGTGCGCTCGGTGAACTGAAAGTCAACGACCTGAACAAAACCCCGCAAATCAGCGGCGGTGTGTCGATTGCCCAATTTGACCTGGCGAAGTTTGTCGACAGCATCGGCCAGAAACTCCCGGCCATGGCCGAGGGCAGCCTGAGCAAAGTCGAACTGGTCAGTCGTCTGGCCGGCACCCCGAGCAGCGTGGTGCTGGACGATCTCAACCTGAAAGTCGACGACAGCAGCTTCAGCGGGCGTATCGCCGTCGAGGATTTCGCCAAGCAATCGTTGCGCGTGCAGCTCAAGGGCGACACCTTCAACGCTGATCGCTACCTGCCGCCAAAATCCGCCGAAGCCAACAGCGCTGCCGTGGCTCGTCAGTCGGAAGTCAGCAGCACCGAGACCAACGCACTGGCCGGCGCCGGCAGCACACCACTGCCGAACGCCCCCACCAAAGGCGCCTGGAGCAGCGACAAACTGATTCCGGCGGAACGCCTGAGCAAACTGGATCTGGACGCCGACCTGACCTTCGGCCAGCTGACCCTAGACAAGCTGTCGATCCAGAATGCCGTGCTGAAAGCCAATGGCCAGGGCGGCCTGCTGACCCTGGAAAACCTGCGTGGCGATCTCTACAACGGCAACTTCGCCGCCAAGGGCACGCTGGATGTACGCCAACCCGTGCCATCGCTGAGCCTGCAAACGCAGATCAGCAAAGTCCCGATGGAGAACATTCTCGAAAGCCAAGGGAAAAAACCGCCAGTCAAAGGCCTGGTCACGCTCAACAGCAACCTGACCGCCAGCGGCAACAGCCAGAAAGCACTGATCGACAGCCTCAACGGCACGGCCAGTTTTGTGCTCAATAACGGCGTGCTGCTCAACGCCAACCTCGAGCAACAGCTGTGCAAAGGCATCGCCACCCTGAACCACAAAACCCTCAGCGGCGAACCGCACGGCAAGGACACCCCCTTCCAGGAACTCAAGGGCAACCTGACGTTGCGCAATGGCGTGGCCAGCAATCCAGACCTGAAAGTCCGTATCCCAGGCATGACCGTCAACGGCAACGGTGACGTCGACCTGCGTGTGCTGGGCATGGATTACCGCATCGGCATCATCGTCGAAGGTGACAAGAGCGACATGCCGGACCCGGCCTGCCAGGTCAACGAACGCTATGCCAGTATCGAGTGGCCATTGCGCTGCCGTGGCCCGCTGGAACTCGGCGCCAAGGCCTGCCGCCTGGACAATGAGCGTCTCGGTCAGATGGCAAGCAAACTGGCAGGCGACAAGCTCGGCGAAAAAATCGATGAGAAACTCGGCGACAAAGTCAGTCCGGAACTGAAAAACGCCCTCAAGGGGTTGTTCAAGCGATGAAAGCCGAGCAGTTCTCAACCGCAGTGCTGGACTGGTACGACCGCCACGGCCGCCACGACCTGCCTTGGCAACAGGGCATCACCCCGTATCGGGTGTGGGTCTCCGAAATCATGCTGCAGCAAACTCAGGTCAGCACCGTACTGAACTACTTCGACCGGTTCATGGCGTCGTTGCCAACAGTCGAAGCCCTGGCCGCTGCGCCAGAAGATGAAGTGCTGCACCTGTGGACCGGACTGGGTTACTACACCCGCGCCCGCAACCTGCAAAAAACCGCGAAGATCGTCGTTGCCGAGTACGGCGGCGAGTTTCCCCGGGATGTGGAAAAACTCACGGACTTGCCGGGCATCGGCCTGTCCACCGCTGGCGCCATCGCCAGCCTGAGCATGGGCCTGCGCGCGCCGATCCTCGACGGCAACGTCAAACGGGTGCTGGCACGCTTTACCGCGCAAGAGGGCTACCCCGGCGAACCGAAGGTTGCCAAGCAGCTGTGGGCCAACGCTGAGCGCTTCACGCCTTACGATCGGGTCAACGCCTACACCCAGGCGATGATGGACCTGGGCGCGACGCTCTGCACTCGCAGCAAGCCAAGTTGCCTGCTGTGTCCGCTGGAAAAAGGCTGCGAAGCGCACATGCTCGGCCTGGAGACCCGCTACCCGATTCCCAAACCGCGTAAAACCGTGCCACAGAAGCGCACGCTGATGCCGATGCTCGCCAACCGCGACGGCGCCATTCTGCTTTACCGCCGCCCTTCCACGGGCTTGTGGGGCGGCTTGTGGAGCCTGCCGGAACTCGACGACCTAGGCGATCTGGAGCATCTGGCATCGCAACACTCGCTGGAACTGGGCAGGCACGTTGAACTGCCAAGCCTGGTCCACACCTTCAGCCATTTCCAACTGGCTATCGAACCCTGGCTGGTCCAGGTCCAGGAGGCCGGCCATCACGTGGCCGAGGCCGACTGGCTCTGGTATAACCTCGCCACCCCGCCGCGCCTGGGCCTTGCCGCCCCGGTGAAAAAACTGCTGAAGCGCGCGGCCGATGTATTGAACGCAGGAGAGTCGTCATGACCCGCACCATCATGTGCCGCAAGTACAAAGAACAATTGCCAGGCCTGGAGCGCGCCCCGTTCCCGGGCGCCAAAGGTCAGGACATTTTTGACCACGTCTCGGCCAAGGCCTGGGCCGACTGGCAAAAACACCAGACCCTGCTGATCAACGAAAAACGTCTGAACATGATGAACGCCGAAGATCGCAAATATCTTCAGGGCGAGATGGACAAGTACTTCTCCGGCGAGGAATACGCCAAGGCCGAAGGCTACGTTCCACCTGCCGAGTAATCCCGTAAAAACGGGGGTTGGATCGTAAGCGACGGTAATAATTAAATATTTTTTGAAAACTTGCTTGACGCCCCCCTGAAAAACCCGTTTAATGCGCCCCGTTGCCCAGATAGCTCAGTCGGTAGAGCAGGGGATTGAAAATCCCCGTGTCGGCGGTTCGATTCCGTCTCTGGGCACCACATTCAGCTTTCATGTGGTGTCAGCATCACGTGAAAGCCCAACAAAAAACCCGCCTCGTGCGGGTTTTTTGTTGTCTGCGTTTTTTGATTGACCTGCAATCCCTGAGGGTCAGCTTGCATCAGCCCAATGGATGTTCAGCGTACGAACTCCACCACCGCTGAGGTCAATCGTGTGACGTAGTTCGCGGCCATTACGCTCCGTCACGACGACGTACTTACCTGCGGGCAACCGAGTCAAAACAATCGGGCCCGCCTGGTCCAGCGACAACACTTCATGACCTTTCGGCCCCTGAATGGCTACCTTGACGTCAGGCACGTACTCATTGGACGGTCCAGTGGAAAAAGTCATGTGCAAGTTATAGCCACCCATCCGCTGGATTGCGCACGACTCATCCTGACCGATACCACCGGACATGAAGTTAACGCCGTTCTGTTGTTGCTGTTCCAGCTGCACGCCCTGCGGGTCAATCGGGTCACGACAAACCTCCGCCTGAACACTGGAAATAGGCAAGCCAGCGAGCCCGAGCAGAGCAACGCCGGATAGCGTGAGTAAACGCAAGGATCTCATGATGACGACTCCCGGACCCGTTACGGGTCCAACGAATGCGATGCCACCCATGAAGCCGATGCCATAAAACGGTGACACCCAGTGCTATCCCCAACATCACTGCCCAAACCGAAAACCGGTTAGAGCACTGCTTACACTTTTATGACTTCCCGCTCAGACCCATCGTTTAGATCAATTGGTTGTGAAAGCCGCCGCCGATACGACTACCGGTTGTCAGCCAGTTCGCCCGCCAAGCCGCTATCGTGGACAACCGAGCAATCCATCCTTGGGAAATTCACCGACCTGCGCTTCAATAGCACCCTCCCCCTTGCTCCTGAACTAAGGATCGAAGCCCATGGCATCGGCGAACAAGCAGCACAAAAGAACCCAACGCGCGAAAGCCAAGGCCAAACAAAATCGCGTGCAGCGCGCGAGTGCTCCGGTCGAACTGGACCCGAACGATGAGCGTATCGACTTTGAGTCGGTGGACCTGACCGAGCTGTTCATAAAAATGCGCGATGCCGAAAAGACCAGCCAACAAGCACTGTGCACGGCATTCCTGGAAGACCCGCTGCTCGAAATCGTGTTTGAACAGGAAGGCGAAGAAGGCGCCACCGATTTCATCCTCGCGGCACTGATCGAGTATCGCCAGTGGTCGACCGAAGCGGACGAAGCCAAGGCCCTGGCATGGATCGAAAGCCCGCAGTTCCAGGCGGACTACGTGGCCGCCTCCGAGGCGCTGGTGAAATCGCCACGGTAATTTCTGCGAACCGGAAGAACGGCTGCTGTCAGCGATGACAATGGCCGTTTTTTTATGGCGCGCTAGCACCGGGAAATACCAGCAGATTGTTACCCCGCAATTTGACGTCTATCGTTGGCAGCAAACCGCGCTCAGGTCTCCATCCAATGACTCTGTCGAACACACCGTCAAAGGCACCGTCGTCGCCAGCCCGGATTGAATTGCCGCTGCCAACCACCGGCCCCAGCGAATCATTCAAAGAGCCGGCCGCCGATGGTTTTGTCCTCGGCGGTTTTACCTGGCGCCATTCCCTTCAAAATCCCAATCGCCCGGTGGTGATCATCAACGCGGCAACCTCGGTGCGCTCTCGGCATTACTTTCGTTTCGCCGATTACCTGTTTGCCAACGGTTTTGATGTCATGGTTTACGATTACCGTGGCATCGGCGAATCCCGGCCTGACTCGCTGCGCGGATTCAAAGCGTCCTGGTCGGACTGGGGCGCACTGGATTTCGAAGCGATGCTGCAACGGGCGACACGGGAATTTCCAGGCCAACCGATCGATGTAGTCGCTCATAGCTTCGGTGGCTGCGCGGCAGGGTTGGCCGCTTCCGCAGAACTGATCCGGCGCCTGGTCACCGTGGGCGCGCAGTTCGCTTATTGGCGCGACTACGCCTCGGCCAGCCGCTGGCGGATGTTCATCAAGTGGCATCTGTTCATGCCGCTGATGACGAAGTTCTACGGTTACTTTCCCGGCAAACGTCTCGGCTGGCTCGAAGATACGCCCGCTGGCGTCGTCCACGACTGGAGCACGCCGACCGCTCGCTACGAAGAGCGGCCCAGTGGCCGTGTAATCGCCGCAAAAGCCCAAGGTCTGCCCTTCGCCACCGTCACCGCACAAACCCTGGCTATCAGCCTTAGCGACGATCCGTACGGGACGATTTCTGCCATCGAGCGCTTGCTCGGCTACTTCCAGGCCAGTTCCAACACGCACCTGCGAATCGCTCCAGAAGACATCGGCGAAGTGGAAGTCGGACATTTCGCCTTTTTTCGCAGCCCGTACCAAGCCACACTATGGCCCATTGCATTGTCCTGGCTACAGAACGGCGAATTGCATCCCGACACGCCAGGACGGTTGGTACCGCGCAGCGTACCCACCTGACTGCGCTCCCCCACACGAATACGGAACGAAGTACATGGCCGCCACGAACAAGCAACAGAAACGCGCCAAACGCGCCAAGATCAAAGCCAAGCAGATTCGCATCAGCGGCAGAAAACCCATCGCAATGCATGACGACCCGAACGCGCCAGCCGAGCAGATTCCCGAGTACACCCTGGCGATGTTCAGCAAAATGCGTGAGGCCGAGGCCATCAGCCGCAACGACATGCTGCTGACCCTGCTGTCGAACCTCAGCGAGATCATCAACGACCATCCAGAACTACTGGACATGGAAAACGCCGAGAACGAAGCCATGGCCGCCACTCACCTGGCTGCCGACATGTTGATCGACTACCGCATGTGGACCGATGGCATGGACCGTGAGGCCGCCCAGGCCTGGCTGACAGACCCGCAGTTCATCACCGACTTCGGCAATGCACTGGACAGCTACCGCGAGTCGCTGGAAGAGCCAGAGGCAAAAGCCGAATAACACGCCACTGAAGCTTACGAAAACAAAAACGGCCGCTGTCGTCCCTGACAGCGGCCGTTTCTTTTTTTAAAGGTCATCACCCTATCGAAGAGCTGGCACTACCCTCCATCAGCCCAAACGTATATCCCATTGACATATCCCCACCACAACCTATTCTTGGGCTCTAAGCGCACCAAAAGCGGAGGACACCCAATGGAACAGACCACCCTTTTCATGAGCAATCGAAGCCAGGCCGTCCGCTTGCCCAAAGCCGTGGCGATGCCTGAAGATGTAAAGCGCGTCAACGTTGTAGCCATTGGCCGCGCTCGCATCATCACGCCGGCCGATGAAGCCTGGGATAGCTGGTTCGATGGCGATAACGTTACTGCCGATTTTATGGCCGACCGCGAGCAACCGGCCGATCAGGAGCGCGAGTCGTTCTGATGATCAAATACATGCTCGATACCAACATCTGCATTTTTACCATCAAGAACAAACCACAGGTCGTACGCGACGCTTTCAATCGCCATCACGGCCAGCTGTGTATCAGCGCAGTCACGTTGATGGAGTTGATTTACGGCGCTGAAAAATCGGCGGCACCGGAAAAGAACCTGGCCGTCATCGAAGGTTTTGCAGCTCGCCTTGAAGTCCTGCCCTTCGACTACGAAGCCGCTGCCCACACCGGAATGATTCGCTCTGAACTTGCAAAGGCGGGTACACCGATAGGCCCTTACGACCACATGATCGCGGGTCACGCGCGCTCACAAGGGTTCATTGTGGTGACGAATAATCTTCGGGAATTTGAGCGTGTTCCCGGATTGCGCGTAGAGGATTGGGTACACCTCGATTGAAGTCGGCACCAGAAACAAAAACGGCCGCTGTCATCCCTGACAGCGGCCGTTTTCATTACGTGGGGCGAATCAGCTCAACACTACCGCGCCACGCTGTTCCAGCTTGCGACGGCGAGCCACAAACAAACCGGCAGCCACCACCAAAAGGCTCAACAGCCCCGTGGCAAGGATTTCCACGCGATGGGCATCCTGAAACAGCATGATGGTCAGGGCCGCGACGATGAATACGATCACCGCGTAGGTCAGGCCCGGGAACAGCCACATGCTGAAGGCGATTTTTTCGCCGCGGGCCATGCGCTGTTTGCGCATGCGCAGTTGCGAAATCGCGATCACCAGGTACACCAACAGTGCAATAGCGCCGGAGCTGGCCAGCAGGAAATCGAACACCGCAGCCGGGGCCACGTAGTTGGCGAACACTGCGAGGAACGCCGCGCAGGTCGACAACATGACGGCCCAGTACGGCGTGCCGCTCTTGTTGGTGCGCTGGGAAACGGCCGGTGCATCACCGCGCTTGCCCAGGGAGAACATCATGCGGGATGCGGTGTACAGCGCCGAGTTCAGGCAACTGGTCACAGCAACCAGCACCACGAGGTCGACGATCAGCTTCGCGTTCGGGATGCCCATGCGCTCAAGCACGGTCTGATAGGAACCGACGCTCGCCAAAACCGGGTCGTTCCATGGCACCAGCGCCACAACGATGAAGATTGATACGAGGTAGAACAAGCCAATCCGCCAGATCACCGAATTGGTGGCCTTGGAGATTTGCTGACCAGGGTTCTTCGACTCCGCGGCCGCGATGGTCACGATCTCGGTGCCCATGAAGGAAAACATGGTGGTCAGAATGGCGCCCAGTACCGCGCCCATGCCGTTTGGCAAGAAGCCCTGGGTGTCGAACAGGTGCGAAACGCCGCTGACCTGGCTGCCTGGCAGGTAGCCGAAGATCGCCATGACACCGAGGACAATGAAACCGATGATCGCCAGGACTTTGATCAGAGCGAACCAGAATTCGAACTCACCGTAGTTCTTCACGCTGAACAGGTTGGTCACTGTCAGCAGCAACGTGATGATCAGGGTAAATGCCCAGATAGCCACGTTAGGGAACCAGGCATGCAGGATAGTCGCGGCGGCGTTGGCCTCCAGCGGGATCACCAGAACCCAGAACCACCAGTAGAGCCAGCCAATGGTGAAACCGGCCCAGTGACCGATAGCGCGATCAGCGTAGGTCGAAAAAGAGCCTGTGTCTGGAGAAGCAACGGCCATTTCGCCAAGCATGCGCATAACCAGTACTACCAACATACCGGCAGCAGCGTAGGCCAACAGCACGGCAGGGCCTGCGGCGGCGATGGCGTGACCCGAGCCAACGAACAGGCCGGCGCCGATAACACCGGCAATCGACAGCATGGTCACATGGCGCGGTTTGAGCCCCTGTTCGAGGCCATTAGAGCTTTGGGTACTGCTCATTGAAACTACCTTTGTAAGGAAAAGCGATTGCCTCCATCCCGCTTGGCGTCCTTCTCGTAAAAAGAAGCCAACAGGGCGTTCTGGATTCTGCACGCAATAATTGCGCCAAAATGTTTCATACCCTTCTATCCCGGCGATCTCGCCTTGACCGGACAGTCATCGCAAGTCATTGAAATTAATGGCACTTCGCCAGATCGTTACCCTGCCACACACTTCATGGATGAATTCATGCACCGGAAACACACCGAAAAATCGGCTCACGCACAATAAAAGTGCAGATCGGGAACGTTTGTCCGGTTAGCGCTTCCAACACCCGGCCAAAGCTGGCACCATCGCGCCTTTTTTTACGCGACACCCGCGCAGACCTGGCTTCAAACGGGGGATGGGTTGTTGATGGCGCGACAGTCTGCTGCGCTGATGCGACAACCGGTCACGCACTGCCCGTCTACGCCCCGTGGGGCTGTTGGCCGCCATTCGACCGCTATGCTAGCTTGGCGCCTCGCCAGAAAGGCCCGGCCAACAGCAGGAGCACAACAGACACAATGAGGACCGCACATGGCTGAGGCCGCGCCCGCGCTTGAAATCCGCAACTTGCACAAACGCTACGGGACGCTTGAGGTGCTCAAAGGCGTCTCGCTGACCGCACGCGACGGCGATGTGATCTCGATCCTGGGCTCCTCCGGTTCCGGCAAGTCCACTTTCCTGCGCTGCATCAACCTGCTCGAAAACCCGCACCAGGGCCAGATTCTGGTGGCCGGTGAAGAGCTCAAGCTAAAGCCTGCGAAAAACGGCGAACTGGTCGCCGCCGACGGCAAGCAGATCAATCGCCTGCGCAGCGAAATCGGTTTTGTATTTCAAAACTTTAACCTGTGGCCGCACATGAGCGTGCTCGACAACATCATCGAAGCGCCGCGCCGCGTCCTCGGGCAAAGCAAGGCCGAGGCCATCGAAGTGGCAGAAGCCTTGCTGGCCAAGGTCGGCATCGCCGACAAGCGTCACGCCTACCCTGCAGAACTTTCCGGTGGCCAGCAGCAACGCGCCGCCATCGCCCGCACCTTGGCAATGCAGCCCAAAGTCATTCTGTTTGATGAGCCGACTTCCGCGCTTGACCCGGAAATGGTTCAGGAAGTACTAAACGTGATCCGCGCCCTGGCCGAAGAAGGTCGCACCATGCTGTTGGTCACCCACGAAATGGGCTTCGCCCGCCAGGTGTCCAGCGAAGTGGTGTTCCTTCACCAGGGGCTCATCGAAGAGCAAGGATCGCCCCAGCAGGTGTTCGAAAACCCGCTTTCGGCGCGCTGCAAACAATTCATGTCCAGCAACCGCTAACGGAGCTACCTACATGCAGACTTACAAAAAACTCCTCCTGGCCGCGGCCGCCACACTCGTGTTTTCGGCCAACGCGATGGCCGCCGAAAAACTGAAAATGGGCATCGAAGCGGCTTACCCGCCGTTCAACAATAAAGATGCCAGCGGCCAGGTGGTCGGTTTCGACAAAGACATCGGCGACGCCCTGTGCGCCAAGATGCGGGTCGAATGTGAAGTCGTTACCTCCGACTGGGACGGCATCATTCCGGCATTGAACGCCAAGAAATTCGACTTCCTGATTTCCTCGCTGTCGATCACCGAAGAGCGCAAGCAAGCCGTTGATTTCACCGACCCGTACTACTCGAACAAGCTGCAGTTCATCGCGCCGAAAAACGTCGACCTGAAAACCGACAAGGATTCGCTCAAAGGCAAGATCATCGGCACCCAGCGCGCCACTCTGGCCGGCACCTGGCTTGAGGATAACTACGGCAACGACGTCAACATCAAACTCTATGACACTCAGGAAAACGCCTACCTGGACCTGACCTCCGGCCGTGTCGATGCGATCCTCGCCGACAAATACGCCAACTACGACTGGCTGAAAAGCGACGCTGGCAAAAACTACGAGTTCAAAGGCGAACCGGTTGTATCCAGCGACAAAATCGGGATTGCCGTGCGCAAGGGCCAGGACGAACTGCGTAACAAGCTGAATGCCGCGCTGAAAGAAATCGTCGCGGATGGCACCTACAAAAAGATCAACGACAAGTACTTCCCGTTCAGCATTTATTGATTCTGACCGGCCTGACCGGCGCCGCGCTCTGACGGTGCCGGTCCTTGGCAATGCCTGCGGCAACTTGAATAGAACTCCATGACTATCGACCTCTACGGATTCGGCCCGGCGCTTGCCGCTGGTGCGCTGATGACCGTCAAACTGGCCCTCTCGGCATTGTGCCTGGGACTGGTGCTTGGCCTGCTCGGTGCCTTGGCCAAGACTTCCCCGTACAAGCCGTTGCAATGGCTTGGCGGCACTTACTCGACTCTGGTTCGCGGTATCCCGGAATTGCTCTGGGTGCTGTTGATCTACTTTGGCACGGTCAACCTTATGCGTGCCCTGGGCGAGTTTTTCGGCAACTCCGATCTCGCGCTCAATGCGTTCGCCGCTGGCGTGATCGCCCTCGGCCTGTGCTTCGGCGCCTACGCCACGGAAGTCTTCCGCGGCGCGATTCTGGCGATCCCCAAGGGTCACCGTGAAGCCGGTGTTGCGCTGGGTCTTTCGAAGTTCCGGATCTTTACCCGGCTGATCATGCCGCAGATGTGGCGCATCGCCCTGCCGGGCCTGGGCAACCTGTTCATGATCCTGATGAAAGACACCGCACTGGTGTCGGTGATCGGCCTGGAAGAAATCATGCGTCATGCGCAAAACGGCGTCACCATGACCAAGCAGCCGTTCACCTTCTACATGGTCGCGGCCTTCATGTACCTGGGCCTGACGATTCTGGCCATGACCGGCATGCACCTGCTGGAAAAACGCGCCGCTCGCGGCTTCGCGAGGAGCACGCAATGAACTGGGAAGTCATCATCAAGTGGCTGCCGAAACTGGCACAGGGCGCGACCCTGACCCTGGAACTGGTGGCCATCGCCGTCGTCCTCGGTTTGCTGCTGGCGATTCCGCTGGGCATCGCCCGCTCGTCGCGCCTGTGGTACGTGCGCGCATTGCCTTACGCGTACATTTTCTTCTTCCGTGGCACGCCGCTGCTGGTGCAGCTGTTTCTGGTCTATTACGGCCTGGCGCAGTTCGATGCCGTGCGTGCGAGTGCGATGTGGCCGTACCTGCGCGATCCGTTCTGGTGCGCCACCGCCACCATGACCCTGCATACCGCCGCCTACATCGCCGAGATCCTGCGCGGGGCGATCCAGGCCATCCCGAAGGGCGAGATCGAAGCGGCTCGGGCGTTGGGCATGTCGCGGCCCAAAGCGCTGTTCTACATCATGCTCCCGCGTGCCGCGCGGATCGGCCTGCCGGCCTACAGCAACGAGGTGATCCTGATGCTCAAGGCCAGCGCTCTGGCCAGCACCGTGACCTTGCTGGAACTGACCGGCATGGCCCGCACCATCATTGCCCGGACCTACTTGCCCGTGGAGATTTTCTTCGCGGCCGGCATGTTCTACCTGTTGATGGCCTACATCCTGGTGCGTGGCTTCAAGCTGCTGGAGCGCTGGTTGCGCGTCGATGCCTGCCAGGGACGCTGATCGGCCAGTGCTTGCGGGCGAGCAGTTGCTCGCCCGCTTCAAGGCGCTGGACGAGTTTCTGACCGAGCATCAGGCGCTGTGGCGACCGCGGCCGTTTACCCATTGGCAACTGCCGTGGGAAGCGACCTATCCCGAATTGGCGGATTGGCTACGCCAGCGTTCGCTGGAAGACGCGGAAACCAGCCACAACCATCCTGAGCATCTGCTGGCACCCGCGCCTTTTCCAGGACTGGCTGCGCAGGCCATTGCGCTCAGCGCTGTAGGCGAGTTGCCCTTTCATACAACAGAGCCTTCGACCCGACGGCTGAACGTCGACGTGCCCGGGCGCAAATGGCAGCAGATCGAAGCGTTCGCCGGTTGCCTGCAATTTGCCGCAAAACCCCGACACTGGCTGGACTGGTGCTCGGGCAAAGGTCATTTGGGACGACGCCTGCTGCAAGCCGACCAACAACTGACCTGCCTGGAATATGACCCGACGCTGATCGCCAGTGGTCAGGCGCTGAGCCAACACCATCACCTCACGGTCAATCATCTTCAACAAGACGTGATGGCCGCCGATGCGGCGGCGCGCCTGAGCGCCGAACACACGCCGGTCGCCCTGCACGCCTGCGGCGACCTGCATGTGCGACTGATGCAACTCGCCAGCGCGGCCAGGTGCAAACAACTGGCCATTGCGCCCTGCTGTTACAACCGCATCAGCGCTCACCAGTATCAGCCGCTGTCCGACACAGCTAAAGGTTCCGGCCTACAGCTTTCCCTCGACGATCTGGCCCTGCCGCTGAGTGAAACCGTCACCGCCGGTGCCCGCGTCCGACGTCAACGCGACACGTCCATGGCCCGCCGATTGGCTTTCGACCTGCTGCAACGACAACTGCGCGGTTGTGACGACTACCTGCCTACACCGTCACTGCCCAGCGCCTGGCTGGATAAACCATTCGCCGATTACTGCCGCGACCTGGCGGCGCTGAAAGACTTATCCACAGTCCCGGCGCAGGATTGGGTGGCGCTGGAAGCCGCTGGTTGGGAACGCCTGGCCCAGGTGCGCAATCTTGAGCTGCTACGCGGCCTGTTCCGGCGCCCGCTGGAGCTGTGGCTGGTACTCGACCGAGCACTGTTTCTCGAAGAACAGGGTTATTCGGTGCACCTGGGATTGTTCTGCGAAACCCCACTGACACCGCGCAATCTGATGCTGCTCGCCGAGCGTCGGTAACCCCTTCATTTCGATCAACAGCCTGTGGATAAGTCTGTTGATGAAACTTGACAAAAGCCTTTGGATCCATGGCTTATAGGCCAAAAAAGCGCTTGGTCATTTTTTGTTCACATAAAAAAACAGGCGAAAAAACAGCCAGTTGCGATTTATTGAGAACTGCTCCACAAAATACGCCGTAAACACAGCGAATCCATCCCCCGCTGTGCATAAGCATTAATCCGAAAGGTCATAACCAACCTCCGCTATCTGAACTATCGTTGCGAGGCGCCAGAACTCTCTGGCACTCAGGACAGCAAGGAGCTGGGACACAATGACCACACTGAAAAGTGCACAGGAAGCCGTCGATACCGTCGCCAACCAGGCCATTCTCGCGGCCATTCAACAAACCTTCGCCGTTGGCGGGGCGATCATCAACAATGCCACCGGCGAAGTCATCGCAGCACTTCACAACAACGTATTGATGCCTTTTCCGGGGAGCGGCACCACCTACTTCCTCCCC
Source organism: Pseudomonas sp. 05N431 (assembly GCF_056397005.1). NCBI lineage: Bacteria > Pseudomonadati > Pseudomonadota > Gammaproteobacteria > Pseudomonadales > Pseudomonadaceae > Pseudomonas > Pseudomonas sp. 05N431. The sequence goes on from NZ_JBFTMN010000007.1 coordinate 105,804, forward strand.
CATGATCCGACCGCCCATGGCGAGCGGCAACTGGTGGACTGGTACTACGCAAAAGCGGAATCGCTGAAGCTTCCGCCGCCCAACAAATTGACCATCGTGACCACGCTGGACCCTTGCGCCATGTGCGCCGGCGCTTTGCTCACGGCCGGATTCAACGTCGCCGTGAGTGCGATCGATGACTACGCGGGGGTCAACTACAACAGCCAGTTCAACTTCCCGTCGTTGCCACCGCACATTCGTCAGCAGGCGCAAAAAACCTGGGGCTATTACGCGGTCGCCGCTCCTGTCGGCCGTGCTTATCAAGGCTCAATGAGCCCGGTGTTTGGTGGCCAGAGCATCGACTCGGCGGCGTACTACCTCACCAGTTCGATCTTCTCTGCCAGCGTCAACACCGTGCGCGAGGCGAGCAACAACAGCGGTCTTGAGCCTTCGAAACTGAAAAACCCGGCCACATTGCCGGCGAACAGTCCGGTACGCCAGGCATTGACCAAAGTGAGTCCGTACGCCTTGACGGTCACCTCCAGCAACCCGCGCGACCCTGGTGCGGAACTGGCGCCGCCGCTGCTGAAAACCGCCCAGCAAGCCAGTGTGTTCAACTCTGTGGCCTTGCTGGACCCCTTCGGCAACCTGCTGGTGTGCCTGGGCGGCGTGGAAAACCAGTCACCGATTCGCACGGCATTCATGGAAACCACCCGCAGCTATGCGGTCATGCGCTGGACCCTGATGAACGACCCGGACCCGGCGGTACGTGCCCAGGCCGAGCAGTACCTGACGCATCCGAAATACGGCACTTTCGTGTTCCTCTACGCACCAGACCCGACCACCCCTCAAGCGGTGATGACCTTCGGCGCGTACGGCTCGACCATGGAAGGCCCGGTGCCGCAAAGCTACCCGTCGAACCTGCAATACGTGTTGTTGCCAGGCAACACCACGGCCCAGGAGCTGTCGCAACTGGCCCAGAACCTGCCGCCGTTCTATACCCAAAGCGTGCAGGTGGCTCCCGCCCAAGTCCTGAGCCAGGCCTTGATCAACGCGGTTAAAAACGGCGTGTAACCCGGCCAACGCGATCCGCAAGACCAGGCTCGTCGAACCCTCGGCGGGCCTGCCACACCCTCCCGTATTTGGCCGCTATGCCCGCACACTTTCTGATTGAAGGTCGCTACACTCCGAAACCTGGCCTGCGGCGACATTCAACGCACGCGCCCATTTCCCAGGCAATTCGAGCTATCAGGAAGAGACCGTGACGTTCATTTCTTATGCACAAAATTTCGAAGACATCCGGTTGTGGCGCGTACTGAAAAACATCGAGAACGGCTTTTACATCGACATCGGTGCCAATGACCCGAGCCACGACTCCGTGACCCGGGCGTTCTACGAACACAACTGGACCGGCATCAACGTCGAACCGGTGCAGGCTTATTTCGATGCCCTGTGCCAGCAACGCCCCAAAGACATCAACCTGCAATGCGTCGCGGGCGAAACCGCAGAGGCCCTGACGTTCTACGGCATCGCCGACACCGGCCTTTCGACCCTCGACCCCGCCATCGCCCAACAGCACAAAGACGCCGGCATGCACGTGCAGACCCAGACCGTCACCTCGCGCACCCTGGCGTCGATCTGCGAAGAACACGTCAAAGGCCCGATCCACTTCCTGAAAATCGACGTCGAAGGCCACGAAGAAACCGTCCTGCGCGGCATGGACTTCGTCCAATGGCGGCCGTGGATCATGCTCATTGAAACCCCATGGAACCGCGACCAGACCTGGGAAAAAATCGTCACCGAGGCCGGCTACCACCCGGTGCTGTTCGACGGTATCAACACCTTCTACCTCGCCGAAGAGCACCTGAACCTCAAGCCTGCCTTCGAGATTCCACCGTGCAACCTGGACGACTTCCAGTTCTGCAAAGGCCATAAGTTCAGCCACCCGGTTGCAGACCTTGAAACAGCACTAACCGCTGAACGCCAACGCGCCGACCGCGCCGAGGCCGAGCTGCACGCACTGCGCAACAGCCGCTCGTGGCGGGCAATTCAGACACTCAAGAACGTGCTGGTTCGCACCTGACACTGCAGACCTCACATCAGGCGTCGGGGCGAACAGCTGCATCATCGCTGACAGCCTCTCAATTGGTGACAACGTCACGATTTGGGCCATGTCATTCGTCAACAAAAGCATCCCGGCGGAATGCACTTTTTACAACGAGCGATAACCATGGGCTGAGCGAAACCAGCCCCGGAGCGCTCAAGCACACACAAGGGCGCGAACCTTGTCGGAGACCCGCTGAAAAATAGTCAGTAATCAGGGGTTTACAGAACCTCGCCAATCGCTATAATCGTCGCCCAACACGCCGGTATAGCTCAGTTGGTAGAGCAACTGACTTGTAATCAGTAGGTCCCGGGTTCGACTCCTGGTGCCGGCACCATACAAAACGAAGCCCCTGCAGAAATGCAGGGGCTTCGTTGTTTCTGGCGTTTGGAAAACCCTGCGCTCCCGCCTAAGGCCCTTTACCAAGAAAAGGCGCAGTTTCCACTTCCAGCATCAGCAAAACCATTTCCGTCAATTCAGCGTCGGACTTCTGTCCCGCATAGAGGTCATGGAGTGCTTTGGCGAAGGGGATACGCAGGTCCTGGTTTTCTTCGCGGGCGCTATCGCTGTATTGCATGAGTTCGCTGACGGCTCGCATCACTGCCGCTTGCCACCGAGCGGTGGTCCTAAGACCATCGCCGGTGATTGCAATCAACTTATCCTCCGTCAACTGGCGAAGGGCTGGTTCCCGCAACGGCTTAAGCGGCTTTGGGTTGCGAGTGTTCTTTGACATACCGGACGATACTCAGCGTTTCCTGCCGGAACTGCTCGTAGTCGATCTGCTGGGCGTTAATAAAGGTGCTGCCCATCATGGTCAGCGACCCCATAAAGCTGGCTTCGGAAATTTCCTCATCGCTCGCGCCAAACAAGCGCGCGGCTTCGGTATGGAACAGGGCGCAATACTTACAACGAGTCGCCCCGGACACTGCCAGACCTATCAACTCCTTGTACTTGTTAGGAATTTTGGTTTCTGCCAGCCAGAAATCCCTGGCTACGACCCAGAATCCGTTCGCTGCACCTTCCGGCATCTGCTTGATCCACTCCGGTACCTGACCCAGGGTCTGCTCAATTTCCCGATAGGTATCACGAATGGCCATTTGGCACCTCCTTACCTCTCTGGAGACATCTGCACCAGAGGTACAACTTAGTTTAGTTCGCTGGCGGCCATGCCAGAGCCGGCAGCAGCACGACTCCAGCAACGAATCCTTAAATATCGTAGAAACAACAGGATGGATTTAGACTTTTTTGGCGCAATGGCGGGCCACTAAATGCTTGGAGTTATCAAACAAAGCCCCCGCAGAAATGCGAGGGCTTTGTTGTTTCCGGGGCTTGGAAAAGCAGGTCTTAGTGACCCGCACTCTGACCGCCATCGACGTGGAGGATTTCGCCGGTGACGAATCCGGCGGAGTCCAGATACACAACGGCCTGGGCGATGTCGCTGATTTCACCCATGTGCCCGACCGGGTGCAAATTGCCCAGCGCTTCGTGGGTTTCTTCGGCGTGCATCGGCGTTTTGATGATGCCGGGGCTGACCGCGTTCACGCGAATGCCGCGCTTGGCGTATTCGATGGCCAGGGATTTGGTTGCCGCGTTGAGGCCCCCTTTGGTCAACGATGCCAGTACCGACGGCACGCCGTCGACCGCGTGGTCTGTCAGGCTGGTGGTGATGTTGACGACGTGGCCACGGCCTTGTTTTTCCATCTCGGCGATGGCGAGTTGGGTGATGTAGAAGAAGCCATTCAGGTTCACCGACAACACATTGGCGTAGTCTTCGTGGGTATAAGCGGTGAACGGCTTGGCGACGAAGATCCCGGCGTTGTTGACCAGGGTGTCGATACGGCCAAAACGTGCGACCGCTTCACGAATCACGCGCTCGGCAATCGCCGGGTCGCCGATGTCGCCCGCCACGGTGAGGATGTCCGGGTCGGTGGACGGTTTGATCGAACGCGAGGTGGCAACCACCCGGTAATCGAGATCACGGAAGGCCTTGACCATGCCTGCACCAAGGCCTTGGGATGCGCCGGTAATAACAATGACTTTTTTCGAATTGCTCATGATGAACCTCTACAAAATAATGGAGTTTTAAACGTGATCAATCAGGCTTCAGCGGGTGCCTGCGCCATTTGCTTCAGCATCTGTTCGTAGTACTCGACCGATTGCGAACCGGACACCAGGTGACGACCGTTGAGGATCATGGCCGGTACCGAGTTGATGCCGTGATCGCGGTAAAACGCTTCGAGCTCACGCACCTCCGTGGCAAACGCTCCGGACGCCAACACCTCACGCGCACGCGCCGCATCCAGACCCGCTTCAGCCGCCAGACGGACCAGCGTCTCGCGATCGCTGGGGTTCTGGCCGTCGCGGAAATAACCGCGCAGCAAGCCTTTCTTCAGTTCGATCTGCCGCCCTTCCTGCAATGCCCAGAACAACAGACGGTGAGCATCGAAGGTGTTGTAGAAGTGGCTGCGTTTCTCCAGATCGAACGTGAAACCGATGGCTTGACCACGGGCGATCTGCATCGCTTTGCCGGCCGCGATGTCCTCGGCGCTGCGCCCGTATTTGCGCATCAGGTGCTGGACCGCGTTTTCGCCTTCGGCCGGCATGTCCGGGTTCAACTCGAAGGGTTTGAAGGCCAACTCGACCGATACTTCACCGGCCAGATTCTCGATAGCCCGCTCCAGCGCCGTCACACCCAAGGCGCACCACGGGCACACCACATCGGAGATGAAATCGATGGTGACGGGCTGGCTCATGACTGCCCCTCTGCCAGTTGTTTTCGGTACTGGGTGGTGGTGATCCCGGCATAACCCCAGTTATCGGTGTCGACTTCTTCGATCACGATGTGGGTCAGGTCCGGGCGTTTGTTGAGGACCCGCTCCAGGGTTTCAGTGATTTCGGCGATCACCTGAGCTTTCTGCTCCGAGGTAACGCCATCGCGGGTAATGCGTACGCTGACAAAAGGCATGACGACTCTCCAGTGACCTTCCCTTCGGGATGATGGGCAGGTAGTGGAGATGACTGTATGACGTTGCCTTGGTGGGATAAAGATGGGTTCAAGCACATCATTAGTGACGTGATGTAATTAATATGGGCGGGACTTTGGTATGTCTAAACCAGTGCTATGCCCCTGAGAAATCCTGGACGAACGCTGATCTGGAAGCTCTCAGGCCAGAAAACTTAATGTCGTGTCCGGAATTAATTGACCACTACACCCACCCGTTACAATTCCACATCAGCACAACGTTGACGGCCCTCTCCGCCAACCTATAATGCACCCCAACACACCCGCCAAGCCTAGGTTGACCCCGTCAGCAAGCTCAAATCGTGCGGGTTTTTTTTGCCTGGAGAAAACTACATGAGGCCCTTTGACAAGCCGGCCCTCAGCGTAGAACAGCAATTGGAACTGCTAAAGCAACGAGGCCTGCACGTCGCTAACGACGACCGAGCCATGCGCTTCCTCGAAGTAGTCACGCTGTTTCGCCTGAGCCCCTACATGCGCCCGTTCCAAGAGCCGGGCTCCGAACACACCTTCAAGCCCGGTAGCACCCTTAAAGCAGTCGTAGACATCTACCGCTTCGATGGCTCATTGCGGCGCACTACCATGGATGCCATCGAGCGTGTCGAAGTCGCCGTGCGAGCAACTATTAGTAATCACATGTGCCCAAAATATGGGCCTGACTGGATAGCTGATGCATCAGTTTTCTCCTCGTCATACTCGCATCCCGAGCTATTACGCCCCCTGCGGGATCAACTGAATAAGGAGCGCAACAAACTCGGACGTGAAATTGATCGCATTGCGAAAGGTCGGCAGATCGATGGGCTCCAGCAACAGCGGATCGAAAACCGCAAGCGTGATAACTATTTCCGATACTACGGGGCGACTTATGCTCATCCTGAGCTACCGCCAGCTTGGGCGGTCCTGGAAGAGCTCAGCCTTGGGACGGTCTCTACCCTCTTCTATGCCATAGGCAAAAGTGCCGATAAGAAAGCAATCGCCGCCCGATTTGATCTGCCCTTTGATGTATTAGCCTCTTGGCTGCATACCCTGACTTTCATTCGAAACTGTTGCGCTCACCACTCACGGTTATGGAACCGAGAGCTCTCGATTCGGCCCTCCCTACCCAAAGAATGGGTCATCCCCAATGCGCCTGCCAGCCAGCCTCAGCCCAAGCAACGGCTATATATCGTTTTGACGATTCTTGCCTATCTAACCGACTTGATCAGCCCCGACAGCCAGTGGAAGCCTCGTCTTGCCGAAATAATGGATCAGCAGGGGCCGGCAAACTTGAGACTCATGGGTTTTCAAAGTGATTGGAAACGTCAACAGCAATGGCGCTTGGAGTAACGAATCAGGCGACTGTGCCGCGCAGATGCAGGTTCACTCGAGCCTCGGCCAGCACTTCGCCACGCTTGCGGACTATCGGCCCGCACGCTAGGCTCCCGTCATCGCTGCAAATTCAGCGAACGGGTTTGGCGACCCGATTTACAATAGGCGCACAGGCGCCACCATTACGATTGCTGGCTTTTTTTTTCGCTCGTACTTTTCTGTTATGGCGGCTGTGCGCGGGAGACTTTCGGGTCTGCCGGGTTCCTATTGTCCCGGTTCGCCAACCTGCGTACAGCTGCCACCCATAATCGTTTGGCGACGGTTCGTGGCAGCTCCTCAACAATAGGAGCTAGACCATGTACAAGATCAGTCCGTCCAAATTCTGCGCCAGGCGACCTTCAAAGTCATACTTTGCCTCTTCACATCTCGGAGGTGCCCAATGACTAACCCCCAAGACCTCAAAACCATCGGCCTCACGCCCTTCTCCATCCACTCCGACCAGCCCCTCTTCCGCGTCAACAGTGGCGTCCCGATCCGCGAAGCCTTGTCCCACGTGTCCGACTTGCTCCACCTCTCCAAACTGCTGGCCGAAGACGCGGCGATGGAGCGCAATACGGACCGCTATGCCTGGGCATCGCACTATTTGCAGGAGATGAGTAAGGCGGTGATCGATGACGTGGTGAAGGTGCTGGGCGCGCCGGGTAATAACCGCAGCCAGTAACGTCGCTGTCTGAACCTGATCCGCATACAAGAAAAAGCCCCGAACCAGTCGGGGCTTTCTCATTTCGGCCTTGCATCAGGCCTCAACCACGCAACCGATCATCAGAAGATGTTGATCGGGTAATCCACAAACACTCGCACTTCGTTGCCGCTGACGTTGTAGTCGCTGGATTTCTGCGACACGCGCAGGACCGAACTGCGCACTTTCACGCTCAGGTCTTTGGCCGGGCCGCTTTGGACCACGTACTTGAACTGGTTGAAGATTTCGCGCTCAGTGCCGCCGGTGCTGGTAGCGGTGGTGATGTTGTCGCCACGCACGTATGCCACGTTGTAGGTCAGGCCTGGAACGCCGAAAGCGCCGAAGTCGAGGCCGTAGCCCAGCTGCCAGCTGCGTTCGTCTTCAGCATTGAAGTCGGACCAGTAGGAGTTGGCGAGGTAGATGGTGTTGCCACCGTCACCGACACGACCCTGTTCTTTCTGATAGCCGCCGTACGGGTAGCCGAGGTTGCTGTCACCGGTGCTGCGCTGGTGCGCGAGGGTGAACGAGTGCGGGCCGGTGACGAAGGTCGCTGCCAGGCTCCAGATTTTGTTGTCCTGGCCTTCGGTGTCATGTTCGAGGGCGTACGACTTGTCCAGCTTGGTCTGGTAACCGTTGAAGTCCAGGGTCAGGGACTGATCGGCGGCCAGCGGGAACACGTAGTTCAGGTTCACGTACTGTTTCTTCAGAACGTCTTCTACGTTGGACGCGTAGAACGCACCTTTGAACTGTTCGGTGAACTGGTAGCTACCGCCCAAGACGTTGATCGATTTCAGGCCACCGCTGTCGCGACCTTCGGCGCTCTTGCGCGATTCGGCGGTGAAACGGCCAGCGTTCAGCTCCAGGCCTTTGATCTCCTTGGAGGTGATCAAGGTGCCGGTGTAGCTTTCAGGCAGCAGGCGGGCGTTGTCGTAGTTCAGCACCGGCAGCGCGGGCATCTGGTCGCCGTAGGTCAGCACGGTGTTGGACAGACGGAATTTTACCGCCGCGCCAGCCTTGGCCAGGTCATCGGCGGCTTCGCCGCTGTCGCCTTTCTTGAAGAAGTCGATACCGCCGGCGCCGCTACGACCCTTGCCACCATCGAGGCGCAGGGCGTACAGACCGAAAGCATCAACGCCGACACCGACGGTGCCTTGGGTGAAGCCCGACGAGAAGGTACCGATGGCAGCCTGGCCCCACTCGGCCTTGTCCGGGTTACCGTCCTTGTAATCGCGATTGATGTAGGCATTGCGCAACAGCACTTTCAGGCTGCTGTCTTCAACAAAACCCTTGGACTGCGCCTGGTCGTTAGCCATGGCTTGAGTGGCGCTAAAAATCCCCAGAGCGATCAGACCGATCCGCTTGTTCAACATGTTATTTTCCTTATTACGGGTTGATACGCGCTGTGACCGCTGGCTGAAATGGCTGCTATGGCGCTCTTTTTTCATTCCAAAACAAAAGGCCCGCCCACGCAAAAGCGAGGCAGGCCCTTATTATTTTTTGGAGTCGTGGCGGTTGGCCACAGGCGTTGGGGCGAATCCTAGCCGCGCCCCCAAGCATGTGTCAATTTCGTGAATCTTCTGTAATTAGGCGAAAATCGTCTAAGAACTTACTGCTCAGCGATCGCCAATTGCACCGTGTGGCTGTCCACAAACTGCTCGAAATGGGTGACTTTGCCATTCGCCAGAGTCCACAAATGCGCGACTCGGGCGTTCAACGGACGGCCCGTGGCCTTGTAGATTCCACTGTAGTTTCCGTAGGCAAATACCTTGTCGCCCTGCGCGACATAGCTCTCGACCTTGAACTGAAAATCGTCCCATTCATTGCCCAGACGTTTGAAGACATTCTCGACGATGGCGTCGAAACCAACGTACGTCCCCGCATACGGAAACCCAGCCGCTTCAGTCCATTGCACATCAGCGGCCAACGCGGCGGCGGTGTTACGTGCGTTTTCCTGGGAGTTGGCACCTTCATAGGTGCTTTTGATCAAGCTCAAGTTATCCATGGGTCGCTCCGCGTAGTCGATGAGATTAGTGAGCACAACCGTCCAGCCCACAGGCCTGAACCGGGGAAGTGGATTCGTTCGGCTGGACGACGACCGATTGGCTCAACCAGGCCGCAAATGCTTCAGGCTTACCAAGCCATGGACTGATGTCGACCACGGTGAATTGACCGTTCTGCTCCAGCACCAATGTCGGGAAGCCCTGGCCGCCAACCTGCGCCAACAGTGCACGGCTTTTCTTGATGTGGTCCTGGGTTTCGTTCGCCAGTGCGTCCTTGAACTCGCGCTTGAAGGACTCAGCTTCCAGGCCAATCGACACGGCAAGTTCCAGCAACACCGCTTCATCGGCAATCCGCCGACCTTCCACGTAATGTGCGCTCTGCAAACGCCCCAGCAGTTCCAGCCCACGTCCGGCGAGTTGCTCGGCAGCCAGCACGGCAGCAATCGGTGGTGCCGAATCGAACACTGCAGTGTGATCGCGCAACAGACCTTCGAAATACGCCTCACCAAACGGCTGCCCGGTGTACTCGGCGATGCGTCGGTCGTGAGGCATCACGTAATCGCGCAATTGAGGCGAAACCGTCTGCCGGTTAGCGCCGGTCATCATGCCGCCGCCATGGGCGATCACCGGCAAAACAGACTGCGCCGCTTGCACCAAAGGTTTGGCACCGTAGCACCAGCCGCAGAGTGGATCGTAGATGTAATGAAGAGTGGCGGTAGACATGGAAAGCTCCAGCAAAGTCGTAGTCATTCGATGCCGGCAGACTATTCCTACGACGGAGAGAGAAAAACGCCGTAATGGCTTTTAGTCTGTTTCGCAGATCGGTCGAATGGCCTGCTTGGCCACTGAAGGTTGGAACAATCCGGAACCCGCGTTTTTTAAGGACAAAAAAAAAGCGCTGCCATCCGGGCAGCGCTTTACCAATCCTTTGCTTTCTATCCTTCAATCACATCCCACAAGGCTTCAAGTTCTGCCTCACTGAATAAACCAGCGGGATAACGCTCGATCATCATCCTGCGCGGGTCAGGTTCTCTGACCTGTCGCGTTCCGTTGGATTTCAACCATTGCGCCAGCACCTGAAGCGATTCGCCATTCATTGCCAAGGGATGCGATGTCCGCTCGCTGACCATATTCATTTCCGGCGCTCTCTCCTGGTTCGTGAGCGGCTAACTTATCCAAGGTTTATGACAGAACAACGCGGTTCTACATTCCCGAGAATTGCTCTCAGATAGATACAAGAGCTATGCCAAAGTACCTGCCTGGCCGGCATGTAGACGTAAAAAAACCCGCAGTCCATAGGAGCTGCGGGTTAGATAAGGGGTCACTCGAATAAACCGGGCATAGTCCCCATTAATCCAGTGCCACCAATTGTTACAACTTCACTCAACCTTTGTGCGGTGCTGGCTGTTGTTGGGTAAGGCAATGGATATTGCCGCCACCCAGTAACAGTTCACGCCCTGGCACCATCACCACTTCGTGCTGCGGGAACAGGTTCTGGAGGATTTCCTTGGCTTGCGCGTCCAGCGAATCGTCAAAGCTCGGCGCAATGATGCCGCCGTTGACGATCAGGAAGTTCACGTAGGAACCGGCCAGGCGCACTGAAGGGTTACGTTCCTGGGTACCGTCCACCGGGTCGACACCGGCGCACTCTTCCTCGGTCGCGTAAAGCGGCCCCGGAATCGGCATTTTGTGCACCTTAAATGGGCGGCCCTTGGCGTCCTTGGTGCTTTGCAGCACCTTCATTGCGGCCTGGCAACGCGGGTAGTTCGGATCCTGCGGATCGTCGGTCCAGGCCAGCAGCACTTCACCGGGACGCACATAGCAGCAGAAGTTATCCACATGACCGTCAGTTTCATCGTTGAACAAACCATCCGGCAGCCAGATGATTTTATCCACAGCCAGCTGTGCGCTGAGCACCGCTTCGATGTCGGCACGGTTCATGTGCGGATTGCGATTGCGGTTCAACAGGCACTCTTCGGTAGTGATCAGCGTGCCTTCGCCATCGACGTGGATCGAACCGCCCTCGAGCACGAAACCTTCGGTGCGGTAACGCGGGCTGCGCTCGATCTCGAGGATCTTTCCGGCCACTTGCGAGTCACGATTCCACGGCGAATACAGACCGCCATCAAAACCGCCCCAGGCGTTGAAGTCCCAATCGACGCCACGGACTTCGCCGCTGTTGTTGATGACGAAGGTCGGGCCGGTATCACGGACCCAGGCGTCGTCGCTGGACATCTCGACGAGGCGAATATTCGGCACGTCCAGGCGCGCCCGGGCGTTTTCGTACTGGGCCGCCGAGACGGCAACAGTCACCGGTTCAAAACGCGCGATGGCCTTGGCCACCGCAACGTGAGCGGCCTGCGCCGGCTTGCCACCCAGGCGCCAGTTGTCCGGACGCTCCGGCCAGACCATCCAGGTCTGGGTCTGGGTCGCCCACTCGGCAGGCATGTAAAAACCGTCAGCGCGGGGTGTGCTGTGCAAAGTAGTCATAGCGATCAGGACTCCAGGGAACCGTCGAGGGTTTTGATTACGCCGTACAGGTTTGGACGACGGTCACGGAACGAACCCCAGGCGCTGCGGATGTGCTCCAGCTCGTCGAGGTCGAAGCTCTGAACCAATACGCCTTCTTCGGTTTGGTTGAGCTCCTGAACTTTCTCGCCGAATTGGTTGGCGATGAACGAGGAGCCGTAGAAGGTGATGTCGTAGCCATCCTGCTCTTCATTGCCGATGCGGTTGCTGGCAATCAGCGGCATCAGGTTGGCGCCGGCATGGCCTTGCTGAACGCGCTGCCAGTGGTCGCGGGACGAGATGGTCTTGTCGTGCGGTTCGCTGCCGATGGCGGTTGGGTAGAACAGGATTTCCGCGCCCTGCAACGCCATGCTGCGGGCGCATTCCGGGAACCACTGATCCCAGCAGATGCCCACGCCGATTTTCGCGTAACGGGTATTCCAGACTTTGAAGCCGGTATCGCCCGGGTTGAAGTAGTACTTTTCGTGGTAGCCAGGACCGTCCGGGATGTGGCTTTTACGATAAATCCCGAGGTTGCTGCCATCGGCATCGATGATCGCGATGCTGTTGAAGCGTGCGCGACCCGCCAGTTCGAAGAAGCTGATCGGCAGCACGACTTGCAGTTCTTTGGCGACTTTCTGGAAGTGCTTGATCGCCACGTTGTCTTCAACTGATGTGGCCAGTTGCAGGTAGTCCGGGTTCGGCTTCTGGCAGAAGTACGGGGTCTCGAACAATTCCTGGATCAGGATGATCTGTGCGCCTTTGGCTGCGGCCTCACGGACCAGCTTCTCGGCGGTCTCGATGTTGGCTTCAAGGTCCCAGGAACAAGCCATCTGGGTAGCGGCGACGGTAACGATACGACTCATGAAGCATCTCCTGGGCGGGCGCAGGGGGTCGATTGTGGCATCGACCGATGACAGAAATGGGAACGGCCAGGCGCGGTGATTCACGCCGTGACGTTAGGCGACTTTATAACCGATAAAAATCGACTTTAAAAGCTGAACGCATTCACTTTATCAAAAATACCTTACAAAAACCCGATAACAATCGAACTTAGCACAATCCCTGTGGGAGCGAGCTTGCTCGCGATGGCGGCCTGACAGTCAATATTGATATTGAATGTGCCGGCCTCATCGCGAGCAAGCTCGCTCCCACAAGGGGAGTGTGTTTAGAGGCCTTCGTCCAAGACTTTCGACAAGGTATCGACAAAGAAATCCACACTGTGTCGCGTGGTCACCATCGGTGGTTTGATCTTGAGGATGTTCAGGTAATCGCCAGTCGGCTGCATGAAAATGCCCAACTCGCGCAGGCGGTCGCACAACGCCGTGGTTTCTTCCGTGGCCGGTTCCAGGGTTTCGCGGTTGCGAATCAGCTCCACGCCCAGATAGAAACCGGAGCCATGCACCGCGCCCACCAAAGGATGGCGGTCGATCAACGCCTCAAGCCGCTCCTTGAAATACCCGCCAACGATCTGGGCGTTTTCCCAGAGTTTCTCTTCCTTCATCACATCCAGCACCGCCATGCCGATACGGCAGCTGACCGGGCTGCCGCCAGCCGACGAGAAGAAATAACCTTCGGCCTCCAGCGCCTCGGCGATTTCGCGACGGGTAATGACCGCGCCCAATGGCTGGCCGTTGCCCATGCCTTTGGCCATGGTGATGATGTCCGGCACCACGCCCTGCTCTTCAAAACCCCAGAAGAACTTGCCCATGCGGCCGTAACCGACCTGCACTTCGTCGGCGATGCACACGCCACCCTGCGCGCGAACCAGCGCATACACCTGTTTCAGGTAACCCGGTGGCAGAGAGATTCCACCGGCGTTGCCGTATACCGGCTCACAGATGAAGCCTGCCAATTGCCGCTTCTGCTCGGCAATCTTCGCCAGGTTGTGTTCGACGCTGCGCACGTAGTCCGGTGCGCTGTCGAGGCCACGGAACTCGCCACGATAGGTATTCGGTGCCGTCACTGGATGCACCCAGTCCGGACGACTGCTGAGAGCTTTGGGGTTATCGGCGATCGACGTCGACACCGCATCGGCGGCTACCGACCAGCCGTGATACGCCTCAAGCACGCTGAGCATGTCGCGACCGCCGCTGTAGGCCCACGCCAAACGAATCGCCAGGTCATTGGCCTCGGTGCCGCTGTTGACCAGAAACACCCGATCCATCGAGTCGGGTGCAAGCGCCAGCAATCGCTCGGAGAACTCGGCGATGGCCGCATAGTGAAAACGCGAGTTGGTGTTGAGTAATGACCACTGACGGCTGGCTTCGGCCGCCATGCGTGGATGACCGTGACCGAGCACCGCAACGTTGTTGAGCATGTCCAGGTAGGAGCGGCCCTGCATGTCGATCAGGTGATTGCGCCAGCCACGCTCGATGCGCGGTGGATCGACGTAATAGTGTTTTTGCGAACGGGCAAAACTTGCATCGCGACGCGCCAGCAAAGTGTGCGGATCGAGTTCGACCTCAGCGTCGCAAGCCAGTCCCAACAATGCCGCGGGCGATGGGCACAACGCCTGCCAGGCAGGTGCGCGGGACGGTGAGCAAAACAGCGGTGGATTCAGTTCGGCGCCACGGCAGAGCTGAACCCGCAACGCGCCGCCGACCTCGCCCAGCACCTGCCCTTTGAGCACTGCCGCACCGGTGTGCAGTGAGGGTTTGACGCCCCACAGGCGCACGCTCAATTGTGCGCTGTCCAGTTGCACGCGGCCGTCGGTGCTCAGGTGCACGACGCCGGCAAAGGGCGCTTCAACCGTTGTGCCCTGCGGTACCTGCAAGTCAACGTGCAGCGGGCACGTATCCGGCTCGACGGCGCTGTCCGGACGCGTCTGCGATAAACGGTATTGCCCGTAACGACTGGCCGCCAGGCCATGGGCTGCCGCCGCTTCGACCAGCAGATGTTGATCGATGCCGTCCTGCTCCCAATTGCCCGCTTCGAAATGCGGGCTCAAGACACCGAGGTCGATCAAGGCAAACTCGCGACCCACCAGGCTCGGCAGCAACGGCGCAAACCCCTGGCTGGCAATCGCCGGCAACGACTGGCCGACCGCAACCAGAATCGCCGCTTCCATCAGTTCAAACGGCACCGAGGTCGCGACACGGAAAATCTCCCACTCGTGGTTCAGATTGTCGCGGCTGTAATGATTCTGCGGATCAATGCTGACCTGTTGCTCACCGCTGAGCACCAGCACCGCCGCCCGCGCGACGATCAGCGGCCACAGCGCCTGCAACTCTTCATACGTCAGTGGATTGACCGCGTGGTAAGCCTGCACCGCCGGCAAAATGCACAGCGGATCGCCGTCGGCATGATGCAACAGCGCAGCGCAGGTCACCGACAGATCAGTAATGCGCCAGGTACGAATCAGATCGCCAAAATCGATGACGCCCTGCAACTGCCAGTGACGTTGCCGGTCCCGTTTCCAGACTACGTTGTCATCGGTGATGTCCATGTGAATCGCCTGCACCGGCAACTTCGCCATCAGCGGCTGCAAATGCCGCTCGGCCTGTTGCGCAGCCTCGGCGATCAATGCTCTCTGTCGCTCATCGCGGATCACCGGCAGCAGGTGGTTGATCAACGCATTGGCGTGTCGGGCGTCCCACTGCAAGGTGCGCTCAAGTCCCGGATGCTCGAACCTGGCCAACGCCAGATCCATTTCGCCACAGAGTTGGCCGAGGCCGGCAACCAGATCATGGCCAAGGTGCTTGAGGTGGGTCAGCGATTGACCTTCGATGTAATCGAGCAAACGCACATGCAGTGCTTGCCCGGCAAGTTCCAGGGTCAGCAGGTCCTCGCCGTTTTTCGCCGGAATCACCCGCGGCACATGCAACCCCGGCTGCGAGCCCAGGTGTTTGAGGGCCGCGTGCTGGGCGTGGAGTTCCAGCGCCGCGTAGTCACCCCGGCAGATTTTCAGGACGAAACGGCCCTGGTCGTTGTCGAGCCGATAGTTGAGATCCTGCTGGCTGCCCAGCGACTGCAACGTCCCGCTCAGGCCGTAGTGCTCGCGCAGCAGCTCCAGCGCTTGCTGCGCGGTGACTTGCGGGCTGGGCAGACTGGCACGATGAATCAACGTGGCGAGCAACATACAACGACCCCTGGAATTTTTATAAGGCGTCTATATCGCCACTGCTGACCGCGATACGCAACCCCCTTATACCGGTCCGTGATCGATAACGGCGGGGGCTTTCACGCCATGCCACACAGCGGTGAACTTTCCCACGGAGTGTGTCGAACCCGAGGAATGTTCGGCGCTTTCGTGCGCCCCTAGGCTGCCTTCCATGCACAGGGAAGCCCGCCGCACATGCCAGAACGCTCATACCCGCTGACGTACAAAGAACAGCTGCGCCGCCGTATTTTGCAGCCGCCGCCATCACCCAACCTGTATCCGCCGATTGCCGATTTACCGGCGAATCAACCCGCTGATCCCGCCCCCAACAAACCGCTGGGCTGCGTTTTCGCCAAATCCTGCAAGTTGCCGGACGGCATCATCAATTACGCCAATCCCTCCGGTTTCGTGCCGCTGGATGCGTTGAAGGATTACGGAAACTTCGCCCTGCTGGGCGGACGAGAGACCGACAGCTCTGGCGCCGTGCCGCTGAAGAAAATCAGCGGCAGTGCATTGCCAATCGGCCTTGGTGGCCTTGCTCTGGCAGGGTCATCGGTCAGCGGTGTCACAGCAGTCGGCGGCACTGTTGCCGCCGGCTTGCTAACCGGCCTGGTCGCCCTGCTCTGGCCCTCCGAGCTGGGCGACAGCGCCCTCTACAGCGAAGAGCAACTGCGCTCGCTTGAACAAGCCAACTCACGGGTGCGCCTACGCATCGAGCAACAGGCAGACGGCACCCTCAAGGGCTACGGCTTCTACACCGGCAACAACGCCGAATGGCAACGGATTCCGGTCATTCAGTTCCAGACACGAGAAGCCCGACAGGTCGCCGTATTCGGCGAAGGTCTGGAACTGATCTGGACCCCGGCAATCGACCCCGCCGACACCCTCGGCATCCCCGCACTGGAGGCCGCACCGCAAGCGCCGAACATCTGGGTCTATCCTCCAACCAAGGCCAGCAACGACATATTGGTCAACCCGATCTACCCGCCGGAGTATCAGGATTTCATCCTGGTGTTTCCTGAGGATTCCGGGGTTAGACCGCTTTATGTGGTGGTGAGTGTTCGGCCTGGAGATCATCAGTACCATCAGAAACCTACATTTCTGCCTGCCTTTCCTGACGCTGTTCGTGCCCCACCGAAAACCCCCATTCGAGGGGGCGGCGGACTTCGACCACGCTGGAAGGAGCCTCATAGCTATATCTACGAGTGGGACTTCGAACGGGGCAAAGTAGAGAAATACACCAAACGTGGAAAACATCTTGGCGAGTTCGACCCGATTACCGGGGAACGCACCAAAGACGCCGATCCAAAAAGATGGATAGAACCATGAAACATTTAATTCTAGTGGTACCGCACGGTAGCGACTCAATTTCGGCAGAGATCGAACTCAACGTGACCGTAGCTGAGCTCCAGCCCGTTATGGGTTGGGAAAATGAGAACGACTACCTGTATGACTACAAACTCACTGCTCAACAAATAAGCGGCATTGAGAGGCTTATCTCACAATCTCTGCCAAGGAATGTTGAGCTCTATCTTTCTTGTGACGCGTAAAGCCCGCTTACCGGGCTTTGGTTGAAACGCTTTGCACCTAATAAACGCTACGCTTGGTAATTACTACTCATGCGCCGAATTGCATTTTCAGACAAAAAAGTCCGCAACATCCCACGCCGCCTCCGCGCTCTTGCTGCCTGGGCAGCCAGCTACGAAGGTTACTTCCCGGACGAACTCCCCGTGGAACATGGCTATGCAAACCGAAAAATTCCGGTCCTGGAAACCTTGGTTGAAGGGAAACAAACCACCTTCGCCATTCAAAAGGAATGCGCTCAACAACTCATCTATGCCGCCCATCACCTGCTTCAAGCCAGACCCGAAGACACCATCAACTGCCGGATAGTCGCGTCAATCATCACACCTGACATGTTTTCCAGCGAAATTTGCATTTTCACCGACATGAGCCGTTATCGCGGTCATGTACTTCCATTCGACTACGAACATTTCTGCCAAACCCGCATCACTGACAAAAGCCTCGCCACCGAATGGGGTTTAACCGTCCCTGCGGGAATGAATGAAGTGGGTTTCCACTTTGTTCACGAGAACGAAGACGGACAAAAGTTTGAATCCGAGCACTGGTACTTCGGCGAAGTCGATGAAGCGGATGATGGCTCCGAGAAAGAGAGCTGGAGATACAAAACCTTTAAATCCTTCCGCGCTGAAAACCCTGAACTTTTCGGCTAGGACATTTCATTTTTAGGCGAATGCCAGGCCGCCATCGCGGGCAAGCCTTGCTCCTACAGCGATCGCAGGAACATGGTTTGCCCGCAATCCCACCTCCCGCAGCTCAACAAAACCTCATAAAAACCAAAATCCGACTAACACCCCTCTTGTACGCGCCCCCTCCTGCCGACAAGCTATGATCCATACGCTTAATCGTTCGACGGAAAAGGCAACTCCTCATGCGCATTCTCATCACCGGCGGTGCCGGCTTCATCGGCTCGGCGCTGGTTCGCCACCTGATCCGCCACACTGAACATGAAGTGCTCAACCTGGACAAGCTGACCTACGCCGGCAATCTAGAGTCACTGAGCAGTATCGCCACCAACACCCGCTATGAATTCGTGCAGGCCGATATCGTCGATCAGGCCACCGTCAGCGCGGTACTGGCTCGGTTCCAGCCGCACGCGATCATGCACCTGGCGGCCGAGTCCCATGTCGACCGCTCCATCGACGGCCCATCGGACTTCATCCAGACCAACATCGTCGGTACCTACAGTCTGCTGGAGGCCACTCGTGCCTACTGGAACAGCTTGGCGGAGCCCGAGAAAAGCAGCTTTCGCTTTCACCACATTTCAACCGACGAGGTGTATGGCGACCTGCATGGTGTCGACGACCTGTTCACCGAAACCACGCCCTATGCGCCGAGCTCGCCGTACTCCGCCAGCAAGGCAGCGTCCGACCATCTGGTCCGCGCCTGGCAGCGTACCTACGGTTTGCCGGTGCTGCTGACCAACTGCTCGAACAATTACGGGCCGTTCCACTTCCCCGAGAAACTCATTCCACTGGTGATCCTCAATGCCCTCGCCGGTAAGCCACTGCCGGTATACGGCAACGGCCTGCAAGTGCGTGACTGGCTGTTCGTCGAGGATCATGCTCGCGCACTGCTCACCGTGGTGACCAACGGTGTAGTCGGTGAGACCTACAACATCGGCGGCCACAACGAACAGAAAAACATCGACGTGGTACGCAGCATCTGCAACCTGCTGGAAGAATTGGCGCCGCAAAAACCTGAAGGCGTCGAGCACTTCGCCGACCTGATCACTTTTGTCCAGGATCGCCCCGGCCACGACCAGCGTTACGCCATCGACGCCAGCAAAATCGAACGCGAGCTGGGTTGGGTACCCGAAGAAACTTTCGCCAGTGGTCTGCGTAAAACCGTGCAGTGGTACCTAGATAACCTAGACTGGTGCCAACGGGTCCAGGATGGGAGCTATCAAGGCCAACGCCTGGGTTTCACTGACTTCAAGGACTTGATCGCATGATGAAGGGAATTGTTCTGGCAGGTGGCTCTGGTACCCGTCTGCACCCGATCACACTCGGAGTATCCAAACAACTGTTGCCGGTCTACGACAAACCGATGATCTATTACCCGATCTCGGTGCTGATGCTCGCAGGCATCAAAGACATCCTGCTGATCTCCACCCCTCAGGACCTGCCGCAATACCGCAATCTGCTGGGTGACGGCAGCCAGTTCGGGGTGCATTTCAGTTACGCCGAACAACCGTCTCCGGACGGCCTTGCCCAGGCATTCCTGATTGGCGAGGAGTTTATCGGTGACGATTCGGTGTGCCTGATCCTTGGCGACAATATTTTCCATGGTCAGCACTTCGGCGGACAACTGCTCAGCACCGCTCGCAAGACAAAAGGTGCCACGGTTTTCGGCTACTGGGTCAAGGATCCTCAACGGTTCGGGGTGATTGACTTCGATAGCGAAGGGCGTGCGCTGTCGATCGAAGAAAAACCGCAAGAACCCAAGTCCAGTTACGCCGTTACCGGACTCTACTTCTACGACAACGACGTCATCAAGATCGCCAAGGCTGTGAAACCCTCCGCCCGCGGCGAGCTGGAAATCACCGACGTCAACAACGCTTATCTTCAACGCGGCGATCTGCAGGTGGAACGTTTCGGTCGAGGCTTTGCCTGGCTCGATACCGGCACCCATGACAGCCTGTTGGAAGCTTCGCAATATGTACAGACCATTGAGCATCGCCAAGGTCTGAAAGTCGCCTGTCTCGAAGAGATCGCCTATCAGAACGGCTGGATAAGTCGCGAGCACTTGCTTGAGCGGGCCCGATATTTTGGCAAAACCGGCTATGGCCAATACCTGTTTACCGTTGCTGGAGAAAAGCAATGAAAGTGGTACCTACCGACCTGACCGGTGTTCTGATTATTGAACCGAAGGTCTTTGGCGACGAGCGCGGTTTTTTTTACGAAAGCTTCAATGCGCGTGCTTTCGAGGAAGCGACCGGGCTCAAGCGCGAGTTCGTTCAAGACAACCATTCACGCTCACAAAAAGGTGTTCTGCGTGGTATGCACTATCAACTGGAGCACACCCAGGGAAAACTCGTGCGAGTGACTGCTGGCGAGGTACTCGATGTGGCGGTGGATATCCGCCGCAGCTCGCCAAATTTCGGGCGCTGGGCCAGCGTCCGCCTGTCGGATCAGAACAACCGTCAACTGTGGATCCCCGAAGGGTTTGCCCACGGTTTTCGGGTGCTGAGTGATTACGCCGAGTTCCTTTATAAAACGACCGATTACTACGTTCCCAGCGCCGAACGCTGCATCGCCTGGAATGACCCGACACTGGCCATAGACTGGCAGCTCGACGGCGAAGTACCGCAACTATCGGCGAAGGATCAAGTCGGAAAATCCCTGCAAGAAGCCGATCTATTCCCATGAGCGCGCCCCTGAAAATCCTCATCAACGGCCAGCACGGTCAGGTTTCCATCGAGCTGCAACGTCGCCTCAAAGGGCTCGGCGAATTGATCGTGCTGGGGCGCGATCAGCTCGACCTGGCACATCCAGAGCAGATCCGTCAGCAGGTTCGCCACGTGTGTCCGAATCTGATCATCAATGCCGCCGCACATACAGCAGTCGATCAAGCGGAAAGTGAACCCGAGCTGGCGTTTGCCATAAATGCCACAGCGCCAGGCGTGCTCGCCGAGCTGGCTCTGGAACTGGGTATCCCGCTGATTCACTACTCAACCGACTACGTGTTCGACGGCCGCAAAGCCTCGCCTTATACCGAGACCGACGAACCCCACCCACTGGGCGTCTACGGCGCCAGCAAACTGGCTGGTGAGCAGGCCATCCGCGCCGTCAACGGTCAGCACCTGATTCTGCGCACCAGTTGGGTCTACTCGACCCACGGGCGCAATTTCCTGCTGACCATGCAACGGCTGCTGCAAGAGAAACCGCATTTGCGCATCGTTGCCGACCAGATCGGCGCACCGACCTGGGCCGGCACCATCGCCACCAGCACGCGCGCCTTGATAGAGCGCTGGCAGTCGGGGCAAGCCGGTGACTGGGGCACTTACCACCTGACCGCCCAAGGCGAAACGTCCTGGTTCGGGTTCACCCAGGCCATTGCCGAACATTTGCAGGCGCAACACAAGACCTGCGCCAGCCTGGAAGCGATCCCCAGCCGCGACTACCCGACGCCTGCCGCTCGCCCACTGAACTCGCGTCTGGATTGCTGCCTTCTGCAACAACAATGGCAGGTCAGTCAGCCCGACTGGCGCGACGCGTTGCGCGAGTGTCTTGCCGAACAAGCCTAGGCATAATGCGCCTGTACCTTCAGGCGCCCGATGCTTATGACTCCACCACTCCCCCGCAGACCCCGCTGGCGTAGCCTGGCGCTGCTCGCTCTGTGCCTGGCGCCGTTGTTGTGGCCACTGCAGCACCTGGCCGAACGTTATTACCGCAGCGAGCTGGTCGGGCAAAACCGCCAGACGCTGGACCTCTACGTCGCCAACCTGCTGGGGACGCTGCACCGTTATGAAGTCTTGCCGCAGATCCTCGGTGATCTGCCGGCCTTGCGTGCCGTTCTTGCCGCGCCACATGAGCCGCTGGCCACCGACAACGCCAATCGCCTGCTCAAGGACATCCGCGCCCAGACTGGCGCCGAAGTCATGTACCTGATGGACACTCACGGCAAGACCCTGGCAGCCTCCAACTGGGACAAACACGACAGTTTTGTCGGGCGTAACTTTGCCTTCCGGCCGTACTTCAGCGAAGCCATGCAAGGTCGTCTCGGGCGCTTTTTCGGCCTGGGCACGACGTCGGCCAAACGCGGTTATTTCTTTGCCGGCGCCGTGCGCGATGGCGAGCAGATCATCGGCGTGCTGGTGGTCAAGGTCGACCTCGACCACACCGAAAGCCTTTGGGGCAAAACCCCGGAGCAACTGCTGCTGACCGATCACAACGGGGTGGTCATCATCACCTCACGCCCGGAATGGCGCTTCAGGGCGACCCGTCCGCTGACTGACGAGGAACGCACGGCGATCACCGCCATCCAGCCCTATCCGACCCGTGATCCGCAACCTCTGAACCTCAACCCGGACGCTTGGCTGATCCAGACCCAGCAAATCGAAGAGACCGGCTGGAGCGTCAGTATCCTCGCGCCCAGAACCCTGATCGACCGCCCGGTGCGCACGGTGGTGGCCATCGGCGGGGCGACACTGCTGGTCTTGATGTTGCTGCTGGGGCTGATGATGCAACGCCGTCGCCACTACTTGCAGCGCATCGCGTTCGAGGCCAAGACCCGCCGCGAACTGGAAGCGCGCGTCGCCGAAAGAACCAGCGACCTCGAAGGGCTCAACCGCCGTCTCAAACAGGAAGTGCTGGAGCGCGAACAGGCGCAACAGGAGCTGGTGCGCGCCCAGGACGATCTGGTCCAGGCCGGCAAACTTTCGGCGCTCGGCACCATGTCGGCAAGCATCAGCCATGAGCTCAATCAACCGCTGGCAGCCATTCGCAGCTACGCGGAAAACGCCGAAGTGCTGCTCGACCACCAGCGCACCGTCGACGCCCGCGGCAACCTGAAACTGATCAGCGAGCTGACCGGGCGCATGGCTTCGATCATCGCCCACCTGCGCGCCTTCGCCCGTCGCGACCGTCACGCCCCGGAAAGCGTTGCGCTGCAACCGGCGCTGGACGATGCCCTGGCGTTGCTGGCCAAACGGCGGCGAAGCATGGAAGTCGAACTGATCCGTGACCTTCCGGCGGCCACGCTGTGGGTCGAGGCCGGCGAAACCCGTCTGCGCCAGGTGCTTGGTAATCTACTGGCCAACGCCCTCGACGCCCTGACCGAAAAAGGCCCACCCCGTAAACTCTGGTTGAGTGCCGAATCCACCGCCGATGGCGTCAACCTGTACATTCGCGATAACGGCCCGGGGTTCTGCATGGAGGCCCTCGGTCGCGCCGGTGAACCGTTCTACACCACCAAGACCCGCACTCAGGGCCTTGGGCTGGGGTTGGCCATTTGCGACACGTTGATGCGCGCCTTCGGCGGTGAACTGTCGTTCGCCAACCACAAGGAGGGCGGCGCCCTGATCACCCTGCGGCTGCGCGCGGGCGCACCCGGTGTAAGTCTGCAACCGTCCGAGGACCGCAGTGAATGAGCAACCTCATAGACAACCGTATCCAGGTCGTGCTGATCGACGATGATCCGCATCTGCGCCAGGCCCTGAGCCAGACGCTGGATCTCGCCGGCCTGAAAATCCTCCCGTTGGCCGAAGCCAAGGGCCTCGCTTCGCGCCTTGAGCGCGACTGGCCGGGCGTGGTGGTCAGTGACATTCGCATGCCGGGCATGGACGGTCTTGAACTGTTGAATGAATTGCACGTCCAGGACCCGGAGCTGCCGGTATTACTGATCACCGGCCACGGCGATGTGCCGCTGGCGGTACAGGCGATGCGTACCGGCGCCTATGACTTTCTCGAAAAGCCGTTCGCCAGTGACGCATTGCTCGACAGCGTGCGCCGTGCCCTGGCCCTGCGCCAACTGGTGCTGGATAACCGCAGCCTGCGGCTGGCCTTGAGCGATCGCAATGAACTGAGCACCCGACTGGTCGGGCAATCGGCGCCGATGCAGCGCCTGCGCGAACAAATCGGCGCATTGGCACCGACCAAGGCCGACGTGCTGATCCTCGGTGAAACCGGTGCCGGCAAGGAGGTGGTGGCCCGTGCCCTGCATGACCTGTCGAGCCGACGCAATGGCCCGTTCGTAGCAATCAACGCCGGGGCGCTAGCCGAATCGGTGGTCGAAAGCGAGTTGTTCGGCCACGAACCCGGTGCCTTCACCGGCGCGCAAAAGCGCCGGATCGGCAAATTCGAATTCGCCAACGGCGGCACGCTGTTCCTCGATGAAATCGAAAGTATGAGCCTGGATGTGCAGGTGAAACTGCTGCGTTTGCTGCAAGAGCGGGTGGTCGAGCGTTTGGGGGGCAATCAGCTGATCCCGCTGGACATCCGGATCATCGCCGCGACCAAGGAAGACCTGCGCCAATCGGCGGATCAAGGGCGTTTTCGTGCGGACTTGTACTACCGTCTGAACGTTGCACCACTGCGCATTCCACCGCTGCGCGAACGCGGCGAAGACGCGCTGATGCTGTTCCAGCATTTCGCCAACGAAGCCAGTGAGCGCCATGGCTTGCCACCCCACGAACTGCAACCCGGGCAACGGGCCCTGCTGTTGCGCCATTCCTGGCCCGGCAACGTCCGTGAACTGCAAAACGCCGCCGAGCGATTCGCCCTGGGTCTGGAACTGGCGCTGGACAACAGCGTTCCGGATGGCAGTGCTGCGCCGCACAGCGCTGTGCTCAGCGGTAATCTGAGCGAGCAGGTGGAAAGCTTCGAAAAGAACCTGATCGCCGCCGAACTGGCGCGCTCTCACAGCTCACTGCGCAGTGTCGCCGAAGCGCTGGGTATTCCACGCAAAACCCTGCATGACAAACTGCGCAAACACGGCTTGAACTTCGCCGATGGCGCTGGCGCCAACAGCAATGCCGACGAGCTTGATTGAGCCACGCCGACTAACCTTCACCCAAACGTCCCACACTGCGAGGCCCGCGCATGAACCGCGACAGTCGTCACCTGGAATCCGTCCTCCATCGCGACATTCCCCTCACGCGGGATATGGGCCTCAAGGTACTCGACTGGCAATCACAACAACTGCGCTTGCAGTTACCGCTGGCGGCCAATTTCAATCACAAAAGCACCATGTTCGGCGGCAGCCTGTATTGCGGCGCGGTGCTGGCAGGTTGGGGCTGGCTGCATTTGCGCCTGCGCGAAGAAGGCGTCGAGGGCGGGCACATCGTGATTCAGGAAGGCCGGATCAGCTATCCGCTGCCGGTCACCCGTGACGGCATTGCAATCTGCGCTGCGCCAAGTGCGGCGGTGTGGAAGAAGTTTTTGGCGATGTATCAACGTTATGGCCGGGCACGGTTGACGTTGCATACGCGGGTCGTCAACGTCGATAGCGATGAGGATGCGGTGACGTTTACCGGGCAGTACGTGTTGCATCGGTAGATCGTTCCCACGCTCTGCGTGGGAATGCAGCCCGTGACGCTCCGCGTCACTGGACGCGGAGCGTCCCTAGAGGCGTTACCACGCAGAGCGTGGGAACGATCAGCTCTCAGGAACGGGCCAGTTCCAGCAGCTTCTCGCGCCACGCAGCTTTGGCCGGCAGCGCCAGGAAAAACGAATTCCGCAACGACTCTCGCGCCGGATAACTGAACGGCTCACCGCTCAATTCAAGCACCTCGCCACCCGCGCCTTCCAGCACGCCTTGCGCGGCAGCCGTGTCCCACTGAGAGGTCGGTGCCAGCCGTGGATAACAATCCGCCGCGCCTTCCGCCAGCAGGCAAAACTTCAGCGAACTGCCGATATTGGCCAGTTGCAGTTCGCCCAGACTGCCACTCAACCCGGCCAGCAAACGCTCCTGCTCAGGGCTTGAATGTCGACGACTGGCAACCACGGTGAACGCTTCGCCGGCAGGCGGCACGTCACGGACCTGAATCGGCAGCGGCGCGGCATCCTTGTCAGCGCGCCAGGCCCCGAGCCCGGCGCCGCCGAAGTAGCAGCGGCTGTTGGTGGGCATCGACACTACGCCAAACACCACACGTCCCTGTTCGATCAGCGCGATGTTGACGGTGAATTCTTCACTGCCGGAGATGAACTCCTTGGTGCCATCCAGCGGATCGACCAACCACCAGCGTCGCCACTCGGCGCGCACGGCTTGCGGGATGTCAGCGTCTTCTTCCGAGAGCACCGGGATGCTCGGGTCAAGCGCTGTCAGCCCTGCCAGAATCAGATGATGAGCGGCGAGATCGGCGGCGGTGACCGGCGAATCGTCAGCCTTGGTGGTTACGTCCGTGCCCGTGCGCCAGAACGGCAGGATGACCTCGCCGGCCTTCAACGCCAACTCGACCACGGGGGCCAGCAAAGGATGAACCTGGGGGAAATCACTCACGGTTGAAACACTCCACGCTGGGTCAATAGATCACGGGCCAGGTACAACGCCGCCAAGGCACGGCCTTCGGTGAACTGCGGGTTCTGCGCCAGCGCCGCGAGTTCTCGCAGATTGACCCGATCCACGCGCATCGGCTCCGGCTCGTCGCCTTCAAGGCTTTCTTCGTACAAGTCAGTCGCCAACACCACCTGAATCTTCTGGCTCATGTAACCGGGCGACAGCGACAGCTCGGTCAGATGCTCCAGTTGCCGTGCGCCAAAACCGGCCTCTTCCTTGAGCTCACGCTCGGCCGCTGCCAATACATCCTCGCCAGGTTCGATCAAGCCCTTGGGCAGCGACAGTTCATAGGCATCGGTTCCGCCGCAGTATTCTTCAACCAGCACCGCATGGTCGGAATCGAGCATCGCCACGATCATCACTGCGCCATACCCGGCGCCCTTGCCGACCAATCGCTCATAGGTGCGCTCGACGCCGTTGGAAAAGCGCAGCTGCACCTCTTCAACGCAGAACAAGCGGCTGGTGGCGACGATCTCGCGGGCTAATACTTCGGGTTTCTGGCGCATGACGGCTCCTTGGCGTGAACGCGGTACTATAACGCGGCTTTCTTGATTGTTTATGTCGGATATCTTTTTACCGCTGGAGAAGTTTTCAATGCCATCACTGCCCTGGCGCGACATTGATACCGTTCTGCTGGATATGGACGGCACGCTGCTGGACCTGCACTACGACAATCACTTCTGGATGGAACACCTGCCCAAGCGTTATGCCGAGCTGCATGGTGTCAGTCGGGCCATGGCCGAGCTTGAATTGCAGCCGTTGTTCGAGCGTAACGCCGGTCAGTTGCAGTGGTATTGCCTGGACTTCTGGAGCGCCGAGCTGAAGCTGCCGGTACGCGAGTTGAAACTCGAGACAGCCCATCTGATCGCGTTGCGCCCGGATGCCGATACCTTTCTGGCAGCGATCAAGCGGGCTGGAAAGCGCGTGATATTGATCACCAACGCCCACCGAGACTCGTTGTCGCTGAAGCTGGAAAGAGTCGAACTGGCGCCTTATTTCGAGCGGCTGATCAGCTCCCACGATTACGGTTTCGCCAAGGAAAACCCGCAATTCTGGGACGCCTTGCGCGCAGACATCGACTTCGACCCAGGCCGCAGCCTGTTTATCGACGACACCTTGCCGATCCTGCGCAGTGCACGGGACTTTGGCGTGGCACATCTGTTGGCCGTGAGCCAGCCGGACAGCCGCAAAGAGCCGAAAGACACCGCGGAATTTGCAGCGGTTAGAGACTATCGCGAGCTCATGGCAGGGCTCTGAGATCGAGTCGCCTGCATCGCGAGCAAGCTCGCTCCCACATTAGATATCCGTTGTTTGCACAAATGTGTGAATCAGTGAGACCCAGTGTGGGAGCGAGCTTGCTCGCGATAGCGGCCTCAACCGACCAATGACTCAAGTTCGACACAAGCGCTAGAATCGCGCCCTTTGCCTGCGCCACGGAGCGACGATGGACATCAAACAGCTGAAATTCCTCATCGCCCTCGACGAAACCCGACACTTCGGCCAAGCCGCTGCGCGCTGCCACATCACTCAGCCCACCCTGTCGATGCGCTTGCGCAGCCTTGAAGAAGAACTCGATCTGCCGTTGGTCAATCGTGGCCAGCGCTTCGAAGGTTTCACCGCGCCGGGCGAGCGGGTGCTGGCCTGGGCGCGTACCGTACTGGCCGCCTGCGACGGTTTGCAGGCCGAGGCCGCAGCCTGTCGCGGCAACCTGGTCGGCACCTTGCGCCTGGGCGTGGTGCCGCTATCGAGTTTTGATCCGCTGCCACTGATGCAACAACTGCACGCCGAACACCCGAACCTGCGCTTCGAACTCTCGGCCTTGAGTTCCGAGCAGATCCTCGAACACTTGGGGAACAATCGCCTGGACCTCGGCGTGTCGTATCTCGAACGCCTCGACAGCGAGCGTTTCGACTCACTGGCCTTCAGCGAAACCCGCATGGGCCTGCTCTACGACCAGCGCTTTTTCAGCTTCGGTGAAAAGCCCTTGAGCTGGGAGGCACTGATCGAACTGCCCTTGGGCATGCTCACAAGCGGCATGCACTTTCGCCAGTCCATCGACCACAACTTCCACAGCCGTGGCCTCAACCCGCAGCCGTTGTTGCAGACCGATGCGGTCCATCAATTGTTGCAAGCTGTGCACGGCGGCCTGTGCTGCGCAGTGATGCCACTGGAAGGTGGACTCGAAACATTGACCGAGCATTTGCGCCTGCAACCGATTGAAAATGCGCAAACCCTTGGCCGACTGGGGCTGATCATGCGCCGCGGTGCACCGCGCTCGGCATTGGCTGAAGCGTGTTTCACGCACTATCAGAAATCACTGACGAGCTCTTGATCGACGCCATCTATCGGTAGATCAGTAATAGCGATTAGACGTGACACATTGACGCGCCTAGGCTTAAGGCTGGATAAACCGCCGGTATTGCCCCATGAAAGCCAAGCGTCCGGTCTGCGGGGCGCCCGCCCTCGAAATGCCTACGCCCGCCGCCAGTCAGAACTATCAGTATTGCAACCTCGACCACAGCGAATCAGCCAGCACCGCACTCGCTGAGGAAGTGGCGTTGGCGATCGCCTACAACGGCATCAGCCAGGCGGTAATGCTGGTCACCCCGACCGATCTGGAAGACTTCATCGTCGGCTTCAGCCTGGGCAGCGGGATCATCAGTGACGTGTCCGACCTCTATGACCTGCAACTCAGCGGGTCCGGTTCGGCACAGTACGCGCAGGTCAGCATTTCCAGCCGCGCGTTCTGGAACCTCAAGCAGCAGCGCCGACAACTGGCCGGTACCAGCGGTTGTGGACTCTGTGGCGTCGAAGCGGTGGAGCAAGCCTTGCCACAACTCGACGTATTGCCCGGCGCACCTTTGCCCCCCGCACAATGGCTTGAAGGCCTGCGCCAGCGCATCGGTGCATTCCAGCCATTGGGCCAATACAGCGGCGCAGTGCACGCCGCTGTGTTCATGAACAACCAGGGAGAGTTGCTGCTGGGCCGTGAAGACATCGGCCGGCACAACGCGCTCGACAAGCTGATTGGCGCGCTGATCCGCCAGAACATCCCGATGGCGGGCGGACTGGTGATTGTCACCAGCCGTTGCAGCCTCGAACTGATCCAGAAAGTGCTGCGCGCCGGCATTCAGACCCTGGTCAGCCTGTCGTCGCCCACCGGCCTGGCCGTACAATGGGCACGCCGGCACAACCTCAATCTTATCCACCTGCCGCAAAAAAGTGCGCCGCGGGTCTATAGCCCTGCGACGGAGAACCAAGCGTGAGTCAACATCGTCAAGCCGACCAGAAACCCGTCCCTCGATACAAGCCCTACAAAGGCCCAGCCGGTGGCTGGGGCGCTCTGATCAGCGTCGCCCAGGCCTGGTTGACCAGCGATAACGCGCTGAAAAACCTCCGCATAATGCTCAAGACCAACCAGAACGGCGGCTTCGACTGCCCCGGTTGCGCCTGGGGCGACTCTCCGGAAAAGGGCATGGTGATGTTCTGTGAGAACGGCGCCAAAGCGGTCAACTGGGAAGCCACCAAGCGCCGGGTCGATGCCGCATTCTTCGCCAAGCACAGCGTCAGCTCGTTGCTGGAGCAGAGCGACTACTGGCTCGAGTATCAAGGCCGGCTGACCGAGCCGATGAGCTACGACGCCGAAACCGACCGTTACACCCCCATCAGTTGGGAAGCCGCCTTCGCACTGATCGGTAAACACCTGCAGAACCTGTCGAGTCCGAATCAGGCCGAGTTCTATACTTCGGGCCGCGCCAGCAACGAAGCGGCGTATCTCTATCAGCTGTTCGTCCGTGCGTTCGGCACCAACAACTTCCCTGACTGCTCGAACATGTGCCACGAGGCCAGCGGTGTGGCCCTGGCGCAGAGTGTCGGTGTCGGCAAAGGCACCGTGACCTTCGACGACTTCGAACACGCGGACGCGATTTTCGTCTGGGGCCAGAACCCCGGCACCAACCATCCACGGATGCTCGAACCGCTGCGCGAAGCGGTGAAACGCGGTGCCCAGGTGGTGTGCATCAACCCGCTCAAAGAGCGTGGCCTGGAACGCTTCCAGCACCCGCAGCACCCGATCGAAATGCTCACCAACGGTGACAAGCCGACCAACACCGCGTACTTCCGTCCAGCGTTGGGCGGCGACATGGCGCTGCTGCGCGGCATGGCCAAGTTCCTGCTGCAATGGGAACGCGAGGCGCAACAAACCGACGCGCCATCGGTGTTCGACCACGACTTCCTCAACGAACACACCGCCAGCGTGCTCGACTACCTGGGCGAGATCGACGACACCTCGTGGGAGCAGATCGTCGAGCAGTCCGGGCTGACTCTGGAAGAGATCGAGCAAGCGGCGCGCATGTACGCCAAAGGCAAGAATGTGATCATGTGCTGGGCCATGGGCATTACCCAGCACCGGCACTCGGTGGCAACCATCCAGGAAATCGCCAACCTGATGCTGCTGCGCGGCAACATTGGCCGGCCGGGCGCAGGCCTGTGCCCGGTGCGCGGGCACAGCAACGTGCAAGGCGACCGGACCATGGGCATCAACGAACGTCCACCGGCGTTCTTCCTCGATGCATTGGAGCGGCGCTTCCAGTTCAAGGTGCCACGAGCGAATGGTCACAACGTGGTCGAGGCCATCCACGCGATGCTCGACGGTCGCTCGAAAGTCTTCATCGGTCTGGGCGGCAACTTTGCCCAAGCCACGCCGGACAGCCCACGGACCTTCCAGGCCCTGAGCAATTGCGACCTCACCGTGCAGATCAGCACCAAGCTCAACCGCAGCCATCTGGCGCACGGTAAAGAAGCGCTGATCCTGCCGTGCCTGGGCCGCACCGACATCGACTTGCAGACCGAAGGGGCGCAAGCAGTAACGGTCGAAGATTCGTTCAGCATGGTTCACGCCTCCAACGGCCAGCTGCAGCCGCTGTCGAAACAGATGCGTTCGGAGCCGTCGATCATCGCCGGTATCGCCGCCGCGACCTTGGGTGCCACGCCTGTCGACTGGCATTGGCTGGTAGCCGATTACCGCCGTATCCGCGAACTGATTGCCGACACTATTCCGGGTTTCAAGGACTTCAACCAGAAGATCGAGAACCCGGGCGGCTTCTATCTGGGCAACAGCGCACGTGCCCGGCGCTGGAACACTTCGTCGGGTCGCGCCAATTTCCGGCCGAATATCCTGCCGGCCGATCTGGTACACGAGCGCACCCGCGCCACCGGGCAATTACCGGACCTGATCATGCAATCGATGCGCTCTCACGATCAGTACAACACCACCATTTACGGTCTCGACGACCGCTATCGTGGGGTCAAGGGTCAGCGTGACGTGCTGTTCGTCAACGAAGCCGACATCATTCGCCTGGGTTTCAAACCGGGACAGAAAGCCGATATCGTGTCGATCTGGGATGACGGTCGTGAGCGTCGCGTCAAAGGCTTCACCTTGCTGGCGTTCGATATTCCCGCCGGACAAGCTGCCGCGTATTACCCGGAAGTGAACCCGCTGGTGCCGCTGGAAAGCATAGGTGATGGCAGCCACACACCGACCTCGAAGTTCGTTGCAATCCGTTTGGAAGCGGCAAGCGAGACCGGGTTGATCATGGCGAAGTCTGCCTGACACACCGCCATCGCGAGCAAGCTCGCTCCCACAATGAACCTTCGTCGGACGCAACATCTGCGTTCATTGAGTTTCAATGGTGGGAGCGAGCTTGCTCGCGATGGCGTCCGCAGGCAAACACTGTTCCGTGCTTTTCAAACGCCCACAAAAAAGGCCGCTTTTGTATTAAAGCGGCCTCTCGCAAGTAGCAAAAGACCCGCGAAAATCCATAAAGTTCCGTCTATAAAACAATAACTTAGCAAATTGTGCACAAGTCGTGTTACTCGTCGGATTTCGATTGTAACTATCACGACACAGCCTCAGGATCGCGCCGTCATCCCTTTGAGGCTCCTCTCATGAAGTTCTCCTCGATTCTCTTGTTGTCCCTTGGCCTGATCAGTGGCGCCGCGTCTGCTGGTGGCACCGCCGAGGCAGGTGTTGGCGGCGCATTGGGCGGGGTACTTGGCTCAGTGGTTGGTCAATCGCTGGGGGGCAGCACCGGCTCGACCATTGGTGCAGCCTTGGGCGGCGCCGGTGGTAGTGCGGTAGGTGCCAACAGACACAGCCGTGGCGAAGCCGCTATCGGTGGTGCGCTCGGCGCAGCCGGCGGTAACGTGGTCGGCCGCAGCATGGGCGGCACCACAGGCAGCCTGATCGGCGCAGCCGCCGGCGGTGGCGTGGGTGGTGCGCTGGGTAACCATATGGGCAACACCAGCTATGACGAAGACCGTGGCCGTGACCGTGGTGGCCGCCGTTACTACCGCGATTATGACGACGACCACCGCGGTCGTGGCCATGCTTACGGCCATCGCAAGCATCACCACCGGTACTATCGCGACTGATACTCGAGTAGTGTCACGCAACGGATTCCAAGAAGTCGCAGCCCTCGGGCTGCGATTTTTCGTTTCACACCAGCAACTGCTCCAATGCCCTGCGTAACCCGGCAGGAATCGCCACTGGCTGATTCGAGGCCCGATCCACAAACACATGCACAAAGCGTCCTGCCGCGCAGGCGTCCGCTTCCCCGGCCTTGAACACCGCCAATTCGTATTGCACCGAACTGCTGCCCAACTTGCCCACCCGCAAACCAATTTCAATACGCTCGGGAAAAGCGATCGAGGCGAAGTAATCGCACGCCGAACTCACCACAAACCCCACCACTTCACCGTCATGAATATCCAGACCACCGACTTCGATCAGGTAGGTATTCACCGCTGTGTCGAAGAAGCTGTAATAGGTCACGTTGTTCACATGGCCGTAGACATCGTTGTCGTGCCAACGAGTGATGATCGGCTGGAAGTGACGGTAGTCGGAGCGTTGAGGCATCGGATTGGACATCAGTGTCGGTTCCTGGAATTGAAAGGTGAAAACCGCGTTATCGTTCTTCGCGAGCAAGCTCGCTCCCACAGACCGTATTGGCATCACGACTGTACGTCAGCTTGGCAGGTGGGTTTGCGCCCAGTCGCGCACCTCGGCATACGGATAATCCTCCAGCGCCGCAAACCCCGGAATCGTTCGCGCCTTGAGCTTGGTAAACAGCGGCACGCTGATACCGCACAAGAACCGGGTCAGCCGTTCCGCACTCGGCACATGGCCGTTGTACGCTTCGTGCCTGTGGATAAAGTCGCCACACAGCGCCTCGAAGTTTTTATCCACAAGCGTCGGCAGCTCAGGCGGCTCCGGCAGACGGGCAACCTGCCCATGGCACACCGAGCAATGTCCGCACTGCTGCGGCGCGTTTTCGTCGCCGAAATACTGCGCCAATCGATAGCCGAGGCAGTGCTCGGTGGCGAACAGATCGAGCATCGCGTGAATCCGGGCGATTTCGGTACGTTCATGTTGCGTGAAGTAGCCATGCAACTCGGCACTCAATGCCAGAGCATCAAAGTCCGCCATCAGCAGGCTGTAGACCTCGGTCATCTGCTTGCTTTCCAGCTCGACCCAGCCCTTCTCCTGAAAGTAATCCAGCGCCTTGACCACCCGGCTGCGCTCGGCCTGATGCTGCTGGTACAGCGCATCGAAATTCACCGTGGCCCAGGTTCGCGCACGGCTGGAGGTTTGGATGATCGCCTCGACGAAGTCCCGCCGCTCGCCTTCGAAACGTGCCAACAAGGCCTCAGGCTCCAGCAGGAACTTGAAACGGTATTCGGCAAAGTAGGCGTAACGCGGTGCGATCAAGCCTTTGAGTTCAAGCTGAACCAGCAAGGTCTTGAGCGGCAGTTGGCGAATATTGCTCTGGTCGGCCAACGGTCCCAGCAAAAACTCCCACTGCCCATCCGGTGCGGCCGCTTGCAGTTCGTCAAGCACACAGCGGATGCCATCCAGCTCCGGCGTGTCGCCGTACACGAAGTTTTCCAACACGTTGAGGCTGTCGCGGTTGGCCAGCACCAGGCAGTCGGAAGGCTGCCCGTCTCGCCCGGCACGGCCGATTTCCTGACTGTAGTTTTCGATGGATTTCGGCAAGTCGAAATGCACCACGTTGCGGATGTCGCTCTTGTCGATGCCCATGCCGAACGCGATGGTGGCGACGATGCAATTGGACTGCCCACCCATGAACCGACGCTGGATCGCTTCCCGCTGTTCATGGGGCAAACCGGCATGATAGGCCTCGGCCTGAAGACCGTTTTGGCTCAGGTGCTGGGCAATCTGCTCGGCGGTTTTCTGCAAAGTCACGTAGACGATGCTCGGCTGCCCGGCACGCTGGCCCATCCACTCCACCAGACGCCGACGCTTGTCCTGGCCACGCACCGGCTCAACCAGCAAATTCAGGTTGGGCCGATAGAAACCGGTGGTCACCACATCGTCCGCCGCGATGGCGAATTTCGCCTGCATGTCGGCGATCACCTTGGGTGTGGCAGTGGCGGTCAGCAGCAAGGTTTGCGGGATGTTGAACTGGTGCTGGTAGTCCGGCAGCTTCAGGTAGTCCGGGCGGAAGTTGTGTCCCCACTCGGAGATACAGTGCGCCTCGTCCACCACCAGCAACGAGATCGGCACTTGCTGCAAAAAGTTGCGAAAGCGCTCGTTCTTCAAGCGCTCCACGGAAATCATCAGGATCTTCAATTCGCCGGAACGTGCCCGCGCCATCACCTCATTGGCATCGTCACGGCTCTGCACCGAATCGATACTCGCCGCCACAATGCCGTGGCGCTGCAAGAACGCCAATTGGTCCTGCATCAGCGCCAGCAACGGCGACACCACCAGTGTCAGGTGCGGCAGCAACAAGGCCGGCAACTGATAGCACAAGGATTTGCCGGAGCCGGTCGGGAAAATCGCTGCCGCCGAGCGCCCGGCCAACACCGCACTGACCGCCGCCTCCTGGCCGGGCCGAAACTGTGGATAACCAAAGACCTGTTCGAGGGTGTTGTGCATAAGCTGTCACTCCGTTGACTGCTGCCATGCCGAAAGCCTAGCCGGCCAAAGCAGCGAGTCGAGAAAAGGTCGGGCGCAAAAGAGATACGGAATGATACAGGGAGGGAATGTTACAGGCGCACTGATCGTTCCGCGCCGGGCGTGGAACGATCGTAAACGAATGAGTCGAGCCTACATCTGGGCCCGACAGTCGACCCACTTCACGCCGTTGCGCTGGTTCGCCGCAATCAGCGCAGGAACCGCTTTCGGTGCTTTGTCATGGATGTCATGGAACAGGATGATTCCGCGGCGCCACAGCAGCATCAGGGTCTGCACGCGCTGGGTCGCGGCGTCTGCGTTGATCTGTTTGCTCCAGTCCTGGGAGTCGATGCCCCAGAGCATTACTTTCAGCCCCTGAGCCTTGAAGAACCCCGCGCTATCACTGCGACGCTGGCCATAAGGCGGGCGAAACAACGACTGATAGTCATCCGGAACCGTACCGCGCACCAGCGTCACCGAACGGTTGATCGACGACTGCCACTCGCTCCAGGCGCTGTGGGATTTGTGCTCCCAGCCATGCAGGGCGACGCACTGGCCTTGGTACAACTCGCGCATTTTGTCTGGCGAAGATTTACGCAAGCGTGCCTGAAAGGGCTCGCCAAGCACAAAGAATACGCCGTGCAGATTGTTGGCCCGCAACACATTGGCCACCGCATCGGTGTGCTTGTCGATGCCACTCGGGCCATCGTCGAACGTCAGCAGAAACTGCCGGTCAGGCAACTCATCACCCGTCAGTTCGGCACTGTCGAAGCGCTCGATCTCGCTGCTGATCGTCGGGAACAATGCGGCCAGGCGCAGTTGCTCGTTCAAATACTGCTCGTGAAACACCCGACTGCCCGCAGCCCATGCGGCATAGGCCGGGCCGACTTGACCGGTGAATCCTGCCGCCTGCTGACGCAAATCGTCGAGGCCACGCACCTGTGGACAAAACAGCTCGGCCTCGCAGTTCTGGCTGGCGCTGCGGTAGTTGCTCAGCAACCGGTCCCAGAAACGCTGGCGCACCTGCTCCACGGATTTGAACTCGACTTGCTTCACACCCAAACGCTGCTTGAGGGCGTTTTCGTCCAGTGCTTCACTGGCCAGCAACGCCTTGCCGAACATCAGCATCTCGGCGCGCGAGGCCGTATCAAAACCCGCCTCAGTGGCCAGCGAACCTGGCCAGCCGCCACGATCAATCGTCGCGAACACCGCCGCACCCACCGCGTGCGCAGTGTTTGCCCACAGGCAACCGAGCAGTAAAAAAGTAAAAGCCCGCAACCGCATATTCAGCTCCTTAAATGCACAACGCGCCGATAGCGGCGCGTTGTGGGGTCAACTCAACGCAAACCGATCAGCGGTTTTGCACGCGCTCGATCGCCTTGTCATACACCGGGTTGGCTTTTTGCTGCTTGGCCAACTGGTAATGACGCAATGCGTCAGGGAACTGATTCGCCGCTTCATAGATACGGGCGATGTTGTAGTAGGAACTGGCGCGAACAGTGGCAGCCGAATTGCCGCTGGCCAGTGCGATAGCCTTGCGGTTGGCCCAGATCGACTCGGCAGTGTTGCCGGCCTTCTGATACGCCAGACCCAGGTTGCTGTAGGCCTGACCGAAACCGTTGTTCAGTTCGATAGCCTGACGATAGAAGTCGATCGCCTGCGGCAGGTCGCCCGCGTGGTAGGCCGCTTCGCCTTTCTGGTTCAGGTTTTTCGCATCCGACAGCGCCGACGAACTGACTGCCACGGCAGTGACGGCCACGCTGTCATCGAGCAACGGCGAGACTTCGTTCAATACGTTCTTGGCATCGACCTGCGAGCCCGTGAAGTTGTTGATGTCCTGGAAGTCGCCACTGCCGGTCATGCGGAACACGGTCCACAGGTTGCCGCTGCGGTTTTGCGGCACGTAGTAAGTGCGCACCAGCGACTGGCCCATGTACACGAACACTTTGGCCTGGCTGTTGGAGAGTGCACGCGAGTTCGGGTTGCTGCTGTTACTGAAGTCATGCACGGCGTAGACGTAGCTTTCGCCGTAGTGCTTCTTCTCCAGGGTGATGGTTTCCGGGCCGTAGCTGGTGGTGTCGTCCACATCCAGGTTGGCATCGTCGCCATGCTGGCTGCCGAAGTAGATGTTGTTGCCGGGGAAGATCATGTGCGAGTCGAGGTCGGACGGGGTTGCGCCCCAGGTCAGCACCACACGCAGGCCGTCGAGGTTGGTCATCACCGGGCTGACGGCATAGGTCATGCCCTTGCACGGGCACTTGACCACCAGGTTGGAGTAACCCGGTTTCTTGATGATCAGCAGGTTGCTGGCGTCATCGGCAAAATCGGCGGTCAGGCTGACCTGACCCTGCGCATTGGTGCGCCCCACCACGTTCTGTGCGCCGTTGCGCTGCAACAGCACTTCAGCGTCGGCGATCTTCTGATCCTTGACCACCGCACTCAACACCTCGATGGGCAGTTGTTCAGCCTGCGCCGAGCCAAAAGCGGCCCACAGCGACAAAATCGAAGCCATACGAAGCAATCGCATACCTAATTCCCTTTAAGTGTTTAAACAGACGCCTAGAAACGTCCTACGGATTCTGGCGCGCACCATACCGAAATTTGCCGCGTTTCGCCTGACAATCGCGTAGGAAATTTGACCTCTAGGGGAATCGCTGAAAAAAACCTCGGGTAGTGCGTAGTCCCAAGCCTTGCGGGCAAGTAAACCCCCTACAAAACCTGTCCACTCGGGCTGTCTTGCGAGACTTCGGGATCGGGTTCTATAGTTTGCGGCGCGGCTAAACCCCGTGTGTCGGCCTGCAGGAGCGACGCCGCGACTTCCTACAGGACACGTTCAATGAACCCACTCGATCCGTCTAACAACCGCTATCGCCCACTCAAAACCAGCTACAGCGAAACCCCGGTGCTGGTCATCGACACCGTGGCCAATTCCCACGCCATCCTGGACGCCGCCCGACAACGCATCCGCGCCTCCAGCGACCTGCTCGAAACACTGTATTGCGTGTGCTTCAAGCAAGCGGATGTGAAAGACATTCCGAATATCGTCAATGCGCTGTATCTGCTGACTCAGGATGGGAGTGAATTGCTTGAGGTGGCTCGGCAGCGGATGACGAGGTGAAAAACATGGCCAACCCCAGCAAGCCCATAGAGACACAAAACACCATCGACCATGCTGCCTACGATGTATGGTTCAGGGAGCAAGTACAAGCCAGCATCAACGATCTTCGGCCCAGCATTGAAGATGGTGAAGCCAAGCGCTTTATGGCTGAAAAACGAGACGTCCTACGTCGGCAGACAGACCGATAGACACGGCCTTACCAATCTTCGTCCCCGTCCTACAACCTCGTGCTCCTTGTCGGCTATCGCTAGCCTGCACACCACACCTATAGTCGTTAGCGTCGCTGCAAAATCAGCGACCGGGCTTGGTCACCCGGACGAGAGGCACACATTCCCCTTAAATAGAGGCGCTCCTCAATGACCACATTAAATCCGTTTGCAGATCGCTACCGCCCACTTCAAACCAACCTCACTGACACCTCGCCCCTGATCATCGACACAGAGGCCGACCCGCAAGACATCCTCGAAGCCGCGCTACAACGCATCCGCGCCTCCAGCGACCTGCTCGAAACCTTGCACTGCCAATGCTTCAAACACGGCGACGTCAAAGACATTCCGCACATCACCCACGCCCTCTACCTGCTGACTCAAGACGGCCGCGACCTGCTCCAAGTCGCCCAGCAACGCATGCTGAACTGGAAAGCGCCATCCTGAAGTCCGAGTGAACAGATCGTTCTCACGTTCTGCGTGAGAACGATCGAACGCAAAGCGTTGAAAGCAGTCATCGAATACTGGAGATAACCATGAGCAAGTTTTTTGATGAGCTGATGGGGAGCGTGCAACAGATGGACGAGATCGTACGGGGTGAACACCTGCCTTCCCGCGAATTCCATGTTGACGCGTTGCAAGCCAAAGAAACTCGTAAGCGTGGGAACGATCAACCGCGTATCCAGAGCCTTCCACCCAAGCCCCGTGCCCAATAACATTCCCGCATGCCTCAACCGGACTGTTAACCATGAACCTCGCCCCCAACTTCCCCGACGACCATGCCATGCAGTTACTCATGCAGCTGCTGCACGAAGAACTCGGCCTACCCGAACGCAAAACTATCAGCCTCAGCACCTCGATCAATTTTGACCTCGGTTGCGACGGCTCAGACGCCCGGCACCTGATGGAAGCCCTGGAAGAACAGTTCGCCATCGACTTCGTCGACTACGACGCCTATCGCTACTTTCAGCCCGAAGGCTTCGACGTGTTTCTCAAACGCAGGGCCAAGGGGCGTGGCGATAAAGTCCCGCTGACCATCGGCATGCTCTACCAGGCCATCAAGGCTCAAAAGTGGAATACACAAGCGCTCCAAGAGCTTTAAGCAGTCTTGCGTTGTAAATGTCGCGCCCACAAAAAAGCCGCCCCTAAGGGCGGCTTTCTCTTACCTCAAACCACTACCGAATAATTACAACTTCGGCCCAGCAGCCTTGATCGCGTCGCTCACTTCAAACTTCTTGAAGTTCTCAACAAACAGACCGGCCAGCGCTTTAGCAGCCTCATCGTAAGCAGCCTTGTCAGCCCAGGTGTTACGTGGGTTCAACAGGCCGGTCTCAACGCCTGGCACAGCCAACGGCACGTCGAGGTTGATGGTGTCGAGGTGTTCGGTGGCTGCACCGATCAACGCGCCACTCTGGATCGCTGCGATCACTGCGCGGGTGGTCGGGATGTTGAAGCGTTTGCCGACGCCGTAGCCGCCGCCGGTCCAGCCGGTGTTGACCAGGTAGACCTTGGAGCCGAAGCCGCGGATGCGCTTGATCAGCAGCTCTGCGTATTCGCCAGCCGGACGCGGGAAGAATGGTGCGCCGAAGCAGGTGGAGAAGGTCGACTTGATGCCGCTGCCCGAACCCATTTCGGTCGAGCCCACCAGTGCGGTGTAGCCGGACAGGAAGTGGTAAGCCGCTTGTTCTTCATTGAGGATCGACACTGGCGGCAGCACGCCGGTCAGGTCGCAGGTCAGGAAGATTACTGCGTTTGGCTCGCCGCCCAGGTTCCTCTCGGAACGCTTGGCAACGTGCTCCAGCGGGTAGGCGGCGCGGCTGTTCTGGGTCAGGCTGACATCGGTGTAGTCGGCGTGCTTGGCGTCGTCGATAACAACGTTTTCCAGGACGGCGCCGTGCTTGATGGCTTTCCAGATGACCGGCTCGTTCTTCTCGGACAGGTCGATGCACTTGGCATAGCAACCGCCTTCGATGTTGAACACCACGCCCTCGCCCCAGCCGTGTTCGTCGTCACCGATCAGGTAACGGCTTTCGTCGGCGGACAGGGTGGTCTTGCCGGTGCCGGACAGACCGAAGAACAGGGTCACGTCGCCCTCTTCGCCGATGTTGGCGGCGCAGTGCATTGGCAGCACGTCGGCGGCCGGCAGCAGGAAGTTCTGCACCGAGAACATGGCTTTCTTCATTTCACCGGCGTAACGCATGCCGGCCAGCAGCACTTTCTTCTGCGCGAAGTTGATGATCACGCAGCCGTCGGAGTTGGTGCCGTCACGCTCTGGCACGCACTCGAAGTTGGCGACGTTCAGAACTTGCCACTCTTCACGACCAGCCGGGTTGTACTGGGCCGGGTTGATGAACAGGCAACGACCGAACAGGTTCTGCCAGGCAGTCTGGGTGGTCATTTTCACGGCCAGGTAATGCTCTTCAGCAGAACCTACGTGCACGTGGGAAACGAAATGCTCTTGCGCGTTGTTGAACGCCTCAACGCGGTCCCACAGGGCATCGAACTTGTCGGCCGGGAACTTGCGGTTGATCGGGCCCCAGGCGATAGCGGCCTGAGTGGTTGGCTCTTCAACGATGAAACGGTCGACTGGCGAACGACCAGTACGGTGACCGGTGCGAACCACCAGTGCGCCAGTGTCGGCAAGCTCGCCTTCACCGCGCTTCAGGGCTTCTTTAACCAGATCATCAACACTCAGATCGGTGTACACGGCGTTATTGGCTTGCGTCATGAGGTTCCCCGTCGGCCAGTGGCCGAGTGCTCCAAACGTTTTGTAGTAGAAAGTTGTGCACTACTACCGCGAAAAAAGTGGGCCGGATTATGCCAGAAAAGCCCAAAAATAGTAGGGCCCTCCCGTCAGGACGGCGTTATTCCGGCGTTTACCAGTGAATTTACCTGCGCTGAAGCGTTTTAGTGACGGGTATCTGACGGCGTATCGACACCTGCTCCGGCGAACAATTGGGTGATATCGGCCGCATCGAACAGGTAGCGCTGGTTGCAGAACTGGCAGTCGATCTCGATGTTGCCACCGTGTTCGACGACCAGTGCCTGAGCATCTTCCTGACCCAGGCTGGACAGCGCATTAGCCGAACGCTCACGCGAGCAACTGCAATGGAAGCGTAGTTTCTGCACATCAAACAGGCGCACCTGCTCTTCGTGGTAGAGACGATGCAAGATGGTTTCGTTGTCCAGGCTCAGCAATTCATCGGCGGTCAGGGTGCTACCCAGCGCGGTGATGTGCCGCCAGCTGTCGGCGCGTTCTTCTTCGTCTTTCAGGCGGTCGGCCGGCAGTTGTTGCAGCAGCAGACCACGGGCGCGACGGCCGTCGGCGTGCAGCCAGAAGCGGGTGCCGACTTGCTGCGACATGACGAAATAGTTGGTGAAGCAGTCTGCCAGGGTCGTGCCGTCGAGGTCGACGATGCCCTGGTAACGCTGGCCCTGGATCGGGTCGACGGTGAGCGCCAGCACGCCGTCGGGCATCATGTCGGCCAAGGTCGCGTCAGCGGCGATCAGGTCTGCGTCGTAACGGGCCAGACCACGGATTTCACGCTCGCTGGAGCACTCGATCATCAACAGCGACACCGGGCCTTCGGAACGCGCCTGCAGGATCAGCAAGCCATCGAACTTCAAGGTGCCGACCAGCAGCGCCGCAGCCGCCATCAGCTCGCCGAGCAGTTGCGCGACCGGTTCCGGATAGGGATGTTTGGCGAGGACTTCGGCATAGCTACGCTCCAACGCAACCAGCTCGCCGCGGGTGTCGCTGTCATCGAAGATAAAGCGTTGGGTGAAGTCGGTATCCGGTAGATCAGTCATAGGTCTGGGTATCTGAAGTGAAAACTAAAGGATGACAAGGGCTGTA
Organism: Pseudomonas sp. 05N431; assembly: GCF_056397005.1. Taxonomy (NCBI): domain Bacteria; kingdom Pseudomonadati; phylum Pseudomonadota; class Gammaproteobacteria; order Pseudomonadales; family Pseudomonadaceae; genus Pseudomonas; species Pseudomonas sp. 05N431. Next base: position 148,301 of record NZ_JBFTMN010000007.1, read on the forward strand.
GAGTCGCGCCTTGCGCACCGTTTCGGTGCATTAATGTTGGTCATGACAGGCATTTTATGAACAATCCGGGTTTGTTCCAAGCAAGGTCGAACCGCGGCATAGTGACGCTCGGTAGTTTAGTCCGATCAGAACGACAGCTTACTCTTGATCGTTCCTACGCTCCTGCGTTGATCGTTCCCACGCTCTGCGTGGGAATGCCGCCATGGACGCTCTGCGTCCGCTTCGGGATGTGACGCAGAGCGTCACGGGATGCATTCCCACGCGGAGCGTGGGAACGATCATAGAACGACAACTTACTCGCCAGCGTTCCCGCCATGAAACTTGAACAGGTCCCGGCGCTGTTTCTTGCTCGGTTTGCCGTCGGTGCTGACGCCCAGGGCGCCGGCCTTGCGCTGGGCTGCGGCGTTTTCGCGTTTGGCGATGCTGGCTTCGGTCTCAACGTACAACGTCTGGGCCTCAGGGGCACCACGACGGACGATCGAGAGTGCCTGGACCACCACGGTGCGCTCATCGAAACCGGCGCGGATCTGAAACTCGTCACCAATTCTCGGTTCCTTGCCCGGCTTGCAGCGCTCGCCCCGGCAATGCACCTTGCCACTCTCAATGGCTGCCTTGGCCAGCGCACGGGTTTTGTAGAAGCGCGCCGCCCACAACCACTTATCGAGACGGACTTTGTCGTCCTCTTCGTTTTTTTGTGCCATGGGTTTTCCTCATTCTGAAATATTTCTGAACTGTACTACCGTTTCTGTCGTGCCATGAATTTCACCGGTTCAGCATACAATGCGCGACGCTTTCGGGCCTCGCTCGGCAGCCGAGAATCCGGGCCGTAGATATCTGTCGCCTTTTAACCTTTATTCTGCGTGAATACCGCAAATTCGGCCGCTTTGCGGTGCGAACGGTTCCTCACCGGTTGAGCACATTTGAAGACATTTGACCATTTGACCGTTGTGGGTCTGCGCGAGTGGGTGGCGCTCCCTGATTTGGGAGTCGCGGGCCTGCGGGCGAAGATCGACACCGGTGCCAGCACCTCCAGCCTGCATGCCACCGAAATCGAGCCGTTCGAGCGCGACGGGCAAACGTGGGTGCGTTTCAACGCGCACCTGGGCACGGTGGTGCAATTGCGTCACCGCCGCTGCGAAGCGCCGCTGGTGACGATGAAAACCATTAAAAGCTCCAACGGCCAAGCGCAGGTGCGTTACGTGATCAGCACCACCCTGGCGCTCGGCGATCGGGTTTGGCGAGTGGAGTTCACCCTCGCCTGCCGCAAGTCCATGCGTTATCGCCTGTTACTCGGTTCCAAAGCCCTGATCGACGGCCAGTTGGTGGTCAATCCAGGCATTAAATACGTTCAAGACAAGCCGGTGTTCCCGGTGTCCACTACCTCTTCCACAGGTGTTGCATGAAGATCGCTGTGCTGTCGCGGAACCCGCGTCTGTATTCCACTCGTCGTTTGGTTGAGGCCGGCACCGAACGCGGCCATGAGATGGTGGTAGTCGATACCCTGCGCGCCTATATGAACATTGCCAGTCATAAGCCGCAGATCCACTATCGCGGCAAGCCGCTGGAAGGTTTTGACGCTGTGATCCCGCGGATCGGCGCCTCGGTGACTTTTTATGGCTGCGCGGTGTTGCGCCAGTTCGAAATGATGGGCGTGTTCCCGCTCAACGAGTCGGTGGCCATCGCCCGCTCGCGGGACAAATTGCGCTCACTGCAATTGCTTTCACGCCGTGGTATCGGCTTGCCGGTCACCGGTTTTGCTCACTCGCCGGACGACATTCCCGACCTGATCGAAATGGTCAACGGCGCACCGCTGGTGATCAAGGTGCTGGAAGGCACTCAGGGCATCGGCGTGGTGATGTGTGAAACGGCGACGGCGGCGGAGTCGGTGATCGAGGCGTTCATGGGCCTCAAACAGAACATCATGGTTCAGGAATACATCAAGGAAGCCGGCGGCGCGGATATTCGCTGCTTCGTGGTCGGCGACAAGGTGATCGCCGCGATGAAGCGTCAGGCCAAGCCCGGCGAGTTCCGCTCCAACCTGCACCGTGGCGGCAGCGCCAGCCTGATCAAGATCACCCCGGAAGAGCGCATGACCGCGTTGCGTGCAGCCAAGGTCATGGGCCTGAGCGTGGCGGGCGTGGATATCCTGCGCTCCAATCACGGGCCGCTGGTGATGGAAGTGAACTCGTCGCCGGGTCTGGAAGGGATCGAAACCACCACCAGCAAGGACGTGGCGGGGATCATCATTGAGCACATCGAGAAGAACGGCGGGCCGAATATGACGCGGACCAAGGGTAAGGGTTAACCCAAACCTTTTCGGTGGCAGGGACGCCGCCATCGCGAGCAAGCTCGCTCCCACATTTTGATCTTCAGCGAACACACAATTGTGTACGACCGAGATCCCTGTGGGAGCGAGCTTGCTCGCGAAGGGGCCCTAAGTCCCAACAACAATGCTGGCTTCTTAAACAGCATCCCTCGGCAACATCAACCCAAGCGGCAACCGCACCCGAGCTTCCAGGCCACCACCGGAGCGGTTGCGCAGTTCGACATTGCCGCCATGCATCGAAGCAATCCGCTTGACGATGGCCAACCCCAACCCTGTGCCCTTGCCACCCCGCGCGCGGTCGCCACGGGTGAAGGGGTTGAAGATCGCTTCCAGCTCTGACGGATCTATCCCGGCGCCACGGTCCATGACGCTCAGCACCACGTACGGCGCGCTGACATCTCCCGAGACATGCGCCGCCACCTCAACGCCGCTTCCAGCATGATGCAAGGCGTTGCCGATCAGGTTGTTCAAAAGGCGTTTCATCGACACCCGACGCAACGGAAACGGCTGAATCGGCTCCAGACGCAAGCGCACCCGCTCCTCGTTCTGGTTGTAAGGCGCCGCCACTTCGCGCACCAGATCACTCAGGTCGACCTCTTCGACCGACTCGTCCCGACCATCGCGAATGAACGCCAGGAACTGGTCGAGAATCGCGTCCATGTCTTCGATGTCACGCACCATGTCGTCGCTCAGGTCGCTGTGGTTGCCCATCAGTTCCAGCGACAGACGCAAGCGGGTCAACGGCGTGCGCAGGTCGTGTGAAACCCCGGCGAGCATCAATTCACGCTCGCGACCGGCCTGTTCGACATCTTCCGCCATCTGGTTGAACGCCCGATAGACCTCGGTCATTTCACTCGGCGTGTCGCTGATCGGCAGGCGCACGCTGCGCCCCTGGCCCAGTTGCCGGGCGGCATCGACCAGCCGTTTGAGCGGCTGGTTGAGCTGGCTGACGAAAATCCACGCCGACGCGGTGGATAACAAGCCAATGGCGAGAAACCAGCCGAGTACGTTCCAGATTTTCTGGCCACGCAACGGATGCGGGTACAGCGGTACTTTCAGCCAGCCGTCACCCAGGCTCGGGGCCCGGACCCAGAGCGCCGGCGGTGCGTGCATGCGCAATCGCACTTCGGTGTCGGCACCCAGTTCAGCCTGCATCTGGCGTTGGTAGATTTCGCTGTACGGCCAATGCTGCTCACCCTCGGGAACACCGGTGCCCACCACACGAATCAGTGTCGCGGCCTCGGCAATCTTCGCCCGGTTTTCTTCATCCGCTGCCCAGTAGGCACGCAAGGTCAGCGCGACACCGTGGCTGTATTGGCGGTCCACCAGCACGTCCTCGTTCATCAACAGATAAACCAGGGTCAGCGCCTTGGAAAACAGCACGACGATCAGCACCAGCCAGAGGGTGCGGGAGAAGAAACTTTGGGGGAACCACACGGGGGTTTTCATAGACAACCGCTACATACTTTGCAGGAGCGAGCGAAGCTCGCAGAATTGCGGATCGCGAATCAACCGGGTGACACGTTACCCGGCTGACCCGCTCCTACAAATCACCGATCACTTGGTCGCGGTGCCGTCCGGAACGAACACGTAACCCACGCCCCAGACCGTTTGAATGTAGCGTGGTTTCGACGGATCAGGCTCGATCATCCGGCGCAGGCGGGAGATCTGTACGTCGATGGAACGCTCCAGGGCATCCCATTCGCGGCCACGGGCCAGGTTCATCAGCTTGTCGCGGGTCAGCGGTTGACGCGCGTTCATCACCAACGCCTTGAGCACCGCGAATTCACCGGTGGTGAGCATGTGTACTTCGTCGCCGCGCTTGAGTTCGCGAGTCGCCAACGACAATTCGTAATCACCGAAGGTCACACTTTCGTCTTCGCTGCCCGGTGCACCCGGCACGGGAGCCGACTGGCGACGCAGGACCGCTTTGACACGCGCCATCAGTTCGTCCGGGTTGAACGGCTTGGCCAGGTAATCGTCGGCACCCAGTTCCAGGCCTTTGATACGGCTCAACTCATCGCCCTTGGCGGTGAGCATGATGATCGGGATCTGATTGTTCGCGCCGCGCAGGCGGCGGCAGGCAGTCAGGCCGTCTTCGCCGGGCAACATCAAGTCGAGGACGACCAGGTTGAACACTTCACGTGCCAGCAGGCGATCCATCTGTTCGGTGTTCGGTACGGCGCGAGCACGATAGCCCTTGCTGACGAAAAAACGTTCCAGCAGGCTGCTGAGCCCTGGATCGTCGTCAACGATAAGAATTTTTTCGCCTTCAGCAGTTTGTGCAGTGCTGCTCATTGGATGCTCCTTTGATCTCGGTGCGCATTATGGCGTAGCTGCCGTTATACGCACCGTGTGCATTGTTAGCAGATTTTTCCTATGTCGCCAGCGACATGGCCTTTATGCCTACAGCCCGCGATGCCCCCATCGGGCAGAACGGCGGTTATAATGCGCGGCCTTTTGTGTCGGGCAACGTCTGATCGTTACTGCCGGTGGCGGCTTTTTATTTTTACGCCTGGCAGTAATTTTTCGATTTCACGGGTCAATGGGGATGCCTTTTGATCCAGGTAGCGGCGCTGGCCAGGCCGCTCAACCAGACTCGCCGGGCCTTATTCCCTGCGCCCGCGAGCCTGCTTTCACAATTTGTCAGGTGGTTTTATGGACAGCATCAACAGCCGCATCGCCGAGGAACTCGGTGTACGCCCACAACAGGTCGAAGCGGCCGTCGCGCTACTCGATGAAGGCTCCACGGTGCCCTTCATCGCCCGCTACCGGAAAGAAGTGACCGGCAGCCTCGATGACACGCAATTGCGTCATCTGGAAGAGCGTCTGCGCTACCTGCGAGAACTCGACGAACGGCGCATCAGCATCCTTGCCAGCATCGAAGAGCAAGGCAAGCTGACCCCGCAACTCGAGCGCGATATCAAACTCGCCGACACCAAGACCCGCCTCGAAGACTTGTACCTGCCGTACAAGCAAAAACGCCGCACCAAGGGCCAGATCGCCCTGGAAGCCGGCCTTGGCGAACTGGCCGACGGCCTGTTCAACGACCCGAACCTGACGCCAGACACCGAAGCCGCACGCTTCGTCAACGCCGAAAAAGGCGTGGCAGACGTGAAAGCGGCCCTCGAAGGCGCCAAGTACATCCTCATGGAACGCTTCGCCGAGGACGCCAACCTGCTCGACAAGTTGCGCAGTTACCTGAAGCAGGAAGCCACCCTCAGTGCCCGCGTGATCGCCGGCAAGGAAGAGGAAGGCGCCAAGTTCCGCGATTACTTCGAACACGACGAACCGCTGAAAAGCATGCCGTCGCACCGCGCCCTGGCGATTTTCCGTGGCCGCAACGAAGGCATCCTCAGCTCCGCACTGAAAGTCGGTGACGAGCTGCCGGGCACCATGCACCCGTGCGAAGGCATGATCGGTCAGCAATTCGGCATCGCCAACCAGAACCGCCCGGCCGACAAATGGCTCGGTGAAGTGGTGCGCTGGACCTGGAAGGTCAAGCTCTACACCCACCTGGAAACAGACCTGCTCGGTGAGCTGCGTGACGGCGCCGAGACCGAGGCGATCAACGTTTTCGCACACAACCTGCACGACTTGCTGCTGGCCGCGCCTGCCGGCCCACGCGCCACGCTGGGCCTGGACCCGGGCCTGCGCACCGGTTGCAAGGTGGCGGTGGTCGACGCCACCGGCAAGTTGCTGGACCACGCCACGGTTTACCCGCACGTGCCGCACAACAAGTGGGACCAGACCATCGCCGTGCTCGCGGCCCTGTGCGCCAAGCACTCGGTGGACCTGATCGCCATCGGCAACGGCACTGCCAGCCGTGAAACCGACAAGCTAGCCGCGGACCTGATCAAAAAATACCCAGCGATGAAAATGACCAAGGTCATGGTCTCCGAAGCCGGCGCTTCGGTGTACTCGGCCTCGGAACTGGCCTCCAAGGAATTCCCGGACCTCGACGTGTCGATCCGTGGCGCGGTGTCGATTGCCCGTCGCTTGCAAGACCCGCTGGCCGAGCTGGTGAAAATCGATCCGAAATCCATCGGTGTCGGCCAGTACCAGCACGACGTGTCGCAGTTGAAACTGGCGCGTGGCCTGGACGCGGTGGTCGAGGACTGCGTGAACGCCGTTGGCGTCGACGTGAACACCGCCTCCGTTGCGCTGCTGGCCCGTATCTCCGGCCTCAACGCGACCCTGGCACAAAACATCGTGACCCACCGCGATGAAAACGGTGCGTTCAAGACCCGCGCTGCATTGAAGAAAGTCGCCCGTCTCGGCGAAAAGACCTTCGAACAGGCCGCCGGCTTCCTGCGTGTGATGAACGGCGACAACCCGCTGGACTCCTCCGCGGTTCACCCGGAAGCCTATCCGCTGGTGCAGCGCATCGCCGCTGAAACCGACCGCGACATCCGTTCGCTGATCGGCGACGCCGCGTTCCTCAAGCGTCTGGACCCGAAGAAGTACACTGACGAAACCTTCGGTCTGCCAACGGTCACCGACATCCTGCAAGAACTGGAAAAGCCGGGCCGCGACCCGCGTCCAGAGTTCAAGACTGCCGAGTTCCAGGAAGGCGTCGAAGACCTGAAGGACTTGCAGTTGGGGATGATCCTCGAAGGCGTGGTGACCAACGTGACCAACTTCGGTGCTTTCGTCGATATCGGCGTGCATCAGGACGGTTTGGTGCATATCTCCGCGCTTTCCGAGAAGTTCATCAAGGACCCGCGTGAAGCGGTGAAAGCCGGTGACGTGGTCAAGGTCAAGGTCATGGAAGTCGACATCCCGCGCAAACGCGTTGGCCTGTCGATGCGCATGAGCGACACCCCGGGCGAGAAAATCGACGGTGCCCGTGGCGCGCGTCCAGGTTCGGCGCCGCGTCAGTCGCAAAACACTGCACCGCGTAAAGAAACCACGGCAGCCGCTCCAAGCAACAACGCCATGGCGTCGCTGTTCGCCAATGCCAAGCAGTTGAAGAAACGCTGATGGAAATCCCTGCGGGGTTGACCGAAAGCGCTTTTTTCAAGCTGCTGGGTTGCCGTTTGCACAACCTTGAGGTCGGGGTGGCGCAAGTCGCCCTGGCCCTTGAGCCGCAGCTGCGCAATCGCGGCGGCAAGCTGCACGGCGGGGCGCTGTTCAGTCTGGTGGACATTGCCATGGGGCTGGCCTGTTCCAGTTCCCATGGTTTTGACCAGCAGAGCGCGACCATCGAGTGCAAGATCAACTATATCCGCGCCGTGGCTGAAGGCGAGGTGATGTGCACGGCGCGGGTGATTCACCCGGGCCGGCGCACGCTGGTGGTCGAAGCCGATGTGATGCAAGGCGACAAACTGGTCGCAAAAGCACAAGGCACGTTCGCTGTCCTGTAGATGCGCATCATCAAATTGAGTTAATTTCGGCGCTGCGAATCCTGTGGGAGCGAGCTTGCTCGCGATGGCGGTATGTCAGAGACTTATTGTTGACTGATACCCCCTCATCGCGAGCAAGCTCGCTCCCACAGGGGTTGCGCAGTTTCTGAATGACCGGCATTAGGCCTGTGCGGCTCAAAAACCAGGCGAAAACGCCAGTTTTAACTTCACCCTTGTAGACCGTCCTGCCCACCCCCATATTGGGGCGACTGACGCGTGAAGGAATCCAACTTGAGCGAACTTCTCAACCGCCGCCTGGCTCTGCTCGGCGAGCGCGCTAACCTCTCTCTGCTCGAACAGTGTCTTCACGGTATCGAACGTGAATGCCTGCGCGTGACGGGCGAAGGTCGCCTGGCGCAAACGCCGCACCCTGAAAGCCTGGGTTCCGCGCTGACCAACGAACAGATCACCACCGACTATTCCGAGTCGCTGCTGGAGTTCATCACGCCAGCCCTGGCGGACCCGGCGGACACGCTGGCGAGCCTGGACAAGATTCACCGCTTCGCCTACAGCAAGCTCGGCAACGAGTATCTGTGGAGTCCGTCGATGCCGTGCCCGTTGCCGGCCGAGGAAGATATCCCGATCGCCTACTACGGCACCTCCAACATCGGTCAGCTCAAGTACGTCTACCGCAAGGGCCTGGCCCTGCGCTACGGCAAGACCATGCAGTGCATCGCCGGGATTCACTACAACTTTTCCCTGCCGGAAAAACTCTGGCCACTGCTCAAGGAGGCTGAAGGCTTTGTCGGCACCGACCGCGACTATCAGTCGTCGGCCTACATCGCGCTGATCCGCAACTTCCGCCGCTACAGCTGGCTGTTGATGTACCTGTTCGGTTCTTCGCCAGCACTGGACGCCGGCTTCCTGCGCGGTCGCTCCCATCAGCTGGAGCAATTCGACGCCGAAACCCTGTACCTGCCGTACGCCACCAGCCTGCGCATGAGCGATCTGGGTTACCAGAGCAACGCGCAAGCCGGACTGACGCCGTGCTACAACGACCTGAACAGCTACACCGACAGCCTGCGCAAAGCGGTGGCCACGCCGTACCCGCCGTACGTCGAAATCGGCACGCACCAGGACGGTGAGTGGGTTCAGCTCAACACCAACATCCTGCAGATCGAAAACGAGTACTACTCCAACATCCGCCCGAAACGCGTGACCTACACCGGCGAGCGACCGATCCAGGCGCTGATGGCCCGTGGCATTCAGTACGTTGAAGTGCGCCTGTTGGACATCAACCCGTTCATGCCGATGGGCATCGACCTGCCGGAGGCACGTTTCCTCGACGCGTTCCTGCTGTATTGCGCGCTGAACGACAGCCCGCTGCTGACCACCACCACCTGCGGCAACGCCACCTCGAACTTCCTCAGCGTGGTCAAGGAAGGTCGCCGTCCGGGCCTGCAACTGCAACGGGACGGTCATCCAGTAGACATGAAAGCGTGGGCCTTGGAGCTGCTGGAAAAAATCGCCCCACTGGCTGCACTGCTCGACCAGAGCCACGGTGGCGACGCCCACAGCAAAGCCCTCGACGCGCAACGAGCAAAAGTCCGCGACCCGTCTCTGACCCCTTCTGCGCAGGTGCTGGCAGCGATGACCGAGCACAAGGAAAGCTTCGCCCAGTTCTCCCTGCGCCAGAGCCAGGCTCATGCCGAGCTCTTCCGCAGCGAGCCGCTGGCGGCCGAAGAGCAGGCGCGCTTTGAAGAACTGGCACGCTCGTCGCTGGCCCAGCAAACCGAGCTGGAGCAGAACGAAGTCGGCGATTTCGACGTGTTTGTCGGGTCGTATCAGGCGAGTATTCTGGCGATCAGTAACTGATTCCGGAAGGTCCTTCGGACCTTATCGCGAGCAAGCTCGCTCCCACAGGGTTCAATGGTGTTCACACAATAGTCGTCACACCAAGAATCCAATGTGGGAGCGAGCTTGCTCGCGATGACCGCACAGCGGTCGCTGTTAACGGTTTCCGCTCATAAGCTCATTCTAAAAAGTTATTTATTTTCGAATTCTTAGATCATTTAGTCTCATCACACGCCGAAGCCCCGGCCGCCTGATGAGGACTTTCATGATGAAACTGCACTTCCCCCTTCGCCTCCTGGCGGCCGCGTCCCTGGCTGCAGCGAGCTTTTTCGCCCAGGCGGCAGACGTCACTGTCGCCTATCAGACCACCGTCGACCCGGCCAAAGTCGCCCAGGCTGACGGCACTTACGAAACCGCCACCCACGCCAAAATCGACTGGCGCAAGTTCGACAACGGTGCCGACATCATCGCCGCCATCGCCTCGGGTGACGTACAGATCGGCTACCTCGGTTCCAGCCCACTGACCGCTGCGATCACCCGCAAGGTTCCGGTCGAAACCTTCCTCATCGCCACCCAGATCGGCGCCGCCGAAGCACTGGTAGCCCGCGACGGTTCCGGGATCAAGACCCCGCAGGACCTGATCGGCAAGAAAATCGCCGTGCCATTCGTTTCCACCGGCCACTACAGCCTGCTGGCCGCGCTCAAGCACTGGAACATCAACCCGTCGAAGGTGCAGATCCTCAACCTCGCGCCGCCGGCAATCATTGCCGCATGGAAGCGCGGCGACATCGACGCGACCTACGTGTGGGACCCGGCGCTGGGCGTTGCCAAGGAAAACGGCAAGGTGCTGATCACTTCCGGCGAACTGGCCAAGTTCGGCGCGCCGACCTTCGATGCCTGGATCGTGCGCAAGGATTTCGCCGAGAAGCACCCGGAAATCGTCAGTGCCTTCGCCAAAGTCACCCTCGACGCCTACGCCCACTACCGCAAGGACCCGCAAGCCTGGCTGGCCGATAAGGGCAACGTCGACAAGCTGGTAAAACTCTCCGGCGCCAAGACCAGCGACATTCCGTTGCTGCTGCAAGGCAACGTCTACCCGCTGGCGGCTGATCAGGTGATCACCCTCGGCGCGCCGACCACCAAAGCCATCACCGACACCGCGGCGTTCCTCAAGGAACAAGGCAAGGTCGAGGCTGTGCTGCCGGACTACGCCCCTTACGTCAGCGCCAAGTACATCACTAACTGATCGGGAGTTGACCGCGATGGCCTTGCTTCAGCTGGAGCGCATCAGCGCACAGTACCCCGGTAGCCCGGAACCGGTGCTGGCGGATATTTCCTTAAGCCTTGGGCCCCAGCAATTGCTGGTCGCCCTCGGCCCGTCCGGCAGTGGCAAGACCTCGCTGTTGAACCTGATTGCCGGGTTTGTCGAACCCAGCGCCGGGCGCATCACCCTTGACGGCGTGCCGGTCAAAGGTCCGAGCGCCGAACGTGGCGTGGTGTTCCAGGATGACGCGCTGCTGCCCTGGCAGGACGTGTTGGCCAATGTCGGTTTCGGTCTGGAACTGGCTGGCGTACCGCGTGATAAACGCGAAATCCGCGCCCGGGAAATGCTCGCGCTGGTCGACCTCGCAGGCTTTGACGCTCGCCGCATCTGGCAGCTTTCAGGCGGTCAGAAGCAGCGTGTCGGCCTGGCCCGAGCCCTCGCTGCCGACCCGCGCGTGTTGTTGATGGACGAACCCTTCGGCGCCCTCGACGCGTTCACCCGCGAACAGATGCAGGAACTGTTGCTGCAAGTCTGGCGACGCACCGCCAAACCGGTGTTCCTGATCACCCACGACATTGAAGAAGCAGTGTTCCTAGCCACGGATCTGATTCTGTTGGCGCCAAACCCTGGGCAAATCGTCGAACGCTTGCAGCTGGATTTCGGTCAGCGTTACGCCGCTGGCGAATCGGCTCGGGCGATCAAATCCGACCCTCGCTTTATCGAAACCCGCGAACACGTACTCGCCCGTGTGTTCTCCCAACGCAGCGCCGCCCAGCGGCAGGAGCGCGCATGAGCAGTTATGAAATCCCGGCCAGCCCCGTCAGCCCATCGACGCTGATTCCGCTGCGACGCAGCCTCGGCACACGCTGGATCAGCGTACTGACGCTGATCGCTTTGCTCGCTGTTTGGTGGGCTGTTACGGCCAGTGGTCTGATCGAGCCGTTGTTCCTGCCACCGCCGGCGGCCGTCCTGCAAAAAGGCTGGTTGCTGGCGACGACGGGTTATATGGACTCGACCCTCTGGCAGCATTTAGGCGCGAGCCTCAGCCGTATCGGCCTGGGTCTGGGCTTCGCGGTTTTGACCGCCGTGCCGGTCGGTATCGCCATCGGTCACAACCGCATCGCACGTGGCGTTCTCGATCCGCTGATCGAGTTCTACCGGCCTATCCCGCCGTTGGCCTACCTGCCGCTGATCGTGATCTGGTGCGGCATCGGTGAGTTGTCCAAGGTATTGCTGATCTATCTGGCGATCTTCGCCCCGATCGCCATCGCCACCGCGACTGGCGTACGTACCGTCGACCCCGCCAAGTTGCGCGCCGCGCAGTCGTTGGGCGCGACCCGGGCCCAGCTGATTCGCCATGTGATTTTGCCGAGTGCCTTGCCGGACATTCTGACCGGTGTGCGCATTGGCTTGGGCGTGGGTTGGTCGACGCTGGTGGCTGCCGAGCTGATCGCCGCCACCAGCGGCCTGGGCTTCATGGTGCAGTCGGCCGCGCAATTTCTGGTCACCGATGTGGTGGTGCTGGGGATTCTGGTGATCGCGCTGATCGCCTTCGCCATGGAAATGGGCCTGCGGGCGCTGCAACGCAAACTGGTGCCGTGGCATGGCCAGGCGCACTGATTATTCATGTGGGAGCCAGCCTGCTCGCGAAGGCAGTGTGTCAGACAAATTTGCTTTGACTGATGAACCGCTTTCGCGAGCAAGCTCGCTCCCACAGTCGGCACCCCGAATTGAAGAGAAAGCCATGAGCAGCCTGACCGTCACCCCACTCAGCACCGCCCTCGGCGCACAGATCAGCGGCGTCGATATCTCCCAGCCGCTGAACCTCGAACAGCGCGATGCGATCGAGCAGGCACTGCTCAAGCACCAAGTGCTGTTCTTCCGCGAGCAGCCGATCAACCCGCAACAGCAGGCACGCTTCGCGGCGAATTTCGGCGACCTGCACATTCACCCGATCTACCCGAATGTGCCGGAACAACCGGAAGTGCTGATCCTAGACACTGCTGAAACCGACGTGCGTGACAACGCCGTGTGGCATACCGACGTGACCTTCCTGCCGACCCCGGCCCTCGGCGCAGTGCTCAGCGCCAAACTGTTGCCGGAGTTTGGAGGCGACACCTTGTGGGCCAGCGGCATCGCGGCGTACGAGGCCCTTTCAGTGCCTCTGCAAAACTTGCTGCAAGGCCTGACCGCGACCCACGATTTCGTCAAATCCTTCCCGCTGGAACGCTTTGGAAACACGCCTGAAGCACTGGCTCAGTGGGAAGAAGCGCGCAAGAAAAACCCTCCACTGTCGCATCCGGTGATCCGTACCCATCCGGTGAGCGGGCGCAGGTCGTTGTTCGTCAATGAAGGCTTCACGACGAAGATCAATGAACTCTCGGAAACCGAAAGCGAAGCGATTCTGAAGCTGCTGTTCGCCCATGCTACGCGGCCGGAATTTACCATTCGCTGGCGTTGGCAGGAGAACGACGTAGCGTTCTGGGATAACCGCGTGACCCAGCATTTTGCCGTGGATGATTACCGACCGGCACGGCGGGTGATGCACCGGGCGACGGTGTTGGGGGATGTGCCGTTTTTCCGCTGAGCCACTGGCTGCTTTACTGCTTTTTATGGCCCCATCGCGAGCAAGCTCGCTCCCACAGGGTTTCGGTTGGCCACAGATTTGTGGTCAACCCCAATCCAATGTGGGAGCGAGCTTGCTCGCGAAAGCAATCTGACAGGCGCCAGAAGATCCAGCGCCGGACACTTACTCCGCCGTCGAAGGCTTCTCCCACAAATTGATCCCGCCCTCCTGGGCAAACCGGTCAATCTCTGCCAGTTCTTCAACGCTGAAGCTCAAATTCTTCAACGCCCCGACATTCTCGATAATCTGCTCCGGGCGGCTGGCGCCGATCAGCGCCGAGGTCACTCGCGGGTCGCGCAGTGTCCAGGCCAGGGCCATTTGCGCCAGGCTTTGACCGCGGCGTTTGGCGATTTCGTTGAGGGCACGCACCAGGGCAATGTTGGCATCGGACAGGTGCGAGGCTTGCAACGAGTCACCGCCCGGACGATTGACCCGTGCATCTTTTGGTACGCCGTTGAGGTACTTGTCGGTCAACAACCCCTGAGCCAATGGCGTGAACGCAATCACGCCCGCGCCGAGTTCATCGGTGGCGTCCAGCAGGTCTTTTTCCACCCAGCGGTTGAGCAGGTTATAAGCCGGCTGGTGGATCAGCAGCGGGACTTTCCACTCTTTCAGCAGTGCAGCCATTTCGCGGGTTTTCGCCCCGGAATACGACGAGATACCGATGTACAGCGCCTTGCCCTGCTGCACGGCAGTCGCCAATGCGCCAGCGGTTTCTTCCAGCGGAGTATCCGGGTCGAAGCGGTGGGAATAAAAGATGTCCACATAGTCGACACCCAGGCGTTGCAGGCTCTGGTCGAGGCTGGCCAGCACGTATTTACGCGAGCCGCCGCCCTGGCCGTAAGGACCCGGCCACATGTCCCAACCGGCCTTGCTGGAGATGATCAGTTCATCGCGGTACTGCTTGAAATCTTCACGCAGCAAACGACCGAAATTGATCTCGGCACTGCCGTACGGCGGGCCGTAATTGTTGGCCAGGTCGAAGTGGTTGATGCCCAGGTCGAAGGCGGTACGCAGCAAGGATCGCTGGGTGTCGATCGGCGTGCTGTCGCCGAAGTTGTGCCACAAGCCCAGCGACAGTGCCGGCAGCACCAGCCCGCTGCGACCGACGCGGCGGTAAGGAATGGAGTCGTAACGATCAGCAGCAGCGGTGTAAGTCATCGAACCCTCTCTTGTTGTGAGCGACGAGGTCGTCAGCGTTGCCCAGCATACGCTCAGGCAACGCATTCAAAACGGGGTGTTCGACTAAATGCTGAAACGTTTCACAAAATCCTGGACTGCGGTGTTCAAGCCGACAATTGCCGCTGATCGTTCACACGCTCTGCATGGGAACGATCACAGTCAAACTGCCTGAGCAAACACCTCAGGGGTTGGTTTAAGCGCCATTGTGCTGAACGACGCCTATGCTCGATACAGACGCCGATCGTTCCCACGCGCAGCAAAGGAATGCCTCTAGGGACGCTCTGCGTCCAGTGACGCGGAGCGTCACGGGCTGCATTCCCACGCAGAGCATGGGAACGATCCTTCAACTCGGGAGCACACCATCATGCACACCACGATCATCATCACTTTCGGCCTGGTCTTGCTGGCGCTGATGCTGTTCATCGGTGAGAAGCTCGGCTTCAGCCGCCAGACCCTGACCTACAGTTTCGTCGTCCTGTGGCTGGCGCTGACGGTGATCAACGGCGCCATCGGTATGATCACCGCCGGGCAACCGCTGATCTCCGAATTGATGGTGGGCTTCATGGTGTTCAGCGTACCGGTGGCCGCTCTGGTGCTGTTCATGACCTTGAACATCGCCTGAGCACCACCGGTCTCGGTCAACGCACCAGATGCAGGAACTGCATGTGCCGCTCGTACTGGTCGAGGATGTCGTTGATGATTTGCTCCTTGGTGTAACCCACCAGATCGTAATCCTGACTGCCTTCGCTCAGGTGCACTTCAGCCCGGTAGTAGCGACGGTTGTTGAGTTCTTTGGAACCCATTCCGCCACGGGCAAAGGACGGCGTGAAGTAACCACGCATTTGCGCCTGGTAGATGAACGGAGGCTGATCGCCGTGACCGATTTCCAGGCTGACGTTGTCACTGGCCGGGTCCGGTTGGGTGACCACGCTCAAGCCCTTTTCAGCGAACACCGCCGTCACTTCTTCAATCGCCGGACGCACCGTCGTGTCGAGGAAACGATACACCTCGTCACGCGACGGGAAGTGTACAGCCTGGCTCAAGCGCTGACGCCAGCCACCCTTACCGCGCCGTGACGACGCCGAGACCGGCGCCAACGAATGCAACTGGGCAATCTGCTTCTGCGATTCGAGGTAGAACGCCTTGTGCAGCCCCCACATCATCAGCAACAGAATCAACGAAAACGGCAACGAGGTCAGTACTACCGCCGACTTCAACGAATCGATGCTGCCGGCAAACAACAATGCACTGGTGACCAACGCGGTCATCGCGCCCCAGAACACCCGCAGCCATTTCGGCCCGTCTTCATCGGCGTTACCGCCCTTGGCCGACAGCGTCGAGAGCACCACGGTGCCCGAGTCGGCCGAAGTGACGAAGAACACGAAGCTGATGAACACCGTGACGGCGATCACCGTTTTGCTCCACGGGTAGGTTTCCAGCAGCAGGTAAAGGGTCATCGACGGGTTCTCGATGGCCGACAAGCCAAGGGCGCTCATGCCGTGGTTGAGCACTTGGTCGATGGCGCTGTTACCGAAGATCGACATCCACGCCAGGGTGAAACCGAGTGGAATCAACAGCACGCCGAAGACGAATTCGCGGATGGTCCGGCCGCGGGAAATACGTGCGATGAACAGGCCCACGAACGGCGACCATGCGATCCACCAGGCCCAGTAGAACACCGTCCAGCCGCCCAGCCAGTCGCTGGGTTTGTCGTAAGCGTAAAGGTCGAAACTTTTCATCGGCAAGGCGCCGAGATAGTCGCCAAGGTTCTGGATCAGGGTGTTGAGCAGGTGCTGGGTAGGGCCGGCGAACAACACGAACAGCAACAACGCACAGGCCAGCAGCATGTTGATGTCGGACATTACCCGCACGCCTTTATCGACGCCGGCGACGGCAACGATGATCGCCGCACCCATCATCAGCGTGATCAGGCCGACCTGAATCCACTGGGTGTGGGCAATGCCGAACAAGTAGTCGAGGCCCGAGTTGAGGTGCAACACGCCAAAGCCCATGTCAGCGCCCAGACCGAACACCGTGGCAATGATGCCGAAGCCATCCACCGCATATCCGATCGGGCCGTTGATGCGTTTGCCGATCAGCGGATAAAGCGCCGAACGCAGGGCCAGCGGCAGGTTATGCCGATAGGCGAAATAGGCCAGCGCCATGCCGACAAACGCGAACACGCCCCAGCCGTGCAGGCCCCAATGCAGAAACAGGACCTGCATCGCCTGACGTGCCGCATCCGCCGTGCCGGCCTCGCCCTGCGGCGGTTGCAGCATGTGCGTCAGCGGTTCAGAGACGCAGAAGAAAAACAGCGTGATGCTGATCCCGGCGGCAAACAGCATGCCGGCCCAGGACAGGTAACTGAATTCGGGCTCGTCGTGGTCGGCACCGAGCTTGATCTTGCCGTAGCCAGACAAGGCGGTGACCACCACGAAGACCAGATACAGGGTCATCGCCAGCATGTAGTACCAGCCGACTGTGTTGGCCGCCCAGTTTTGCGCCGCCAGCAGCCAAGCGCCGGACTGTTGCGGGAAGGCCATGACCACCAGGCCGAACAGTAAAATGAAGGTCGCCGCGAAGTAGAACACCGGCGGATTCATGCGGATCTGACCGCTTGGAGGGGTGAACGATGCACTCATGAAGCGTGCACCTCGAGGGGGTAAAACATGGCTGTAAAAAACAGACTCAGCAAAGGCTAGCCTCCTGTTGTGAGCGGGCAGCGAACCACCGGTTTAACTTGAATGAACGTTCAAGTTAAACATGGATAGGCTGTGAGGACTAATCGCAAGGCTCGGCGGTACGTTTCGTACGCTAGCTCAAGGAAGGGTATGACGCGGGGTTTGGAGGATTCGCTCAGTGGGAAATTGGCTGAATGCCAGTATCTCGGTTCGGCTGGAAATCCAATCGCGAGCAAGCTCGCTCCCACAGGGTTCGTGTCGTTCATCAACACTATGTCCACTGGAGATCCAGTGTGGGAGCGAGCTTGCTCGCGATAGCGCAAGACCTGCCGGTGAAAGCCTCAGGGCTTACTTCTGCGTCCCGTCATCATGCTGCAGATTGGCCTGGGTCAGGTTGCAGCCGGCCGGTACGCTGCGGGTCAGCCAGACGTTGCCGCCGATGGTCGAGCCCTTGCCGATGGTGATCCGTCCGAGGATGGTCGCGCCGGCATAGATCACCACATCGTCTTCAACGATCGGGTGGCGCGGATGGCCCTTCTGCAACTGGCCGTCTTCATCGGCCGGGAAGCGTTTGGCGCCGAGGGTCACGGCCTGGTAGATGCGTACCCGCTCGCCGATGATCGCGGTTTCGCCGATCACCACGCCTGTGCCGTGGTCGATGAAGAAACTGCGGCCGATCTGCGCGCCCGGGTGAATGTCGATCCCCGTGGCCGAGTGGGCAATTTCCGCACTGATCCGCGCCAGCAGCGGCAGCCCGGCGCGGTACAAATGGTGGGCCAGGCGATGGTGAATCACCGCCAGAATCCCCGGATAGCACAGCAGCACTTCATCGACACTGCGTGCTGCCGGGTCGCCGTGATACGCCGCCAGCACATCGGAATCCAGCAGGCTGCGCAGCCCCGGCAAGGCCAGGGCGAAATCCTGGATCAGGCTGATCGCCCGCGCCTCGACTTCGGTATCGACCTGAGCGCTTTGCCGTGCGACATAGCGCAGCTCCAGCCGCGCCTGGGCCAGCAGCGCGTTCAGCGCCACATCCAGCGTATGCCCGACGTAGAAGTCTTCACTCTCCTCGCGCAGATCCACCGGGCCCAGGCGCATCGGGAACAACGCACCACACAGTGCTTCGAGAATCTCCGCCATCGCCGCGCGCGATGGCAGCTCACGCCCGCCCTGCTCGCCGCTGATACGACCGTTCTGCGCACGCCACTGGTCGCGGGCGGTGCGCAGTTGGCTGACGATGGTCTGTAATTGCCAATGGCTGGAACGCTGGCTCACGGTAAAACTCCTCACGTGCTGCGGCCGAACAGTAAGGCCGCCTGAACGGCGTTCACTTTACGGTATGCGCTCAAAACGGAATTAAGAACTAATTGTGCTGTTCTCAGCACTTTTTGGCATAAGCGACATTGTCGGTTGCCCGAGCAAATCGGCCTGCCTATAGTCCAGTCATCTCCCACAACCCGTGCGGCCCCATGATCAAACAACAGCTGGCTCGTTTTAATCGTCTGGACCTTCTTGCCAATGCTACCGCGCTGGAAAAACTCGAACGCTTGTCGGCCTGGCTCGGGCGCGATGTCTACGTCAAACGTGACGACCTGACACCGTTGGCCATGGGCGGCAATAAGCTGCGCAAACTCGAGTACCTCGCCGCCGACGCGCTCGCGCAAGGTGCCGATACGCTGATCACCGCTGGCGCCATCCAGTCCAACCATGTGCGTCAGACAGCAGCGCTTGCCGCCAAACTGGGCCTGGGCTGCGTCGCCTTGCTGGAAAATCCGATCGGCACTGATGACAGCAATTACCTGGGCAACGGCAATCGGCTATTGCTGGATCTGTTCGATGCCAAGGTCGAACTGGTAGAGAACCTCGATAACGCCGACCAACAGTTGCAGGCACTGGCCGAGCGTCTGCGCAGCAACGGCAAAAAACCTTATCTGGTGCCGATTGGCGGCTCCAACGCCTTGGGCGCGCTGGGCTATGTCCGTGCCGGACTGGAACTGGCCGGGCAAATCGAGGACAGCGGCCTGCAATTCGCTGCCGTGGTGTTGGCTTCGGGCAGCGCCGGCACTCACAGCGGTCTGGCGTTGGCGCTGAGCGAAGTACTGCCGGACTTGCCGGTAATCGGCGTCACCGTTTCGCGCAGCGACGAAGACCAGCGGCCGAAGGTCCAGGGCCTGGCCGAGCGCACCGCCGAACTGCTGGGCGTGAACCTGCCGGCGAGTTTCAAGGTTCAATTGTGGGACGAGTATTTCGCTCCGCGTTACGGCGAGCCGAACGCCGGTACCCTGGCGGCAGTCAAGTTGCTGGCCAGCCAGGAAGGGCTGTTGCTTGACCCGGTCTACACCGGTAAGGCCATGGCCGGTTTGCTCGATGGTATCGGCCGGCAGCGCTTCAATGACGGCCCGATTATCTTCCTGCACACCGGAGGTGCGCCGGCGTTGTTTGCCTATAAAGACTCACTCTGACTCATCGTTCCCACGCTCTGCGTGGGAATGCCTCAAGGGACGCACAGCGTCACGGGCTGCATTCCCACGCGGGAGCGTGGGAACGATCAATGTTCTGCGTGGGAGCGACTTATATTCTAAAAAAGAATAACAAACTGAATTTATATTATTTTTAATATCTAAAAGCCGCATCATATAGTCCCGCCGCAGGCGCAATTGCTGCGAGACGCATACGCTGCTTTTAGGGCACGATGTTGCAGCCGTTCAATTCTCGGTTTTGCCTGCTTCTCCAAAAAACGTCTTCATAAAAAACACAGGGGCTTGTCATGAATTTCTCCGCATTTCGTCGAAATCTGCTGGTGGGCTCGCTGGGCCTGGTACTCGGTGCTGGCCTGTTGGGGCAAGCGGTGGCCGGTGAGCAGCTGCAAAAAATCAAGGACGCCGGCGTGATCAACGTCGGTCTGGAAGGCACTTATCCACCGTTCAGTTTCGTCGATGCCGACGGCAAACTGGCCGGCTTCGAAGTGGAGTTCTCCGAAGCCCTCGCCAAAGAGCTGGGCGTGAAGGTCAAACTGCAACCGACCAAATGGGACGGCATCCTCGCGGCGCTGGAATCCAAACGTCTGGACGCAGTAATCAACCAGGTGACCATCTCCGAAGAGCGCAAGAAGAAGTATGACTTCTCCGAGCCCTACACCGTTTCCGGGATTCAGGCGCTGGTGCTGACGAAGAAGGTTGCGGAGCTGAACATCAAGACCGCCGCCGACCTGACTGGCAAGAAAGTCGGCGTAGGCCTGGGCACCAACTACGAGCAGTGGGTAAAAGCCAATGTGCCGGGTGCTGAAGTCCGCACCTACGAAGATGATCCGACCAAGTTCCAGGACCTGCGCGTTGGCCGCACCGACGTCATTCTGATCGACCGCCTCGCCGCGCTGGAATACGCCAAGAAGGCTAAAGACACCACCGCCGCCGGCGAACCGTTCTCCCGTCAGGAAGCCGGCATTGCCCTGCGCAAAGGCGAGCCTGAGCTGCTGGCTGCGGTGAACAAGGCCATCGACAAGCTGCGTGCCGACGGTACGCTGAAAAAGCTTTCGGAAAAATACTTCAACGCTGACGTCACCCAATAATGGAAGAAGCTTTCCAACTCGCGCTGGACTCCGCGCCCTTTCTGCTGAAGGGCGCGTATTTCACGGTCATCCTCAGCCTGGGCGGGATGTTCTTTGGTCTGTTGCTGGGGTTTGGCCTGGCCTTGATGCGCCTGTCGCGCTTCAAGCTGGTGAGCTGGATCGCCCGCGTCTACGTGTCGTTCTTTCGCGGCACGCCGTTGCTGGTGCAACTGTTCGTGATCTATTACGGCTTGCCGCAATTGGGCATCGAACTTGATCCGCTGCCGGCCGCCTTGATCGGCTTCTCGCTGAACATGGCCGCCTACACCTGTGAGATCCTCCGCGCCGCGATCAGCTCCATCGAACGCGGCCAGTGGGAAGCCGCTGCCAGTATCGGCATGACCCGTGCGCAAACCCTGCGCCGGGCCATCCTGCCGCAAGCTGCGCGCACGGCCCTTCCTCCACTGGGCAACAGCTTCATTTCGCTGGTCAAGGACACCGCGCTGGCGGCGACCATTCAGGTGCCGGAACTGTTCCGTCAGGCACAACTGATCACCGCCCGCACCTTCGAAATTTTCACCATGTATCTTGCCGCCGCACTGATCTACTGGATTCTTGCAACGGTGCTCTCGCACCTGCAAAACCAGTTGGAAGAGCGGGTCAATCGTCACGACCAGGAGTCCTGACCCCATGATTGTCGTGGAAAAACTGACAAAGCAGTTCAAGGGTCAAGTGGTGCTCAATGGCATCGATCTGAAGGTTGAAGAAGGCGAGGTCGTTGCGATCATCGGCCCAAGCGGCTCGGGCAAGACCACCTTCCTGCGTTGCCTGAACTTTCTTGAAGAACCCACCAGCGGCCGGATCAAGGTCGGCGACATCGAGATCGATGGCAGCCGCCCGCTGAACCAGCAGCAGAGCCTGGTACGCCGGCTGCGCCAGCATGTCGGTTTCGTGTTTCAGAACTTCAATCTGTTCCCCCATCGCACGGCCTTGGAAAACGTCATCGAAGGCCCTTTGGTGGTGAAGAAAATGCCAAAGGACCAAGCATTGGCGCTGGGTCGAAAACTGCTGGCCAAGGTCGGCCTGGCAGGCAAGGAAGACGCCTATCCGCGCAGGCTGTCCGGTGGGCAGCAACAGCGCGTGGCAATCGCCCGGGCGCTGGCCATGGAGCCGGAAGTGATTCTCTTCGACGAACCAACCTCGGCGCTCGATCCGGAACTGGTCGGCGAAGTGCTGGCGGCCATTCGCAGCCTGGCCGAAGAAAAACGCACCATGGTCATCGTTACCCACGAAATGAGTTTTGCTCGTGATGTGGCGAACCGGGTGGTGTTTTTCGACAAGGGCGTCATCGTCGAACAAGGTGAAGCGAAAGCGTTATTTGCCAATCCAAAAGAAGAACGAACCCGACAATTCCTCAATAAGTTCCTCAACTCCTGAAGCTAATAATCATACCCAAAGATGCAGTAACCGCTGTCAACTTCCACGGACGGAAGTGACATTTAGCGCACTATTCGACGGTCATCACCCTGCCTTCCGCCGACGTCCATAATTATCTAATCATCCAAGTCGAAAGCGGTATATAGATACCTCCTGCAACATCCTCCTGCCACGTAACCTCCAACACACTGGGATTGATCCAATGCCGGAAAGCCCAGGAAACACTGGCTCACAAATCGAGCATGCCTAAGAAATATCCAGGCAACATGTCCATCGACCGCTAATAACGGGTAGGAAATATCTGAATAGCCTGGCATTCCCACGTTCTCAACTTGCGTCTATTGACACTCCATCGGCCACTCCCTTATCTAGGCGCCAACAGGCGTTTCACAATGCTTGAATATAGTTAATCGCCTACTACCCTAACGCCTTCGACACTTTCGAAATGGACTTCGCTGCGATGTTTCAAGGAGAACACACATGACTTGTATGTCGAACAAAGTTGAACTGGCGGCTCCCGGCCTGACACAGTCGTCCGGCTCCGCCATCAACATCACTTCCGCTGCTTACCTGCTGATCGAGATACCGCCTTATGCCGGCATGGACGAAGGTGATCTGATCGAGCTGTTCTGGGACAACTGCTATGTGGCCTCACGAGTGCTCAACCGCACAGATGTCGGCCAGCCACTCAACCTGCGGGTCCCGGAGAGTTTTATCCGCAATGGCAGTTCGCGTATCCACTACCGGCTGATGCAAGTCGGGCAAGGCCCGGCGCTGTCTGCGACGAAACGGGTCCAGGTCAAACTTGACTGCCCGGGTGGTCAGCCGCACACCCTGTGTGCAGACGAAAACCAGCGCCTGGAGCCATTGGGAATTCCCGAGATGATTCGCCGTCACGGGGTCAATCCGAATCAGTTCAAACGTGGCGTACCGCTGACCATCGAACCTTATCTGAACATGGCGGCTGACGATGAAATCACCCTGCGCTGGGGCGACGTGCGCATGGACCTGCCCAGGATCAAACCCGGCGAAGTCGGCCACCCGATCAACGTCTGGGTGCCGCCTGCTGTGATTCTCGAAGCCGGCGAAGACCATCGGCTGGAAGTCACCTACTGCATCCTTGATCGAGCAGGCAATAACTCACGCTGGGCTCCAGTGCGCACCCTGAAAGTCGGCTGCGCCAATCCTTATCTGAAAGTACCGGCCAGGAAGTGCTGAAGGCCCCTGAACTCCGCGACCGATGAGATCCCTGTAGCAGCTGGCGAAGCCTGCGTTCGGCTGCGCAGCAGTCGTGAATCCTGAAATCGCGTTTAATCTGAATAAACGTTGCGTCCGATTTTGCGACTGCTGCGCAGCCGAACGCAGGCTTCGCCAGCTGCTACAAGGTTGCGTTTACATCGCCCTTTCGGGGACAAATGCGAAAGATGACAGCGCCTGATGACGCCCTTCTATGCATATTCCTAAAAGTTAGTTTATTAATTTTTTATACGCGATTAGGATATATGAACCGGACCACCGGACTTTCTTGATTTTGATTTCGCCGCACGATGCGGCTTATCCATGAGAGGTGAGGTAGGTATGGTCAGGAACATAATCACCCCGGTGCACATCGCCAGGGCATTGCGTGCAGCCAAGGAGCGGCGCTGATGTCTAATCTGGCAGATGCAAACGTTCAGAGTGATCTGGACATTCCCCCGCTGTTGTTGCCCGCGCACGTTTTGCGCAACGACGCACAAGCCCTCGAAGCTGCCCGTGAACTCGCTCAGGTCGCCCGCTTGCAAGCCGCGCGACGCGATCAACAGCGCAAGTTGCCTTGGGCGGAAATCGAACAGTTCACCCGCAGTGGCCTGGGCAGCATTGCCATTGGCAAAGCGTTCGGTGGCCCCGAGGTTTCATTCGTCACCATCGCCGAAGTCTTCGCGATCATTTCCGCGGCCGACCCGGCACTCGGGCAAATCCCGCAGAACCACTTCGGGATTCTCAATCTGCTCCAGCACACCGCCAACGAACGGCAGAAAAAGCAGCTGTTCCAGAGCGTGCTCGACGGTTGGCGGATCGGCAACGCGGGCCCGGAACGCGGCACCAAAAACACCCTGGAACTCAAGGCCCGCATCACCGCCGACGGTGATGGTTACGTCATCAACGGTCAGAAGTTTTACTCCACGGGCGCACTGTTCGCTCACTGGGTCGCGGTCAAGGCACTCAACGACGACGGCAAGCAAGTCATCGCCTTCGTCCGTCGCGGCACGCCAGGACTGCGCATCGTCGACGACTGGTCGGGCTTCGGCCAGCGCACGACTGCCAGCGGCACTGTGCTACTGAACAACGTGCGGGTCGATGCCGATCTGGTGGTGGAAAACTGGCGAATAAACGACAGCCCGAACATTCAGGGCGCCGTGTCACAGCTGATTCAAGCCGCCATCGACGCCGGTATAGCCCGCGGCGCCATCGACGACGCCATCAGCTTCGTTCGCGAACGCGCACGTCCGTGGATAGACGCCAACGTCGAACGCGCCAGCGATGACCTCTACGTGATTGCCGACATCGGCAAACTGAAAATCGACCTGCACGCCGCCGAAGCGCTGCTGCGCAGGGCCGGGAAAGTGCTCGATCAAGTCAGCGCCGCACCGGTCACCGCCGAATCCGCCGCCCGCGCTTCGATTGCGGTCGCCGAAGCCAAGGTGCTGACCACCGAGATCTCGCTGCTGGCCAGCGAAAAACTCTTCGAGCTGGCCGGAAGCCGCGCCACCCTCGCCGAGTTCAACCTCGACCGCCACTGGCGCAACGCACGTGTGCACACCCTGCACGATCCGGTGCGCTGGAAATACCACGCCGTGGGCGCTTATCACCTGAACGGCACCTTGCCTGCCCGGCATTCCTGGATCTGAACGACCAGAACACTTTTGACCAGATCTCTGGAGAAACACATGACTCTTACTCACCCCGTCGCGGTCATCACCAGCGATGAGCAAGCCCTTGTCGTCGCCAGCGATCTGGCCGAAGACTTCAAACGCGACAGCGCCCTGCGCGACCGTGAACGACGCCTGCCCTACCCAGAACTGGAAGTCTTTTCGCGCTCTGGCCTGTGGGGCATCAGCGTACCCAGGGAATACGGCGGAGCCGGCGTTTCCAACGTTACCCTGGCCAAAGTCATCGCGCTGATCGCCCAGGCCGACGGTTCGCTGGGGCAGATCCCGCAGAACCATTTTTATGCCCTCGAAGTGCTGCGCGTAAACGGTACATCCGAGCAGAAAAAACGCCTGTACGCCGAAGTCCTCGCCGGTCAGCGCTTCGGCAATGCACTGGCCGAACTCGGGACCAAAACCGCACTCCACCGGGTCACCAGCCTGACTCCCGATGGCGACGGTTTTCGCATCAACGGCCGCAAGTTCTACGCCACCGGGGCGATCTATGCACAACGGATTCCGACCACGGTGGTCGATGAAAACGGCGTCCAGCAACTGGCCTTCGTCCCGCGTGACAGCCAGGGCCTGACGGTCATCGATGACTGGAGCGGCTTCGGCCAGCGCACCACCGGCAGCGGTTCGGTGGTGTTCGAAGACGTCTACGTCTCGGCAGACGACGTGATCCCGTTTCAGAGTGCCTTCGAACGTCCGACCCCGGTCGGCCCGCTGGCACAGATTCTCCATGCGGCCATTGACACCGGCATTGCCCGCGCCGCGTATGAAGACGCGCTGCATTTCGTACGGAGCAAAACCCGTCCCTGGATCGACTCCGGCAATGACAACGCCACCGAAGACCCGCTGACGATCAAAAGTTTCGGCCACCTGAGCATTCGCCTGCACGCGACGGAAGCACTGCTGGAACGCGCAGGAGAATTCCTCGATCGCGCCCAGGCCGACACCAACGCCGAAACGATCGCGGCGGCCTCGATTGCCGTGGCCGAAGCGCGCGCCATCAGCACGGAAATCTCCCTGGCGGCCGGCAGCACGCTGTTCGAACTGTCCGGTAGCCAAGCCACCCTGGCCGAACACGGGCTGGATCGTCACTGGCGCAACGCCCGCGTGCACACCCTGCACGACCCGGTGCGCTGGAAGTACCACGCGATTGGCAACTACTACCTCAACGATGAAAACCCGCCACTGCGGGGGACTATTTGATGCCCTCGCCTCTGACAAAGAAAAAAAAGATCCTGCTCAATGCCTTCAACATGAACTGCATCGGGCACATCAACCACGGCCTGTGGACTCATCCACGGGACAACTCGACCCAGTACAAGACGGTCGAGTACTGGACCGAACTGGCGCAGTTGCTGGAGCGTGGCTTGTTCGACGGTCTGTTCATCGCCGACATCGTCGGGGTGTATGACGTCTATCAAAACTCAGTCGACGTGCCGCTCAAAGAGTCGATCCAGTTGCCGGTCAACGACCCGCTGCTGCTGGTGTCGGCCATGGCCGCGGTGACCAGGAACCTCGGCTTCGGCCTGACCGCCAACCTGACCTATGAGCCGCCGTATCTGTTCGCCCGGCGCCTGTCGACCCTCGATCACCTGAGCCGTGGCCGGGTCGGCTGGAACATCGTCACCGGCTACCTCGACAGCGCCGCCAAGGCCATGGGCCTGAGCCAACAGGTCGAACATGACCGGCGTTACGACCAGGCCGATGAGTACCTTGAGGTGCTGTACAAACTCTGGGAAGGCAGCTGGGAAAACGACGCGGTGATCAACGACCGCGAGCGGCGGGTCTACGCGACACCTGCGAAAGTGCACAAGGTCGAGCACCACGGCGAGTTCTATCAGGTCGAGGGTTATCACCTCTGCGAGCCCTCGCCGCAGCGCACGCCGGTGCTGTTCCAGGCCGGCAGTTCGGATCGCGGCCTGGTGTTCGCCGGACAACACGCCGAGTGCGTGTTCATCAGCGGCCAGAACAAGGCCTCGACCAAGGTGCAGGTGGACAAGGTCCGCGCCAGCGCCGCCGCTGCCGGGCGTAACCCCGGGGACATCAAGGTGTTCATGGGGCTGAACGTAATCGTCGGTGCAACCGAGGAGCTGGCCTGGGCCAAGCACGCCGAGTACCTGAGCTACGCCAGCGCCGAAGCCGGGGTGGCGCATTTCTCGGCGTCCACCGGGATCGACTTTTCCGAATACGAACTCGATGAACCCATCCAGTACGTGAAAAACAACGCCATCCAGTCCGCTACCAAAAACCTGCAAAACAACGACTGGACCCGACGCAAGTTGCTTGAGCAACACGCTTTGGGCGGCCGCTACATCACCGTGGTCGGCTCGCCCGAGCAGGTCGCCGATGAGCTGGAATCCTGGATTGCGGAAACCGGCCTGGACGGCTTCAACCTGACCCGCATCGTCACCCCGGAAAGCTATGTCGATTTCATCGACCTGGTGATTCCCGAGTTGCAACGGCGCGGGTCGTACAAGACCGCTTATGACGAAGGCACCTTGCGCGAAAAGCTGTTTCACGCGGAGGCGCATCTACCCGAACAACATTCGGGATCGGCGTTTCGACGCTAGAAGCATCGCGAGCAAGCTCGCTCCCACAGGGATTGCGTGAACACCGGAGATCCACTGTGGGAGCGAGCTTGCTCGCGATGAGGCCCTACCAGCCCCCCCCCACTTCATGCACTGACTGGAAAACCCATCATGACCAAAAAACTCTTAAAACACCCAGTCAAAGCACTGGCCCTGGTCCTCGGCCTCTTCAGCTCGGTAGCATTCGCCGCCGACGCACCGCTGAAAATCGGCACCACCGCCGCCTTCGCCATCCCGCTGGAGGCGGCAGTCGAAGAAGCCGGCAAACAAGGCCTGAAGGTCGAATTGGTGGAGTTCAGCGACTGGATTGCACCGAACGTCAGCCTGGCCTCCGGCGACATCGATGTGAACTACTTCCAGCACATTCCGTTCCTGGAAAACGCCAAGGCCGCCGCCGGTTTTGACCTGGTGCCGTTTGCGCCGGGCATCATCAACAACGTCGGCCTGTACTCGAAGAAATACAAAAGCTTCGACGAGCTTCCCGAGGGTGCCAGCGTGGCCATCGCCAACGACCCGATCAACAGCGGTCGCGGCTTGCAACTGTTGGCCAAGGCCGGGTTGATCAGCCTCAAACCGGGGGTGGGTTACAAGGCGACTGAAGACGACATCGTCGCCAATCCGAAAAAACTGAAAATCCTTCAGGTCGAAGCCGTGCAACTGGTGCGTGCGTATGACGACGCCGATCTGGTGCAGGGCTACCCGGCCTACATTCGTCTGGCCAAGACCTTTGATGCCACGTCAGCGCTGCTGTTCGACGGTCTCGACCACAAGGAATACGTAATCCAGTTCGTGATCCAGCCGAAAAGCAAAACCGACCCGCGCCTGATCAAGTTCGTCGACATCTACCAGCATTCGCCAGTGGTTCGCGCAGCCCTGGATAAGGCCCACGGCAAGCTCTACCAAGCTGGCTGGGAAGGCTGACCATGAATGCCGCCAACGCCCAACTTCGACTGCAAATCCCACCGTCCAACAGTGCAGAACAGACCGAGCTGCACCCTGAACTCAACCGCGCCCATGTGCGCTTTATCAGCGTGGGTAAAACCTACAACGGCCAGCAAGGCCCGGTCGCTGCGCTGCACGGCATCGACCTGGCGATCCAGCGCGGTGAAGTGTTCGGCATCATCGGCCGCAGCGGTGCCGGCAAATCATCGCTGATCCGCACCATCAACCGCCTTGAACAACCGAGCACCGGTCGGGTGCTGATTGATCAGGTGGATATCGGCGAGTTCGACGAGGACCGTCTGGTGGCCCTGCGGCGACGGATCGGCATGATCTTTCAGCACTTCAACCTGATGTCGGCCAAAACCGTGTGGCAGAACGTCGAACTGCCGCTCAAGGTCGCGGGCGTGCCGAAAGCCGAGCGTGAAAAAAAGGTCCGTGAACTGCTGGAACTGGTCGGCCTGCAAGGCAAACACCAGGCCTATCCGGCGCAACTTTCGGGTGGGCAAAAACAGCGCGTCGGCATCGCCCGGGCGCTGGTGCACGACCCGGCGATTCTGCTCTGCGACGAAGCCACCTCGGCCCTCGACCCGGAGACCACGCAGTCGATCCTCGGCCTGTTGCGCGAGATCAATCAGCGCCTCGGGCTGACGATCATTCTGATCACCCACGAGATGGCGGTGATCCGCGATATCTGCGATCGGGTGGTGGTGCTCGAACACGGACGAATTGTCGAGCAAGGACCGGTCTGGGAAGTGTTTGGCAACCCGCAGCACGAGGTCAGCAAAACCTTGCTGGCACCGCTGCAACACGGTTTACCGGAAGAACTGCAAAGCCGTTTGCAGGCACAACCGCAATCGTCGGAATCCGCGGTAGTGCTGCGCTTGCAGTTCACCGGCAACAGCAATGATGAGCCAGACCTGGCGGCGCTGTTCAGTGCGCTCGGCGGTCGCGTGCGCTTGCTGCAAGGCGGCGTCGAACGGATTCAGGGGCACACCCTTGGGCAATTATTGTTGTCGGTGACCGGCTCTTCCTTGAATGCCGAAGAGTTGCGCCAGCGCGCCAGTCACTGGGCACAACAGGTGGAGGTGCTGGGTTATGTGGTTTGATCGATTGTTGCAGGGCGTTATCGACACCTTTCTGATGGTCGGCGTGTCGTCGTTGATCGCGCTGTTGGCGGGTATTCCGCTGGCGGTGATTCTGGTCACCAGCTCCAAGGGCGGGATCTACCAGGCACCGGCGCTGAACCGTGCGCTGGGGGCCTTCGTCAACCTGTTCCGCTCGATCCCGTTCCTGATTCTGATGGTCGCGCTGATCCCCTTCACCCGCTTGCTCGTCGGCACCACCTACGGTGTCTGGGCCGCCGTGGTGCCGCTGACCATCGCCGCCACGCCATTCTTTGCGCGCATCGCCGAGGTCAGCTTGCGCGAGGTCGACCACGGCCTGATTGAGGCCGCCCAAGCCATGGGTTGCCGACGCTGGCATATCGTCTGGTACGTGTTGTTGCCTGAGGCGTTGCCGGGAATCGTCGGTGGTTTCACCATCACCTTGGTGACGATGATCAATTCCTCGGCGATGGCTGGGGCGATTGGTGCTGGCGGGCTTGGCGACATCGCGTATCGGTATGGCTATCAGCGCTTTGATAGTCAGATCATGCTGACGGTGATCGTGTTGCTGGTGATTCTGGTGGCGGTGATTCAGTTGAGTGGGGACCGGTTGGCTCGAGGATTGAACAAGCGATGAGTTTGCCTGAAGTGATGCGGCGCCAATAAAACTGCTATCGCGAGCAAGCTCGCTCCCACACTGGACCGTGTCGATCCCCACAGTTTTGTGTTCACCGAGTATCGAATGTGGGAGCGAGCTTGCTCGCGATTGGCGGCGAAGCAGCCACCCTCGTCATGGCGTATATTCGGCGAACTCACCCTTTGCCTGCGCAGCCGCCATGAAACACACTCCCGACGACCTCAAACAGATCACCGCGACCACTCTGGGCCACTACGACCAGGTGGCCGAAAGTTTCCGTGAAGGCACACGCGACCACGATGTCAGCCAGAATATCGATGCACTGCTGCGGCACATTCAGGGCACGGCGCCATTCACCCTGCTCGACTTCGGCTGTGGCCCGGGCCGCGATCTGCAAACCTTCACCCGCTTGGGCCACATCGCCATTGGCCTCGACGGCTCCGAACGTTTCGCCCAGATGGCCCGTGAAGACAGTGGTTGCGAGGTCTGGCAGCAAGACTTTCTGAAACTCGATCTACCGGCCGAACGCTTCGACGGGATCTTCGCCAATGCGGTGCTGTTTCATGTTCCTGTTCAAGAGTTGCCTCGGGTACTGAAGCAGTTGCACGGGACGTTGAAACCGGGCGGTGTGTTGTTCAGTTCGAATCCGCGCGGGGATAACCGCGAAGGCTGGAATGGCCCGCGCTTTGGGGCGTATCACGATCTGGCGGCGTGGCAACAGTTGCTGACAGAAGCGGGGTTTGTCGAGTTGGAGCATTACTACCGGCCGGCCGGGCTGCCACGGGATCAGCAGCCTTGGTTGGCCAGCGTTTGGCGTAAAGGATGACTGCGAGTGGGTTTCAGGGTTTCAAGTCGACCTGATAATCCACCACGCTGCCGTCTGCCCCAAACGCCATCATGCTCTTGCCTGCCAGCGGCCTGCCATGTGCTTCGCGCACGAGTGAATCAAAATTCGCCACCAGCCGCACGCCATTGGCAAACGTGGTTTGCTGCACCAGTCGATCAACCGTCAAGTAACGAAAATCCGTCATCAATTGCGTCGCCAGCTGTTCATGCAGCGGCCGGAAGAACGCGTCCTGACGCTGGATCAGCGGCAATCGCTGTTTGAGCGTTGCCGCACTCAGGTGATACAGCGGCGGTACGTTATAAAGCAGCTGGGTCAGCTCATTGTCGGCCCGCACATTACTCAGTTTCAGGCTGTCGAACAGCCAATGATGAGTGGTGATCACCGAGCCGTGGAACACCACCTGGTACAACGGCAATCGGGAGGCCGGGTCGAAGTGAACCGCACGATAAGGTTCCTTGATCGGCACTGACTTGAAGAACACACTCGGTTGTTCCGGTGGATACCAGTTGCCCAGGTAATACGGCGACTGTTTGTTCTGGCTCAGGTCCGGGTCACCCCAGCCAATCACCGGGGTTTGCATGCCGTGGGCAAACAGGATGCCTTGCGCGGTGACGGCGTTACCGTCCTCGGAGCCTGCCGGCAGTTTCAATACCTCATTGATCCAGCGCGAGGCATCGATATTGCCCTCGGCATTTTGCGCCTGGGTCATCGTTGCTCCTGGGCGGTAGCTGTCGAACAACATGCTGGTGGCATAGGCATCGAGAAACCAGCTGTTGAAGCCTGCCTTGGCCTGTACCGCCTTGACCCGTGCCTCGAGCAAGGGGCGGACACACGTCGGATCGGTGTAATGCCCGGATTGCTGAAAACCGCTTTTGAAGGCCCCGCTCTTCAGGATAATCGCGCAATTGACGTTGGCCCCGGAGCCCAGGTGCGCGGTGGTCCAGTCCGGATTTTCAGCCGGTGTCAGCGCCGTTTCATAGGAATCATAGGGCGCCATCAAATACCCGGCCGCCACGCCAGCGCGCACGGCTTCGGGATGCCAAAGCCCTCCTTCCCAACCTTCGCCGAGCCCCAGCCACAAACGTGATAGCCCCGCCGACTGTAACTGCTCAACGGTCGCGAGAGACAAGGTACTGCCCCAGCGTTCAGGCGTCGGCGTCAACGCCGCCGAGAAGGTCGCCGCCAGTTCTGCGCGTACTTCGCCATAGCGACTGGCGAGCCGCTGCATGTCCGGCTCGTGGGTGGCCTGCCAGCTTTTGCGGGCATATTTGTTCAGCGCGCCATTGAGGCTGCGCAGCAGAGTAGTTTTTTGATAGGTATTGAGCGCTGGTGTGGTGCTGGCGAGTATTTGCGATGCTTCGCGGTCCAGCCCCGTACGCAGCTCGCGAGCCAATGCATCGTTACCTCGCAGCTGTTTGAGCAATTGAGGCCAGTTGCGCACGTCGTTGAGACCCAGCAAGTCGTTGCCCCACAAGTAAACATGACTGGCACCCAGCAGCTTTTTGGCCTCGGGAGTTTTCAGCAGTTTGTCCGTGAGGGTTTCATAACGCCCGCGGTCGATCAGCCATTGCCGATAGCGCTTGGCGCCAGCCAGCAGATCGGCGTCCCCTAAAGACAGGCTGAAGGTCAGCGGCACTGAAAGATCCAGCGAGACGAATTCATGGCTGGCGGCCAACGCCAGGGCCTTGCTCTCGGCGCTGAGGGTCAGGCGATTGTTATAGGGATTGGTCATCAGCCAATTCAAGGTAAAACTGCCGTGATCCACACCCCACAGCGGCAGGCTCAGGTCCTGAGTAGTATTGAACGCCCCCTGATCGATGAGGAAGGTTTGCCAGACGGCATCGCCGCTGGGCACGTAATGCCCTTCGGCCAAGGGCCAGATCAACCCCTTGCCCATCGCACTGCCGGGCTGATTGAGAAAACGCAGTTCGCCAGGGGCCCGCGCCTTGATCGACAGCAAGAGATCACGCTGCTTGAGTTCGGCGCTGAGGGTCCAGGCGCCGTCGTCCCATTGCCAGTCGACGCGGTTGGCACTCTGACGCAGGTCACCAACATGATGTGCGGCGATACCGCTGGAGGCCTGCACCGCCTGATCTCCAGCCGGCGTGACGCGGATCGCCAAGGTCGCGGGATCGAGTTCGACGCGCCACAGAGGGTTTTCCAAAGCCGTGCCGGCCGCCGCCCAGGAAGACAGAAACAGCGGGCAGATCAGCAGCAGACAGCGAGCGAAGAACCGCATGGGGTGTCCCTTTTCCATTCAAGGGACGCAGGGTAATGCAATTTGATAAGGCTGTAAGTCAGACCCTTCCCACGCTCCTGCGTGGGAACAGATGATACTCAACCCTTCTTCGGTTCCTTGATCTTGTACCACGCCACATACAGCGCCGGCAGGAACAGCAGCGTCAGCAAGGTGGCGACGATGATCCCGCCAATCATGGCGTAGGCCATAGGCCCCCAGAACACTTCCCGGGCAATCGGGATCATGCCCATGCTCGCGGCTGCGGCAGTCAGCAGGATCGGCCGACGACGGTGTTCGGTGGCTTGCACCACGGCGTCCCACGGCGAATGGCCACTGAGCTCGTATTCCTCGATCTGGGTCACCAGAATCACCGAGTTGCGGATGATGATGCCGATCAGCGCGAGGATCCCGAGAATCGCCACGAAGCCCATCGGCGTCCCCGACGGCACCAGCGCCAACACCACGCCGATCAAGCCCAGCGGCGCGACACTCGCCACCAGAAACAGCTTCTGCACGCTGTGCAACTGGATCATCAGGAACGTCGCCATCAAAAACAGCATCAACGGCAAGACTTTGGCGATGGGTCCCTGGGCCTTGCTACTGGACTCGACCGTACCACCGGTGGCGACTGAGTAGCCCGCTGGCAAGCCCTCGGCAAACGAGTCGATTTGCGGCTTGAGCAACTTCACCAGATCCGTCGGCTGGATTGCATCGCGCACCGCCGCCTTGATGGTGATGGTGGGTTTGCGGTCGCGTCGCCAGACCAGCGGTTGCTCCAGCTCATAACGCACCGTGGCAAAGGCCAGCAGTGGAATCGACGTCCCGCCCGGTGTGAGGATTTGCAGGTTTTGCAGGGTTTCCGGCGTGCCGCGCTCGGCGTCTATGGCGCGCCCGATCACGTTGATCAGGTAGATGTCATCGTCAACCTGAGTCACCGTCGAACCACTGACGATACTGTTCATCAGGTTCGCCACGTCCTCGGACGACAGCCCGAGTTGCCGCGCCTTGTCTTGGGCGATGTCGATGCGCAGTACCTTGCCGGGCTCGTTCCAGTCGAAAATGATCTCGCCGATGTGCGGGCTCTTGTCCAGTTCGCTGGCCAGATCGATGGCGTGCTTACGCACCTGATCGATGTCCTTGCCACTGACCCGGTACTGGATCGGCCGGCCCACCGGAGGGCCCATCTCCAGCGCTTGCACGTAGCTGCCAATGCCCACGAAGTCCTTGCGCAGTCGCTCGCGCAAGCGCTCGCTGAGCACCTGCCGTGACTCGAAGTTCTTGCTGACGATCACCAACTGCGCGTAATAGGGGTTCTGCAATTGCTGGTCGAGCGGCAGGTAGAAACGGATCGCGCCCTGGCCGATGTAAGTGCTCCAGCGCACGATATCCGGATCGCCTTTGAGGGTTGCTTCGAGACGGTCGACAGCCTTGCGGGTTTCACCCATCGAGGCGTTTTGCGGCAGGTTCAGGTCGACGAGGATTTCCGGGCGATCCGACGACGGGAAGAACTGGTTCTGCACGAACCGCATGCAAAACACCGCCAGCAGGAAACACAGCACCGTGATGCCAATGGCCCACCAGCGGTTGCGCATGCTCCACAACAAACCACTGTTGAAAGCCTTGCCGATGCGTCCGGGCTCCGCGTCATGTGGTTTCACATTGGCGCTGAGGATGTGCACGCCGATCACCGGGGCGAACAGCACCGCGACAATCCACGACACAATCATCGCCACGGCGATGACCGCAAACAAGGTGAAGGTGTATTCACCGGCGGAACTGGCATTCAGGCCAATCGGCACGAAGCCTGCGACCGTCACCAGGGTTCCGGTGAGCATCGGAAACGCGGTCGAGGTGTAGGCGAAGGTTGCCGCCTGCGCCTTGGTTTCCCCCATCTCCAGACGCGTGACCATCATCTCGACGGTAATCATCGCGTCATCCACCAACAACCCGAGGGCGATGATCAGCGCACCGAGAGAGATCCGCTGCATGGTGATGCCGCTGTATTCCATGAACACAAAGACCATTGCCAGCACCAGCGGAATCGAACAGGCCACCACCAGTCCGGCACGCACGCCGAGGCTGATGAAGCTGACTACCAGCACGATGATGACGGCTTCGAACAACGCGCTGGTGAAGCCACCAACCGCCTCTTCCACGACCTGGGCCTGGTCCGAGACCATGTGTATGCCGACGCCCACAGGCAGGTCGGCGGTGAGCTGGGTCATGCGCTCGTGCAGCGCCTTGCCGAACACCTGAATGTTACCGCCCGCCTTCATGTTAATGGCCAGGCCTATGGCCGGTTGACCGTTGAAGCGGAACATCGGTGAGGCCGGGTCGACGTAACCGCGACTGATTTCTGCAATATCGGCCAGGCGGTAGAAACGGTCATTGAGTCGCAGGTTGACCGCCTCCAGATCTTTCTCCGAGGCGAACTGCCCGGAGGTACGCACGGAGATGCGCTCGGGACCGGCCTCGATAACCCCGGCCGGCGTCACCGCGTTCTGCGCTTGCAGGCTCTGTACCACCTGACGCTGGTCGATGCCGAGCGCCGCCAGTTTACGGGTGGAGAAGTTCAGGTAGATCACTTCATTCTGCTGGCCGACCATCTCGATCTTGCCCAGCCCCGGTACGCTGCGAATTTCGATGCGGGCCTGCTCGACATAGTCGCGCAACTGGCGCATCGACAGACCATCGGCAGTGAAGGCGTAGATCGACCCGTAGACATCACCGAACTCGTCGTTGAACGACGGTCCCTGAATGCCCGGGGGGAAAGAGCCGCGAATGTCGTTGATCTTCTTGCGCACCTGGTACCAGATATCCGGGATGACCTTGGCAGGTGTGGTGTCCAGCAGATAGACGTAAACGGTGGACTCACCTGGGCGGGTGTAGCTTTTCACGTAGTCGAGCGAGTCGAGCTCTTCGAGCTTTTTCTCGATGCGGTCAGTGACCTGCTTGAGGGTTTCTTCCTGGGTCGCGCCCGGCCAGCGGGTCTGGATCACCATGGTTTTGGTGGCAAACGTAGGGTCTTCCTCGCGCCCCAGGTTGAGGTACGAGAACACCCCCATCAGCAAAGCGACGAACATCAGGTACCAGATGAAGGACTGATGCTTGAGGGCCCATTCGGATAAGTTGAAGCTCCCTTTCATCGCGGGCTGTCCTCGTCGACTTTGACTTTCTGCCCCGGTTTGAGGCTGTTCACACCGGCGCTGACCACTCGCTCACCGCTTTTGACTCCGTGCCCGACGATCACGCTGTCAACGCCACGACTGAGCACAGTGACGTCTCGCGGGGAAACGGTCTGGGTCTGTTTGTCGATCACCCAGATTCGCGGTTTGCCGTCGATTTCCTGCAAGGCTGTCAGTGGTAACTCGATACGCGGCTCAACGGCCGAGCTCAAGGTCACGCTGATCGCCGTACCGAGACGAAAACCTCGCGGGGTTTCGGCCAGGGTCAGACGGGCGCGACGGGTGCGGGTCGCGCTTTGCGCCTGCGGCTCGATCTCGCGAATGATGGCCGTGGTGTGGATACTCGGATCAAGTTGCGCAGCCACTTCAAACACAACGTCGGTGGGCAACTGCTCGGCGAGACCCGCTGGCAGATCGATCACCGCTTCCTTGATGTCCGGCCGCGCCAGCGTCACCACTTGCTGCCCGGCCGTCACCACTTGTCCAGCCTCGGCGTTCCAGGCGGTCACGATGGCGGCGTGGTCGGTTCGCAGTTCGGTGTAATTGAGCTGGTCCCTGGCCTGACTGACCGCCGCCTTGGCCTGGTCCAGTGAAGCCTGGGTGGTTTTCAGGTTGGTCTGGGCGATGTCCAACTGCGCCTGAGCGCCCACCCCCTTGTTGAACAGTTCCTGCTGACGGCGTGCATTGGCCCGGGCATTGATCAGCAGCGCCTCGACCTTCGCCTGATCGCCTTGGGCGGCACGTAACTGGTTCTGCTGATCGGTCGGATCGAGGGTTGCCAGCAACGCCCCCTTCTGGACCTCGCTGCCGACATCGACATTGCGGCTGGCAATACGTCCCGGCACACGAAAACCGATGTTGCTTTCGAAGCGCGCCTGAATGCTCCCGGCAAAACGCCCGAGGTCTTGCTGGTCAAAAGACTGCACTTCGATGGACAGCACCGGCCGCACAGGCTCCGGTGGTGCTTCCTTTTTCGAGCAGGCAGCCAGCAACAACCCCGCCGTCAACAGCAGTAACACGCGCTTCATGGCTGGGCTCCCGTCGAACCTTCGGCGGGCGGTGTGACGATCTCCACCAACACGTCGGGGTGCAACAACTGACCACCGGCAGTGACGACTTTTTCGCCACTGTTCAGGCCTTCGCTGATGATCACTTTACCGGTCAGGTAACGCCCCACCTTGACGGTCTGCAACTGTGCCTTGCCATTGGCGTCCACCAACCACACGGCCGGCTCGCTGAGGTTCTTGGTCAGCGCTGCCCAGGGCAGCTCGATCGCAGGCTTGCCCGGCACCTTGGCCGTGGCACTGACCACCGAGCCCAACTGCATGCCTTCCGGCAATGCGCTGAGGGTGACCTTGACCTGCACCGTACCGGTCTGCGCCGACACCGCCGGGGTGATTTCACGCACCGTACCGTTGGTTTTGATCGCCGGGTTGTCGAGCAGGCTGACCACCACCGACCGGTCCGATGGCGGCGCGCTCAACAGCGATTCGTAGACATTGAACACCGCGTCACGCTCACCATCCCGAGCCAGACTGAAAATCGGCACCGTGGCCTGCACCACCTGGCCGACCTCAGCCTGACGCGCCGTAATTACACCGGGTGCGTCGGCAACTAGCGCGGTGTAACTCAGCTGCTCGCGGGCATTGGCCAACTGCGCCTGCGCTGCGCTCAAGGCACTCTGGCTGCTGCGCAATGCAGCTTGGGCAGAATCGTATTCACTTTGGCTGGTGTAACCCTTGGGCAAGAGTTTTTGCTGGCGGACGAACGCGGCAGCGCTCTGTTTGACCCGTGCCTGCTCGGCGACCACCTGAGCCTGGGCCGAATCAACGCTGGTCTGCAGGTCTTTCGGGTCGAGTCTGGCCAACACTTGCTTGGCGGAAACCCGATCGCCGACATCCACCATGCGCTGGATGATCTTGCCGGCAACGCGGAAGGACAACTCGGTCTGAACCCGCGCCTGAACATCCCCGGTCAGGGTCACCGAAGCCGCGAAATCCGTGGGCT
This sequence comes from Pseudomonas sp. 05N431, assembly GCF_056397005.1. Classification (NCBI taxonomy): domain Bacteria; kingdom Pseudomonadati; phylum Pseudomonadota; class Gammaproteobacteria; order Pseudomonadales; family Pseudomonadaceae; genus Pseudomonas; species Pseudomonas sp. 05N431. Next base: position 187,029 of record NZ_JBFTMN010000007.1, read on the forward strand.
TGACCTCTTGCACAAACACCCGCGGGCGTTCCTTTTCGACCGGCTTTTTATCGCCGCACGCGGCCAGCAGGGCAAACAGGCTCAGGCCAACGATACATTTCAATCCGAGACCAGCCATGCAAGCTCCTTTGCGTGATACGGGCGGGCGTGATGCGGGCGGACACGTGACGGTACGACTGAGAGCTTAGATCAGGGTTTGGCTGCTGCACTCGGAGACTGAAAAATCGAGGGGAATGGCAAGGAGGTGGATACAGATGTGTGGAATTGGCCTGGTTGATTGGTGACTGGCAAACCCAATCGCGAGCAAGCTCGCTCCCACAGGGATCTTCAGTGAACACAAAATAAGTGCTCACCAACGATCCCCTGTGGGAGCGAGCTTGCTCGCGATGGCGACCGCAAGGTCACTGCAAAGGTCTGGAATTACCCCTGCCACTTCCCGCCTTCGACAATCACGCTCTCAGGCCGGGTGTCATCGCTCAGTTCTTTACGCACGTACTGGTCGTAAAGCTTGAGCAGGTACTTGTCTTCACCCAGCTTCGCCAGCTCGGCGTTGACCCAGTCACGCAGTTCGATGTTGCCCTTCTTCACCGCAGGCGCAATCGGTGCTTCGGCACCGAGGGTTTCGGTCAGCACGCGGTAGCCCGGGTTCTGCTTCGCCCAGCTGAACAGCACCAGATTGTCTTGCGCGTACGCATCGCCGCGACCACTGGCCAGGGCTTGCAGCGACTCGGAGTTTTTCTCGAACTTGAGCAGTTTCCAGTCCGGGTGGTTCTTGGTCAGCCAGATATCGGCAGTGGTGCCGGTGGTGACGATGGTGGTGCGGGTCGCCAGGTCATCGAGGCTTTTGACCGAACTTGCCTGCGGCACCAGCGCCTGCACCGCAACCTTGAGGTTCGGGTTGGTGAATTCCACCGCTTCCTTGCGCTCCGGGGTGACGGTCATGTTGGCGAGGATCAGGTCGACCTTGTCGCTTTGCAGGAACGGAATCCGGCTCGCCGGCTCGACCGCGACAAACTCGACCTTGTTCTCGTCGCCCAGCAGATCCTTGGCGAATTGCCGGCCGATATCGGTATCAAAACCCACATAACGACCCGCTTCATCGACAAAACCGAACGGCGGCTTGTCGGTGAACACGCCGACGATCAGTTTGTCCCGTGCCTTGATTTTTTCCAGGTAACTCGCCGCCGGCGCCGCATTGGCGGTAGCAGCCACAGGCTTGGCGGCTTGTTCGGATTTATTGCACCCGGCCAACAGCGCGAGGCCGAACAACGGGAGTAGCAGCAGTGAAGACTTGGCAGTTTTCATGACAGTTCCAATTCCTTTTCAAGAGTCTTTTTGGGCAGTGCTTCGACATAGGAGAACTTCTCCAGGAACTGCTGCGCTCGTGCGGTTTGCGGGTTCGTAAAGAAAATCCCGGGAGGGTTCTGTTCGAGGATGCGCCCGGCGTCCATGAACACAATGCGGTCGGCCACCGCGCGGGCGAAGGCCATTTCGTGGGTCACGATCAACAGCGTCATGCCGTCGCGGGCCAGGCCCTGAATCACTTCCAGCACTTCCTTGACCATCTCCGGGTCAAGGGCGGCGGTGACTTCATCGAACAGCATCACCTGCGGGTTCATGCACAGTGAACGGATGATCGCGATGCGTTGCTGCTGACCACCGGAAAGCTGACGCGGGAAAGCGTCGCGCTTGTCCGCCAGACCGACCCGTTCCAGCAGCGCCAACGCTTGCTCGCGAGCTTCACGCGGTGGGCGTTTTTGCACCTTGAGCGGGCCCAGCAAAAGGTTGTCGAGCACGCTCATGTGCGGGAACAGGTGATAACTCTGGAACACCATGCCGATCTGCTGACGCACTTCGCGCCAATCGGTGGTCTTGTTCAGTAACTCGCGCCCGGCGAAACGCAGCTCGCCGCTGTGGGCGACTTCCAGACCGTTTAGGCAGCGCAGCAAGGTACTTTTACCGCAGCCGCTAGGGCCAAGAATGACGATCACCTCGCCGGTTTCGACGCTCAAGTCGATCCCGTTGAGGACCTGATGCTCGCCGAAGAACTTGTTGAAACCCTTGAACTCGATCAATGCGCTCATGCTTGCGTCCAGCGCCGTTCCAGCACGCGGGAAGCGGCCGAGAGCGGATAGCAGATAAAGAAGAAAAACAGGAATAACGCGCCGTAGATCAACACCGATTCGTAGGTACGCTCGATGATCTGCTGGCCGACCTTGATCACGTCGACCACGCCGATCAACACTGCCAGCGAGCTGGTCTTGATGATCCGCGTGTAGACGTTGATCGTCGGTGGCGTCATGCGTTTCAGTGCCTGAGGCAGCAACACGTAGCCGAAAAGCTGCGGACCAGACAGCCCGATCGACAGCCCCGCTTCACGCTGGCCACGGGGCAAGGAATGCAGCGCACCGCGTACCACTTCGCCGACTTCACTGGCGCCCCACAACGACAACACCAGCACCGTGCACCAGAAGCTCGGCAGGCTCAGGCCGAAAAAGATCGGCAGACCAAAGAACAGCAAATACAGCCAGACCAGCACCGGAATTGCCCGGAACAGCTCCAGATAGACCCGCAGCAACGCGTTCAACCACTTCGAATTCAAACTGCACAGCACGCCGTAGAGCACTCCGCCCACCGTGCTGATGGCGATGCTCAAAAACGAAATCGACAAGGTTTGCGCAGCGCCTTTGCCTAACTGCGGTAGAGACACCCAAAGCAGCTCAAGACCCGAACTGGCCATGCTGGAGCCTCCTTTCCAGACGACTGAGCAGCAGCGACAACGGCAAGAACAGCAACACGCAGATCAGCGTCAGCACCGCGAGCATTTCGTAGGTTTTGTAATACAGCGCGATGTAGCTCTTGGTGGTGTAGAGAATCTCCGGCACCGCCACCGCCGAGACCACGGTGGTTTCCTTGAGCAGGAAAATGAAGTTGGCGAACAGCGATGGCAGGCTGAGGATCCCCGCTTGCGGCAGGATCACGTAGCGCAGCAATTGCCAACGAGACAAGCCGATAGAGCGCCCCGACTCCAGTTGCGCCGCAGGCACCGCTTCAACGCCGGCCCGCAACACTTCGGTGAGGTAGGCACCGCCCAGGAAGGTCATGGTAATGATCGCCGCGGCAAAGCCGGAAACCTTCACCCCTAGCGCTGGCAACGCGAAGTAGACGAAGAACAGTTGAATCAGCAGCGGCGTGTTGCGCGCCAGCTCCACGTACAACGCCACCAGGCGCTGCAAGTACGGCGTGCGGAACACCAGGAGCGTCGCGTTGATCAGGGCTACCAGCAACGAAGTGCCGATGGCGATCAGACCGACCTGCAGCGTCACGCCCACGGCGCGCAGAAACGCCGGCAGGGTGCTGAGGATGAAAGCGTAATCGAACGTCATTGAAGATCCTGAACGCCGCAGGGTAAGCGACGGTGGCGCAGTCCATGGGGGCTGTGGATAACAGCCCGGCAGGCACTGACTTTAAAGGTATAAAAAGAAACATTTAAATACCGATAAAGCATATTGATATCACGCAAAAAACTAATCAGTAGATTGGCGACGGCAGCGGGAGACAGCTATTTTCCTTTTCGCTGTAGGAAGGATCTTTTTTTCAGATTATCCCTCCAAGGACGAGCAGCGTGCGGCCACACTCCCCAGCCGAACCATCACAAGGATGATAAAAATGGCAGACGTGAAAACACCCCAGCGGCTGGACCCACAGGACATCGTGAAGTTATTGACGGCGTTGCGCCGGGCGTTGAAGGCCAGAGTGGCCTGACTCAGGCGACGATCAAGCACGCAAAAACGCCGACGCTATCGAAGCCGTCGGCGTTGAAACCTCGAAGGGGTTTACCGCTCAATCAGAACGCCGGCAGTACCGCACCGTTGTACTTTTTGGCGATGAATGCCTTCACTTCAGGGCTGGTCAGGGCCTTGGCCAGTTTCTGCATCGCTGCGCTGTCCTTGTTGTCTGGACGCGCGACCAGGAAGTTCACGTAGGGCGAATCCGCACCTTCGATCACCAGCGCATCTTTAGCCGGGTTCAGACCCGCTTCCAGCGCGTAGTTGGTGTTGATCATGTCCAGGTCGACCTGATCCAGCACACGCGGCAGCATCGCCGATTCCAGTTCCTTGAACTTGAAGTTGTGCGGGTTCTTGGCGATGTCTTTCGGGGTAGCCAGGGCGTTTTTCGGGTCTTTCAATTCGATCAGGCCGGCTTTCTGCAACAGGATCAGCGCACGGCCGCTGTTGCTGCCTTCGTTCGGGATGGCGATGGTTGCGCCGTCTTTCAACTCAGCCAGGGTTTTAACCTTTTTCGAGTAGCCGCCGAACGGTTCGACATGGACGCCGATCACGGTCACCAGGTGAGTGCCTTTGCCTTCGTTGAAGCTTTTCAGGTACGGCAGGGTCTGGAAGTAGTTGGCGTCCAGACGCTTCTGATCGACCTGCACGTTCGGTTGTACGTAGTCGGTGAAGACCTTGATTTCCAGATCCACGCCTTCTTTGGCGAGGGTCGGTTTGATCAGCTCGAGGATCTCGGCGTGCGGCACCGGCGTTGCGGCAACCACCAGTTTCTCGCCAGCCTGGGCCAGGCCCGCAGTCAGGGCAGCCGCCAATGCGGTGAACAACAGAACCTTTTTCATGCAGTGTCCTTATTTGTCGTTATCGACAACGGCTAAAAAATGAAATGCCAGTGAAGGGCTATCGCTGGTGTGGTGCGGACAATACCGAGATTTTTTATTCCCGAACAATATCTTTTATTCACTTTCATATTCCATTTTGTTCACGTGACAATCACGAACTCTGTAGCAGCTGGCGTAGCCTGCGTTCGGGCGCGCAGCGGCCGTCATCCAGACTCCGCCGTTTTTCAGCAAAAATGGATTCGACCGTTTTACGTCTGCTTCGCAGCCGAACGCGGGCTACGCCAGCTGCTACAGGGTCTGCGTCAGGCTTTCGAGCAAACGTTTAAGTGCTGCGCGCTCACTGGCAGAACCGGAGGTGATCAGCTGCGTTGCCTGTCGCTCGATCAACTCCAATGGCGCAAGCACTTGGGGCAAATTCAAATGTTCCGGCAGAATTTCCTCGCCACTGCTCACCAGCAACGCAAAGTGAATGACGTTCTCCAGCTCACGGGTATTGCCCGGCCAGCTGTGTCGCTCCAGAACCTGCTGCGCCGCATCGCTGATAAACGGCACCGGCAGGTTGAGGCGCTGGCTGTAGATGCCGAGGAAATACTCGGCCAACGATTGAATGTCACCGACTCGCTCACGCAAGGCCGGCAATTCGAGCCGACCTTCGCTGAGGTAGTGGTAGAGCCGCTCATGGAATTTGCCGGCCGCCACGGCTTGCGCCAGATCGATGCTGGTCGCCGCCACCAGGCGCACATCCACCGGGCTTGGTTGCTGAGCGCCGACGCGGGTGACTTCGTGATTTTCCAGCGCGGCGAGCAGTTTGATCTGAATCGGCAACGGCAAATCGCCGATTTCATCCAGGTACAACGTCCCGCCATTGGCCGAACCAAACCAGCCGGCGCGACTGCTGGCCGAGCCACTGAAACTGCCGCCGGCATAACCGAACAACTCGGCATCGGCGTAGGTTGGACTGATAGCGCCGCAGTTGACCGATACGAATAAACCGCCGCGATCACTGGCACGGTGAATATGTCGCGCCAGCAACTCTTTGCCACTGCCGGTTTCACCGCGAATCAACACCGAGATCGAGCGCGGCGCCAGTTGCTCCAGCTCTTGGCGCAGCTGTCGCGAACGCGGGTCGACAAACACCAGCGCCTTGGCGCGAATGCTCAACGGGCTTTTTTCAGCGTCGGGAAAGGTCAGCAAGGGCTGACCAAAAGACTCATGCAAACTCATGGCAGACTCCCGCCCCAAACCGCCGGGAGACGGGGGCGTTTAAATAAATAAGAGGTTCAAGCGCGGCGCAGGGCGTGATGTTCCATGCGGTTTTGCAGGCGATACAGGTAGGCAAAACCCTGCTCCCAACGATGGTGGCCGGACTTCACATTGATGTGCCCGGCCCCCGCCAGAATCCCCGCTTCGGCGCCCCAGTTTCGTGCCAACTCCAGCGCCCGTGGAGCGCTGACAGCGGCGTCGTTATCGGAACTCACCACCTGGCTCGGGAACGGCAGCAGGTGCGTCGGAATCGGTGCAAAGTTGCGCAACGCAGGCACGCAGGCCGGGCGCTCGACGTCGGCAGGCGCCACCAGCAAGGCCCCGCGAACCTGACGCAACGCCTGCAACGGCGCAGTAGCCGCCCAATGGGCAACGGTGATGCAACCCAGGCTGTGGGCGATCAGGATCACCGGCGTGCTGTCGGCATCAATCGCTTCGGCCAGCGCCGCAACCCAATCCTCGCGACGCGGCGTCAGCCAGTCGGCCTGCTCTACCCGTGCGCTGTTCGGCAGGCTGTTCTGCCAATGGCTTTGCCAATGATCCTCTGGCGATCCTTGCCAGCCCGGCACAATCAGGTAGCGAATTGATTCGTTGCGCATGGGGAGCTCTCCTGTGCGTGTCTGTTCCTGGTCGAGTATAGGGATGGGATTTATATTCGCTAAGGAATAAGAAGCTATTTATTAAGATCCATATCGAATATGCACTGATCACCCTGTGGGAGCGAGCTTGCTCGCGATAGCGGAGTGTCAGCGGGCATCAATGTTGACTGACACGGCCCCATCGCGAGCAAGCTCGCTCCCACAGGGTTCATGGCTGGCAGTTTATTCAGGACAAAAAAAAGGGGCCGCACCCTGCCAAGGAGACGGCCCCGGAAATCACTATTTTGTACTGCGCGGTCATCACCGACAGCTCGGTAGTCCTCAAATGTTTAACACGGACAGGTTGCGGTTCGATGAATCGATCTGCCTGCGCCTGTCCCCACGCGATCGCTTCGATGGATGAATCATTGCCTCAATGACTTATTTCTTAAAGGAATATTTCATGATTTATATAGACCTGTAAGGAATAAAAAAATCAACACTTCCTGCCAGCTCCCGGAATCAAAGGGCTGCCGAGGAACACGCTCGGGAACGATCTACGCCTGAGCTTCCCGCACCGCTTCGGTTGTCTGCTGCGCCTTGCGTACAAACCGGTTCGCCCGTCCAAATGTGCCGAAATCATTGAAGCGCACACCCATCTCGCGCATCACCTTGTGCGCCACTGGCACGGTCAGCTGGCGGATGTAAAACGGTTCCTTCACCACGAAATGATGGATGCCATGGCTGCTGCCGAAGTTGAAGCAGAACGCCTGCAACGGCCACATCCACCAGGGGTTCAGCACCTGGGTCTGCTGGATCACGTTGCCCGGCTCGATGTCGCCGTAGTAGTGCATGTTCGAGCTGACGAAGTGCAGGCAAAAGGTGCGCAGCACGTTCGGGCCAATGATCACCACAGCGGCGATATCGATCACCTGCATCACCGACAGCGTGGTCGCCGACCACTCCACCGAGGAGCCCAGCAAAGACGCAATGCCGTTGGCCGCGTGGAAACCGAGAAACAGGTACCACGCGCCCCAGTGCACCAGCGCCAGTGGTGCGTAAACCTTCAAAGAGCGCTTGATGATGCTGAGTTTGTGCGCCCAGGTCTTGGCCCGTAGCATGCGGATGAACGCCGACATCACGTTGTCGCCGACCATCAGCAAACGGGCGAAGCCCCAGGGTTCGCCGTTGGTGATCGCGCGCTCTTCCATGTCGGCTTCGCTGCCAGACACCTTGTGGTGATTAAGGTGCAGATGGCGGCGGATCCATGGGTTGATGGTGCTTGGCCGCGCCAGCCAGACCAACCCCATCATCAGGTTATGCGGCAGGCGTTGCTTGCGAAAATACATGCTGTGAATCAGGTCGTGCTCCAGCTCATGGGTCAGCGAGGCAAAAAACGCATTCAGCAGCAAACACGCCCACCAGGCCATGTGCCCGGTCATGTAGAGCGCCGCCGAACCGATCATCCCGGCCAGGGCGAAGGCCAGAATGCCCGCGCCCAAGGCGTCCTGATGATCGAGAATCGGGTAGCGCTTGCGCAGTTCGACACCGCGGGCGAGCACCACTTCACGAATGTGTGCAGATCGTTGTTGTGCATTCAGGCGTTCAGGACTTGCAGAAGTACCGTACATGCTTCCATCCTTTAGTTATTGATGTTCGCATCCTGCCCTGTGCGATCGCTTCGGGCGTTAGCTGTGAACGCCAACCTGTTGACCGGAAGCGCCAATCATCATGATTGAACCTACCTCCCTCGCCAGCTGGACCCGCGCTTTGCGCAAACAACTCGACGCCCTCGGCCTCGACAGCAACGCGCTGTGCCTGCAAGCCGGGCTCGACCCGCAACTGATGGACGACCCGAACGCCCGCTACCCGTTATCGGCCACGACCCGACTGTGGGAGCTGGCCGTCGAGGTCAGCGGCGACCCGGCGATTGGTTTGCGGGTATCGCGATTCGTCAGTCCGACCACCTTCCACGCGCTGGGTTATGCGTTGGTGGCCAGCGGCAGTTTGCGTGAGGTGTTCGAGCGCATCGTGCGTTATCACCAGGTCATCAGCGACGCCTTGGAACTGGAACTGACCCGTGGCGAAGATCGCTATTGCTTCACCCTCAAGGTGCCCGAAGGCAACCCGGCACCAGCACGGGAAGCAATCGACGCCTTCGCCGCGATCTACGTGCGCACCTGTCGCAACCGTCTGGGCCGGGACTACGCGCCGCTGGCGGTGTACCTGCGTCGCCCGGAACCCGCCGACCCGAAACAATGGCACGCGGTGTTCCGCGCGCCGATCTTCTTTGCCGCTGACGAAGACCGGCTTGAGTTTTCCATCGAAGACTTCGAAAGCCATCTGGATGACGCCAACCCGGAACTCGCCGAACACAACGAAACCGTACTCAAGCGCGCCCTGACGCAGCTGCGCCTGCTGACCTGGGAGCGCAAGGTGCTCGATGCCATCGAAGCACAACTGCCGGAAGGCGAACCCAGCGCCGAACGTATCGCCGAGACCCTGCACTTGAGTTTGCGCAGTTTGCAACGGCACCTGGCGGACGAAGGCTGCCGGTTCGATACGCTGCTCAATGAGTGTCGTGAAAATCTGGCGCTGCTGCACTTGCGAGACCCGCAGTGCTCGCTGAGCGAAATCAGCTACCTGCTCGGATTCGCCGACACCAGCAGCTTCAGCCGCGCCTTCAAACGCTGGACCGGGATGACGCCGGGGCAGTTTCGCGATGGGTTGCGGTAAAGCTTCGGGATTTGCGCCGGATTTGCCGGCCTCATCGCGGGCAAGCCCGCTCCCACAGTGGATCGTCGGTGTGAGCGCTGCAAATCTAATGTGGGAGCGGGCTTGCCCGCGATAGCGATTCAACAGGCACTAAAAAACCATCGCGCTCTCACCGCCCCCGATCACGGCGCAGCAACTTGCGCACCCGCGCCACCAGCTCGCTCACGGCGAACGGCTTGAGCAGGTAGTCATCCTCATGCAGCTCCAACCCGCGCAGCCGGTCTTCAATACCATCGTGGGTGGTCAGGAACAGCACCGGCGTTGCGCCAAGCTGGCGGATCTGTTGCAACAGCTGCCAGCCGTTGAGGCCGGGCAGCATCACATCAAGAATGATCAGGTCGTACTCACCCGCTTCGATGAAGCGTCGACCGGCCATGCCGTTGTCCGCTACATCCACCGCATAACTGGCTTCGCTCAGGCCCCGGGCCAGAAGCTTCGCGGTCTCGGGTTCGTCTTCCACTAACAGCAAACGCATGGCACACCTCGGATTATCGTCACCACAGGCTAGGCGCCTTGGCGCACAAAGCCCATCACAAACGGTTATTTCGGATGAGGTGACCGACTCAGACGCTCGCCAAAGCCCGCAACCGCACTGCGTCGAGGATCTCGATTTCGCCATAGCTCAGGCTGAGAACGCCCTGGTTCTCCAGGTCCTTGAGGATCTGGTTGGTGGTCTGCCGCGACAACGAAAGCAGTAACGCCAACTGCTCCTGCGGCAGTTGCAAAGTGCGCCGTGCCGGTTCGATCTCACCATAGCCGTCGGCGATCATCAGCAAGCGGTGCGCCACGCGGGCCGGGGCCGGCAGCAAGGTCAGCTGTTCGAGATTGATGAACGTCAGGCGCAATTTATGGCTCATCAGCAAGGCCAGCTGTCGCCAGTAGTGCGGCTGTTCTTCGAGCAAGGTGAGCAGCGCTGCCTGCGGTATGTGCAACAGAATGCAGTGGCCCACGCCATAGGCGTCGTGGGTACGTGGCTGGCCATCGAACAGACTGATTTCACCGAACCAGTGCGGCGGCTCGATCAGGCTCAACAACGCCTCCTTGCCCTGCTCGCTCACGGCGCCCACGCGCATCGCACCTTCGAGCACCGCGTACAGACCACACGGCGGATCACCACGCCTGAACAGCCGCTGCCCCGGCGACAGACGCCGCACGCGGGCCAGGGACAGCAGACTATCCTGTAACGAGGACGGCAAATGGCTGAACCATTGACCCTTCATCAGGCGTGACCGCCAGGCCTGCATATCCATGAAAACTCCAAGATGATTGTCGTCTGGCTGACAGAGCAACGACGGACCGCAGGGCATGATCGAGATCCCTACAGGAGGAATAACAATGAAAAGCCTCGTTGACCACCTCAGTCAATACGCCGCGTACCACCGTGACCCGCGCAACATCGCCAGCCACTTCATTGGCATTCCGCTGATCGTGGTCGCCGTCGCGGTGTTGCTGTCACGGCCAGGATGGCCGGTGGCCGGGCTCTGGCTGTCTCCTGCGGTGCTATTGGCGCTGGCGTCGGCGTGGTTCTATTTGCGCCTGGAAGTACGCCTTGGCATGGTGATGACGGTGCTGCTGGGCCTGTCCGTTTGGCTAGGCCAGATTCTCGCGGCACACAGCACCCTGCTCTGGTTGAGCAGCGGCATTGCGATGTTTGTGGTCGGCTGGGCGATCCAGTTTGTCGGCCATCACTACGAAGGACGCAAACCGGCGTTTGTCGATGATGTGACGGGGTTGATCGTCGGGCCGTTGTTTGTGGTGGCGGAATTGGCGTTCTTGCTGGGGTTGCGGCATGAGCTCAAAGAGCAGATCGAGGCGCGGGCTGGCGGGGTGCGGATCAATCGGAAACGTGCTGCGGCGTAGGACGCCATCGCGAGCAAGCTCGCTCCCACAGGGTTTTCGGTTGGCCACAGGATTTGTGGTCAGCACCGGTCCATTGTGGGAGCGAGCTTGCTCGCGATGCTTTTAGAGGTTGGCGACTTTCTGCCAGACCTTGGGTTTGAAGAATAACGTCTCGCCCTTGGACAGCCCGGTCAGGCTGTCGTGATCCTTCACCACTTCCGCTTCGATCAGTTCGCTCTGGCCTTCGACCTTCAAGGTGATGCGTGTAGTTGCACCCAGCGGGCGGATATCACGCACTTGCGCCGCGTGGTGATCCACAAGCTCTGTGCGCGACAGCGACACTTCATGAGGGCGGAACAGCACGTGATTGTCGTCGCCCAGATGCAGACGGTTCGAATCACCGAGGAAGTGGTACACGAAATCGCTGGCCGGGTTTTCGTAGACGTCGCCCGGTGAACCGATCTGCTCGATCACACCCTTGTTCATCACCACGATGCGATCGGCCACTTCCATCGCCTCTTCCTGGTCGTGGGTCACGAATACCGAGGTCAGGTTGATGTCTTCGTGCAACCGCGCCAGCCAGCGCCGCAGTTCTTTACGGACCTTGGCATCCAGCGCGCCAAAGGGTTCGTCGAGCAGCAAGACTTTCGGTTCAACCGCCAAGGCACGGGCCAAGGCGATGCGCTGACGCTGACCGCCGGAGAGCTGTTCCGGGTAGCGATCCGACAGCCAATCCAGTTGCACCATGTTCAGCAGCTCATGGACTTTGACCGCGATCTGGCTTTCGCTCGGACGCTGGTTTTTCGGCTTCATGCGCAGGCCGAACGCGACGTTGTCGAACACGGTCATGTGGCGGAACAAGGCGTAGTGCTGGAACACGAAACCGACGTTGCGATCACGCACGTCGTGGCCGGAGACGTCTTCGCCGTGGAACACGATGCTGCCGGCGTCCGGGGTTTCCAGGCCGGCGATGATCCGCAGCAAGGTGGTTTTGCCGCAGCCGGACGGGCCAAGCAACGCCACCAGCTCGCCGCTCTGGATGTCCAGGTTGATGCTGTTCAGCGCCTTGAACGCGTTGAAGTTCTTGCTGACATTACGGACTTCGATCGACATGACTTATTCCTCTGCGGCGCTGGCGCGCAGGCGGTTAATACGGTTTTCGCTCCACTGCTTGAGCAGCAGGATGAAGAGCGCCAGGATCAGCAACAGGCTCGCAACGGCAAACGCGGCAACGTGGTTGTATTCGTTGTAGAGAATCTCGACGTGCAGCGGCAGGGTGTTGGTCACCCCGCGAATGTGCCCGGAAACCACCGAAACCGCGCCGAACTCACCCATCGCCCGCGCGGTACACAGCACCACGCCGTAGATCAGGCCCCACTTGATGTTCGGCACGGTCACGTGCCAGAACATCTGCCAGCCGTTGGCGCCCAGCAAGCGTGCGGCTTCCTCTTCCTGCGTGCCTTGCTCCTGCATCAGCGGGATCAGTTCACGTGCTACGAACGGCACGGTGACAAAAATCGTCGCCAGCACGATGCCCGGCAAGGCGAAGACGATCTGGATGTCGTGGTCCTGCAGCCACGGGCCAAAAATCCCCTGGGCACCGAACATCAGCACGTAGACCAGACCGGCGATCACCGGCGACACCGAGAACGGCAAGTCGATCAGGGTCACCAGCATGCTCTTGCCACGGAACGAGTATTTGCTCACGCACCAGGCTGCGCTGACACCGAACACCAGGTTCAACGGCACCGAAATCAGCACCGCAATGACGGTCAGTTTCAGGGCCGACAACGCATCCGGTTCAAAGATCGCGGTGAAAAACGCACCGAGGCCAAGCTTCAGGCCCTGGGACACCACGATGAACAGCGGCAGCAACAGGAACAGAGCAAAAATCAGCCAGCCAAGGCCGATCAGAATTCGCCGTGAAACGGCGCTGCCACGACGGGCGGCGTTGGCCGAAGACGCAGCGGCAATAGACGATTGGGACATTTTCCGCGCCTCCTTATGGGGTTTCGATGCGCCGCTGCAACAAGTTGATCAGCAGCAACAGGACGAAGGAAACCACCAGCATCAGCACGCCAATGGAGGTAGCGCCGGTGTAGTCGTATTGGTCGAGCTTGACCATGATCAGCAGCGGCAGGATTTCGGTTTTCATCGGCATGTTGCCGGCGATGAAAATCACCGAACCGTACTCACCGACGCCACGGGCAAACGCCAGGGCAAAACCGGTCAGCCACGCAGGCAGCAACGCCGGCACCAGAATGTAACGGAACACCTGCAACGGCTTGGCACCCAGGCACGCGGCGGCCTCTTCGATCTCTCGCGGGATATCCGCCAGTACCGGCTGCACCGTACGCACAACGAATGGCAGCGTGACGAAGGTCAGCGCCAGAGTGATGCCGAGGGGCGTGTAGGCGATCTTGAACCCCAGGTCCGCTGCGAACTGCCCGACCAGACCGGTCGGCGTGTACAGCGCCGTCAGCGCAATACCGGCCACGGCCGTCGGCAATGCGAACGGCAGGTCGATCATCGCGTCGATGATCTTGCGTCCGGGGAAGGTGTAACGCACCAGCACCCAGGCCAGCAACGTGCCGATGATGCCGTTGATGATCGCGGCATACAGCGCGGTGCCGAAACTGAGCTTCAACGCCGCCAGCACCCGTGGCGCCGAGATGATTGCCCAGAATTGATCCCAGGTGAGTTGAGCGGCATGCACGAACATCGCCGCCAAAGGTATGAGCACAATCAGACTGAGGTACACCAAGGTGTAGCCCAGCGTCAGCCCGAAGCCGGGTATGACGGGGGAGATACGACGCGACATAAAAGTCCCTGGTTGAAAAAATCAAACAGCTAAGTGCACCCATGTGGGAGCGAGCTTGCTCGCGAAGAGGGGATATCAGTCAACATTTAAGTCGTCTGACACTCCGCCTTCGCGAGCAAGCTCGCTCCCACATATTCCGCGCCCAAGCTTAAGGTTCGTTGTGTGACTCAAGTCAGGTTACTGCGCCTGATAGATCTGGTCGAACACGCCACCGTCATTGAAGAATTTCGGTTGGGCGGATTTCCAGCCACCAAAATCCTTGTCGATGGTCACCAGCTCCAGGGTCGGGAACTGTTTGGTGTACTTGGCGGCCACGTCCTTGTCACGCGGGCGGTAGAAGTTTTTCGCAGCAATTTCCTGACCGGCCGGGCTGTACAGATGCTTGAGGTAGGCTTCGGCGATCTGCTCGTTGCCCTTCTTCTCGGCGTTCTTGTCGACGACCGCAACCGGCGGTTCGGCAAGGATCGACAGCGAAGGCACGACGATGTCGAACTTGTCAGCGCCGCCCTGTTCTTTCAGCGCCAGGAAGGCTTCGTTTTCCCAGGCCAGCAACACGTCACCCTGGCCGTTGTTGACGAAGGTAATGGTCGAACCGCGAGCGCCGGTGTCCAGCACAGGAACGTGCTTGAACAGCGTTTGCACGTACTCTTTGGCCTTGGCTTCGTTGCCGCCGTTGGCTTTCAGGCCATAGGCCCAGGCGGCGAGGAAGTTCCAGCGCGCACCGCCGGAGGTTTTCGGGTTCGGGGTGATCACTTCAACACCGCTTTTGGTCAGGTCGCCCCAGTCCTTGATGCCTTTGGGGTTGCCCTTGCGCACCAGGAACACGATGGTTGAGGTGTACGGCGTGCTGGCGTCCGGCAGGCGTTTTTGCCAGTCGGCCGGCAGGGTCTTGCCGAGTTTGGCGATTTCGTCGATGTCACCGGCCAGGGCCAGGGTCACCACGTCGGCCCGCAGACCATCAATCACCGCCCGGCCTTGTTTGCCCGAACCACCATGGGATTGCTGGATCTTCACGTTGTCGCCAGCGTGTTCTTTCTTCCAGAAGTTGATGAACTCGGCGTTGTAGTCCTGATACAGCTCGCGGGTCGGGTCGTACGACACGTTGAGCAATTCATAATCCTTGGCAACCGCGGAACCGGCAAAAATGGCGCTGGCCAGAGCGGCCAAAGCGTAACGGCGAATCGACGACATGGTGCAGCTCCTGAATTCTTTTGTGTTGGCTGTTCTTATGGTTTTCCGGAATCGGGTTGCCCGTTGAGTAGTGCTTCAGCTCGGCTTGTTGCCTGGGTTCTGCAAACGGAATTTCTCTTTGCGTTCGATCTGGACCACCTGCGCGTTGTGCACGGTGATTTCCACTGCCCCAAAGCGCAGATCGCGCAATGCGCTCTGGATCTCGCGCAAAATGGTGGCTTCGTCCTGGCCGTCAACGCTACGTAGAGATGCGCTCATGGTGCTGCTCCTTCAATGAGATGTGCCTGGCAGTGGCGGCACTGCTTACGGCGTGAGGGCAATAGTAGATAGGCGCAGATATTCTTAAAAATACTATTTAAGAATGTTTATATAACCGAAAGACTGTTCGTTCCCACGCGGACTGTTATTGCGAAGGGACGCAGAGCGTGGGAACGATCAGTGCTGAAAAATCACTGGCGCTCGCGTCCAGTCCAGCTCATGCGCCGGCATCGGCCGACCAAACCAGTAACCCTGCCCCAGATCGCAACCCTGCTCGAGCAAAAACGCCGCCTGCTCGACCTGCTCGATGCCTTCGGCGTGCACCTGCATGCCCATGCTTTGCGCAAGGGCGATGATCACCCGGACGATCGCCGCATCGTCTTCATCCAACGGCAGACCAGCGACAAAGCCCTGGTCGATCTTGAGTTTCTGCACCGGCAAGCGCTTGAGCCGCAGCAGCGACGAATAACCGGTACCAAAGTCATCGATGGCCAGCCGCACGCCCAGTTCGCGCAGACGATGCATTTGTTCCAGCGCGACTTCCGGATCTTCCATCACTGCGCTTTCAGTCACTTCCAGCTCCAGGCACGCCGGGTCCAGTCCCGTGTCATGCAGCACCTGGGCAACCCGCTCAAACAGTTCGCGCCGGGCAAACAGGCGGGTAGACACGTTCACCGCAACAAATGACAACACCACCCCGGCGTTCTGCCAGGCACACATCTGCTGACAGGCCTGTTGCATCACCCAGGCGTCAATCTCGGCGATCAACCCGGTGCGTTCGGCAATCGGAATGAACTCACCCGGCGACACCAGCCCGCGCTGCGGATGTTGCCAGCGAACCAGCGCTTCAACGCCGATCAACCGGCTGGTTTTGAGGTCATGCACCGGCTGGTAGAACACCCGCAACTCCTGCTGCTCCAGCGCGCGGCGCAATTCGAAGGCCATCTCGACCCGGTGCTGGGCGTGGGCGGTCAACTCCTCGGTGTACAAGGCATAACCGTCGCGCCCCGAATTCTTGGCCTTGAACAACGCCGAATCGGCATTGCGCAGCAATTGTTCGGCGCTCAGCGCGTCGCTGGGGAACAGGCTGATACCGACACTGGCATTGATGAACAACGGGTGAGCAGCGATGAAAAACGGCTCTTTCAGGCCCTCAATGATCCGCTGTGCCAACGCGGCAGCCTGCACCACTTGCGGACAGTTCTCGGCCAGCACGGCAAACTCGTCGCCGCCCAAACGCGCCAGCGTAACGCCGGGGCCAAACAGGCCTTGCAGGCGCACCGCCGCCGCTTTGAGCAATTGATCGCCAACGTTATGCCCGAGGCTATCGTTGATCATCTTGAAATGGTCCAGATCGATCATCAGCAACGCACACCCGCGCTTGTGGATCTGCGCCGAAGCAAGCGCCTGCTCGACGCGATCGCTGAACAGCAGACGATTGGGCAGGTCGGTCAGCGGGTCGTGATGCGCCAGATGCGCGAGTTCGTGCTCGGAATTCTTGATCGCGCTGATGTCGGAAAACACCGCCACATAGTGGCTGAGCTGGCCGTGGTCATCGTGAATGACCCGGATGGTCTGCCATTGCGGATAAATTTCACCGCTTTTGCGCCGGTTCCAGATCTCGCCGCTCCATTCGCGGGTGCGCTCCAGACTCTCGAACATCGCTTGATAGAAATCTGGTGGATGATGGCCGGACTTGAACAGGCTGGGCCCCTGGCCCAACACCTCTTCGGCCTGATAACCGGTGATGTCCATAAAGGCCCGATTGACGTGGACGATCACCCTCTGGTGATCAGTAACCAACACCCCTTCACGGGTGCAATCGAACACTGCCTGCGCCTGGCGCAATCGAGTGCGATCTTCGTGACGGTGGCGCAATTTGGCACCGACCCCGAGAAAGCACAGCAAATGCGCCCGGGCAATGAAGATAAACCCCGCGCTAAGTACCACCCAGACATAACCGTTGATCAGTTGCCATCGCTGAAGATCAGCGGATTCATCGAATAAATTGGTTAATAAACAACCAGTGAATTTCAGCCAAGCGACAGAAAACACCAGGTAGAGCAGCGCTGCACGCAAGGCATCGCGATAAGAAGCAGACATTCGGTCGTCCATGGCCTTACAAAAAAGGTTGGAATTATAGATTAAAGAAACATCCAGCCACTCTTATCTGAAAGCGCGACTGGTTTTATCTGTGTGCTGAGTGATAATGCGCCAGCTGTTTTTTTCTTTATCGAGGGCCATACAGCCTATGTGGTACGAAGGTTTACTCGGCTTGTCGCCCTGGCAACTGGTGGCAGTCACCCTGTTAATGACCCACATCACCATCGTGGGCGTCACGGTTTATCTGCATCGTTATTCAGCCCATCGCTCCCTTGAGCTCAATGCCGGCCTGAAACACTTTTTCCGCTTCTGGCTGTGGCTGACCACGGCGCAGAACACCCGCGAGTGGACTGCCATCCACCGCAAGCACCACGCCAAATGCGAAACCGTCGATGACCCGCACAGCCCGGTGATCAAAGGCCTGTCCACGGTCTTGCGCAAAGGTGCCGAGCTGTACCGCGCCGAAGCGGAGAACCCCGAAACCCTGCGCATTTACGGCAAGAACTGCCCTGAAGACTGGATCGAACGCAACCTCTACAGCCCTTACCCGCTGCTGGGCGTGGCGATCATGGCCGTCATCGACCTGCTGCTGTTTGGCACCATCGGCATCACCGTCTGGGCGATCCAGATGATGTGGATCCCGGTCTGGGCCGCTGGCGTGGTCAACGGCCTGGGCCATGCCATTGGCTACCGCAACTTCGAATGCCGTGATGCGGCAACCAATCTGGTGCCATGGGGCATTCTGATCGGCGGCGAAGAACTGCATAACAACCATCACACCTACCCTAACTCGGCAAAACTGTCGGTGAAGAAGTGGGAATTCGACCTCGGCTGGGCGTGGATCCAGGTCTTCAGCTTCCTGCGGCTGGCCAAGGTTCAGCGGGTTGCGCCGATCGCCCACCGTGTCGAAGGCAAAGGCAGCCTGGACATGGACACTGCCATGGCGATCCTCAACAACCGCTTCCAGATCATGGCCCAGTACCGCAAGCTGGTGATCGGCCCGCTGGTCAAGCAAGAGCTGGAAAAGGTCGACCATTCCGTTCGCCACCAATTCCATCGCGCCAAGCGTCTGCTCTCGCGAGAAACCAGCCTGCTGGATGACAAGCATCATGTGCGCATCCAGACAATGCTCGAGCACAGCCAGGCGCTGAAGGTAATTTACGAGAAACGCCTGGCCTTGCAGCAGATCTGGATCAAGACCAGCTCAAATGGCCACGACATGCTGGCGGCCATCAAGGACTGGGTCCACGAAGCCGAGGCCAGCGGTATTCAATCGCTGCGCGACTTCGCCAACCAGTTGAAGACCTACTCCCTGCGCCCTGCCTGACGCCGTTGATCGGTGCGCCCCGTTCGCGGGCGCACCCTTCGGAACTAAGCTTCAAATCCCCTATCTCAAAGAGCACTTCGCCATCCAGGCGGGCTTTGTTGTGGCCGCTATCGAACTTGCGGCACGCCCTTTGAGAGTTGTGCCGATGGTCAATAAGAACCTGGAAGACCTGCCCTACCCACAGTGGCCCGAGGCCGCGCAAACCCTGATGGCCTTGATGCATGCCCAAGGTGAAGTCGCGCGCCTGAGCGAGCGTGAGCAGTTGTTCAGTTCGTTGCTGGTCAGCGTCAACGCCATCCTTTGGGCTTTCAACTGGGAAACACGTCAGGTGCTGTATGTCAGCCCGGCCTATGAACGAATTTTCGGTCGCTCCGCCGGCCTGCTGCTGGCCGACTATCGCCAATGGCGCGACAGCGTTTATCCGGACGATCTGGACTACGCCGAACGCAGCCTGGCCCAAGTGCTGGAAAAAGGCGCCGTTGAAGACCGCGAGTACCGAATCATCGCCGCCGACGGCCAGGTGCGTTGGCTCAGCGACAAGTGCTTCATCAATCGTCAGGCCGAACCCGGGCAACCGCTGATCGTGGTCGGCTTGGCCGAGGACATTACCGAAAAGAAGCAGCTGGAAACCGAGCTGCAACGCCTCGCCACCACCGATGTGCTGACCCAAAGCAGCAACCGCCGACACTTCTTCGAATGCGCCAGCCGCGAGTTCGAACAAGCGCGGCTGCAGGGCTCATCGCTGGCGTTTCTGCTACTGGATATCGATGACTTCAAACTCATCAACGACACGTACGGCCATCAGCAAGGCGACCGGGTGCTGCAACAGCTCGCCGAATGCGGGCGCGCTGCGTTACGCCGGGGTGACCTGTTCGGGCGGATTGGCGGTGAGGAATTTGCAGCGGTATTCCCTGGCTGCGCGCCAGAGATGGCGAGACAGGTCGCCGAGCGCCTGCAACGGGAAATCCAGCGTTTGTGTTTCAGCCATGACGGGCAGACCTTCGGCATCACCGTCAGCCAGGGCCTGACCAGCCTCACCGCTGAAGATGCAACCGTCGACAGCCTCTACACCCGCGCCGACGCCGCGATGTATCGAGCCAAACGCCAGGGCAAGAACCGCATCATCTCTGGCTGACAGGCTCCCACAAGGGTTTGTGTAACGCTTACTTTTTGCGCAAGCGCATCAGTTCCGGCAGGCCGATCTTGAGCAGGCGCGCCGTTCGGCTTTTGGCCAGTTCTTCAACGCCTTCATGCTCGGTCAGGCGAGCAAGTTGCGCCGCCAGGTTCATCACCAGCGCTTCACGGGAATACACCCCGCCACCGAGCTGATAGACCGCTGCAATCAGCTCTCGCAACTCCAACGGAAGCCGCCAGCGAGTACGCAACGCCGAACCATAGGCCGCGCCAAATTCAGCCAGCGCGTCGCCGACCTCTTCCAACTCGTCCAGTTCACCCCCCGCCTGTATCCACTCCTGCAAGCAACGTAGCAGCGCCAGATCGCCGAGGCGATGGAGCATGCCGGCGCAATAGCAACGCTCCTGATCAAGATCGAGCAAGCGCGCCAGGGTCCGCCCGTATTCGGCGGTGTGCAGTGACAGCTCCCAGTAGCGCTCGGCGTAATCGGCCAGGCACGGATCACTCAACTTCGCACTGCGCTTGAGGGCCAGGCCAAGGATCAGGTTCATGCTTTGCCCGGTGCCCAGGCGATTCAAGGCCTGGGACACGGTCTGCACGGTATCGCCAAGGTGCTGCGAGGCGCTGTTGGCGGCGGCGATCAGCACCGCAGTGATCTGCGGGTCAGTGCGCACTTCTTCTTCCAGCAGCTTCAAATCGAGGCCATTGGGGTTCAGGCTGCGCTTGACCGCCAGTTGTACGTCGGTGAGCAACGGCGCGCCATCCGCCAACTCACGCCGACGCTCAAGGAAGGTCGACAAGGTCATGCCCGGCGCCAGCGCCGGAACGTCACAGGAAACCGTCTGGCCGGCGCTCAGGAGCAAGTCCTGCAGGCGCTGAGTCAGACCTTCCATGTTCAGGGGCTTGGTCAGATAGGCCGTCGGGGCCAGCGGCAATACCTCGCGCACGCTGGCGCTGTCGTTGCGGCTGCTCATCAGAATGAACGGCAACACCGGGTTACGCCGCCGCTGACGCACACTGCGCAGCAAGCCCAGGCCATCGACACCGGGAAGCTCCCAATCGGCGATCACCAGGTCATACGGGTTTTCACTCAGCCACTCCAGCGCCTGCTGGCCATCGGCACACAGATCCAGCTGCGCATCGCAGCGCACATGCAGCAACACCTGCTCGAGCAGGTCTCGAGACCAAGGGTCAGCCTCGGCGATCAGCACTCGCGGCACAGCCGGTAAATCAACAGCAGTCATCAGTTCACTCCGAGGCAATGCCTGCACCTTAGACAATGCTGGCCATTCGATACAGCGCAAAAGCCGCCGATGTGTTTCAAGTGACAAAAAAAACCCGCCGAAGCGGGTTTTTTGTCGATCGGGTCACACTGCGAAATCAGAGCTCGGAGAAGCACTCTTCCATGATCGCCAGACCTTTATCCAGTTGCTCGTCCGGTGCAGTCAGCGGCACCAGTACACGCAACACGTTGCCGTAAGTACCGCACGACAGCAGGATCAGACCCTTGTCGCGTGCCTTGGCCACGACTTTGGCGACGGCGGCGGCGTTAGGCTTGTGGCTGTCGCCGTTTTCGAACAGTTCAACCGCGATCATCGCGCCCAGGGCACGCACTTCACCGATCACCGGGTACTTGGCCTGAATGGCCTTGAGGCCAGTGACCAGACGCTCACCGACTGCCTTACAGCGATCCAGCAGGTGCTCTTCTTCGAACACTTCCATCACTGCCAGCGCAGCGGCGCAAGCGATCGGGCTACCGGCGTAAGTGCCGCCCAGGCCGCCTGGAGCGATGGCGTCCATGTATTCAGCCTTGCCGCACACACCGGCCAGCGGGAAGCCGCCAGCGATGGATTTGGCGAAGGTGGTCAGGTCGGCTGCAACGCCCATCTGTTCCATGGCGAAGAAGGTGCCGGTACGGCCAGCACCGGTTTGCACTTCGTCCGCGATCAACAGAATGCCGTGCTGGTCGCACAGGGCGCGCAGACGCTTCATGAACTCTTTAGGAGCGACGTAGAAACCACCTTCGCCCTGAACCGGCTCGATGATGATTGCAGCGATGTCACGCGGCTCGGCGTCGTTCTTGAAGATGCGCTCGATGCTGGCGATCGAATCGTCGATGCTCACGCCATGCAGTTCGTTCGGGTACAGCGCGCGGAAGATGCCGCCTGGCATCAGGCCCATGCCGGCCGAGTAAGGCACGACTTTACCGGTCAGGCCCAGGGTCATCATGGTACGACCGTGGTACGCACCGGTGAAGGCGATCACGCCGGCACGGCCGGTGGCGGCACGAGCGATCTTGATGGAGTTTTCCACGGCTTCGGAGCCGGTGGTCACCAGCAGGGTCTTCTTGGCGAAATCACCTGGAACCTTGGCGTTGATTTTTTCGCACAGCTCTACGTACGGTTCGTAAGCCAGCACCTGGAAGCAGGTGTGAGTCAGCTTGTTCAGTTGCTCGGTCACGGCTGCGATGACTTTCGGGTGCAGGTGACCGGTGTTCAGCACGGCGATACCGCCGGCGAAGTCGATGAACTCGCGACCTTCAACGTCGGTCACGGTGGAGTTCTTCGCCGAGTCGGCGAAGATCGGGTGAATCTGGCCAACACCGCGTGGTACAGCGGCTTCGCGGCGTTTCATCAGGGATGCGTTGGTCTTGCTCATAAAGTCCTCATTCGCAGCTCATCGGGCGGCGTGGTCCAAGGAATACGTGGCGGGGAGGCAACTACGGCAGCATGCGATGATCGACTGCCACAGCTTTCCCGGCCACCGAGAAATAACGTTTGAAGCCCGCAAAGGGACAGCGCTCTCGTGCCCTTTGCGTTTAATTCCTTACCTGATCAGATGCCCAGGCAGAGGTATTTGATTTCCAGATAATCTTCAATGCCGTACTTGGAGCCTTCACGGCCCAGGCCCGAGGCCTTGATGCCGCCGAATGGCGCGACTTCATTGGAGATCAACCCGGTGTTGACGCCGACCATGCCGTATTCCAGGGCTTCAGCCACACGGAACACACGACCCAGGTCACGCGCATAGAAGTACGAGGCCAGACCGAACTCGGTGTCGTTCGACATCGCGATCACTTCGGCTTCGTCTTTGAAGCGGAACAGTGGCGCCAATGGACCGAAGGTTTCTTCCTTGGCCACAGCAGCGCTTTTCGGCACATTGGTCAGGATGGTCGGTTCGAAGAAGTTGCCTTCCATGACCTTGCCA
This sequence comes from Pseudomonas sp. 05N431, assembly GCF_056397005.1. Taxonomy (NCBI): domain Bacteria; kingdom Pseudomonadati; phylum Pseudomonadota; class Gammaproteobacteria; order Pseudomonadales; family Pseudomonadaceae; genus Pseudomonas; species Pseudomonas sp. 05N431. The sequence goes on from NZ_JBFTMN010000007.1 coordinate 210,155, forward strand.
CCGGCCAGCAGGGTCGCGCCTTTGCTCAGGGCATCAGCAATGTGCTCCTGAACCTTGGCCACGGCTTTGCCGTCGATCAACGGGCCAGTGGTGGTGCCTTCTTCCAGACCGTTGCCGATCTTGAGTTTGGCCACGGCCACTTTGAGTTTTTCAGCGAACGCGTCGTACACCGAATCCTGAATGTACAGACGGTTGGCGCAGACGCAGGTCTGGCCGTTGTTGCGGTACTTGGAAATGATCGCGCCTTCGACGGCCTTATCCAGGTCCGCGTCGTCGAACACAATGAACGGAGCGTTGCCGCCCAGTTCCAGGGAAACTTTCTTGATGTCCTTGGCGCATTCAGCCATCAGCTGACGACCGATTTCGGTCGAGCCGGTGAAGGACAGCTTGCGCACGATCGGGTTGCTGGTCAGCTCGCTGCCGATATCGCCGGCGCTGCCGGTCACAACGCTCAGCACGCCTTTCGGGATGCCGGCACGCTGGGCCAGTTCAGCCAGGGCGAAGGCCGAGTAAGGCGTTTGCGAAGCAGGCTTGAGCACCATGGTGCAGCCAGCGGCCAGGGCCGGGCCGGCTTTACGGGTGATCATGGCAGCCGGGAAGTTCCACGGAGTGATCGCAGCGGTCACGCCGATTGGCTGCTTGATCACGATCAGGCGCTTGTCTGGCTGGTGGCCCGGAATCACGTCACCGTAGATGCGCTTGGCTTCTTCGGCGAACCATTCGATGAAGGATGCGGCGTAAACGATTTCGCCCTTGGCTTCGGCCAATGGCTTGCCCTGCTCCAGAGTCATCAGGCGAGCCAGGTCTTCCTGGTTTTCAATGATCAGTTCGAACCAGCGACGCAGTTTGTTCGCGCGCTCTTTGGCGGTCAGTGCACGCCAGGCCGGCAGCGCTTTGTCAGCGGCTTCGATCGCACGGCGGGTTTCGGCAGCGCCCATTTTCGGCACGGTGCCCAGAATTTCGCCCGTTGCCGGGTTGGTGACGTTGATCGTCTGACCATTGTCCGCATCGACCCAAGCGCCATCAATGAAGGCTTGCTGGCGGAACAACAGGGTGTCTTTAAGCTGCATGTCGGCTTTCCTTAACAGCACCGCGCACGCGCGGAGCAAATTATGATTGTAGAAAGGCGCCTTGTAGGCTGCCGTCAGGGAAATCATTCACCGGGCTGAAGCACATAAATAGCGCACTATTGAAGCTCGTGCGGTTCAGCACCCAGACAAGAGCGTTTGAAATCTCAAACGAATCCTAGGATCAAAGGGGGTAAAGGACAATAGGCTGTTCGAAAAAAAGAACGAAAACGCCGCATTTGCCCTGTTTTTCTGATCAACGTAGTAAACGACAACGCCCCCGCCGCCTTCAAGGCTGCGGGGGCGTTGTTATCGGGTGCTCCAGGAGATCAGCGACTCAAGAGCTAAACGACTTGAGGACGCTAAGCAGGCTGGTGAGGTTGTCGGCCACCCCACCCTGGCTGATTTTTTCCGTGGTTGCCGCAGCGGCGCCAGTGTCGACGCTGTAGATCTGCATGACGCCCTGGTTGGCCGCGGCCTGGGCCAGGGTATTTTGCTGTTGCTGGGCCGACACGGCATTCTGGAACAGGATGCTGGTGGAATGTCCCATGGATTGATAGACGGTGCCGAGTGACATCGCCGGTGCTTCAGCGACGACCTTGACGTTGGTTTGGGTAACGGCATCGGTGATTTGCGGGCTTACAGTGCTCATAGGTCAAACTCCATGTTTGAGTCAAAGGTATTGCACAGTTGATTCAGGGTTTCAGCCGATCAACCCTGGAACGACTTCATGACGGCCAACAGGCTGGTGAGGTTGTCGGCAATACCGCCCTGGCTGACTTTTTCCGTGGCTGCTCCGCCGGCAGCGGTGTCCACGCTGTAGATCTGCATCACGCCCTGGTTGGCCGCGGCCTGGGCCAGGGTGTTTTGCTGTTGCTGCGCCGACACCGAGTTCTGGAACAGGATGCCGATGGAGTGGGCCATGGATTGATAGATGGTCCCCATTGCCATGGCCGGCGCCTCAGCGACGACCTTGACGTTGGTCTGGGTGACCGCGTCGGTGATTTGTTCGCTAACAGTTGGCATGAATTAACTTCCTTTGTTATTACACGGTGCATTCCGTGTTCTTTAATGAACGTTGCAAAACAAGGGATGTGAATACTGGATAACGCCGCTCAGCAAGTGTGCTGTCAGCCTCCCATGCTTTACTCGTTCAGGCGCGCCAGCGCCGATTCAACCTGTTGAACCAGGCTGTTCATTTGCTCGTCCATGGCGCTTTTTACTTCCTGGCGTATCAGGTCCATCAACAGTTCCTTAAAGTCCTCATCGTCCACCGTTAACAGGGAGGGCCGGGACGGTTCTTCAACAGTCGACAGCAACTGTCTTATTAACTCCTCGCGCTGTTGCGAGGTATGTTTCAGTATGTTTTCACTGGTCCGAAACTGATCGATCACCGCATTCGTGCGCTGTTCGTCGGCCTCTATCAGCCTGACTGTCTGCTCGCGAACCTGTTCGATACTCCTTTGCGCCGCCTGGGCAAACGTCTGTGGCTTGTCCAGGACAAAAGCTTCCAGCACTTGCCGTTCGGCGGGTGACAGCCGGCGCTTCATGAAAAGCTCGGCGAACCGGTGAATGCTCTCCATCGGATTTTCGTTTTCCTTGCTCATCAAACGACTCCTCTTCCTTTATCGGGGCATTGGGAACGGTCAATTGCGCCCATCGTCAGCGCCCGTCGTTGGGGGGCGTGCGGAGCGATTCGCCAGGGTGTCGCTGTACTTGGCGAGGCTCTGGTCGATCATGTCGATCGCCGCGGCGGCGCCAGCGCCCTCCATGGCGCCAGCAGCGGCGCTCACGGCAGCGGCGGCGGCCACCAACAGGTCGGTGGTAAACGCGCCCTTGGCGTCCTCTTCGGCAGCCGGGTAATTCTCATTGACGATGTTTTCGGTCATTTGCTTGAGCAATACCGCCTGAGCGGCCAGGGCCAGCTTGCTGACGCCATCGAAGTAACCCGCCGCCGACTGCGCCACCAGGCCGGCGGCCTGGCCGATCATCATGTCCGGCGCAATGGCGATCTGCGCCGGGGCATAACTGAACGTCTGGGCATTGGTGAATTGCACGGCCTGAACGATCTGGCTGTTCAGTGCGTCGGTAGAATCCGTGCTCGGGGCATTCACCTGCTTGAGCAGATGCTCATTCATCACGCTCATGATCGAGCGCGATGTCATGCCTGATTCAGTTCGGGAGGCGGCCTCGCCCGGATCAACAGGTGGGCCCGCAGCGCTGTCGGAGTTCGACGACTGTTCGGCAATGACGGGGGGTTTTCTCTTGAACCAGAACATGGCGGATCTCCCGAACCATCAACCCTTCTCGCCAATCTGCATGATCAGCGAAACCGCCTTGGAGATCACCGCGTTGGAAATCTGGTTGAGGGCCTGCTGGCTGTTGACCGCATTCTGCAAGGACAACCCTGCAGAGTGACTCGCTACCTGATACAGCGAAGCGATGGCTTGCGCCGGCGCTTCCGCGACCACCTTGACGTTGGTCTGGGTCACCGCGTCGGTTATCTGGGAATTAACCATCGGATCCGTCATACATCTCTCCTTGATCGAAAGCACCATCGCGGGCGCGGTGGTGGGGACACATCGTCAGCAGTGATTGCTCACAGAACTAGAACGCGCCAGGGACGCGGCTGTGAATCCACACGTTCGTTTCAACGTAATGCCGCACGCAACAACTGCACGCGCTTGCGTACCAGAGGCAAGGTAATCCCCAGCACAGCGGCGATTTCCGGGTAAGGAAGTTCTTCGACAAATTTCATTTCGAACAACCGCTGCTGAATCGGCGGCAACTGCGCCACCGCCCGATCAACCTGGGCCAGGCGCTCATACAATTCCGTACGCTCAAGGACCGACGCAGAGGGTGCGGCCAGAATGGCCTGGTGATCCTGCGCAAGGTCGATCGAGCGATCGAACAGCCGCCCCTCACGCAACGTGCGCCGACAACTGTCGAGAAAGACGTGATCAAGCACCAGAAACAAAAAACCCTGCGGATCTCGAATGCGTTCCGGAGAACGCCTGAAGAACAGCAGGGCCTTGATCGCCGTGGCAGACAGCCATTCCTGGGCGTGTTCCATATTGCCCTTGGCCCGATGCCTGGCCCGACGTGTAAGCTCGGGCTGTACCGCCCGCCAACTCGATTCGAACAGTTGATCGGCCACAGCCACATGCAAATTGCATTGCGTCGAACCATCCATGCCAGCACTCCCTGTGCGTCCCTGATGAGCTGGCAGTCTGTGATTCTGGATTTACCTTTGCTGTTACCTTGGGAACAGTCCTACAGCTAATTCAGCGCATATGCCTTGCGCCGCAGATGGTCGACGTCATTGATCACAATTCGGTCGCGCTGACCGCTGATCAGTCCCAATCGGCGCCACAGTTGTAGCTGCACATTCAACTTGGGCCGGCTGGTGTTCAGCATCGCGGCCAGAATCCCCTGGTTTTCCGGCATCGGCACTGTGGGCAAAGTGGTAACGGTCAGATCGGCATCCTCCATGTTGGTCAGCAGAAACCGCGCCAAGCGTGACTCCAGCCGATACAAACAGACCATTTCCAGCAACTCCATGACACCCAGCAGCCTTCGCATCAACAACATCAGAATCCGGCGCAGAAACAACGGCTCAGCGCACAACACTGAAAAATGCCGACGCCCCAGCAGCAAGACCCGGGTCGCCCCGCACGCGTAGGCTGAGGCCTCGCGCAGATGCCCCTCGATTAGCGCCGATTCGCCCACCACATGCCCGGCCTCGGTGCTCCCGACGATCTGCTCACGCCCGTCCGGCCCATGAACAACGGAATAAATACGACCTTCCACGACCAATGCCAGGAACTCCAGCGTGTCCTGTTTGAGAAACAGTACATCCCGATCTCCGAGCGAGCGTTCAACGCAATGGGTGGCGGCATAGTGAATCAACGATTCAGACATGCCTCGAAACAGATCCGAGCGTCCCAACACAATCTGTCGCAGAGGAATATCGAGCATTACAGATCCTTTGAAATGCATGAGTACGCCATGATGGGCAAGTGAGCGCCGCGCAGATACGCAGCCAATAGTGTTCAGGGCAACTGGGCAAAGCAAACAAAGGGACGTTCAGTGGCGCCACTTGTGAATCGCTCGCACCGGAACCGGCAGAGAACGCTCAACATGGCGTGGATACATTGATCGGATATGTCCGGGGGAAAAATCACTCAACACACTGGCATGGACGGCCCGAAGCTACATCGGTATGATGGCGGCCGCACATGCACCAGTAGCTCAGCTGGATAGAGTACTGCCCTCCGAAGGCAGGGGTCGTGGGTTCGAATCCCGCCTGGTGCACCATCTTCTTTCCCTTGTATGACAAGGGAATAGCGCTCCTGATAAAAACCTGTCCTGGTCCTGAACGTCGTTTAAGGCGGGGTTTGCTCTACCGCCAGGACTTGGCGATCCACACCTGGCAAGCGCCAGTCGTTTCACTTCCTCTGCGTTACCTACCCGCCTCAACATCGCGAATGTGATCGTCAAATGGCTCACGCCGCCATCGTTTACGGGCATGCAGATACGCAGCCAGGTCCCCGTATCCCAGTTGACTGGCAATTTGCGCGCGGTTCTCACCCAGAAATTCAAGATGCTGCTCCAGCTCGGCCCTCACCAGATCCAGCAGCAGGCGGAACGTCATGCCTTGCTCTTCCATACGCCGGCGCAGGGTACGCGGGCTCTGGTGCAGAGCCTCTGCCTGATTTTCCAGGCTGGGTACCACGCCGCGCGCCAGGCTTTGTCGCATGCCGGCCGCGACTTTTCCGGTCCAGCCGTTGAGTTGGAGATGCCGTGCGATCCGTCGGTCCATCTCACTGCGCAACAACTCTGCCATCCCGTCGTGTCGCGTCAGCAAAGGTAACCGCAAGACGCTCGGGTCGTAATACAGGCAGTTATGCGCGCACTCGAACACGATGTTATCCCCAAACCATCGGGCGTATTCGGCGTGGTAAGTCGGTCGCGGATGGGCGAAGTGAGCCCGCACTGGCCGGACAGGTTCACCCGTGGCTTTGCGCAGTTGGGTCACGGCCATCACGCAGTAATGTTCCACCACGTAGCGGGCCAGTTTGTCGGGGGCATCGATACGCAGTTCTACGCCCACGCCATGGGTATCGCTGATCAGCTTGACGCTGTCCATGTCCGAGGCCAGCCCGGCATAGTCACACCAGCACTGGATGGCCGCGCTGACGTCCGGGCAATACATGCAGATGTACGTCAGCTCGTGGCAGTCCTGCGGCGTGAACCCGGCGAACAGGTGCAGGCCAATGGCGGGATCCTGTTGGGCCGCCGCCGTCCATAATTGCTCAAGCTCAAGCAGGCTGTAATCGCGCCGGTTACTGCGTGTCTGCTTATGCAGTACACGTTCCAGGACCTGTCCGAGCTGACCTCGATGGAAGCGACGGGCTGGCTGATTGGCCTCTTCTCGAGTGATTTTGTCCATTTCGCACATGTTGTCCGGAAGGCTCATGGTTTCTTATTGCTCAGGCAATGCCCAAATCGGGCCTGACTCGAGATTGCCATGAATACAATAATGCTCGTCAACAATCCAATTCTGGTCGTCGCCGGGATTTTTCTGGGTTTCATCCTGCTGGAAATTGCGTGCGCCTGTTTCCGCCAACCCAAAGGCCAACGCCGCGATACGCTGATCGAGGTCATCGGTTCGTCGCTCCTGCTGGGTGTCACCTTTCCATTGGTGATGTTCCTCAGCAACCTGTTGCTCGGTGGTCTGGCCCCTCAACTCAAGAACAGCCTGGCCAACATTCACTGGGTGGCGGGCCTCGGGTTGTTTCTGCTGTTCGATGACCTGACCCAGTACTGGTGGCATCGCCTGACCCATCGGCTGCCGTTTCTCTATGCCTTGCATCGCGCTCACCATTCGGCGCCCTACATGAGCATTCGCATCGTTTACCGAAACAACAGCTTTTACTACCTGCTGATGCCAGGCATCTGGCTGGCGGGAGCCCTTATCTACCTGGGCCTGGCACCGGTTTACTACGGCTACTTGATCGTCAAGATGACGGTGATCTTCGCTGCGCACAGCAGCGTCGCCTGGGACGAAAAACTCTACCGAATTCCGGCCTTGCGTCCGCTGATGTGGGTCTTGGAACGAACCATTTCGACCCCCTCCACCCATGCAGCCCATCATGGTTTGAACGCCAATGACGGCGTGACCCATTACAAGGGAAACTTCGGCAACCTGCTGTTCTTCTGGGACGTGCTGTTCGGCACGGCCAAGATCACTCGGCGGCGTCCCTCAACCTATGGCATTGAGGATCTGCATCCGGTGAAGTGGCAGCAAGAGCTGTTCTGGCCGCTGGTTCGTTCGCCAAAACGAGTGCGGCAAGGCGATCTCAAGCAAGAGAAAAAAGCGCATTCGGTATCGTCTGGGTCTTGAGTTCTGAATTTGTTTTAGGTGCCGGGAATGAGGTTTACCTGTCGATCTCTTCAGAAAAACAGTTAGTTACACGATTCTGTGTCGCGCGTTCGGCTTTACCAATCTCAGTTATTTGAGTACTTCCCAGTGTCCGCTTTTCATTGGGTCCACATGCCGGATCACCCCGGCTGCCCGCAGTTTGTCCAGATGATATTTGACGCCATCAGGGCTCTGGCCGAGCTGTTTCGCCAGCTCGCGCCGGGAGCTCAACACAGCCACGAACTACCCTCGCGCCGTTTCCAGGCTGATTTCCTGGGTGGTTTCTTGGGTGGTTTCTTGGGTAGTCTGTGGTTTGGCGGCTGGCTTGTTAGCAAACAACGATCGCTCTGTATCCCCTACCCTGTTTTGAACCGATAAGGATTGGCCAATCGCCAAGAGAGTGATTTTTGCACGGACGTTTTTTAGTCGTACTCATCGCCTTGGGCCTGCTGGCGGGTTGCTCGACGACACCGCCAAGAGAGCAAAGCAACCTTTGCAGCATCTACCGCCAATACCCGGCCTGGTACGAAGATTCGCTAAAGATGGAGAAAGCCTGGGGACTGCCGCCGCATGTGGCGATGGCGATCATCAAGCAGGAAAGCAGCTTTGTGCACGATGCCCTGCCCCCTCGCTACTACTTTTTGTGGGTTATTCCCTGGGGACGGGTCAGCTCGGCATACGGCTATGCCCAGGCGCAGGATCCAGTGTGGAGCGAGTACAAGAGCGCGACCGGCAACGGCGGTTCGCGTGACAACTTTGACGACGCGATCATGTTCGTCGGCTGGTACGTCGCCGGCACTCAGCGTCAGTTGGGTGTTTCCAAGTGGGATGCCTACAGCCAATACCTTGCCTACCACGAAGGACGTGGCGGGTTCAGTCGCCAGACCTATCTACAGAAACCCTGGCTGATGCAGGTCGCGCGCAAGGTCGAGCAACAGGCGAAAGATTATGGCTGGCAACTCCGGCAATGCAGGGGCGAACTGGAGAGCAGCCGCAGCTGGTGGTAGTCATGCCCTGGATGACGGCTCATCCACGACGTCCACCTCGGCAGGCTCCTTCTCCTCGTCTTCCTCTTCATCGTCGTCAAGAAGAAAGTCCTTGCGCGCTTCAGTGATCGCCCGGCGCATGTCTTCGCCCTTGATCGGGCAGTTGAGCAGTTGGGCAATGCGGTCTATTCGTTGTGTCACAGCTGGCCTCCAACGCACCAGTAATTGGCTTGATAGTGCTCGCTTTTAACGAACGAAGCCAATGCCCTGACCACTCGGACCGTAAACCCTCACATCGGCTGCGCCCGATCCGCCGACAACATCACCTGCTGTTCCGCCAGTGACGCTGGCGGGGCCAGCTGCTTTTGCGCGTGTGGATCGATGCGCAGGAAGCGCGTGACCACGTGACTGACGTCGCCGGCCTCATCATTGTGGATAACCATGATCCCCGGATGACGCAGTTGTACCAGCCGTTCGCCGGTCAGCTTGAAGCTCTGTTTCAAGCCGTTGTCGTCGACCACCGGAGCCGGCAAGCGACGCTGGGCGAAGCTCTTGCTTTTGCGCTGCTGGTAACGCGCCCAGCCGATCAGGATTACCGCGTTGAGCAGCGCCACCCACAGATAGATTTGCAACGTGCCAAGGGCGTCGAGCATCGACGATTCGACACGCTGCCCCTCTTGGGAATCGAGCAACGGCCAGAGGCCGCTCACCAGCAAATACAACAAGCCGATCCAGGCCAACACGGTGAAAAAAGCGTCGATGACCACCAGGAATGGCCGTTGACGGGTTCTGATGATGTTCATTGGCCGATAGCCTCTTCATCGTCGTCGTTCAGGGGTTTGATGCCACGGTCCGGGCTGACCCAGCGGGCACGTTTCTGGTGTTGGCCAAACAGCACTTTGGGGAAGCTGACCAAGGTAGTGAGCAGGCTGATGAACCAGAACACCAGCGGGTACCAGACCACCCAGAACATGGTTTTCCACAGCCCGCGCTCGTAGCGACGGTCGATCAGGATGCTGACCGCGAACTGCAGCAGGCAGACCATCGCCAGCAACAAGCCGGTGAAGGCCGGCGGCAGCAAGTGGTGCACGGCAATGGCGGCCGGCATGTCGACGAACTTGCCCACGCCCCAGAAGATCACCGACAGCAAAAAGGTGAAGGCCCAGCCAGTGGACAGGCAGTACTCGAACAGCAATGGCCAGAGGTAGCGATGGCGGTACTGCCAGATGCCGCGGATGTTTTTGAACAGCACTTCGGCGCCGCCCTGGGCCCAGCGCAGACGTTGCTTCCACAACCCGGACAGGGTTTCCGGCATCAGGATCCAGCACAGCGCACGCGGCTCGTAGAAGATGCTCCAGTGATCCAGTTGCAGCTTCCAACTGATGTCGATGTCTTCGGTGATCATGTCCGGGCTCCAATAGCCGACCCGATGCAGCGCCGAACGACGGAACGCCACGATCACCCCGGACACGGTGAAAATCCGCCCGAAGACTCGCTGGGTGCGCTTGATCAAACCGATGATCGACGAGAACTCACCGACCTGAACACGCCCGACCAGCGTTGAACGGGTTCGAATCCGTGGGTTGCCGGTCACCGCGCCGAGCCGGGCGTTGTCGAGCATCGGCGCCACCAGATAGGCCGCCGTGTTCGGCGCAAGCAAGGCATCGCCGTCAATGCACACCAGATACTCGCTGCGCGCAGCAATCGCGCCCATGCGCAACGCCACCGCTTTACCCTGGTTTTCCGCCAGGTGCAGCACCCGCAGGCGCGGATCTTCGGCAGCGAGGGCATCGAGCACGGCGGCCGTGTTGTCCTTGGAGCCGTCGTTGATCGCGATCACTTCGATGTTCGGGTAATGCTGACCCAGCGCGGCGTGAATGGTATCGGCCGCGTTATCGCCCTCGTTGTAGCAAGGGATCAGGATCGAAATCAGCGGCTCGCCGGCCAGCGGTGGCGGCAGCGTGTCGTCCTTCCACGGCCAGTGGCGCTCCCAGTGCAGCCAGAAATACAGGCCGCCGGCGATCCACAGCCCGGACATGAACAGCGGATAGAAAAACACGAAGTCCATCAAAAATTGCCCGGTGACCAGGAAGATCACGCCCAGGGGAATCCCCAGCACGATCGCCAGAACCAGCAGGGCCAGCAGTCTGTCCAGCATGTTAAGGATTCCACTTGTTGGAGAGTGCGGGACGCACGGTTTTCAGGTCCGGCTGGTTCTCGAGGAAGTTGTCCGGGTAGTAGCCGAAACTGGTCGCGCCCTGACGTTTGAGGCGACCCATCCAGTCCGCCAGTTGCTCGCCCTTCAGCTCGGCGGCGGCGTCTTTGCGGGTCCAGTCGCGGGCCTGCAGTTCGAACACCGTGCGGTCCAGCGCACCGGGTCGGGATCGGACGGTTGCCACCAGCGCTTCCAGCCAGGCGCCGGATTGCTCGCGGCTCTTGCCTTCCATCAGCGGCATGGCCATCGGCGCGGTCCAGTCGTAAGCGCCAAGGAAGTCATCGAGGTTCTGCGCGAACCAGGTTTCGCTGGACGGGTTGAGCATCGGTTCGGCGAACAGGTTGCGCGCGGTCTGCACCTGCGGCCCGCGAATGGCGCGAACTTTGGCCGTGAGTTCGTGGGTGAAGTCGATCAGGTAGCGGCTCTTGAAACGGCTCCAGCGTTGCAGCGTCGCCGGATCGCCGCGCAAGGCGGCCATCGAGTCAGGCAAGCCGTTCGCCGCGTAAACCTTCAGCGCCTGCGGGCTGGCGTCTTCGAAATCCGAGAGCAGCGCATCGTCGTGATAGAGGATGCCGTCGACCGAGCTCAGGCGCGCCAGGTCTTCGTAAATCTCACCGATGATCCGCCGCACGTTCGGGTCGAATGGCGACAGGCGCCGGTACTGGCCGGGGTCAACCGAGGTCTGGCCGGTAGCCGGGTCCCAACGGGTCACCCGTGGCAGCTTCGAATCGAGGGCAAAACTCAGCACCGGCATCCAGGCGAAGACTTTGACGTGGGCGCGAGTGCGCAGCTGCCAGGCGACGCGGTCGAAGATGTCGGCGCGCATCGGCAAGTGGCGATTGGGGAAGTACAGCGAGTGCACCAGCCCGTCGCCTTTAGGGTCGGCGAAGGCTTGCAGGAATACCGTGTTGGCGCCCATGTCGGCCATGCGCTGGATCAGCTTGCCGAGGTTGGCGTCCTGCTGAACCGGGTCCGGGTCGTAGACGTTATCCAGGTCAACGTGCACCACGCGCATCGGCGCGTCGGATTGCACGGCAACGATGCTGTTGGCGAAGTGTTCGCCATCCGGATCGGAGGCCACCAGAAAGCGCGGGCTGCTCATCAGGTTGCTCAGTGAATCGAGGCCGTCGTCGAGGGTCAGGGCCATCTGGTAGCCCTCGGAACCGGTGACCTGCAACGCGGTGCCGTCCGCCGCGCCATAAGGCCAGACCCACACACGCGGCTTGTAGCCGGTGGCCCTGCGGATTTTTTCGGTGATGGTGACCACGTCCTTGCGCAGACGCGCCTGGAAATCGGCTTCCGACTCGTAGCGCCCGGTCGCCGCGTCATAACGACGGGTCGCCGCAGCAGGCTCGAGGTTGCCTTGCGGATTGGCGAGGATGCCCTTGTGGCTGGCGTCAGTGTGCGCGGCGATTTCCACCAGGCCAGACTTCGAAACTTCAGTGATCTGCGCCCACGTCAGGAAGTCCGAACGCTGGCGCGGGGTGCCCGCGAAGTCCACGGGTTTATCCAGCGGCGTATCGATCCAGACACCGACCGGCGCCAGCAAGGCGTGCCAGTTGTAGGCCCGCAACACCGGCATGACGCGGGTGTAGAAGCTCGAATAGCCGTCGTCGAAACTCAGCAGAATGGCCTTGGGCGGCAGCACCGGGCCGCCGTTGCGCGCCGCCATGATCTGGTCGACGGTGACGGCCGTGTAGCCGTTCTCGCGCAGCCAGGCGAGCTGTTCGATCAGCCGCTCGGTGCGCACGGCAACGACGGCCTGATCGGGGTCGCGATCTTCGACATCGTGGTAGGCAATGCCCAGCACATGGTTTTTTGGCCAAGGCTTTTCATTGGCCAGTACCGGTCGCTGTGATGGCGGCGTGAAGGCTGGGGCCTGCTGGGCGCAAGCGGTGAGCAGCATGACGCCCAGCAGCAGGATGCAGCGTGTGATTCCAGGCATGATCAAACTCTTCTAGAAGCGGTAAGTGAGGTCGATGACCAGGCGCAGATCGCTTTCGCGATTGCCGTCATAGGGCCGGTTGAGCAGGCTCAACGCGGCACCCGCCTCGAACACGTCGTTCCAGCTGACACGCTGGCCGTAACTGAGCAAACCGATGGCGCCCGTGCCGTAGTCACGCTGGCTGTAGGTCCCCGCACCGGCCTGGAATTGCTGGCTCCAGGAAGTTTCGTAACGGTGATAGAGCACGTGGTTGACGCTCACCGTCGGCAACACGCTGAAGTCGGATTTCGGGTTGAAATACGGCACGTCTTCATTCTTCGAGTTGTGGCTGCTGCCGACTTCCAGGCCAAGATCGACTTGCACGCCCGGCGCGCGGTACACGCCTTCGCGACCGGTCAGCAACGCTTCGACACGGTTGTTGCCATCGCTGAAGTGCGACGGGCTGACGGCCAGTTTCCACTCGCGACTTTCATTGGCGCGCCAGCGGATAAAGCCGCTGCCGCCGTTGGCCGTGACGTCGCTGTTCAAGGCCCGCAGCGGCGTGTTGGCCGACAGGTACTCAAGGCTGCCGCCGTACTGCCAGTGATCGTCGATGTCACGGGCCAGCGCCACACGTGCACCGGTTTTGTCGCCGTAGCCAAACGAGTGATTGGAGACTTCCGCGTCGAGGGTCATGTCGCGGGTTCGCCGCTCGACGCCCACGCGTTGCCAGCGGTGATAGCCGGTGCCTTCCTGAAAGTCGCCAGTGGCGAACCCGGCACCGCCGAACAGCCGCCAGTCGTCATCGATCGGCGGACTGTAGAGCACGCTTTCGATGCCAAAGTCGCGGCTACCAGTCGCGACGCCAGCGCCGCTGTTGCCCCCGCCGTAGCTCTTGCCGCCATAGGTCGACACCCGCAACTCGGCCATGTCATGCACGTTGCGCACGCGCTCCAGACGCTGCACCTGGCGGTTATCCGGGAAGCGCACACCGACGTCGTCGGCCAGCGCATCGAGCTGACGCCATTCCTGCAGATCCAGCGCGGTGTAGCCCTGGCTGACTTCCAGGCCGACGTCTCGCGGCGCCATGCTTTCCGTTTCCTTGAGCTGCGTTTCGGCGCGCCGTGGCCAATCGCGAGCGCGGTACAGATCCGCCTGAGCCAGACGCAAACCGACATTGCCGGGCGCCTGATCAACCAATGCCGCCAGCCGCTGCTCAGCCGAGGGCAAATCGGCGCTATGGGTACCGGCCTGAGCGGCCAGTTGTTGCGCGTCCATCCACTTGTCGTTGGGGTCGCCCATGGGCTGGCCCTTGAGCTCGACCCGTGGTTTCTGGCTCTGTGCCAGGGTCTCGGCGACCTTGCGCGCCTCCACCGGTTGATCGCTTTCGAGCAGGGCGTAATACAGCGCAGTGCTGTCTTCGAGGCGGTCGCCGACATCAGCATCCGGCGCCGCCAGCACCTGACGGTACAGATCGACAGCAGCCTCGGGCTGACGCTGATCCAGATAGGCTGCGGCCACCCAGCGCAGCGCATAGGTCGGAATCTTCGCGCCTTCGCCGATCAGCTGTTGGTAGTCATGAATGATTTCGGCGGTGCGTGCACGGGCCTTGAGTGCACCCATGCGGTCGATGCGCCAGCGCACCACGTCATCGTGGGCTTGCGCGTCCGGGGTCCAGGTTTTGAGTAATTGGTCGTAATCGGCCAACGCACGGTCGACAATGACGTAACGTTCTTTTTCGCTGCGCGTGGCCAGTTCCGCCAGACGCACCCGCTCGGCCGCCACATCGCCTTCGATACGCCGCAACACCGTCGGATCGATCAACCCCGGACGCTGACGGGCCAGGCGCAAGGCGGGCTCCGGCAGGCGCGCACGTTGCAAGGCGAAGACGTATTCGCGGGCAACATCCGGATTGTTGCCGGCCCGAACAAACGCCTGATCGTATTGGAACAACGCGTCATAAGTCGCCCCGGCGCGGGTCAAGGCATACGCCAGCGCCAGCCGGCGGGCCGGATCCTCGGGTTTGGCCGCGACCAGGGCTTTGGCGCGGCTGACGGCCTCTTCAGGTTTACCGGCGTCAGCCTGGGTCAGCGCCAGCCCCAGTTGCAGATCCGCATTGTTGGGCTCAAGCGCCAACGCCTTGCGGTACAGCGCAGAGGCCGAGTCCCAGCGTTTGAGATTGCGGTAGGCACGGGCCGTGGCGGTCAGTGCCTGAACCGGCAACACCCGGTTGTGCCCTTGAGCTTCATAGACTTCGACCACTTCGCTATCGAGACCGGCCCAGCTGGCGATCTGCAAATGATCGCTGACCTGGCCCGTCGTCAACTGGCTGTCGGGAACCTCGCGCAGCACGCTCAGTACCGGGCGGTAACTACCGGCTCGCGCCTGACGGATCAGGCCGTCGTAAGCGGTATCGGCAAAGGCCAGCGTTGGCCAGAGCAATTGGCTGCACAGCGCCACGCGAATCATCGGGCGCAGGTGGGGATGTAGGGTACGCAACATTCGCAAGCTTCCTGTACGAGGAGAGCTGGAGCGATGGGTTCCCCTGAGCGCTACTCCTCAGGCGGCCGGTGCCTTATGACACAGCCAAGCTATCCTGCGATGCAGTCTTCCATGGCGACGCTTGGCAAAAGACGAATCCGCATATTTCTTCAGAATCGTCCTACAAAGCAAAACGCCCAGTCCTCCGCGAAAGCGAAGGCCGGGCGTTTTGCAGAGGCGGCCAGACTGGCCGCCGACGGTGTTGTGTGGTGCGTGGTGTTTACTGGACAGTGCCAGTGGTTCTGAGCTTGCTCATCACGAACCCGACGAACTGTTCGACGGTCATCTTCTGGCCGTTGAAGTCCACCTGATTATTGGCGTAGTGCAGCTTGGAGACGATGTCGTTGCCGTCCAGCGTCGCCAATTGCGTGCCGACGGCCATGCTGCTGAACATGTCGCTGGTCGCGGCGGCTTGCTCGGCAACCGCTTTGGTATCGGTCTGGCCTTGCATCTGCGCCTGCACCGTCACCAGGTCAGTGATCATCGGCTTGGATAGCTTCAGATTGAAGTCCAGCAGGGCAATCATTTGCTTGCCCAACTGGTCGGGTGGCAGGTCCAGCGATGTCGGCTTGGTCAGGTCAATGACCAGGCTGGTGCGGCTGACACCGTTCGGGGTGGTGAACGAGAAGTTCTCCAGCGCGACTTGTGGCTGGGCGGCCAGCAACGTCTCCAGACCCGCCTTGACCTGTGCCTGTTCGGCGTCGGTCAGGTTCAGCTCGGGCGCCGGTTCACCCGCAGCGGCAGCAGCGGCGGCGGCCGCTTCGTACGGCTGCAGTTTGTTCTGGTAGATCTGCACCAGCGACAGCGTCGACGGGATATCGAGGTTTTTCATGCTCCAGGCCATTTGCGCCGAGCCGAGGGCCTTGTCGTTGAGGGCGATTTCGCCAATCTTGTAATCGGCACGACCGGCTGCGTTGGTCCCGGACTCGGTGGTGGAGCTCTTCATTTCAGTGTTCTTGAAGGTCATCACCGACTGTTTGTCGCCAAAGGTAGTCTTGGTGCTGGTCAGCTCGACGACGTTTTCCCCCAGGTAGTAGCCATAGCTGCTTTTGCTGAGGTTGCTGGCCAGGGTCAGGCCATTCAACTCGACTTTCACCGGGGACTGATCTTCGGCAACGCTGGTCAGCGTGAGGCTGTCCATGTAACCGTCAGCCTTGACCTTCTGTGCCAGGGCGCTGGCCGACACGTCGATGTTCAGACCGGAAAACTTCAACGTGGACTTGTCGTCAAGTGCCGTTTCGAGTGGCAGCAGTTCAAGGTTGCCGCTGGTGGCACGGTCATAGCCGATGTTGACCACACCCTTGAGGGGAGACAGGTCCTTGGTGGCCGCGAACCACTTTTCGGTGGTCGGGGTCTTCTCCAGCGAGTAGTGACTGGTGGCCATGACCGGCAGCCATTTCAGCGACACCAGGCGCGAGAATGGCAGCGGGCCGTGTTCGATATGGTCAACGAACAACAGCTCTACGCCGTCAGGGTTCTCGCCGAACATTTCACCCTGGCCCTTGAGGCGGTAGTGGGCAGTGCTGCTGAACAATTGACGATCCAGCGACACCAGCTCCAGGGTCGCGGTGCCTTTGGAACCGACCATCGCCGTTTGCAGCTCTTTGTTGGCGTCGGCAATCGAGGTTTGCAGCACACCTTCCAGTTTCGTGCCGGTGTACCAGGCGCCGCCAGCGCTGATTGCACCGATGGCGACAACAATTCCCAGAAGCACGCCTGCTGATTTATTCATGAATGACCCGATCAATGTCCGTTGTTGAAAATGTGGTCGTCTTCCCTGAACCCTCGACGGGTTGCGGCTCGACTCCGCTAAAAGTGCGATGAGATTAGCATTTGTGCCGTGGAACGGCCCAATGATTAAAGGTGAAAGAGTGTCTATGGAGCGCGGGGGCGGGATTTTTGTTGATCACTCGATCGCCATCGCGAGCAAGCTCGCTCCCACAGGGGATTTGCGTTGATCACAGTTCCAATGTGGGAGCGAGCTTGCTCGCGATGGCGGCGGTCCTGCCAACATCGGTTCAGGAATACTGCACTTCGATCTCATCCAGCTGATGATCAAAGCTTTTCAGCCGCGCCGTCCACGTGTAGACCAGCACTTCGAAATCCCGATTGATCACCGCGCCATTCGGTGAGTCCGAGCGCGGGTCGCAAAAATCCAGTTGATAGCGTTCGCGGGCCATGGCGTTGGCCACGTCAGACAGTTCGCGGGCATTGTTCAGCCAGTGCCAGCCTTCATCGGTGACCTGTTTGTCGAGGGCCAGGCATTGGGTCTTGAGCGCTTCGAGGCTTTTTTCCAGCGGGGTGCCGGTGAGTTCGCCCATGACTTCCTGAAAAGTGCGCCCCGGTTGCCAGTAACTTCCCCAGAAATACCGGTCGAATACCGTTTCAACCCGGCGCAACGCCACCTTGGTGTCCCAGATCAGCACCAGGGTCTTGCCTTGTTCGAGTTGTTTTTTCTTGATCCGCCGGGTTTGCAGCGAAGCCCAGGCGACGACCGCGATCGACATCACCCCGATCAGCGCACTGGCACTGTCGAGAAAGATCAAGGCCTTATCAATCTGGTGCGCCATCATCACGCCATAAAAATACGTAGCCGAGAGCAGCACCAGCGCGACAATTGCGCACCAGAAGCCGGGAGCATAAGGGTTTTTCATTATTGGAATCCCCATGACCAATGCGAGCCTTGACCGCCGGATCCGCCCGCGCGAACCCGACATGTAAAAGCATAGCAACGGCCTCAGGGTTTCGTTGGCTGTGAACCTTGCGTTCGTCCGCTTTCCCAACCACCGCCCAGCGCCAGGAACAAATCGATCTGGCTCATGGCAACCTGAGTATTGGCGGCCGCCACCTGGGCACGCACGTCGGTGTAGGTGCGGGTCGCCTGCAAATCGGCGAGGAACGACGCCCGGCCGGCCTGGAAGAAGCGGTGCGTCTGGTCCGCCGCCTGTTGCGCCGACTGCTCGGCATCGGTCAATGCGTCACGGCGCTGTAACAACGCGGAATACTGCGCCAGACCGGTCTGGGTTTCGCGGATCGCGTTCAACACCACCCCGTCAAAGTGCGCCAGCGCGCCTTGGGTCGCCGCTTCAGCCTCACGCACCCGTGCCCGGGAGCCATTGGACGGCACTGTCCAGGTCAGCAACGGGCCGAAACCCCAGCGATTGGTTTGCGGTTGGCCAAGGTGATCGAGAATACCCACGGTACCGACGGTCGCCCCAATGCTGATATCCGGGTAAAGCGCACCGGTCGCAACCCCGATGTCCGCCGTCGCGGCCGCCAGCTGACGTTCGGCCTGGCGCACATCCGGTCGCCGCTTGAGCAAGGTGGCACCGTCACCGACCGGCAACAATTGCGCAATCTTTGGCAGCTCATGACAACTGCTGGTCCCGGCGGGCAATTGATCCACCGGCTTGGCCAACAGCATCGACAAACGGAACAGCCCGGCCTGACGAGCGGCTTCATAGCGCGGCATATCGGCGCGCAAGGATTTGAACTGGGTTTGCGAACGGGTGACCTGGGTTTCGTCACCGCGCCCGGCATCGCGCAGTCGCTGAATCAACGCGGTGCTCTGGCCTTGCAGGTCCAGCGAGTGCTCAGCAATTTCACGCTCTTCGTTGGCCGCGCAGACTTGGGTATAGGCACGCACGACGTCGGCGACCAAGGTGATGCGCGCAGTGTCCGCCGCGGCTTGCGTCGCATCGGCATTGGCCTTCGCCGCTTCGATGCCGCGCTGCAACGTGCCAAACAGATCGAACTGATAAGACGTGGTGATGCCGATGTCACCGACATTGGCCACTGGAACCTTTTCCGGTATCAGAAACGCCTCGCCAGATTCCTGCAAGCGCTGGGCACCCACCTTCACGCCACCGCTCCAGCCGCCCGCCGACTCGGCTTGTTCGACCCGCGCACGGGCGCGCGACAGGTTGGCTGCCGCCACTCGCAAATCGGTGTTGGTGGCCATGGCCTGACGCACCAGCTCATCCAGACGCGGGTCCTGGTACAACCGCCACCAGTCGCCCGGTACTGGCGCCGAGACCACGTTTTGTCCATGCGCCGTCAGATCGCCCTGAAAGTCCGCGCGGTGCACCGCTGCCTCTTCAGGCAAATGGTAATCCGGGCCCACGACCTGACAGGCCGACAGCAACAAGCCGAGACCGGCCGTCGCTAAACAGGCGGCCGCTTTCATTGCGCCGACTCCTGCTCGGGTTTGTCGCCGATGATCGACACGGTCGCGGTACGCCCGGCGATCATGCGGAAATCTGCCGGCACATCATCGAAGGCAATCCGCACCGGAATCCGCTGTGCCAATCGCACCCAGCTGAACGCGGGGTTAACGTTGGGCAGCAGGTTCGAACCGCTGCTGCGGTCACGGTCTTCGATACCGGCGACGATGCTTTCGACATGCCCGCGCAACCGCGCACGGTCGCCAATCACGCGGATATCGACACCTTGGCCGACATGAATGCCGTCGAGTTTGGTTTCTTCGAAATAGCCATCGATGTGGAAGGAATTGCTGTCCACCACCGACAGCACCGGACGCCCGGCGGTGACGAACTCCTGAGTACGCGGTGCGCGGTCGTTGACGTAGCCATCCACCGGGCTGCGAATTACCGAGCGGTCGAGGTTCAGCTGAGCGCTGTCCACCGATACCTGGGCCTCGGACAACGCCACCTCGGCGCGGGCCACGCGGGACTGGCTTTCTTCCAGTTGCTCGCCCGGCACCAGATTGCCCAGGCCACGGTTGCGCTTGGCTTCACGTTGCGCCTGGGCCAGGGTTTCCTGACGGTCGGCGACCGCGGCCTTGGCCTGGCGCAGCGCCAGTTTGAAACGGTCCTGGTCGATGCTGAACAGCACCTGGCCACGTTTCACCAATTGGTTGTCGCGCACTTCCACTTGCTGGATCAGCCCGGAAACGTCCGGGGCGATCTGCACGATATCCGCACGAATGTGCCCGTCACGGGTCCACGGAGCGAACATGTAATACATCACCATGCGCCAAACGACGACGACCGCGAAGGCCACCACCAACAGGGTCAACCCCACACGGCCAAGGGTCAAAATAGGTTTTTTCATGTCATCAGGTATCGACTGAGTGAGTCCACGGCGCCGAGCAGCAAGGCGTAAAGACCAACGTTGAACAATGCCCGGTGCCAGACCAGACGATAAAAGTGCAGGCGCGTCAGTAACCCGTGCACCACCAGATACAGCACATACGTAATACCCATCAGCACCAGCAACGTGGGCAGGAATACCCCGCTGATGTCCAGATCACCGATCATAAAGGCGCTCCATCGATACCTTGGGGAAACGGTTCATCGGTCTCGCTGCCGCCGATGAACTCCACGCCCGGCAACAGCGCCAGACGCAGACCGGCGAGAGCATGCAGCAGGTGCAGACGGGTTTCGCCGTCCCCTTGCAGGCCTTGGCCATTGAGGGCGCGCCGGGTGCGATCCAGGGTCATCAGCAACGGCGCCGGTGCCGGCAAGCGTTCACCAGCCTTGAGGCAAGCCTTGAAGTACTCGCCGACCTCGGCCACCACCTGACGCAGCAAGACGTTCGGTACCCCTTGCACCCGTGGCGCGTACGCCAGCAAGTCCAGCAGGTTCAGCGCCACACGCACTTCGCGTAGCGCCACGCCGGTGTCCTGACCGGTCATCGCCAGACGCGGCAAATGCTGCATCAGCCGATCGAGCATCTGTACACCCAAATGCCGGTGTTCGGCGAGGTTCGCCGGCTCGGTCATGCCAACGATGTCGCGCCAGCTGAAACGGGTCAGGCGCTTGGCCGCCAGCTCCGAACCGAAGGGCCGCGCCACCAGGGTCCAGATGAAGGCAAACAACAAGCCGATGGGCCCGGCGAGGTTGGAGTTGGCGAAGCTCAAAAAGTCCGCGTCGTAGGCGCCCTGGATGCTGATAAACGACGAGGTGTTGACGATGGTCAGTAGCATGCCGAGGTAGAAGCGCGGCTGTACGGTCAGGGTGCCGACGCAGATAAACGGCACGGCGAACGCCAGCACCAGCATCGGAAAGTCATGCAGGTTCGGCAAGATCAAAAACAGGTAGAGGCTGGCGAACAGCACCGACATCGCGGTCCAGAAAAAGAACCGGTAAATCTGTGGCGCCGGGTCGTCCATCGCGGCGAAAAAGCTGCACGCCACCGCCGCCAGAATCACCGCGCTGCCGCCGTCGGTCCAGCCGAGCAGAATCCACAGCACAGAGGCGACGATGATCGCCAGCACCGTCGATGCCGCTGAATAGAGCATCAGCCCACGGTCGAGAAATGGTGTCAGCCGACCCAGCCGCCAATGACGGTAGACCGCACGCCAGTTGTCCTGGCTTTCGCAGCGAATCGCCTCTTGCAGGCTGCGCAGGTCTTGCCACAAATCGATCCATTCACCCAGGCGATACAGGGCGTTGGAAAACAGCAGTTGCTTGCGATCATCCAGCGCTTCGGCACTCGGTTGCAGGGCTTCAAGTTGAGCGCGCAGGGCTTGCCAGTGCTCGACCGAAGCGTCTGTGCGGTCGAGCCATTCAACGGTCGCGGCCAGCAGCGGCGCGAACTTGTCCACAAGCTCGGGAGTGCGCCGGTGCAGGGCATACAGCGCATCGTCCAGCGCATCCACCACCGGCAGCAGGTGAATCATCCGCCCGCGCAGTTCTTTGATGTTGCGCACGGTTTGCGGCCGCGCACCTTCGTGGGGCAACTGGCCGATCATCAATTCGAGGGAGTTGAACGTGGCCACCATCGAGGCGCGCAGGGTGCTGACCTCTTCGGGCAGCACATTACGGGTCAGGAAGCGCTGACTGTAGGTCACCGCGTCGCTGAACCACTTGCTCACCGCACCATCGAACACCGGCGCCAGCCGCCGTGGCCAGAACATACTGCCGACCACCGCCGCGCAGACAATGCCGAGGAAGATCTCTTCGGTCCGCGCTTCCGCCACATCCCATATCGCTAACGGGTTATCCACCACCGGCAGGGAGATCAGCGGCAAGGTGTAACCGGCAAGCATCAGCGCGTAGTTATTGGCGGTGCGCAAATGCATCGACAGAAACAACAGGGTGCCGGTCCACAGCGCAATGACCAGCACCAGCACATACGGGCTCTGGACGAACATCGGCACAAACAGCAACGCCGCTGCCGCACCGGTCAAGGTGCCGACGGCACGGTACAGGGCCTTGGAGCTGGTCGGCCCGACGAACGGGCTGGAAACGATGTACACCGTGGCCATCGCCCAATACGGACGCGGCATTTGCATGAGCATGGCGATGTACAACGCGATCATCGACGCGGCGAAGGTGCGTACGCCGTAAAACCAGTCGCGGGCCGGCGGTATGCCGCTAAAAAATCCGTTCACGAGGGGGTCACCGGTAATTGCTGCTCTGCCACCTCGAACGCGCGAATCACCCGCAGCGCGGCTTCAAGATCCGCCGGATCGATGCCTTCAAGCACCACACGACGCAAGCGCACCAACTCGGCTTCCACCGCTTGCACCAACTCACGGCCAGCATCGGTCAGGCTCAGGCACTTGGCGCGACGATCAAGGGGATCTTCGGTGCGGCAGACATACCCGGACTGGCACAACTGATCGAGCAAACGCACCAGCGACGGGCTTTCCATCCCCGCCGCCTGCGCCACCGTCACCTGCCGCACCCCCTCGCCCAGCCGCCCGATCATCAACAACGGGACCGCGCAGGCTTCGGAGATGCCGTAGTTGACCAGCGTGGTCTGGCAGATTTTCCGCCAATGCCGCGCGGCCACCACCATGGCACTGCTGATGTTCATCTGAAGGGCGTCGAGGGTTTGGGACACAGGTCAATTCGCACACTGTTAGTTTGCTAACTATCAATATCGCATTGGAGGGGAAATTCAGTCAAGTTTTGAAACAAATTGGTGCGGTACATGACATCTGTGGGAGCGAGCCTGCTCGCGATGACGGCAGTCCATTCAACATCAACGTTGACTGACCCACCGCTATCGCGAGCAAGCTCGCTCCCACATTGATTGCGGGCAACCACAGGTTTTGCGCTTGCCTTAGAACCACCTTTCCAGCCCATCGCGCAATGACACATACGTGGCGTTGATCCGTAGCAGCTGCCGAGCTCGCGAGGCTGCGTTCGAGGACGAAGTCCTCGCAAATCCTAAACCCTCGATTTACCTGGAGGAATGCGTTGCCTGATTCGACGACTGCTTCGCAGCCGAACGCAGCCTCGCGGGCTCGGCAGCTGCTACGGAAGTAGCACTGAAACGCATTTCAACGTCGGATGCTCCACGTTCAGTCTGAAGCTGACGCGGAGCATCGTTATCGCATTAGCTCGCTTGCGCCGCCTATGCGGCCAAGCGGTGTTGCAGCTCTTCCATCAAATCCAGCCCATCGCGCAATGACACGTAGGCGGCGTTGATCAAGCGATAGAAGTCTTTGTCGTTGAGATCGCGCAGGGTGATCGAGGTGAGGGTTTCCAGCAGATCGGTGCCGATGCGGATTCGGCGACAGGCGGTTTCATGGAGAAAATGGGTGGGTGCGAGGATGTTGTAGGCCAGAACGCAGACGGGGGTTGGGTTGGTGCTCAGTGGTCGATAAGGAGTCATAGCGATCGCTCTCAAAAAATAGTTTTTTTGGGTCGTGATTAGGATCGCCAAATCCTGTCGCCGATGTGCGGCGACGTGTCGAACTATAGGGGGGCGTTTCGGTGTTCGCAACCGAGCGGACGAGCTTCGGAATTTTCTTCAGGCCTATTAGCCCATTCGTACGCCGAAAGCCTGGATAGCCTTGGGTACGAAGGATTCAGGCATTCTGCGAACTGTCAGAATTTTTACACCCTCCGCCCCTTCCTCAGCAGCACATCCAGCTGATCCACCACCTCCGCCCAGTCGGAATCATCGAGGATGTCCTCGCGCAGGAAATCCGCCTGACTCTTGGTCCAGAAAAACGCGTCGGCCAGATGCAGTTCGGGTTTGAGCGGTGAGTGGGTGGCGATGAATTTGTCGATGCTTTCGGCGTCGTCGGGCAGGCCGAGTTGTTTGAACAGGTTGGGGAGGCTGTGGGTAGGTGATTCCATGGGAATTGGCTCCTGAATTCTAGAGGGTCGGGGGGACTGCTTCGCAGTCCATCGCGGGCAAGCCACGCTCCCACAACACGGCGGTTTCCTGTGGGAGCGCGGCTTGCCCGCGATGGCGGCGGTGCCTTCACCGCCAATAGTGGCTACTGACTCAGCTCGCAGACCTCGGCGTGGGGCACCATTTTCAGGTACTGGTCCATGCTCAAGTGCACGAGGTTGTTGTGGTTGCCGGCTTCGACATAGATCTCTTTCTGACGGGTCAGCATCGGGTCGATGACCATGTCCAGGCCATAGGATTCGCCCAGAGCCGGAACGGCGCCGCGTTCACAGTCGTTGAACAGGTGGGCTAGGGTGCTTTCGCGGGTGACTTGCCATTCACCGCTGCCACGCACTTTGGTCAGGTCCAGATGTCGGCTGGCTGGCAACACAGCCATCAGGTAGTGGCCGTGGTGGTCGTCGAGGATCACCGATTTCGCCACGCGCTCAGCGGGAATGCCCGCCACCCGGGCGGTTTCCAGGCTGCTGGCCGAATGCGGGTGAGAGACTACGTCAAATTCGCAGTGCGCCTCTTCCAGGCTGCGCTGCACGGTTCTTGCCATACGCATGATGCACCTCGGTGTCCGTCGCAAGGCGGGCGGACGATAATTAAACAGGTTGGCGTCTCCTCTAAAGTCTAGGCCTGCTGCCGGTACCCGTTGATAAATCTGCTCACTGGAAACTCGCAAAAATTGATCAAGAATCATCCAGCCAAAGGCTCAACTAGACTATAAGCAGGGCCACCGTGTGGCTCGCAGACGGATGACTCTCCTGGAGGGTCAAGTGAACACTCGCTGGTGGTGTGCAGTTGCGTTGTTGTTGGGTTTGAGCGGATCGGCTTTCGCGACAGACACGGTTGTGGTGGTCGTCCCCAACCCGCTTGGCGTCTGGCTGATGATGGTGGGTATCGCGCTGCTGGTGGCGGAGGTGGTGCTGCCCAATTACGGTGTGGTCGGACTGGGCGGCATCACGATGTTCGTGATCGGCGCGGTGATGGTGAGCAATGCCGATGTCCCTACGCCCCTGATCATCGGTCTTGGACTGATCAGCGCCCTGCTGTTGATCGCCCTGCTGTTCCACGCGCTGAAAACCCGACCGCGCCATATTGTCAGTGGCGATGCCGGGCTGCTGGGCAGCATCACGCAGGTGACCGCGTTGCAGGGTCACAACACGCACAAGGGCTGGGTGCATTTGCAAGGTGAACGCTGGCAAGTGCACTGCAAGACACCCTTGCATTCCGGGCAACGGGTGCGAGTGGTGGCACGCAAGGGAACGCTGCTGGAAGTGGCCGCGACTGACGCGGCGCCGCAAGGAGAATGATCATGGGTCTGCAACTGGGTTTTGCCGCGCTGTTGGTGTTGCTGATTGCACTGGCAGGGTCGACCTTCCGCATCCTGCGCGAATATGAGCGCGGGGTGGTGTTCCAGCTCGGACGCTTCTGGCAGGTCAAGGGCCCGGGGCTGATCCTGTTGATTCCGGTGGTGCAGCAAATGGTTCGGGTCGATCTGCGGACCGTGGTGCTCGACGTACCGCCGCAAGACGTGATCACCCGCGACAACGTCTCGGTGAAGGTCAACGCGGTGCTGTACTTCCGCGTGCTCGACTCGCAGAAAGCGATCATCCAGGTCGAAGACTTCCTCATGGCCACCAGCCAACTGGCGCAAACCACCTTGCGGGCAGTGCTCGGTAAACATGAACTGGACGAATTGCTGGCCGAACGCGAACGCTTGAACTTCGACATCCAGCAAGTGCTGGACGCCCAGACGGATGCCTGGGGGATCAAGGTCGCCAACGTCGAGATCAAGCATGTCGACCTCAATGAGTCGATGATCCGCGCGATCGCCAAACAGGCCGAAGCCGAACGTGAACGGCGGGCGAAAGTGATCCACGCGGAAGGTGAATTGCAGGCCTCGGAAAAACTCATGCAAGCCGCCGAAATGCTCGGTCGCCAACCCGGCGCCATGCAGTTGCGTTACATGCAGACCTTGAGTTTGATTGCCGGCGACAAGAGTTCGACCATTGTCTTTCCGTTGCCGATCGAGTTGCTCAAGGGCATGGCGGATTTGTCGTCGAAGAGCTGAGCGAATGATGCTGAAGGAAAATGACGCTCATCCCTGTAGCAGCTGCCGCAGGCTGCGTTCGAGTGCGCAGCGCTCGCAATCCGATGTACTCGGTCTACCTGAACGAACGTTTACGACCGCTGCGCGGCCGAACGCAGCCTGCGGCAGCTGCTACAGGGGATAGGCGGTGAGCCTTGATTTCTCCAGCGTCTCGTAAGGCCCATGCGCCCAACACTCAACGCGTTCTCTGAGCAGTGTCGAGGCTTCTCGTTGCTTGCCTTCGCCGTCAGCCACGAACGTCTCGCTCGGTTGTTTGGCGTACTGGTTTACGGCGCCGAACACCAGCGTCTGTTGCTCGGCACTCAGCGCAAAAAACCTGGCCAAACGCCCCTCCATGGCGCCCGGCAACTCACGGTAATTGACCGCCAGCCCGTTAAATTCGCGGCAATGTTCAGCGCCCAAGTGCAGCAACCGGCCCACGCGTCGGGCGATGAAGCTTTCTTGTCCATCGAATGCTGCCCCATCGTCCAGCGCGCTGACGCCAATCATCCCCGGCACCATGTGCATACCCGGCCGGCGCAGGTGAGACACGGCGATTTCCAGCGGATCTCGGTAGACAAACAGCCAGGGCGTTTCAGGAAAACACGCGCGCAACCGCTCCAGTTCGCCAATATTCCAGGCGTCCAGCTTGATCACCAGCCGTTGTTCCACACCTCGGCGCGGCTGGCCGTAGGCCGAGAGCAATCCGCGAATCGCCGCGTTGCGTTCTGCAGGCGGCAGCGCGCTGCGCAGCAAGGTATCCAGCGGTGGCGGTTCGGAAATGACGATGTAGTTGTCGAGTTGCGCCAGCATCTGGCTGATCAGCGTCGAGCCGCAGCGCGAGGCGTGAAAAATGAACGCACTCGGCGCCAGTCCCGGGCTGATCGTCTGCCAATCACTCAGCGTGCTCAGCGGTGTTTGACGGCGGAAGGCCTGGTTGAACGGCAGGCGCAGCGCCTCCTCCACCGCATCGCGGAAAAACGGCTGACGCAACGGCTGATCACCGAACCAGCACCAATCGACCCGCCACTCCCCGGCCTGTTGCCAGACGCGGATCGGCAACCAGCCGTCGAAGTTCAGGCGCTCCATTGTTCATTCCACTGACGACGGCCATTGCGCATCGCCGCACGCAACTCTTCACGAGAGAACGCCAGGCCGCGCTCGGCAGCCAGCCTCAGGGTGGTGGCGATAAAGGCTTCGTTGTCGGTCACACCCTGCAAGGTCTTGCAGAGCTGCGGATCGCTTTCCAGCAGCCGTCGAAACTGTGCCAGAGCTTGCGCTGCATGACCGACACCAGGCGCCGGCGTGGTTGAAACGCCCTCGACAATCGCCAGTTCCAACCAAGGGTTTGGCCTGCAATCGATCACCAGATGCACCCGCTCGCAGCGGTCGCGATTGTCGACACTGTGGGGCCGCGACAAGTCGAGAAACCAGCATTCGCCGGCCTCCATCGGCATCCGTGAACCGTCGAGCAGAAAGTCGACGTTGGGCGGGCTGAGCAACGGAATGTGCAGCCGCAGATCGGCCTCTGGTCCCTCAAGATCGTAGTCGCGGTGCTCGTGAATCCGACTGCCGGGCCCCAGTTTCAGCAGCCTTGCCGAGACGATGTCCAACGGTAAATCCTGCAATGCATGCTGCCACCGACCATCGAGCAGCCATGGCGCACGCAACACCGGTTTTCCATGGCCAGGGGATAACTCCGTCAGCGCATCAACCGCGCTGATCAGCGCCACTCCGCTCCAGTCGCCGCTGAAATAGTCGCTGTTGAAATGGCTGTGCCAGTCGCTGTCCTTGATTTGCGCCAATGCCTGCAACAGCAACGGCAGAGGCACCGTCACCGGCAGGCGGGAAAACGCCGGTCGAGTCATCGGTTCGCAAGCACCGCGGATTCGCCGAGCCAGGTCAGTAAGCGGTCGAGGCAGGCGTCCACCGACAGCACGCCGGTGTCGAGCACCAATGCCGCCGACGCGGGTGGCTCGTAAGGTGCGGAGATACCGGTGAAGCCCGGCAGTTCACCGCTGCGCGCACGGGCGTAATGACCTTTCGGATCACGCTGCTCGCAAACGTTGAGCGAAGCGCTGCACCAGACTTCGCGGTAGTCCTCACCCAAGCGCTGGGCGAAGACTTCTCGCAGTTCAACCAACGGCGCAATCATCGCCAAAATCACGATCTGCCCATTCTCCACCAGCAACGCTGCGACCTCGCTGGCGCGGCGGATGTTTTCCTGACGATCCTTGTCGGCAAACCCGAGGTCGCGATTGAGCCCGACCCGCAGTCCATCGCCATCAAGCACCAGGCTGTGCACGCCGCGCTCGAACAAGGCGGCGTGCAGCGCCTGGGCCAAGGTCGACTTGCCTGCCGCCGGTAAACCGGTCAGCAGGATCGCCGCTCCGCGATGGCCGTGGCGCTCCTCGCGTTGCGCCCGACTGACGCTGGCCGTGGGCGCCAGCAGATCACTTGGTCTGGGCATGGGCTGGCGGCACCGTAATATTACCGGCGGCCCACGCATCCTCGCGGCTGGCCAGTGCGGTGGCGATCGACTGCACCTGGGTCGATTGCACCTGGTCCGGCAGCGGGTCGAGCCCGGCACTGGCGAAGATCTGCCCGTAAGCGTTACGCAAATCGGCGTACGACAGGTCGCGGCGCAGGTCGGCTTGCAGGGTGTTCAGTTCGCCCTGGATCAGCTCCAGTTCGCCGATGCCCGCTGCCTGATGACGATTACGCAACTGGCCAAGAATCTGCCCGTCGATATCCGACAACTGCTGGTTGGTCTCGAACTGGCGCAGCGCTTCGCGGTAGTTGGCGTTGGCCACGTAGAGCTGCGCCAGCACCGCGATCGACATCGCCTGACGGCGTGCCTTGGCCACTTCTTCACCGGCCTTGGCCACGTCGATGGCCGCCGGGGCGGAAATCACGTTGAACAGGTTCCAGGTGATTTTTACCCCGTAGTCGGCCCACTTGTCGTTGACCAGAAACGAGTTGCTGTCGTAATGCCCGCCAGCCGAGAGTTCCAGCCCCGGCAGCAGCCGCAGCATGGCTTTGCGGGTTTCGGCGGTGCTGATGCGCGTCTGATAATCCTGCTCGCGCAGTTCCGGACGGCTGGCCAGTGCCTCTTGCTCAAGGCTGGCCATGTCGACCTTGAGCTCCGGGACCGGATAATCCTCTGGCGTCGCCAGCGTCAACTCGGTGCCCATCGGCAGGTTGATCAGAGTCGCCAGTTCGGTTTTCGCCAGCGACAGTGCCCGTCGCTGCTCTTCGAGCTGGCGCGTGGCTTCGATCAGCGAACGTTGGTACCCCAAGGCCTGCACCGGGTCACCAATGCGCTGTTCGCTCATGCTCTGGCTGTTGTTGCGCGCGGCATCGACCCGCGCCATCAGGCTGTCGATCTGCTTGAGCAGGCGTTCAGCGGCCACCGCTCGCCAATAAGCCGAGCGCACGTCCTGAACGATGGTGTTGATGACCTTGCGCCGGCGTTCCTGAACGATCAGCCGTTGATCGCCCTGCTGCTTGGCATTGATGTAGCTGACGCCGAAGTCGAGGACGTTCCAGACCATGGTCAGGTCGGCGACTCTGCGATCGCGGTCCTGGGAGGTCGAGGGTTCGAGGGATTGAGTGCCGGTGCGCACGCTCTGGCTGCTGGAGCCGCTGGTGTTGTTGCGCCCCACGTAACCGGCGTCCAGGGCCATGCGCGGCAGCATGTCGAAGCTGGCGAGGTCGAGCTGGCGCTTGGCCAACGCCTCTTCCATGATTTTCAACCGGCCTTCAAGGTTGTATTTCACCGCACGGGCCATGGCTTGATGCAGTGTCAGTGGGCCGCTAAGGGGCTCCTGATCCTTGTACATGCTCGCCAAATCGCTTCTGGCGCGCTGCTCGCTGACACTGCGTTCAATCGGCTCACTGGTCACCGCACATCCGCTGATTGCAAGCGCCAGCAGGCTGGCGCCGAATAGTTTCTGACTTTTCTTCATCCTTGGACCGCCCCTAGGTACTGCACAATTTCAGGTTTTTAATCAGGCCTGCATTTCGCTGATGCCGACCTGTTGCAACGCTGCAGCCAACGCCTGGATCTGTTGCTTCTCGACGTTTTCAAGTTGTTGAAGTTGTTCGCCCAAGGTCAGTGCGCCATAGACACCGTGCAGGCCTTGAGCGGTATTGCCGCTGTGCTGGATCGACTTGTCGCCGAACGCATTGAACGAACTGTCGCTATTGCTCGACTCATGGCTGAACAGACTCGACAGCGTGCTGCTGCCAAACACCCCGCCATCACCCCCGCCAAAACCCAGGAAGCCGTGAGCGGAACCCTTCCCGCCGCTGTCGCTACTAGTGAACACCTGAGCGATATAGCTTGGGCTCAGTGCCCCGCGGTTGATGAAAATATCCCCCAGTGGACGAATGCCGTCGCCCAATACCCGCTGTTCAAACAGCGGCGCAAAGGTCAGCGGTGAGCCGAGATTTCCGGTCGGCGGTGCGAAGACAATCGGTTGCAACGGCAGGTTCGGAGTACTTTGCGGCAGTGCCGGGTCGCTGACCGAGACCACGACAGCCGGCACCGTGTTGATGGTGAAATTGTTGGAGATCGCGACACTAGCGCCCGCGTTCCCGGCGCGGTCGGTCACGTTGCGGGTGTCCAGCCCGATGAAGTTGGTCGCATCGTTGATGTTGGCCGCCGGGGTCAGGGTGGCGGTCCAGGTCTTGCCGCCATTGCTGCTGCTCAGGTTGGTGAGGGTGCCATTGGCCACGCTGAGGTCGGACAAATCGAAATGCTTCACCGCCTCGCTGAAGGCGAAGGTCACCTGCGAGGTCTGGCCAACGCCCAGGTTCGGGTTGGCGATGACGATGGTCGCGGTGGGACGATCACTGTCCAGGGCGTAGTTGTTGGAGATGGCCAGCCCCGTCCCGGCATTGCCTGCAGCGTCGTTGACATTACTGTTGTCGAGCACAATCAGGTTGGTGGGGTCGGTCACATTCGCCGTCGGCGTGAACGTCGCGGTCCAGGTCTTGCCGCCGTCACTGCTGGCCAGGTGGGACAACGTGCCGTTGGTCACGCTCAGATCGGACAGGTCAAAACCGCTTACCGCTTCGCTGAAGGTGATGGTCACCAGCGAGGTCTGGCCGATGCCCAGCAGCGGCTTGGCAACAACAATGGTCCCGGTGGGCCGATCGGCATCGAGCACGTAGTTGTTGGACAGGGTGACGGTACTGCCTGCGTTACCGGCGCTGTCCTGCACATTGGCGGTATCGAGCACGATCTGGTTGGTGGCATCGTTGATATTCGCGGTCGGCGTCAGGGTCGCGGTCCAGGTCTTGCCACCGTCGCCGCTCAGCAGATTGGACAGCGTGCCATTGGCCACGCTGAGGTCGGACAGATCGAAACCACTGACCGCCTCACTGAAGGTGATAGTCACCTGCGAGGTCTGGCCAATGCCCAGTAGCGGGTTGGCCACCACAATGCTTGCCGTTGGACGTTGCGTGTCGATGGCGTAGTTGTTCGAGTCCGTGGTGCCCACACCAACGTTGCCAGAGGCGTTCTGCACCCCCGTGTTGTCCAGGGTGATCAGGTTGGTGGTGTCGGTGATCGCATTGGTCGGGGTGAAGGTCGCTGTCCAGGTAATGCCACCATCGCTTGAACTGACCGCGCTCAATGTACCGTTGGCAATGGTCAGGTCGGCGTTGGTGAAACCGCTCACCGCCTCGCTGAAGGTGATGGTCACCAGCGAGGTCTCACCGATTTTCAAGGCGTTGTCGGCGACGACGATGGTTGCAGTCGGACGCTGGGTGTCGATGGTGAAGTTGCCCGAGTCGGTGGTGCCGCTGCCCGCGTTGCCGGCCAGGTCAGCCACGCCGGTGTTGGCCAGGGTGATCAGGTTGGTGGTGTCTTTTATGCCATCGGTCGGGGTGAACGTAGCGGTCCAGGTGATGCCGCCGTCGCTGCTGCTGACGTTGGTCAGGGTGCCGTTGGGCACGCTCAGGTCGCTGTTGTCGAACCCCGTCACCGCTTCGGAGAAGGTAATGGTCACCAGCGAAGTCTCGCCCACGACCAGGGTCGGATCGGCGATGACGATGGTCGCGGTCGGCCGCTGGGTGTCGATGGTGAAGTTGTTCGAGTCGGTGCTTCCGCTCCCGGCGTTGCCAGACAGGTCGGCCACGCCGGTGTTGTCCAGAGTGATCAGGTTCGTCGCGTCGGTGATGCTGGCGCTCGGCGTAAAGGTCGCCGTCCAGGTGATCCCACCGTCACTGCTGCTCACGGCGCTGAGGGTGCCGTTGGCGATCGTCAGGTCGGCGTTGGTGAAACCGGTCACCGCCTCGCTGAAGGTGATGGTCACCAGCGAGGTGTCACCGATTTTCAAGGCGTTGTCGGCGACCACGATAGTCGCGGTCGGGCGCTGGGTGTCGATCGCGTAGTTGTTCGAGTCGGTGGTGCCGCTGCCGATGTTACCGGAGCCGTTCTGCACGCCGGTATTGTCCAGAGTGATCAGGTTGGTCGCGTCGGTAATGGCGCTGGTCGGGGTAAAGGTCGCCGTCCAGGTGATGCCGCCATCGCTGCTGCTCACCGCGCTCAGCGTGCCGTTGGCAATCGTCAGGTCGGCGTTGGTGAAGCCGGTCACCGCCTCGCTGAAGGTGATGGTCACCAGCGAGGTGTCACCGATTTTCAAGGCATTGTCCGCCACCACGATCGTCGCCGTTGGACGCACGGTGTCGATGGTGAAGTTGGCGGAATCGGTGGTGCCGCTGCCCGCGTTGCCGGCCAGGTCGGCCACGCCGGTGTTGGCCAGGGTGATCAGGTTGGTGGTGTCTTTTATGCCGGCAGTCGGGGTGAAGGTGGCCGTCCAGGTGATGCCGCCATCGCTGCTGCTGACCGCGGTCAGCGTGCCGTTGGGGATCGTCAGGTCGGCGTTGGTGAAGCCGGTCACCGCCTCGCTGAAGGTGAAGGTCACCAAAGAGGTTTCACCGGCGGCCAGCGTCGGGTCGGCAAACACGATGCTGGCGGTCGGGCGCTGACTATCGATAGCGTAAGTATTGGAATCGGTGGTCGCGGCACCGGCATTACCGGCCAGGTCGGCAATCCCGGTGTTGTCCAAGGTGATCACGTTGCCGCTGTGGGTGACGCCGTTCACCGGCGTCAGTGTGGCGGTCCAGGTGATGCCGCCATCGCTGCTGCTCACCGCGCTCAGCGTACCGTTGTCGATCGTCAGATCGGCGTTGGTGAAACCGGTCACCGCCTCGCTGAAAGTGATGGTCACCAGCGAGGTTTGGCCGATCCCCAGCGCAGTGTCCGTCACCACGATGGTTGCCGTCGGACGCTGGGTGTCGATGGCGAAGTTGTTCGAGTCGGTGGTGCCCGCGCCGACGTTGCCGGAACCGTTCTGCACGCCGGTGTTGTCCAGGGTGATCAGGTTGGTGGCATCGGTAATGGCGCTGGTCGGGGTGAAGGTCGCTGTCCAGGTCACACCGCCATCGCTGCTGCTGACCGCCGTCAGCGTGCCGTTGGCAATCGTCAGGTCGGCGTTGGTAAAGCCGGTCACGGCCTCGCTGAAGGTAATGGTCACCAGTGAGGTGTCGCCGATCTTCAGTGCGTTGTCGGCAACGATGATGGTCGCCGTCGGCCGCACGGTATCGATGGTGAAGTTGGCGGAGCTGGTGGTGCCGCTGCCCGCGTTGCCGGCCAGGTCAGCCACGCCGGCGTTGGCCAGGCTGATCAGGTTGGTCGTGTCGTGGATGCCCGCAGTCGGGGTGAACGTGGCGGTCCAGGTGATGCCGCCGTCACTGCTGCTGACCGCGGTCAGCGTGCCGTTGGGAATCGTCAGGTCGGCGTTGGTGAAACCGGTCACCGCCTCGCTGAAGGTGATGGTCACCAGCGAGGTTTCACCGGCGGCCAGCGTCGAGTCGGCCAGCACAATGGTGGCGGTCGGGCGCTGGGTGTCGATGGCAAAGTTGTTCGAGTCGGTGGTCCCGCTACCGGCGTTGCCGGTCAGATCGGCGATCCCGGTGTTGTCCAGGGTGATCAGGTTGGTCGCGTCGGCGGTGCTGGCGCTAGGGGTAAAGGTCGCGGTCCAGGTGATCCCGCCATCGCTGCTGCTGACGGCGGTCAGTGTGCCATTGGCAATCGTCAGGTCGGCGTTGGTGAAACCGGTCACGGCCTCGCTGAAGGTGATGGTCACCAGCGAGGTTTGGCCGATGGCTAAAGTCGTGTCCGCGACTACGATGGTCGCGGTCGGGCGCTGGGTGTCGATGGCATAGTTGTTGGAGTCGGTGGTGCCGCTGCCGGCGTTGCCCGCCAGGTCCTGTACGCCGGTGTTGTCCAGGGTGATCAGGTTGGTCGCGTCGGTAATGGCGCTGGTCGGGGTAAAGGTCGCCGTCCAGGTGATGCCGCCATCGCTGCTGCTGACCGCGCTCAGGGTGCCGTTGGTAACGGTCAGGTCGGCGTTGGTGAAACCGGTCACCGCTTCGCTGAAGGTAATCGTCACGGGGGCGGTCTGGCCGATGCCCAAGGTGGTCGTGGCAACGATGATGGTCGCGGTCGGACGCTCGGTGTCGACGCTATAGGTATTCGAGCTGGTCGTGCCACTACCGGCATTGCCCGCCAGGTCAGCCACGCCGGCGTTGGCCAGGGTAATCACGTCACCGGTGTTGGAAATCGACGAAGTCGGGGTCAGGGTTGCGGTCCAGGTGATGCCACCGTCGCTGCTGCTGACCGCGCTCAATGTGCCGTCGGCGACCGTCAGGTCGGCATTGGTGAAACCGGTCACCGCCTCGGAGAAGGTGATGGTCACCAACGAGGTTTCACCGATTTTCAAGGCGTTGTCAGCGACCACAATGGTAGCCGTTGGCCGCACAGTGTCGATGGCGTAGTTGTTGGAGTCGGTGGTCCCGCTGCCGGCGTTGCCGGCCAGATCGGCGATCCCGGTGTTGTCCAGGGTAATCAGGTTAGTGGCGTCGGTGGTGCTGGCGCTCGGCGTAAAGGTCGCCGTCCAGGTGATCCCGCCATCACTGCTGCTGACCGCGGTCAAGGTGCCGTTGGCAATCGTCAAATCGGCGTTGGTGAAGCCGGTCACCGCCTCGCTGAAGGTGATGGTCACCAGCGAGGTATCACCAATTTTCAGGGCGTTGTCCGCGACCACGATAGTCGCCGTCGGCCGAACAGTGTCGATCGCATAGTTATTGGAACTGGACGTACCCAGGCCAATATTGCCCACCGTGTTTTGCACACCGGTGTTGTCCAGGGTAATCAGGTTCGTCGCGTCGGTAATGGCGTTGGTCGGGGTAAAAGTCGCCGTCCAGGTCACACCGCCATCGCTGCTGCTCACGGCGGTCAGGGTGCCGTTGGCAATCGTCAGGTCGGCGTTGGTGAAACCGGTCACCGCCTCGGTAAAGGTGATGGTCACCAGCGACGTTTCACCGATTTTCAAGGCATTGTCGGCGACCACGATGGTCGCCGTCGGGTGCGCGGTGTTGATCACGTAATTGCCCGAATCGGTGGTGCCGCTGCCGGCGTTGCCCGCCAGGTCACTGACACCCGAGTTGGTCAGGGTGATCAGGTTGGTGGCATCCGACACTCCGTCAGTCGGGGTGAACGTTGCGGTCCAGGTGATCCCGCCGTCACTGCTGCTCACCGCGCTCAAGGTGCCATTGGCGATGCTCAGGTCGGCGTTGGTGAAGCCGGTCACCGCCTCGCTGAAGGTGATGGTCACCAACGACGTTTCACCGGCCGTGAGGGTGCTGTCGGCGACCACGATGGTCGCGGTCGGGCGCACGGTGTCGATGGCATAGTTGTTCGAATCGGTGGTGCCGCTGCCCGTATTACCGGCCAGATCGGCGATCCCTGTGTTGTCGAGCGTGATCAGGTTAGTGGTGTCGGTGATGCTCGCGGTCGGGGTGAAAGTCCCGGTCCAGGTGATGCCGCCATCACTGCTGCTGACTGCCGTCAGCGTGCCGTTGGCAATCGTCAGGTCGGCGTTGGTGAAACCGCTCACAGCTTCAGAGAACGTGAAGGTGACCAGTGAGGTGTCGCCGATTTTCAGTGCGGTGTCGGTGAACGCAATGGTCGCCGTCGGCCGTACGGTGTCGATGGTGTAATTGTTGGACGTGCTGGTGCCAACCCCGGCTGTGCCCAGCGACACACTCTGGACCCCGGTGTTATCCAGGGTGATCAGGTTAGTGGTGTCAGTAATGGCGTTGGTCGGGGTGAGAGTCGCCGTCCAGGTCACCCCGCCATCGCTGCTGCTCACCGCGCTCAGCGTGCCGTTGGCAATCGTCAGGTCGGCGTTGGTGAAACCGGTCACCGCCTCAGTGAAGGTAATGGTCACCAGCGAAGTCTGGCCGATGTGCAGGGCGCTGTTCGCCACCACGATGGTAGCGCTCGGTGCCGGTGCATAGGCGGTGTTCACGGTGCCGCCGTCGTTGAAGATATTGTTCACGGCCGCCACGCTGGCACCGGTACTACCGCCGCCCAGCGCCGGACCGCCGGAGCCACTGCCACCGACGTTACCGGACAGCGCCGCGAAGTTGGCGGCGGTCATCAATACCGTACCTTTGTTCCAGATCGCACCGACGCCTTTACCGGCCGCACCACCGGAGTCGGCGGAACCGCCCAGGCCACCACCGCCACCACCGCCACCACCGGCGGCGATGTTGCCGGAAATCACCGAGGTGCCGATGACCGTCAGGGTGCCGCTACTGGCGTTGTAAATACCACCGGCAGCCGAAGCCCCGGCCCTGCCGGGCTTGTCCCAACCGGAGCCGCCACCGCCACCGCCGATGGAAATCGTGCCGTTGTTCGCCGTACCGCCCGCACCACCGCTGCTGTAGTTGGCAGCTCCCACGCCGCCCGCGCCACCGCTGCTGCTGCCGCCGCGACCGCCCATGTAGTTGGGGTTGTAGCCGCCACCGTTACCGCCCGTGTTGGCACTACCGCTCGTACCGCCGTACACACCCGTGCCGAAACCGGAGGTGCCACCATGACCGCCGGATTGCCCGCCCAATGCACCGCCACCGCCGCCACCGCCACCGACCGCGCCACCGACGTAAGGTGAGGTAACCCCGCCACCGCCACCGCCGCCCGAAGCGGCGTTGCTGGTCACGGTGACATTCTTGAGAGTCAGGTTGCCGGAGTTG
The DNA here is from genome assembly GCF_056397005.1 of Pseudomonas sp. 05N431. Taxonomy (NCBI): domain Bacteria; kingdom Pseudomonadati; phylum Pseudomonadota; class Gammaproteobacteria; order Pseudomonadales; family Pseudomonadaceae; genus Pseudomonas; species Pseudomonas sp. 05N431. Next base: position 247,618 of record NZ_JBFTMN010000007.1, read on the forward strand.
AAAATACCGCCGCCCATGGACGCCGTGCCGTCCGTACCGGCGGCAGCACCATTGCCGGTCACCAGGCCTTGCTTGATGATCAGCCCGTCGAAGGTCGCAGTGACCCCGGAAGCGACCTGAACCACCCGGGTCTTGTACTGACCGTTGAGGGTCACATCGGCAATGCCGTCGTGGTTCAGGTCACCTTCCAGCGTGACGTTCTTGGTGATGGTCAGTTGCGAATTCAGATTGACCGTCATGGTGGTGCTGAACGTCACCGTGTCACCCCCCGTGGCATCGCTCAGCGCCTGACGCAATGAGCCGACCCCACTGTCACCGTTGTTGGTGACCGTCAGGGTCGCCAGGCTGTACTGATACGCAGCCATGGACTGGGCCGACAGCACGTTATGGCTCTCGATGGTTCCGGTGGCGATTTCCAGATCCCAGTCACCGCTCACGCCGGTACGGTTGTTCGACGCGGCGATATCGCGCCCGGTAAGTTGCGCCAGCGAGTCGACAAAGCTGATGCCCTTGTCACCTGCGGCGGTGTTGCAGGCGTAGATCAGAATGTCGCCGCCGACGTTCATGTCATTGCCGATGCGCGCCAGCACCGCGCTGCGAGCCGCCACGTTATCGGCCGACAGGTAAGTGTCGCCCAGCCACAAGTCGCCGCTATTGCCGTGGGCGATGATTTCCACGGTACTCACGCCGTGGTGGGTATCCAGATAATCGGCGATCTGTTGCAAGCCGTCCTTGGTTGCGTCGAGCTGGACCACCTGGGTGCCGGGCGCCACGCCTTTGAGCAGGCTATCGGCGTCCTTGATGCGCGAATCGACGAACACCACGCTCTGACCGGGCACGGCGGTGGGCGTTGCAGCGGGCGCGGGCGTGGCCGCTGACGTGTTGTCGGCCTGGCCGTGGGTGTCCTTGCTGGCCACCGGGTGGTCGGCAACCGGTGCCTTGGCAGCGTCCGCCGTGGCGTGGCTGTCAGCTTGGGCGGCGGTATCGGCAACCGTGGCCGCCACTGCGCCGTCGAACAGCATTCGCGGTTCCAGGGACATGATCATTGGCGATGCCAGGACGCGTACGCCCTCCGTGACCTGCGACTTGCCTTTGCTCCACCACATGCTGCTCACCCGGACTCGAACTTTTATTACCGCGCAAATAAAAAACGCCGTGATCAACTGATCGCGGCGTCGGCTTTCATGCGAATAACATTGGCAGCACTGGCTGAGCCATCGTGCCAAAAGGACAATTCTGCGTATTTTTCGAACAGGTCCGGCGGCAGGATCGTGCGCCGAGGCTCCAGTGCGACGGTGCGCTTGACCTTGTGCAGCCCCGATACCCCGAGCGCCTGATCGAATTCCGGCGCGTCATAGGCGAGGTTGTTGAAATCGTGCTCGAACCAGGGTTCACCGATGAAGTCGTAGATCAACCGCATGACCCGGTCAGGGGCCTGGCTCAGCAGGTCGTAATCGACGATCAGCAGCGAGTCGGCGTTTTCGCCGTAATAAGCCTCTTTCAACGCCGTCCAGGCAAACCCCACCAGACGATTGCGCTGCGCCAGGGTTTCGCAACGGCTGTAAACGGTATTGCGCTCGATTTCGTCATTGAACAGCTTGGTGTTCTCGAACGGATTGGCGCGGTACAGACGCTCGAGGCTGTCCATCACCCAGGCGACATTGCGCACACAGGCAATGGTTTTGGCCTCGGGAAACAGCTCCCGTAGCGCAGGCTGACGCGAGCACCATTGGCGATTGGTATCGAAGATAACGGGTGTATCTGCCTGATCGGCATAGAAGGAGTCGAACAGACCGCGCAATAGACGACGGCGGAGCGGGGTATCGATCACCGCGCCAAATTCGCTGCCGGCACTGCATTGCTCCAGAACGCTGGTGAACAGCGATCCGACGGGGCTGGTCATGCCGGCATGAAAACGCGGGTTCTGCAACAGAATCGCAGAAAGCAGGGTCGAGCCTGAGCGGGGCAAACCGGAGATAAAGTGGAACTTTTGCAATCCCTTCACCGTAGTCGTCAGTCCTTTGTAGGACAAAGCGTAGCCTACGATTTTGGATCCGACTAGTGGTGTTTTGATATCAAATTGGAACTAAAACCTTGTGGAAGGTGTGGTTGTAACGAAAGCGGACAGAGTGAAACGTTTAAGCTGGTAACTGCCTTGCAAATGCCGCCTTACCGGCGATGACCGTGGGTATCACCACGCCCGTAGCAGCTGTCGAGCCTGCGAGGCTGCGTTCGGCCGCGAAGCGGTCGTGAATCAGGCAATGCGTTCCTTCCAGCAAACCACATATGCAGGATTTGCGAGGACTTCGTCCTCGAACGCAGCCTCGCAGGCTCGGCAGCTGCTACGGACGTGGGCGCAAGCATCGCAACCTGGCGCTGGACAACAAATACCTGATCTAGCCGATCGAGTATGGTCTTCAGCTATAAGCGTGCTCTAACCCGTTATTTTTTAGGGCTGTTGATGACAAACAACCGCGCCCGCGCATTTCCGGCGACTTTTTCGCTGATCTTCTGCCAATCGGCGGGCAATGGTGCGAATTCATCAGGTTGGTCAGCGGTGCTGAACAACCACACACGGTGCGTTTCGGGCGGCAGGTCGGTGAGCCGATCGAGGTAAATCTTGTCGGCGGCTTCCTCTACCAGCGTACCGAAACCGTAGGCATTCGGGCGGCTGGACGTGCCGTTGGCCAAGGGCGGAGTAAAGAGCCGTGGCTGGACGACGGTGCGATCGTAGTAGACGTACGGCATGTACCAGAGCAGATCACTGATGACGACCTGATCACCCTGCTCGTAATGCTGATTGATGAACTCCACCGTCAGATTGAGCTGGTCATTTGGATCGGCCGTCGCGTTGTTTTTCAGGCCCACCCCTTCAATACCGATAAACAGCATGAGAAATGCCAGGGCCAGCATCCGAGCCCCTTTTTTCAGGCCATCGACGCTCAGGGCCATGATCAATGGCAACCCCAGCGCGAAGGCTGTCACGTAGCGTTCGATAAACACCGGCGAAATGAACGACACCAGGAAAACCAGCACCAGCGGCACCACCGCATAAATCGCCAGCAAGGCACTCCAGCGGTAGACGCTACGATCACGCAGCACCGTCAACACGATCACAGCCAGCAACAGCACCGGCAGTGCGAAAAACACCGACCTGGGCAGGAAGTCATCATCGCTCTGGATCATGAAGGTCCAGACCATGGACGGCAGGGAGCTGAGAGTGACCGGATCTTCCCAGCCCACATCGCCGCTGGCCTTGAGTTCCGGCATGTGCTGAACCAGGCTCAGCAACTGCGGGACCCACGGCAGAAACAGCAGCACGATCGCCGCATTCGTCAGCCACCAGCCCGGGCGGTTGATGTGCCGCAACCGCTCACCTGGCTGCACCCGCAGTACCAGCAGGTACAACCAATGGGCAATCACGCACAGGGCCGTGAAGTAGTGGGTGTAAAACGCCGCCGCCATCAACAGCGCATAGATCACCAGATACCGTGCGCGCTGGGGCTGCTTGATCCAATACACCAGTGCAATCGTTGCGCCGAGCAGCAACACGCCCAGCAGCGAATACATCCGCACTTCCTGGCTGTAACGCACCGCCGAGGGGAATAGCGCCAGCAACAACCCGGCCAGCAACGCCACCCGCGGGTTGGCGATCAACCGTACCAACCAGACACCCATTGCGACCGTGGCGATCCCCGGCAGGGCACTGAGGCCGCGGATCGAGAGCATGCTGTCGCCAAACAATTCGATCCAGCCGTGCAGCACCATGAAGTAGAGCGGTGGATGCACATCACGGGCCGCGTGAAACCAGATCCCGGCCAGGTCGTACTGGCTCATCAGCAGGCTGGAGCCTTCATCGCCCCAAATCGCGGCCGCTGTCAGGTCGTAAAACCGCACGAACGCCGCCAACAGCAAAATTGGCCAGATCCCGTAATCGGTCAGCCATTGAAACAGACGCGCCGAGGCCGTCAGCCGAGTGCGCGCAGCACACGCATCAGGCTTGCCGGCAAGCTCTGTTTCTCTTCGGTATTCCATCTGTCCCCCTGGGTGATCGAAAAGGTCCTATAAGGCTTGGACCTTGATTTGGGTGTGGATGCTGCCCCATTCCCTGCACGCACGCAATGTAGCGGCATTCGTCTTAGCGGCTACGCTGATCGGTGGTCGGCGGACACGCCGGCCTCCTCCAAAAAACACAGGGATAACAACCATGGAAGTGTTTACCGGAACCATCCAGACCTTTGCTTTCAACTATCCACCCAGCGGCTGGGCGCTGTGTAACGGGCAGACCATGCAAGTCGGCCAGTTCCAGGCGCTGTTCGCCTTGCTCGGCACCAATTACGGCGGCAACGGCACGACAAATTTCATGCTGCCGGACCTGCGCGGGCGCCTGCCCCTGTGTCAGGGCTTGGGCCTGAACCTCACCCCACGGGTGATCGGCACCGCCTCCGGCGCCGAAAAAACCGCCGCCACGGTGAGCAACCTGCCCATCCACACACCCACGGCGACCGCCGTCGGCACCCCGAACCTGACCGCCACCACGACCGTCAACCTGGCCAGTGTCGCTGCCACCCCCGCGAGCGTGCCCTCAACAACCAATGCCTTTATCGGTGCCTCCAGCGGCGGCCCGGGCACGGCCAATATTTACTCCACCGCACAGGGCACTGCGCCCGTGCCACTGCAAGGTGTCAGCACCAGCGTTGGCGGCTCAGTCAACGTCGCCGTCTCCGTGGCGCCCATCGGCGGTGGCGTGCCCATGGACACGATGAACCCGTTCCTGGTGCTGAATTTCAGCATGTGCCTCAACGGTCTTTTCCCGTCTCGCAACTGAATGTGCTGCCGGGGCCCAAGGCCCCGGCTCTTTACTTTTCTGGAGCCAGGCCATGCAGCAACAGATCAACAGCGATCATTTTCGACAGCTGGTGGAAAAACCCAGCACGTTGTATCTGGAGGACGGCAGCGAACTGCCGGTGATCGTCGAATCGGTAGAGGACGTACCAAGGGCACGCTTGTCAGAGGGCAGCCGAATGCCTTTTGGCGTGACCTTGAGCAGTGGGCAGCCCACCTCGTTCGTCGATGGACTCTGTGCCATCGACTTGCCTGAGCTGGGTCGTATCGAAGGCATATTCGTATCGCGCACCCTGGCCCTGGGGCGCGACGCAAGCCGGGCGTATTTCTACATTACCTTCAACTGACCAGAATCTGCGGCTGGCCGGGATACCAGACCAGCCGCTCGGCCGCCGGATTTTGTTCTTCTACCTGAAAGCCCAACGCCAGGTAATGCTGGCGCGCATGGGGGTTGCTGGCCCAGACCACCGTGCTCACCGGGCAGCGGACCTGTTCGGCGGCTTTTTGCACACCTTGCAACACCGTGCGGCCATAGCCCTTGCCACGGGCCGCTGGAATGAATGCCAGGTACAGAACGCGGATTTCGTTGCTGCCAAACTCGGTAGTCAATGCGCCAATCGGAGTGTCGAGCTTCTCGACCACATAGTGCATCGCGTTGGGGAAACGCTCCCCGGTCCCCTGCTCCTGCACCCGAAACTGCTGGGCGATGACCTCCTCGACCAGCTCGCGTTCGCCATCGATCCATTGCAGATCGGGGCGCGCCGCGTGATAGAGGCTTTCCAGAAACGGCCCGTCGGTCGCCCGCGACGGGCGCACCACCAAACCGTCTGCGGCATTGGCATTGTTGTTCAGCATCGTGATTCTCCTTGCGCTAAAAACCACTCTCCCTCACGCCCAACGCCGCCAATCGGCGCCAGGCGGTGCCCAGCAATGATTCACTGCGACCCTGTAACACCACCACGCCGCGCAATGGCTGCACCGGAGTGACAATGCCGTCGAGCACCTTGAGCCGCACCGCGTATTGCGCTTGCACAGGCTCGGCGCGCTGGCTCTGATCGCGGCGCACGGCGATCGGCCCGTGGTGGTCGGAGGTCAGCGCTTCCTGATCGACAACCGCCGCGCCGTTGGTATCGATTTCAGTCAACTCGACCGTCACCGCCGGGTGCATCGGGTCCTCGGCAATAAACCGTCCCGTCGCACCGGGTGCAACCCGCCACAGCTCGGCTTCGACCAGATAACCGCGCAGTCGCGCGCCCTCTTCGACAACCCGGGCCAGCGTCTCCTTGGGCGACAACCAGCGGCCAACGGCCAATTGCGGCAGCAGATCGCGCACCTGACCGGCCTGGGGCGCCCGCAGCAGCAGGCGTTCGCGCTGCGCCGCCAAACCGCGATACTCGGCCACCGCCTCTGCCAGCCGCTGTTCGACGATGCCGGCATCGGCGGCGGTTTCGCTACGTCCGGCCTGACGGCGCATCTGCAATTGCTGGATCTCGATTTCCCGGCGCGCGATGGCCTGACGCGAATCCAGGTCCGGCGACTCCAGCTCAATCAACACATCGCCCTGGGCGACGATCTGCCCGTCGCGAACATTCAACTGCTTGACCCGTGCCGCCACCGGCGCATGCAAGGCACTGACCCGGCCAGCTTCCAGCATGCTCGGCAATTCCACCGCGCTGCGCCACGGCAGCACCAGCACGGCAATCACCGCCAACAATCCCAAACCGCTGAGTAACGCCCGCGGTGCATGGGCCTGTTCGCGGCGGCTCCACCATTCGCGCCATTCACGCGCAATCGGCAAGAAGATGAACCACACCAGCTCGACCATCATCAGGAAGATCCCCAACAATTTGAAGAACAGGTGATACACCGCCAGCGCAATCCCGAAAAACAGCACCGCGCGCCACAGCCACGAGCCGTATCCCCACCACAGCAAACGCCGCTGCATCGATGGCGACCAAGGCTCCGGTGCCGGCGCGCCATAACCGAACAGCACCTCGCGCAATCGCCAACGACACAAGGCAAATGCCCGGCCCTGAAGGTTGTCCACTTCCCAGAAGTCGCTGAGCAAAAAATAACCATCGAAGCGCATGAACGGGTTCAGGTTGACCGCAAGCGTGGTGAGCCAGGTGGCGCTGGCGAGCATGAACGCCGCCGTCCGCGCCGGCCCGTCCGGCAACAGCGACCAGGCGAGCAACGCGATACACGCCAGCAACAACTCGGCGAGCACCCCACCCGCGCCGATCAGCAACCGCGCGCGCCGATCATTGACCCGCCAGGCGTCACTGACGTCGGTGTAAAACATCGGCAGCAGCACCATGAACGCCACCCCCATGCTCTGCACCCGACAACCAGCGCGTTTGGCCATGAAGGCATGGCCAAACTCGTGACAGAGCTTGGCGAAGAACAACGCCACCCCGAACGCCAACGCACCGCCGAGACTGAACAAGTGCGGGAAGGTCGCGATAAAGCGCTGCCAGTCCCGCGACACCAGAAATACCCCCAGGCCCAGGGTCAGCGGCAAGCCATAGCGCAGCGCCCCGGGGCCAAAGCGCGCAAGCCACGGCCAGGCGCGATTGAGGAACGCGTCAGGGCGCCACAGTGGAATCCGGAAGAACAGGTATTGGTGCAGCAAGATCTGCCACACACTCTGACGTTGCGCCGCGGCCTTGAGGCCATAACTGTCGCGCTGTTGCGGGTCGAGGGCGGAAATCAGGTCGTGGGCGCGCAGAAAACTCAGCAACTGCTCAAGCTCCGTGACGTCCAGCGGTAAACCCGGTTCGCGATTGGCGGCGCGCAGCACTTGCTCGGGATCGCCCAACGACCAATGACGCAGCAAGCGCATGGCCGCGGCACCGAGCTTGAAGTAGCGCCCGCGCAGCGGGTCGGCCAAGGTCCAGCGCGGCGACCCGTCCAGCGCCGGGGCGGCCATCTGCAACTGTAAATCGGCGCGTAGGCTGGGTAATGTCATCTAGAGACCTACGCTTTGGCGCAAGCCGGCCAGCGGCTTGCGCAACAGGTACAGCGCCAGCGGCGCGCGATCGCCGAAGATTTTCGCCGTACCGCGCAAGCCGATACGCGGCGGCGCGGCCTCGAAACTGGCATCGAGCCGATACGCCAACTGGCCGCCGGCCGTCGGTTGCGCTTCATAGGCCGAGCGTTCGAGCCTGGCCGAATGCCGTTGCAACGGATCACTGTCGAGAAACAGCGCCACCTGCGCCCCCGGTTCCAGTGCAATCGCATCACCGACCGCCAGTTCGATGCGCAATTCCGCCTGGCTCGGGTCGGCGATTTCCATCAGTCGTTCGCCGGTCTGCACCGGTTTGCCGGTCCAGCGTTCGGCGTCGGCGAACACTGCAATGCCGTCGCGCTCGGCACGTACTTCACTGCGTTTGAGCAGTTCACGGGCGTAATCGCGTTCAGCGCGTTTCTGCTCGACCCGCGCGGCCAGCAAATCAATTTTCGAACTCGATTCGGCGTCGGCAAAGGCGCGCTGGGCGTTGGCCTTGAGCTCGGCTTCCGCCACGCCCAAGGCCCGGTCGGCGACATCGGCCTGGGCTTTGAGCGTGGTGCCTTCGAAGCGCAGCAACAGGTCGCCAGTTTTAACATTCTGGTTGGGTTTGACCAGGAACTCGGCGATCACCCCGTCCAACGGTGCCGCCACCACTCGACCGCCGAGCGGCACGACTTCGGCCGGCGCCAGCACCGACTGGCGTACCGGAATCAACAACCCCAGCACCAGCACCGCCGCCAAGGCAACCTGACGCTTGCGAGTCCAGCGCAAGCGCCACGGTTGACGCGGTTGCAGCGCCAGCCAGGCGTGACTGTAGGTGTCGCCCAGTTGCGACAACAGCACTTGCTCGGACGGATTCCACGGCACATCGCGAGCCAGCCACACACCGCCGAATACCTGGCCCTGGCGATCAATCAGCGGCAGCCAAAAAACTTGTGCGGCAGAAAGGCTTTGCCAGTCAGCCTGAATCGGACCGCTTAACGCAGAGGCCGGTATAACCCGCGCCTGTTTCACCAGCTCGAGCTTGAACAACTGCGCCACCGCTTGCTCGACGAACGCTACAAACGGCGCATTCGGCTCCACGGCACTGACACCGGTGATCGCCCGCACCTTGCCGGCAATCATCAGCGCCGCGTGACGAAAACCGAACAAGGATTGACCGTCATTGGCCAGGCTGTAAGCCAGTTGTTCAGTAGTGCGCGCGGCGCGGGTCTGGCGCTCCAGCTCCAGAAAGCGCGCGAAGACCTGCTCGGCGCCACCCGTGACGGGCGCGTTCATTTGAGCTCCGCGAAGCGCGCCGTGCCGCTCATCCCGGCCAGCAAGCCGCTGGCGTTGGGCACCGTTGCGACCAGCAGCAAGGTCTGACTACCTTCGTCGATTCGCGCACCGAGGCGTTTCACCGTGGCGTCGATGGGCTGGCCGGTTTCATCGGGAACGAAGCTGAAGGTCTGTCCGGGCTTGAGTTTGCCCATCCAGCGCGACGGCACCAGCAGGTGGATTTCCAGGCTGCGGTTGTCGACGATGTCCAGCAGCGGCGCACCGGCAGCGACGCTTTCATAACGCTGAACCTTGCGTTCGACGACCTGGCCGTCAAACGGCGCAACGACGCTGCAGCGTTTGACCTGAACCTGATAAACCTGAGATTGCGCCTGGGTTTCGCTGAGTTTGGCTTCGGCTCGCGCCACTTCGAAACGTCCGACCGAGTTCAGCGAAGCGAGTTGTTTGTTGTGCGCCAACTCTTCGCCGGCACCACGGCTGGCGGCCTGCGCGGCGTTGAGCTGCGCCTGAAAGGCCGAGCAGTCGAAACGCGCCAGGGTGTCACCCTTCTTGAAGGACTCGCCTTCACTGAACGGCAACTCGACAATTCTGCCGGGCAGTTCACTGGCAAGCACCGCTTGATCGCGAGCGCGCAACACACCGCGAGCTTCGCTGCTGGTTGTGGCATGACTGCCTGTGCTGCTGTTTTCCAGCAGCGGATCGTCTGGCACGGGCGTTTGCGCCTGTGCCACGCCTGCCAGCCCGATCAAACCTAACGCCAAACCACGAAAACGCTGCATAGCCGTGTCTCCCTGACAGATGGTCGGAGTCTACGACAGCTTCAACAAGCGTCAAGCAATTAGCCATCACTGCCCGAAATTGCGGCTCGGCACTGCTAAATCGAGATCAGCGCGAGGTATGATCGCGGCCTCGATTTCAGCGTTTGCGGATTAAGGACAATTCATGCGTATCGGTCTTCTGTCGCCCCTCGCTCTGGCACTTGCCACAACCTGCGCACTCCCGGCCCACGCCAGCTACGATCAGGACGCCTGCACGCCTGAACTGTCGCTCGGCGGTGATGGGCGCTGCAACAATGTGGCTTTCCTCAACCCTGGCAACGACAGCCGCGCCAATTTGCGCTTGTTGCTCTCCGATCAGGGCGCGCTAGCGCTGAACCCGGCGCCATTGAGTGATTTTGACCGCGAGGCCGGCTACGGCCTGGTGCCGTTCGATCTCGGACGTCTCGACTCACCGTCAGCTCCTGCACCGACGCCACCCCCTGAATCGGCCCCGGTTTCAGTGCTCGATGAGCCACTGCGCCAACTCGGCATCAGCCACGAAGCCTCGACCATTGCCGGCAATCAGTTCATCGAAGGCGAAGGCAGCCGCTGCCGCAGCAACAGTGAAGAGAGCGCCGCCGCGTTCCTCACACAACTGCTGAAAACCACTCAACTGCCGGCCGAAGAACGCCAAAGCCTGGCGCAAAGCCGCCTCCAGATGCTCGCCGCATGCAGTTGGGAAGCCGATCAACTGAACAGCCTGCTGCCCGCTTCAATCACTTCGGAACCGGGTAAAGCCTTCCTCACGTACCTGCGCGGCGCGGCGCAGTTCTATGGCGGCCAGTTCGCCGAGGCCACACAAACCTTCGCCAGCCTGAACACCAGCGAACAGCCTTGGCTCAAGGAAACCGCGCTGTACATGGCCGCGCGCATTGCGCTCAACGCGGCCCAGCAAAACGCTTTCGACGAGATGGGCCTGCCGACGCTCGAGCATGTGGATAACGCGAACCTGCAATTGGCCGAAAGCGGTTTCGAGACCTATCTGAAAACTTATCCACAGGGCGAATACAGCGCGTCGGCCAAAGGCCTGATCCGCCGCGTGCACTGGCTGGCTGGCGAAGATCAGAAACTCGCCGATGACTACGCCTGGCAACTCACCCAGGCCACTGACGCCCAGCGCAACAAAACCCTGCCGGAACTGGTGGAAGAGGTCGACAGTAAACTGCTGACCCAGCCGGATAACGGTATTCAGGCGCCACTGCTGTTGGCGGTCAAAGACTTGCTGAGCATCGGCACCTACCAGACGCCTTTCAACCTCAAGGCTCTGCAAGCGCAGAAAGCCTCGTTCGCCGAGCAACCGGCGCTCTACGACTACCTGCAAGCCGCGGTGCTGGTGTACCTCGAGAAAAGTCCCGAGCAGGCACTGAACATCCTCCCGGGCAGCGTCCCGGACAAGCTCGATTACCTTGCCTTCAGCCAGCAAGTACTGCGCGGCATTGCCCTGCATGAACAGCACAAATGGTCGGAAGCCGAAGCACTGTGGCTGGAGTTGCTGGGCAAGGTCAAACAGCCGTTGCAGCGTGAGCAGGTCGAACTGGCGCTGGCCTTCAACTACGAGCTCAGCCAGCGGCTGGGCAAAGTGTTCGCCGCCGACTCACCGATCAAGACACCTGCCGTGCGTTATCGCCTGCAACGGCTAGTGGCCGACGCCCCACTGCTGCGTCAGCAATTCAGCCAGGGCGCAGACGCCACCGAGCGCAACAGCGCGCTGTTCGTGCTGCTCTACAAAGAGTTGCTGCGCAATCAATACGCCGAGTTTGCCGAAGACTTCAAACACCTGCCGGCCGAGCCGTCGACGGACAAACTCGGTGTGAGCATTGGCTATTTCTACCGCACCGGTCAGCCGCTGACGATGTTCCGCTGGCAGGGTGACAAGGCTGAGTCGGGTTACCACTGCCCGAGCATCGCCGAGATTGCCGCGACCCTTCAGGCGGACGGCAAGAACCCCAAAGGCCTGAACTGCCTGGGTGAGTTCATCCTGCGCAATGACCTCGACAGTTCACCGCTGGAAGCCAAACCCAACAAATCCGAACTCGGCGCCACGGGGTCGGCATTCAAAGGCGAGATCTACTCTCGGCACGAAGGTTATCGCCAAGTCATCGACAACGCCAAAGCGCCGAAGGAAGACCGCGCTTACGCTCTGTTCCGCGCCATCAACTGCTATGCGCCCTCGGGCAATAACAGCTGTGGCGGCAAGGATGTCGAACCGGCTGTGCGCAAGGCCTGGTTCCGCCAGTTGAAAAGCGGTTTTGCCGACACCCAGTGGGGCAAGTCGCTGCAGTACTACTGGTAAGCCATGAGGGATTTCCTCAAAGGCCTGGCGCTGCTCGCACTGCTGGTCAGCGCCCCGGCCTTTGCGGCCGTCGACGCCCGCGAGTACGACGCTTTTTGGCTGTGGAGCGGGGTCAACACGCAACCAGTGCTGGCCCAGGCCAAAACCCTGTACGTCCTGCAAGGGCAGATCAGCGAATCACGCCGCACGCCACAGCGCGGCGTGCGCTTCATCGCCCAAGGCATCGCCATCCCGCGCCTGACCCAGGGCGAAGTCTGGGTCACCTACCGCGCCCACACCCTGCACTGGCCGGAGCCGGTCTATCAGCAATTGCTGGGACAGGTGCAGCGCTGGCAGCAAGCGGGTAACCCGGTGGTCGGCATCCAGATCGACTTCGACGCCCGCACCCGCTATCTCGACGAATACGTCAGCTTCCTCAAAGACCTGCGCCAACGCCTGCCCGCCCAGTATCGCCTGAGCATCACCGGCCTGATGGACTGGAGCAGCCACGCCGATCCGCAGGTGATCGGCCAACTCAAAGGCGTGGTCGACGAAGTGGTGGTGCAAACCTACCAGGGCCGCCACAGCATCCCCAACTACGCCGCCTACCTGCCGAGGCTGAACAGACTCGGCTTGCCGTTCAAGGTCGGACTGATTCAGGGCGGCGAATGGGAGGAACCGGGGTATTTGAAGGACAGTGAGTGGTTTCGTGGGTATGTGGTGTTTTTGCAGAATCGGTAGCCTAACGCTGCATCCCCCAGCGCTTCACCGTCACTCGCTCCAGAGTGTCGAACACCAGGTTCTCCACCAGCAAACCGATAAGGATCACCACCGCCAGCCCGGCGAACACCTTGTCGGTGTACAGCTCGTTGCGGTTCTGGAAGATGTACCAGCCCAGGCCGCCCTTGCCGCTGGTGGCGCCGAACACCAGCTCGGCGGCGATCAGCGTGCGCCAGGCGAAGGCCCAGCCGATTTTCAGCCCGGCGAGGATCGACGGCAACGCGGCGGGAATCAGGATGAACAGCACAAACCGGATGCCCTTCAGGCCGTAGTTGCGGCCGGCCATACGCAGGGTTTCCGAGACCCCGAGAAACCCCGCATAAGTGTTCAGGGCCAAGGCCCAGAGCACCGAATGCACCAGCACGAAAATCAGACTGTTCTGCCCCAACCCGAACCACAGCAGTGCCAACGGCAACAAGGCAATCGCCGGCAATGGGTTGAACATCGAGGTCAGGGTGCTCAGCAAGTCGCGGCCGAACTGGGTCGACACGGCCAGCGTGGTCAAGGCAAACGCCAGGACGATACCGATCAGATACCCCTTGAGCAGCACCACCAGCGAAATCCCGACCTTGCCCAACAACTCTCCGCTGAGCAGTCCGTCATACAGCGCACTGCTGGTTTGCAGGAAGCTCGGCAGCAACAGGTCATTGTTCTGATAGCGGGCGACGGCTTCCCACAATACCGCCAGCAGAATCAGGATCAGGCTCTTACGCAACCAGCCCTGCTGCCAGAGACGCTGGCCAAGGGGCAATTCGCGCTCCAGCGCAACGCTCGACAGGGGTTGCAACTCAACTTCGTATTCTTGACGTACAGTCGATGAATGGCTCATCGGGCACTCCTCCAGCCGCTCAATAAGCGATGCGGATATCGTTAAAATCCAGTTCGAGATCGCTCTCGGCAGACTGGCCTTCATCGAACAACAGCCGATGAATACGTCGTGCCGACTGTTGAAACGCCACGCCGCCAAGGCTCTGCAAATCGTATTGATGGCTGTGGATTTCCGCCCGCACCCGACCAGGATGAGGTGACAGCAACAGGATCCGGTTCCCCACCACCAGCGCCTCTTCGATGGAGTGGGTGACGAACAACAGGGTGAAACGCACCTCCTCCCAGAGCAGCAATAATTCCTCCTGCATCTTGCGTCGGGTCAGCGCGTCGAGCGCGGCGAATGGCTCATCCATCAGCAAAATTTTCGGCTGCATGGCCAAGGCCCGGGCAATCGCCACCCGCGCCTTCATGCCACCGGACAAGGTGTGTGGATAGGCATCGGCAAATGCCGCCAGCCCGACCTTGTCGAGGTAGTGCAACGCCCGTTCTTCAGCCTCGCGACGCTTGAGGGTTTTCGAAGCCAGCAGCGGGAACATCACGTTCTGTTTGACGGTTTTCCACGGTGGCAGTTGATCGAACTCCTGAAACACCACAATCCGGTCAGGCCCCGGCGCACTGACGGCCTGCCCTTGCAGGCGGATCTGCCCTTCACAGGGTGCAATGAACCCCGCGACGGCCTTGAGCAAGGTCGATTTTCCACAGCCGGACGGGCCAAGCAGCACAAAACGATCGGCGGGGTCGACCTCGAAGCTGACCTGATGCGTTGCCCGCACCACTCGTTGCGGCGTGCGGTATTCGAGGCTGACGTGATCGACCGCCAGCAACGCCTGTGTGCTGGCGATCGGATTGCTGGCCGCGTGGCCTTGCAAGAGAGCGTTCATGGCAATCAGCTCCCTTGCAGCGGTTTGGCGTCCTGGAAGAAGTAGTCCTTCCACGAGTCCGGTTTGTTTTTGATCGCGCCGACGCGGTAGAGGAATTCGGCCAATGGATACGTGTTTTTCGGCGTGACGCTGAACTCGAACTGCGGGTTGTCGATGATTTTCAGCAACGCGGCGCGGTCGATTTTCGCTTTGGTCACCCGCAGGTAAGTGTCCGCCGCCGCGCCCTTGTCGTTCTGAGCGAACGCGGCGGCTTCGGTCAGGGCTTCAATGAAGGCTTTGTAGGTTTTCGGGTTCTCGTTGCGGAATTTCTCGGTGGCGAACAGCACGGTCGGCGAGTTCGGGCCCAGTAGGTCATAGGTGTTGAGCACGACATGGACGTTGGGGTTTTCCAGCGCCTGATCCTGGAACGGCGGGTTGGAGAAGTGCCCGGTCAATTCAGTGCCACCGGCGATCAACGCCGCCGTGGCATCCGGGTGCGGGACGGCGATGGTGTACTTGTCGAGGCGATTGAATTCCTTGTCGCCCCACTGCTTGGCGGCGGCGTACTGGAGGAACCGTGACTGCACGGAAACCCCGACCGCCGGCACCGCAATACGGTCCTGCTCGGTGAAATCGGCGATGGTTTTGACCTTCGGATTGTTGCTCACCAGGTAGTACGGGAAGTTGCCGAGCGAGGCCACGGCCTTGACGTTCTGCTTGCCGTGAGTGCGGTCCCAGATGGTCAGTAACGGGCCAACACCAGCACCCGCAATATCGATGGAGCCCGAGAGCAACGCGTCGTTGACTGCCGCACCACCGGAGAGCTGGGTCCAGTCGACCTTGATGTCGATGCCCTCTTCTTTGCCGTGCTTCTCGATCAGGTTCTGGTCGCGGACCACATTGAGCAGCAGGTAAACGATGCCGAACTGTTCGGCGATGCGGATTTCGCCTTCGGCGTGCGCCACAGTCGGTGCGAGCAGACTCCCGGCGAGCAGGCTGAACCCCAGACCGATGGCAGCAGCCAGCGGCGCGAATGAAATACGTTTGGACATGGCAGGTATCTCCGAAATGCAGCCGATCAGAAAGGCGCGTCGCCCTGGATGGTGGTGCGGTAGAGCTTGCGGCGCAGATGGCTCGGGCAACCGGCGGCCAGGTGAATCAGCGAGCGGTTGTCCCAGAACACCAGGTCGTGGGGCTGCCATTGATGGCGGTAGATGTTTTCCGGCAACACGCTGTGGGCGTAGAGTTCGGCCAGCAGTTGCCGGCTTTCGTCTTCCGGCAGACCGACAATGCGGGTGGTGAAGCCTTCGCTGACGAACAGCGCCTTGCGGCCGTTCTCCGGGTGAGTGCGAACCACTGGGTGCACCACTTCATTGACCTGAGCCAGTTGCTCCGGGGTCAGGGTCGGGCGCCAGTTGCCTTCGAATTTGTTCTCGCTGTAACGCGCGGTATAGGAGTGCGCGGCAGAGCGTCCTTCGACCGCTTTACGCAACGCTTCGGGCAGGGTGTCCCAGGCTTTGTGCTGGTCGGCGAATAGCGTGTCGCCACCTTCGGATGGCAGCTCCTGGGCATGGAGCATCGAGCCCAGGCTCGGCAGTTCTTTATAGGACAGGTCGGAGTGCCAGAACTTGCCGGCGTCACCGAGGCCGATGGCCTGGCCGTTCTCGATGATGTTGGAAACGATGAGGATTTCCGGGTGATGGGCCAACAGAAATTGCTTGAGCACATGGATCTGCAACACGCCAAAACGGCGGCTGAAGGCGATCTGTTGTTCGGGGCTGATGCGCTGGTCGCGAAACACCACGACGTGGTGGTCCAGGTGCGCGCGGTGGATCCGTGCGAAGTCCTGGTCGTTGATGGGCAAGGCCAGGTTCAGGCCGATGATTTCGGCGCCAACAGCACCGCTGAACGGGCGGATCTCGAAGGATTGCGGCGCGAGGGTCGCGGCGCTGGGCGAAGCGGACAGTACAGGCATACATCACTCCCACGCAGAGCACGCTCAATGGCGTGCGCGTCGATCAGAAACTCACGGAGGTCCCGTGTGGGTTCATTTCGTGCGGCACGCCGATTGGTCGGTGGGTACGCAGGGTTTGACTTTATAGATATAAGAACACGAATTTAAATACCGTTAGTGAATAACGATATGGCTTTTGAAATGCTGTGCTTCTGAGGCCGTCATCGCGAGCAAGCTCGCTCCCACACTGGATCGTGCCAGGCACATATGTTGTGTGCGCAGCAGATCCCCTGTGGGAGCGAGCTTGCTCGCGATGAGGCCATCTGTTCCACCCGAAAACTAGCGCTCGTGCAACGCCTCTGCCCGCGCCTTGATGATCGGCTTGAGCAGGTAGCTGAGGATGGTCTTCTTGCCGGTAATGATGTCCACCGAGGCGACCATGCCCGGAATGATCAGCAAGGGCTTCTCATCGGTGCCCAAGTGGCTGCGGTCAGTGCGCAGTTTGATCATGTAGTAGGTGGTTTTCTTGTCTTCGTCGGTGATGGTGTCGGCGCCGATCTGTTCGAGCTTGGCTTTCAGCCCGCCATAGATGGTGTAGTCATAGGCCGTGAACTTGACGATGGCTTCCTGGCCCGGGTGCAAAAACGCGATGTCTTGCGGACGGATCTTCGCTTCCACCAACAAGGTGTCGTCCAGCGGCACGATTTCGACCATGTCACTGCCGGGCTGGATCACGCCACCGATGGTGTTGACCAGCAACTGCTTGACGATGCCGCGTACCGGCGAGGTCACCAGCGTCCGGCTGACGCGGTCTTCCAGGGCCTTGCCGGTCGCCTTCGCCTTGTTCAGGTCCGTGCGAGCCTCGTTGAGCTGGGTCAGCGCCTCACTGCGGAACTTGCCACGGGTTTCGTCGATCTTGCGCTGCACTTCCTTGATCGCCGATTCGGCACGGGGGATTGCCAGGGTAGTAGCGTCCAGTTGGCCACGGGTTTCGACTTCGGCGCGCTTGAGTCGCAGCACTTCCACCGGCGACACCGCGCCTTGAGCCACCAGCGGCTCCGACATGTTGATTTCCTGACGTTGCAACGCCAGACCGCTGCGGTACTGCGCCTGCTTGGAGGTGAATTCGCGCAGCTCCTGTTGTTTCTGGATGAGTTGCTCCTGCAGGCCGCCGACTTCATCGTGCAATTGCTGGCGACGGCTCTCATAGAGTGATTTTTCGCTGGCGGCCTGACCGGGCACAGCTTTCATTGCGTCGTCAGGAAAGCTCAGCGGGCGGTCGTCGACTTCCGCGCTCAAGCGTTCTACACGCAGCAACATCGACAAACGGTCGGCTTCGGTTTCGCCGACGTTGGACTGAAAGCGTGTGTCGTCCAGACGAATCAACGGCGCACCGGCTTCGACGATTTGCCCTTCGCGAACGAAGAGTTCAGCGACGATACCGCCCTCCAGGTTCTGGATTTTCTGAAGTTTGGAGGATGGAATCGCCTTGCCATCGCCTTTGGTGACCTCATCGATCACCGCAAAGTTGGCCCACAACAGCAGGAACAGGAAGAAGCCGATGATGGCCCAGATGGTCAAGCGAACCACCCGCGGGGCGTCTTCGATCAACGCCTTGTTCACCTCGGGCAAGGGCTGGCCTTGCAGCGAGTCGGAGCCTTTGAAGTAGCGGCGGATCGAGTCGCGCATTCCGGACTTAAGCAACACTGATCTGCCCCTTTTTCAACGCTTCCATCACCGAGGCTTTTGGACCATCAGCCAATATTTGCCCGCGATCGATCACCAGCAACCGATCGACCAGCGACAACAACGATGCCCGGTGCGTCACCAGCACCACGGTCTTGTTTTCTACGACGGCTTGCAGGCGTTGTTTCAAGCGTTCTTCACCGGTGTTATCCATGGCGCTGGTCGGTTCGTCGAGCAGCAGGATCGGCGGATTGAGCAGCAGGGCGCGCGCCAGGGCCACGTTCTGACGCTGACCGCCCGAGAGATTTTGCCCGCGCTCGCCGACTTGCAATTCGTAGCCTTGCGGGTGCAAACGGGCGAATTCGTGCACGCCGGCCAGTTCGGCGGATTGCAGTACCAGTTCGTCTTCCATGTAGCGGGCACCGGACACCAGGTTGTCGCGCAACGTACCGGCGAGCAACTGGATGTCTTGCGGCACATAACCGATGTTGTGGCGCAATTCACTGACGTCGATCTGACGAATATCCACACCATCCACCAGCAACGCACCATCGTCCGGCTGATACAGGCCGACCAGCAGTTTGGCCAGCGAGCTCTTGCCCGAGCCGCTACGGCCGATGATGCCGATCTTTTCACCCGGCTTGATGATCAGGTTGATGTTCTTCAGCGCCGGGTTCTGCTGACCCGGGTAGGTGAAGTTCAACTGACGGCACTCGATGCCACCCTGCAGGACTTTACGGCTCAGCGGGCGCTCTTCGAAGTTGCGCTCTTGCGGCAGCTCCATCATCTGGTCGACCGAGGTCATGGTGACCCGCGCCTGCTGATAACGGGTCAGCAGGCCGGACAACGACGCCAGCGGGCTGAGGGCCCGACCACTGAGCATGTAGCAGGCGATCAGGCCGCCCATGCTGAGGTTGCCGGCAATGATCTGGTAAACGCCGAAGACGATCATGATCACCCCGGCCAGTTGCTGGATCAGCAGGGTGATGTTCATCGCAAGGCCGGAGAGCATTTTCACCCGCAGCTCGAGGCGGCTGAGGGTGCCAATGGTCTGCTCCCACTGATACTGACGCTCGCTTTCAGCGTTGTTGACCTTTACCGCATCAAGCCCGGCGAGGGTTTCGATCAGGCTCGACTGCCGCTCGGCCCCCAGCGCCATGGTTCGTTCCATGGTCGCCACCAGCGGCTTCTGCAACGCGTAGCCGATCAGCAGGGCAATCGGGAACGCCAACACCGGAATCCACACCAGGTGCCCGCCCAGCAGGGCGATCACCAGGAAAATCAGCAAAGTGAACGGCAGGTCGATCAGGCTGGTCAGGGTCAGCGAGGCGAGGAAGTCACGCAGGCTTTGAAACTCGTGGATGTTCTGGGCAAAGCTGCCGACCCGCGCCGGGCGGTACTTCATGGCCATGCCGACGATCCGCTCGAACAGCGTCGCGGAGATAATCAGGTCGGTTTTTTTGCCGGCCAGGTCCAGGCACAGACTGCGCAGGCTTTTTAGGATCAGGTCGAACAGGTAAGCCCCGGTGATGCCGAGAGCCAGCACCCACAGGGTCGCTTCGGCCTGGTTCGGTACCACGCGGTCGTAGACGTTCATCACGAACAGCGGCGCGGCCATAGCGATGATGTTGATCAGGAAACTCGCGGCGATGGCGTCGGCGTACAACCAGCGCGAGCGCTTGAGGGTGTCGCGGAACCAGGAACGCGCACGCGGGATCAGCGTGCCGTGGTTCACATCGAATTTATGTTGAGGCTGGGCGAAAAATGCTTGCCCGGTGTAATCGTCATCCAGCAGTTCGCGGTTGACGTGAACTTCACCGCCATCGCTTTCACTGAGCAGCAGACGCGCCTGGTCATCGCCGAGCCAGCCCAGCAGCACGGCACTGCGACCGTCCTTGAGCAGCAACAGTGCCGGCATGGCAATCGCCGGAATTTGCGCCAGCTTGCGTTGCAGCACCCGCCCTTGCAGGCCGGCGCGGGCCGCAGCACGCGGCAGCAACTCGACGCTCAGGCGCTGCTTGGGCAATGGCAGACCGGTGGTCAGCATCGCCGCGCTCGCCGGTTTCTGGTGCAGCATGCAGAGGGCTAGCAGGCCGTCCAGTAACGGATCGTCGTGCAACGCGCGTGGATCATGACGGAGATGAACTCGACTGGCTTCTGATTCCACGCTTGGCACTCTTGGCTAACTAACTAGAAGGATCTGCTCAATTCATGCCGGGCAGTTGGACCTTGGGCTTCACATCGTTCGACACGACGGAGGCCATGGGTGCAACCACGCCCTGACTTTTGAGCAATTCGCCCATGGTCGCCTTGATTCGATATTGAGTAAATAACTGAATATTTTTGATTTCCGCCAGACGACGGGAAGCCGTAAACAGTTCGTTCTCGCTGTCGAGCAAGTCGAGCAAAGTACGTTGACCCAAGCTGAACTGCTGCTGATACGCGGTGCGTACGGCACTGCTGCGATCGACATATTGCTGGGCGATCGGCACTTGGGCGTTCGCGTTATTCAGCGCATTCCATGCCAGTCCCAACTCTTCGTTCAACACGCGCAAGGCGTTGTTGCGGATATCCAGCGCCTGGTTCGACAGATAAGACTTGGATTCCAGATCAGCTTTGTTGCTGCCGCCGGAATACAGGTTGAAGCGCATGCGCAGCATGGCCTGCCATTCATTGTTATGACCGGCCATGCCATCCAGATTATTGTCGGCGGTGCGGCCCAGTTCGGCATCGAAACGTGGGTAGAACGTCGACTTGGCAGCATCGTACTGTTTCTCGGCCGCGGCAATATCAGACTCTGCAGAACGCAGCACCGGGCTGTTCTCAAGCATTTGCTGGCGGGCTTCATTCAGGTTCGCCGGCAGCAGCGCAAGGAAGGGTGCCGGACGCTCCAGTTGATCCGGCATCTGACCCACTGCGCTGAGGAAGTTGGTCTCGGCGTCCGCAAGATTGGTCTGCTCGGTGATCAGGTTGTTGCGGGCCTGGGCCATACGCGCTTCGGCCTGATCGAGGTCAGCACCGCTGCCCACGCCACGCGAGGTGCGCAGTTTGATCTGGTCAAAGATCCGTTCGTGGCTCTTCAGGTTCTCTTCGGCCAGGTGCACGAACTCGCGACGGGTCAGCACGTCGAGGTAAACTTGGGCCACGGTCAGCGCGGTGCGCTCGGAAGTCCCCAGCAACGAGTAGGCGCGGGAGTTGACGGTGGCTTGTTGACGCCCGACTTCGCTGGATGTCGCAAAACCGTCAAACACCATCTGCTGCAAGCGCACGCTCGACTCGCCGCGGTTCAAGGTCTCCCAATGATTGTTGCCGGCGCCAGCACGAGTGCTCGGGTTGTCAGTGCCTTCACGACCATACCCCCCTAGCAGATCGACCTTTGGCAAGTAGCCGCCTTGCGCGGCTCTTAACTGGTAATCCGCAGAAAGACGACTGTTCACGCCAGCCTGGACTTCCGGGTGGACATCCAGTGCTTGTTGCATGGCTTGGGGCAGGGTTTGGGCTTGTACAAAACTGGCGGCAAGGACAAAGGGTAGAGCCTTGAACAGGTGTGAGCGCATATAAGAATTTCCCTGGACTTCTTGTCTCAAATCACAGCAGATCGCAGTGCTGCGACGGAAAAATGGCAACCGGAATGACCGTATGTCGGAAAGTTAAAAACCAGAACTGGGTCACACACTGCCGGCAGGTCGCCACACAAATATCAATGTGACATTACTGGGACGATTGTTTAGGATGGCACCCAGAAGGTCAATAGTTTGGCATAAAGTTAATAGCGAAAAAAATCAGCCAAATTATTGACGAGCTAGCGTCAAGTTAATGTGCCCCCACTTTGAAAGTACGTCCAGACTGAATTGGCAGACAGCCTCTTCAGGTCTATGGAAGCCTACTGAACGGAACACCTGGAGAGTCCTCAATGAGCAGTGTTGTTGCCATCGTCAAAAGCATTGTTGGTCAAGTTTTCGCGGTGTCCCCGGAGGGCATCAGACGTGTGCTGATTGAGGGTGACCGACTGTTCACGGGCGACCAGCTCGATACCGGACCGGCGGGCGCGGTGACGCTTGAACTGGCCGACGGCCGCACGCTGGACCTGGGCCGCGATACCCAGTGGAGCGGCAGCGCTCCGGACTCCAGTACTGACCTGGCTGAGGCCACTGCGCAAGCCGCACCTTCGGTAGCAGAACTGCAACAAGCCATCCTCGCGGGCGCCGACCCGACCACTGATATGGAAGCCGCCGCTGCGGGCCCTACTGCAACAGGCTCGGGCGGTGCTGCTGGCGGAGGCCACAGTTTCGTGGCTCTGGACGAAACAGCTGCCCGCGTAGCCCCGACCATTGGTTTCCCGACCGCAGGCATTGGCATAAGTACTTCTGCCACCGACGTCACTACGGGTGGCCAGAACACCAATAACGGCACCAACGTGCTGGTTGGCTCGACCCTGAGCTTGAGCGCTACATCGACCATCACCGAAGCCGGTGGTGTGCTGGTTTACACCGCGAACGTCACCCGGGCACCGCTGACAGACCTGAGCATCACCCTGTCCAATGGCTCGGTCATCGTCATTCCGGCCGGCCAGGTCAGTGGCAGCGTCAATGTTCCGTTGGCACCGAATGACAGCGTCTACAACGACCCGCACCAGATCACCGTCAATGTCACCGGCACCACCGGGGGTGCCGGTCTGGTGCTGACCGTTGACCCGACGCCCGCCGTCACACAGGTCACTGACACGATTGATACCACCACCGTCACCCTGACGGCGGGCTCGACCGTCACCGAAGGCGGTCAGATTACCTACACCGCCACCTTGACCAACCCAGCACAAACGCCGGTCACCGTGACCCTGTCCAACGGCTCGACCATCACCATCGAAGCCGGCAAAACCACCGGTACGGTGAACGTCGACACCCCAGCGAACGATGTTTACAAAAACGGCAGTACGGTCAGCACCACCATCACCGGGGCTACCGGTGGCAACTTTGAAAACCTGGTACCAAGCACCACGCCAGCCGTTACGACGATTACCGATTCGATCGATAACACCGGCCTGAGCCTGACGGCGACGGGTTCGGCGGTTGAAGGTGGGCAGATCACTTACACCGCGACCCTGACCAATCCAGCCGGCACCGCCATGAGCGTGACGCTGAGCAACGGCGCGGTGATCAACATCGAAGCTGGCAAGACTTCCGGCTCGGTGGTGGTCGACACCCCGGCCAATGACGTTTACAAAAACGGCAGCACCGTCAGCACCACCATCGAAAGCACCACCGGTGGCAACTTCGAGCAGCTGACTCCAAGCAGCACCCCGGCCGTTACGACGATCACCGACTCGATCGATAACACTGGGTTGAGCCTGACCGCGACGGGTTCGGTGGTTGAAGGTGGGCAGATTACCTACACCGCCACCCTGAGC